>DAOUAC010000118.1:0-6083 GCA_034434155.1 Anaerolineaceae bacterium
CCCTGGTGGATCAGGAAGCTCCTGCCGGCATGACGGAGGCCGATAAAAACCTGTTTAAGAGCCTGCTGGAAGTCTCGCATAAAGATGGCAGTTGGACGGTAAGCGCTAATGGAGAAATTCCATCCGAATCAGCCTTTACCCGCGTCGGCGTTCTGCGCCTGCCAGAATGCTCCGGCCCGTTCCGCGTGACGCGCAGTTACGTGTATGGGGTATTTATCAATGCGCCCCCGGCCCAGGAAAATGCGATCAACACCGCCTCGCTCCAGGCCGCTACTGAACTGCTGCGCGGCCCGGTGCGCGATGCCCTGGCCCAATGGGATGACTGCGCCCCGCTCAACCTGGGCAGCGTTGGCCGCTTGGGCGGCCGCTTACAGACCAGCGACGGCCGCTACCGGTTAGACTTGCCAGAAGAGGCCGTGCCCGAAGGGGTGGATATCTACTTCTCAGATCAGATAGATCCCAATCTGCTGCTGCCCGCCAACCTGGCCGGCCTGGGGAGGTTTATGCTCAATGCCGTCAACGCCGCCGGCGAGCCGGTAGAGGCTTTCAACCAGCCGGTGACGATTACCGCCGTCTACCAGGAAGATGAGGTGGCGCAGGTGGGCGGCAGTGAGAGCCGCCTTGCCCTGGCCGCCTATGATGACAGGCAGGAACAGTGGGTACTGCTGCCCGGCAGAGTTGACCCGATCAGCAATCAGGTTGCCGCATCGGTGCAGCACTTCTCAACATTTGCGCTGGTCGCCGACATTGAGGAATTTAAAGTGTTTGTCCCCACTGTGCGGAGATAAAATAATTGCTCCCCACAGCATTACCCAATGCTGTGGGGAGAGCGGTCTTCTTCATCCAAACGTCACCCCACGCTCCTTGAGCGAAACGTAACTTCCCAGGCCGATCACCAGGTGGTCGAGTACGTTAATCTCCAACAGCTTGCCAGCCTGGATAATGCCGCGCGTCAGGGCCATATCTTCGGGACTGGGCGAAGGGTCGCCGGAGGGGTGGTTATGAACGATGATAATACTGGCGGCGTTGCGTTGGATGGCAGGGCGGAAGATTTCGGCGATTCGCACCGTAGATTGGTTGAGCGAGCCGACGTAGAGCTTTTCGATATTGATGACGCGGTTGCGCGTATCGAGGTTAATCACGCGCAGGTGTTCCTGCGGCAGGGCGGCCATCTCATCCTGTACCAGGGCAGCGGCGTCTTCTGGGCCGCGTATGAGCGGGCGCTCTTCTGGGTTGAGTGAGTGGATGCGCATGCCCAATTCAATGGCCGCCTTGATCTGCGCGGCTTTCGCCAGGCCCATTCCAAACTGGCCGGCCAGTTCCACCAGGGTAGCGCGGTGCAGGCCGGGCAGCCCGCCCAGGTCTTGCAGCAGGCGCTGGCCCATCTGCACGGAGTTCTCTCCTTGAATGCCCACGCGCAGCAAGATCGCCAGTAGTTCGGCATTGCTGAGAACCTGCGGGCCGTGCTTGGCCAGGCGCTCGCGCGGGCGCTCTGCTTCGGTCAGGTCAGTAATGCGGTAAGTGGCAGGGGATTCACGTGCCATGGCCGAGATCCGGGGTGTGTTTGTGCATCGCGTTGTATTCTCCTGATTTTAAGGCTCGAATACCAGAGTTTTCATCGCCGCGTCAGAGTGGTTTTAGAGAAGTTTCTTGCGCCACAGCAGGTGCTCCAGGATTAAATTTCGGAGTGCAGGGGAAGGCTGATGTTATTTTACACGATCGGCTAGAAAGCAATACCCCACTTTGGGGCAGTTATCGGTCAGGTTCAGGGCCGAGAGAAGGCCGCCAACTGAATGAGAGGTGTGGGGGTGACTTTGCGAAAGCCCCGCCTTAACCTTTACCGGCGGGTAGCAAAGCGCCTGGGGACGGATTATAATGTATAAATACGATCTATAAACGAAAGATCGGTGACGGGTAATCCCCGCTGCTGATGGGGCCGGTCTGCGCCCCCCTTCATTTTCCTGTCATCATTGCATTATATAATTGCGATAATGTTGGTGATATAACTTGATTTTTTAAAATCCGCACATGGGGGACTGGTAACCAGAGGCGTAGCCCGCCCTGCACCGGCCCCCGACTTTAACAACCGTCATCGAATCTGCTCAGTCAGACAGTCAAAGCCGTATGTCTGGCTTGAGCCGTTATCTTCCAGGAGCTGAGTTTTGGACCGAGGAATGGAAGAACCAACGCTCTCCCGATTAGAGCAGTGGCGCGACCGTCTCCGCCGCTTGCTGGCGCTGCTGCGCCGGGCGGTTCCCTTCGTCTCTGGCATGTTCGCCGCGCTGGCCGCCCTGGTGATCTATAATGCCCTCACGCCCCAAACGCCCCCGCTTACCCTGCGCGATGTGCGCAATGCCGCCGGCGAGGTGATGGCCTCGGCCACGCCTGCGCCGGCGTATTCTACTCTGGCCTATCGCGCCATCCAGCCTTCGCTCGTGCTGATCCAGAGCCGGGGAGTTGCGCTCGAAGGCCACCCCAGGGATGAAAATGATGGCGCGCTTGGAACGGGCGTGGTGATCTCAGACGCGGGCGAAATCCTCACCAGCCTGCATGTGGTAGAAGGCGCCAGTGAAATTCAGGTGATTTTTGCGGATGGAACCCACACGCGGGCCATCATCGCCGCCGAACAGCCCGAAAAGGATATCGCCGTACTGTTGCCTGACCAACTGCCGGGGGTGCTCGTCCCCGCAGTGCTGGGCAACCCCAACGCCCTGCGAGTCGGTGATGAGGCTTACGTGGCCGGCAACCCCTTTGGCCTGTACGGGTCGTTCAGTGCCGGGGTGATCTCTGGCTTTGAACGCTCATTTGAAGCCCCCAACAGTGCCCAACCTCTCGATGGGCTGATCCAGATTGACGCCGCTGTTAACCCCGGCAACTCTGGCGGGCCGCTTCTCAACCGCTACGGCCAGGTGGTTGGGATTGTGGTGGGCATCCTCAACCCTACGGAAGACGAAGTGTTCATTGGTATTGGTTTTGCCGTGCCGATTGACGTGGCCGGGGGCGCCGCCGGGCTGCCGCCGTATTAAAAAAGGAGTCACTGAAGTATGAACCAAATTCACCCATTCAACCCCGACAACCGCAAAACGGTCGAGCGGGTGCTGTACGAGGTCAAAAAGGTGATTGTGGGACAGGATCACCTGTTGGAGCGGCTGGTCGTGGCGCTGTTAGCACGCGGGCATATCCTGGTAGAAGGCGTGCCGGGGCTGGCGAAAACCATGGCGATTAAAACCCTGGCCGAAGCCATTGGCGGCGAGTTTAAACGCATCCAGTTCACCCCAGACCTGGTCCCCGCCGACCTGATCGGCACGCGCATCTACAACCAGAAAACCGGCGAATTTAATACCTCCCTGGGACCGGTCTTTACAAACCTTCTGCTGGCCGATGAGATCAACCGCGCGCCGGCCAAAGTGCAGAGCGCCCTGCTCGAAGTGATGCAGGAACGCCAGGTGACGATTGGGCGCGAGACGTATCGAGTGCCCAACCCCTTCCTGGTGCTGGCAACGCAGAACCCCATCGAAACGGAAGGCACGTATGCCCTGCCGGAAGCCCAGGTAGACCGCTTTATGCTCAAAGTCCTGGTGGGTTACCCTACGCCCACCGAAGAGTTTGTGATCGTCGAGCGCATGACCGGCACGCTGGATGCCGTGCAGAAGATTTTAACCACCGATCAATTGGTAGAACTCCAAAAGCAGGTTGACCGGGTTTACGTAGACCCTGCCCTGATGGAATACGCCGTGCGTCTGGTAACGGCCACGCGCAGCCCCAAAGATATTGGGTTGAAAGATATGGATCACTACATCCTGTTTGGGGCCAGCCCGCGCGCTTCCATCAACCTCATCCTCACGGCGCGCGCCCTGGCCTTTGTGCGCGGGCGCACCTACGCACTGCCCCAGGACGTGCTGGACATGGCTCTGGATGTGATGCGCCACCGCCTGGTGCTGACCTACGAAGCCCTGTCAGATAATATCAGCAGCGACGAAGTGTTGAAGAAAATCCTCGACCGTATCCCAATTCCGGTGGTGCCGCTCCATGAACCCACGAAAGCCCGTGCTTCCGTCTAAAGAACCGCCGTCCGCCGGCCCGGCGCCAGAGGCCGCGCCCCGCCCGGCGGCCCCAGAGCGCATTTTGCAGCGCCTCGACTGGCAGGTCATCCGCCGGCTGGATGGGCTGTTGCAGGGCGACTACCGCAGCCTGTTTTACGGTTACGGCGTTGATTTTGCCGACCTGCGCGAATACCAGCCGGGCGATGACATCCGCTATATTGACTGGAATGTCACCGCGCGCATGGATACGCCCTACATCCGCCAGTACGTAGAAGACCGCGAGATCACCGCCTGGTTCCTGTTGGACCTCAGCCCGTCAATGGATTTTGGCGTGGTCAACAGCCAGAAACGCGGCGTGTTAATTGACCTGGTCGCTACGCTGGCGCGCCTGCTCACCCGGCACGGCAACCGTGTGGGGGCACTGTTGTACAGCGGGCAGATGGAGAGCCAGGGCAACGGGCACGGGCGCTCCGCGCGGGGCATTGAGCGCGTCATCCCACCGCGCGGCGGGCGGATGCAGGTACTGCGCATCATCCACGATTTGCTCAGACAGCCGTACCTGCCTCGCGCGCCCTTCACGCGCCTGGAAATGTTGATCGAGGGCGGCCTGTACGCCATTAAACGGCGCTCGTTAGTATTTGTGATCTCCGACTTTATCAGCGCCCCTGGTTGGGAGCGCCCTCTCAGCCTGCTCAACCAGCGCAACGAAGTGCTTGCCATCCGCCTATGGGACCCGCGCGAGGTGGAACTGCCAGACGTGGGGCCGATGATTCTGGAGGATGCTGAAACCGGCGAGCAGTTATACGTGGACACGCACGATATAAAATTCCGGGCGCGTTTTGCCGAGGCCGCCCGGCAGCGCACGGCAGCCCTGAGCGAGGCCTTTAAACACGCCGGGGTGGATGATCTGGCAATGTCCACCGGAGAAGACCTGGTCCGCGCGATCGTGCGCTTTGCCACGATTCGACAGCAAAGGCGGAAGAAGTGATGGAATTTCTCTGGCCGACCATGCTCATTTTTGTGGCGCTGGCGCCGGTTCTGGCGGCGCTCTACCTGCGCTTACAGCGCCGGCGCGAGCGCGCGGTGGCCGGTTTTGGCCTGGCTGGCGCTCAGGTCGGGGCCGCGGCCCGCGCTCTGGGCTGGCGCCGCCATCTGCCCATGATTTTGTTCCTGGCCGGGCTGACCGTCTTGCTGGTGGCCCTGGCCCGCCCGCAGACCACCGTTCACCTGCCCAGCCGTGAGGGCATCGTCATCCTCGCGTTTGACGTGTCGGGCAGCATGGCGGCGGAAGACATGCTGCCCAACCGCATGGAAGCCGCCAAGCTCGCTGTGCAGGACTTTGTACAGCGCCAGCCCGAAAGCGTCAAAATCGGCGTGCTGGCTTTTAGCGACAGCGGCCTATCGGTGCAAAACCCCACCCATGAGCAGGCCACCGTGCTGACAGCCATCAGCCGGCTCTCGCCACAGCGCGGAACTTCGCTGGGTAACGGCATTCTGGCCGCTCTGAACATCATTGAACTGGAGCGCAACCCACCCCAAGAGCCGCTCCAATACAGCGAGCGCACTCCTGAAGCCACCCCAACGTTTACCCCCGTCCCGCGAGGAACGTATATCCCGGCGGTCATTATCCTGGTGACGGACGGCGAGAATAACGAAGCCCCCGACCCGCTGGCCGTCGCCCAACTGGCCGCCGAGCGCGGCGTGCGCGTCTACACGGTGGGCATTGGCAGCGCCGCTGGAACGACCCTCGAAATTGAGGGTTTCACCGTCCATACCCAACTCAACGAGCCGCTCCTGCAAGAGATCGCCGCCATCACCGGCGGGACGTATGCCCATGCTGAAACCGCCGCCGACTTGCAGGCCGTGTATGCCAACCTCAATCCGGCGCTGGTTCTAAAACCGGAAAAGATGGAAGTGACCTCGCTCTTCTCCGGCGCAGGCGTTCTACTGCTGCTGCTGGGAGGGGCGCTCTCGCTGGCGTGGTTCGCGCGGCTGCCTTAAAAGAGGGAAATTTGCGGAGGTAATTGCAAATGGATGTGC
>DAOUAC010000119.1:0-53125 GCA_034434155.1 Anaerolineaceae bacterium
CCAGCCTGACCCTACGCAATATCGAACTGGTGAACGGTGGGATTGACCCCGGCAGCGGCGGGGCCATTGCCAATTATGGCACACTGACGCTGGAAAATGCTTCCATCCGCGCCAGCCAGGCCCCCCATGGCTACGGGGGCGGCATCTATAACGAAGGGACGCTGACCCTCACCCACAGCCAGGTGCGCGATAATGTTTCTGGCTCCCAATTCACCGGTGGGGGCATTTATAACGCCGCCGGTGGCTCTGTGACGGTCGAAAACAGCGTGATTGCGGGCAATTATGCCGATTCCGGCGGCGGAATCGCCAGTGCCGGTATGCTTACTGTGCGCGACAGTCTGGTGCAGTCGAATGTGGCCCGCGCTGGCCTGGGCGGCGGGCTGGAAGTCAGCGGAACCGTCCTGGTGGAGAACACCGACCTGCAAAACAACTTCGCGGAAGTGGGCGGTGGAGCCATCTCAGCCGGGGCCGCTGCCAGCCTGATAGTGCGTGACAGCCGGTTGACTGCCAACAGTACCAACCGCTCTCTGCCCAACGGCGGCTTTGGGGGCGGTATTTACAACGCCGGAAACCTGACCCTGGAACGTTCCACCCTGGACGGCAACCTGGCTTATTATGGCGGCGGGCTGTATACGTATGATGCCGCGGCGAATGTCAGCGTGACGGCCAGTCTATTCAGCGCCAACCAGGCCTACTATGTGGGCGGCATTTACATGGTAGGAAATTCGCTCAACCTTGAAAATTCCACGCTGAGCGGCAACATTGCTTCAGAAGGCACGGCCGGCGGGTTATTCGTTGACGGCGGGACGACGGCGCTCCTGTACCTGACCTTTTCGGGCAACCGGGCGCTGGCGGGGGGCGCCATGGATTGGGCCGATGGCCTGCAATCGCTCTCTCTGCGCGGCATTCTCCTGACGGGCAGTCAGGGGGGCAACTGCGGTCACCCCCTCAGCGGCTACTCAGCCGGCTATAACCTTTCGGATGATGAGACCTGTGGATTGGACAGCACCGGCGACCAGGAAATGGTTGATCCGAGGCTGGGAGCGCTGGCCGATAACGGCGGGGCGACCCTCACCCATCTGCCCGCTCCGGGCAGCCCGGCCATTGATACGGGCGGCTCCACCTGCCCGGCCGTAGACCAGCGCGGCGTGGCCCGCCCATCTGACGCGGCCTGCGATGTTGGCGCGGTGGAAACGGCCCCTCAGCCAGAAATCTGCGGCGGGGTGTTTACGGCAATCGCCGATGCCACCCTCGACAGCCTGGCCCCCACGACCAATTGGGGCGGGCAGAGTGATCTTCAGGTGATGCGCCCGGTGGATGGCGAAAAACGCGCCCTGGTGCGCTTTGATCTCTCCGCCGCCTTCCCCGGCGAGGCTTACATTCGCAGCGCCGTGCTGGAACTGCCGCTGGCCCAGGCCGCCGCGCCCCCACCCGGCGACCTGCTGGAAGTACGCAGCGTGGCGGGAGCCTGGGAAGAAGCTCAGGTGACGTGGAACACCGCCCCAGACCTGCCCGTCGCCTTTGCGCGCGGAGGCGTGGTGGGTGAGGATGGAGCCATTCGCCTGGATGTTACCGCCCTGGTAACGCATTGGGCCACCGGCCAGATTGCCGAGACCAGCCTGGCGCTGCTCCCCGCCGCTCAGGGCGTAGACCTGACCTTAACCAGCCGCGAGGGGCAAACTGGTCCACGCCTGCACGTAGATTGCTCGCCTGCCCCTCGGCCCAACCCCGCCGACTCTCTGGCGCGCAGTGCCGCTCAGGAAGCCGGTCTACAGCGCCTGACGGCGGCCTCGGCGTTGGCCCCCCGCGTGGATACCGAAGGCGGTAAAGTGGTTTTCGCTGAGTTCGACCTGCTGCCCCCTACTGACACGGCATCTGACCCCGCCGCAGCCGCCGCCTGGTTCCTCGAAGCCTACCGTGACCTGCTTGGCCTGACCGACCCTGCCTATACCTGGCAGTTGGCCCGCCGCTCTGATGATAACCAGCATATCTTTTTCCGGCAGTTGTACAACGGCCTGCCCGTACTGGCGAGTGAGATCGCCGTACATTTTTCCGCCGGGCATCTTGTGGGCCTCAGCGGGCGTTATGCCACCGAAATGGGGCTTCCGCCTATTCCCCTGCTGGCAGTTGATTTTGCTGAACAGTTGGCCCGCACCGCCGCCGACCCACAGGCTGAGCGGGTAGGTGATACCCAACTGCGCTACCTGGACCCCAACCTGATCGGCGGCGGCCCGTCCGCACTGCCTGCCGCTGGCCCGCAGGCCAGTTCAGACCTGAGACCGCCCCGCCTGGCTTTCCTTCCTGAGACTCTCGCCCCCGCCTTCCCGCGCCTGGCCTGGCAGGTCAACCTGCGCGGGCCCGCCGGTCATCAGGCAGTATGGATTGATGCGCACACCGGCCGCGTGTTGTATACCGAGGTGGAACGCGACGAGGGCTTCGACCTCGACCTGGAAGACGGCAATAACGAAGACCCCGAAGACCTGTGCGGCTGGTTCGACGATGACGACATCCCTTGGAACGCCGATGCCGACGCCGCCATGACCGCTAACTCTATGCAGGTAATCTACAACTGGTGGCGCAATAACCTGGGCCGCGATTCTTATGATGGCGATGGGGAACAAATGGAGGTGAACATTCACGTCTATTACAATCCCCTTAACGCCTCTTACGGCCTGTGCGACCTGTTCTTTGTCGGCAACGGTATGGGCCGGCTGGATATTATGGCCCACGAGTTCACCCACGCCGTGACGGAAAGCGAGATTGGCTGGCTGGGCTCTTCCGGCCAGACCGGGGCGTTAAATGAAAGTTATTCCGATATTTTTGCCGCCCTGATTGACGGTAACTGGACGATTGGCGAAGGCTCGCCCCTGGGCATTATCCGCGACATGAGCAACCCACCGGCTTATTCCATCGGGTGCAACGGCATGTCTTTTAACCACCCCGACCGGATGAGCCGCTACCTTAACATCACCTGCGATAAGGGCGGCATACATGCCAATACCGGCATTAACAACAAAGCCGCTTATCTTATCATCTGGGGTGGGACGCACAACGGCCGCATCGTCAGCGGCCTGGGCGCCAATAAAGCCGCCCGCCTGTTTTATAACATCATTGCCAACCGGCTGGGTAGCGGCGCGAACCTGACCGATGCCGCCAACGCGGCCATTGCTGAGGCCAAGAGCCTGCGCGGCGCGGGGTTCTTCAACACCGGCGATATTTGTCAGGTGATCAATGCTTATACGGCAGTGGAACTCAGCTCAGGCGACAGCGACTGCAACGGCCTGGAAGACGGCGCTCAGGATGATGACGGCGATGGCATTTTTAACGCCTATCCCAACGGCGCCCGCTGGGATAACTGCCCCCTGGTGAGAAACTGGTCCCAGCGTGACGTTGACGGCGACGGCCTCGGCGACGCCTGCGACAGCGACAACGATAACGATGGAGTCTTCAACGATCGTGACAACTGCCCCCTGATGTACAACCCCTCACAGCGCGACCGCGATAACGACAAGGTCGGTGACGCTTGCGACGATGATATGGATGACGATTACATCCCCAATTCCCTCGACAACTGCCCCTCGATTGAGAACTACAACCAATCGGACGTGGACCTGGACCAGGTGGGGGATGTTTGTGACGCAGACGCCGACAACGACCGGCTGTGTAACATCGGCGGGCCGCGTGCCGGTGGGGTGAATGGCATTCCGATGGGCGGATGTCAACCAGGCGGTGGGCGCCTTAACCTGTTTACACCCATCGACAACTGTTCGCTGGTGGTGAACCCCGGCCAAGAGGACAGCGATAACGACAGCGTGGGCGATGCCTGTGATTTATGCCCCGGCATTCAGACTTCTGATAACAGCGACCCCGACCGCGATGGGCGCGGCAGTGGCTGTGATGAGGACGATGATAACGACGGCGTCCCCGATTACAACCCCGATGGTTCTCCCCTGGATAACTGCCGCGAAGTCCCCAACGCCAATCAGATGGACACCGATAAGAACGGGATCGGGTACGATTGTGATGAAGCCGAGCAGGAACGGCTTAAATCACTCTTCGACCGGTTCCTGCGCGTGCGCTTCCGGGCTGATATGCTGCGTCTTCCGGTTCCGATTTGCCCGCAGTGCGGCGTGGGTTTCTTGCCCAGGAACTTGGAAAGCCTGGTCAACATCCAGCTTCCGGTGAATGCGTATGCCCGCATCGTGGACAGCACCGGCAAGATCATGGCGCGTTCCGAAGGCGCGGCGGCGCTGACGCAACTGCGCTTCCGCCCGGCGCCTCTGGCGCTGAATCCGGCGCTCAGGCTCCAGCAGAACGCCCAGGCGCTGTTAGACTGGACAAACCAGGCCGCCGCCTCTTCCGCGGTGACTTCGTATTACCTGGAGATCGTCCCGGCCCCAGAGGTTGACCGTACCCAGGAGTATGACTTGAGCGTCACCATCGAAGAACGTGTCGTTCCGCCGGGCGGGCAGGGCGGGCCGATTTATTTGCCATTCATCGGGAGATAATGCTTTCGGCGTTTGGCTTAACTGCCAGCGCCGCCCTGTTCGGCCAGTAGTTCGCGCAGGCGGGGATGATCTTTATAAAAGCCCCAATAGCGGGGCGGCAGCAGTACGGCAATGCGGCACATGATCTCATCGGTATACTGCTTGAGCTGCTCATCGCGCGCGTCGCGGCTGAGCGGCGGCAGGGTAAAGGCCGGGCCGAATTTTAACGTCACGCACGGGCGGCGCAGGGTTCTTAACTTTTTAAAGAACTCATCCGTCCCGGCAATGCCCACCGGCACAATGGTAGTATTGGTCTTCGCCGCCAGCAGGGCCGCGCCGGGCTTGCCTTCCTGCAACTGCCCGTTGCGGCTGCGCGTGCCTTCGGGGGCAATCCCCAGGGCCACGCCAGAGCGCAGTACTTCCACCGCTTTACGAAAAGCAGTGAAATCGGCTTTGTCGCGGTCCAGCCAGATGACCCCCCCGGCCTTTAAAATATAGTTGAAGATCGGGTACTTCAGGTATTTATCGGCGACCAGAGCGGTAATATCCGGGCGGGCCGGGTTGGTAAACAGGTAGAGCGTATCCATACGGCTCATATGATTGGTCGTGACCAGTACCGGGCCTTCTTTAGGAAGGTGTTCCGTACCCAGGTACTCCACGCGCGCCACCGTGCGCAGCAATGGGTCGAGAATGGCGTGAAGTTGTTGTCGGTTCATGACGCCGCCCTTATTTTAAAAACCACCCCAAACCGATTAATCGTTCGAAGCCACCGGCAGACGCTTCGCTCTCCGCTCTTTCCAGATTTCAAAAATCGCGGGAGCCAGGGAGATCAGGATAATTGCCAGGATGACAAGCGAGAAGTTCTCTTCGACAAAGGGCAGATTGCCAAAGAAATACCCGGCCCAAATAAACAACCCTGTCCACACGATTCCGCCGAAAATATTATAGCTAATAAAGTAAGTGTAACGCATCTTCCCAATGCCGGCCACGAAGGGGGCAAAGGTGCGCACGATGGGGACAAACCGCGCCAGGAAGATGGTCTTGCCGCCGTGTTTTTCGTAAAAAGCCTGTGTGCGGTCCAGGTGTTCTTTTTTCAGCCAGCGTGATTTCGTGGTGAACACCTTCGGGCCGACCGTGTGACCAATCCAGTAATTGGCCGTGTCGCCCAAGACGGCCGCAGATGCCAGCAGGAGGAACAGCAGCCAGGGGTTAAGCGTGGAACTGGCCGCGGCAATGGCCCCGGCGGCAAACAAAAGCGAATCGCCCGGCAGAAACGGCATGATGACCACGCCGGTTTCGACGAAAATGACTACGAACAGCGCCAGGTACGTCCAGACGCCGATGGCATCAATGATAACCGGCAGTTCTTTGTCCATGTGCAGGACGAAGTTAATCACCCATTCGACAATTTGTTGGATCGTTTCCATGCGGTAAGGTCTCCAAAGGAAAGTTAATCTGCCGTTTCACGCCTCAAGATACGATTCCCACCCCACAGCAGCAGGAGGAGCAGGAGCGCCAGAATGCCCAGCCCAAGCGGGGCGACCGGGGCCAGAGACGTAATCCACTGCGGCGTAGATGGACCGGGCTCCACCATGCCGTTATAGAGGGTCAGCACGCTTAACCCGTTCCACAGCCCGTGCAGGGCCACTGCGGTCAGGTAAGCGATTCCCAGGCGCAGGTAAGCGCCGTGCTTCCAGGCCGCGGCCAGACTCCAGCCGACCAGGGCCGAGGTAGCAATGTGCAAAACAGCCGTGCCAGAGCGCGCAACCGCCAGCGAGGCCCAACCCTCGACAGGCGCGCCAGATAGGTTGAGCAGGCTTTCGATCAGGGCAAAGGCCCCGCCGCAGACTGCGCCCATCGCAAAGCCCTGCGCCGGAGAAAGATCGCGCCCGACCATCGCCCACAATGCCAGCGGTTTCAGCAGTTCTTCGATCAGCGGGGCCATACCCGAAAGCACCGCCAGAATCACGTAAATAACCAGCGGGTTTTGCAACAGCGGGCGCACTAACACCAGCAGGTTTTCGGGGTTGTTTTGCAGGGCTTCAAGCCGCACGGCAAACCGCTGAATTTCTGCCGCCCAGGCCGGGTCACTGCTGATTGCCAGGACTACCAGCACCATGACAAAGGCAAACCCCATTACTTCCACCGCCATAATGACCGGCGTGGAAATAAAAATGGAAAAATTCAGCGCGCCCCACCCCTGCTTAGGCCCATCAGAGGGCAGACGGCGGCGGGCTATTTCGATCACCCACCAGATGGGGATGCCAATGACCAGCAGGTTAATCGGCGGCAGGATCAGCCAGGCCAGGTTCTCTTGCTGAGAGGCCGCGCTGCCCAGGGCCAGCGCCAGCGGCCACAGCAGCAGCAGCGCCCAGGCCAGCCGGTATCCCAGCAGGCCAACCGGCCACGCGGCAGGCCGGTTCATCAGGCGCAAAACGCTGTAAGCCAAAGAGGGCGCAGCCAAAACAGCAGTCAACAGCGCGATCCACGCCAGGTTAAAGACCCCGATGCTCTCTGCCAGCGGCAGGCTTTCGCCAAAAATGCCGGCCAACCCCGCCAGTCCCAGAACCCCCGCCGCCGCCACCGATAACAGCAGTCCCAGGGCGCTGACCAGGGCCTGCAGGATGGCCGAGGGATCATTCCGCGCGGAGGTCGCCATGCTTACTTTTCCTCGATGGTGATGGAGATCACTTTGTCGCCAGGCCCGTTGGGCTGCTGCGGGTTGCGCAGCGTCAGCTTTTTGAGGACTTCCATGCCTTCGATCACTTCGCCAAAGGCGGTATACCTGCCGTTCAGATCTGGAAACGGCGCTCTGGTGATAAAGAACTGACTGCCGCTGGACCCCGGCCCAAAGTTCACCAGGCCCACCACACCGGCCTGGTCAAATGTCAGGTCGGTAATCTCTTCGTCAAAGCTGTAGCCGGGGCCGCCCATGCCGCTCCCTGAAGGGTCGCCTGACAGCGCCAGTTGATCGGTAACCTGGTAGAAGGTGATGTTGTCATACCAGCCGTTGCGGGCCAGAAACACGAAGCTGTTCACCGCTTTGGGCGCTTTATCGGGGAAGAGCTGAAGCTTGATCGTCCCCTTTTCGGTCTGGATGACGGCAATATACTGTTTGGCCGGGTTGATCTGCGCGGGCGGGCAGTAGGTGAACTGCCGGTCTTGCAGCTTAAACAGCGCCAAAATCGATTCCAGGCTGGCAACATCGCGTGGGCCGTCGTAGCGCAGGCCGTTTAAAAGAAGGAACGGCGTACCGGGGATTTCGGTTTTAATGCCGTAATCCTGAGCGGCTTTGACTTTATCGCGGACTGCCTGGCTTTGCATATCGGCCTGGAATTTCTCCACATCGAGGCCCAGGGTTTTGGCCTGTTCGGCGGCCCAGGTGGCAAACTGGTCTTCCGGCAGCCCGGCCCACTCTTCCTGGGTGGCAAAAATATGCTCGCTCATCTCCCAAAACTTGCCCTGCCGTCCGGCGGCTTCAGCCGCCGCCGCCGTAGAGATTGACAAACTGTGACCCGGAAGCGGGAAGTGCCGGTAGACCAGGCGAACATCGTCGGGGTGTTTTTCATAGAGTTGCGCCAGCACGGGCGCAATTTGAGCGCAGTACGGTCATTGATAATCAGAATATTCCGTGATCGTTAACACCGCGCTGTCTTTGCCCAGCGTCCAATCGTCCGCGCCGGGTGGGGGGAACTTGGAAGTCTCTGCCGGGTCTGGCGTAGGAACGGTGCTGACCACTTTACAGGTCATCGCCGCCAGGGCCGGGTCTTTGGTGGGCATTGCCGGGCGGGTAGAGGTCGCCGTGGCGGCCGGAGTGGCCGTAGCCGCCGGGGCCAGGCCCGCCGCCGAACAGCCCACCAACAGCGCGACCGCCGCTGCGTACAGAAGGAACCAGAGTTTGCGCATTGGTCTCTTTCTCGCTATTCCAGGTTGTATCGTCTTACGACCATGCATAAATAAACACAATTTCTTGCCATGCCATCAGCTCGCCCGGCGGGCAATTCGCTCCAGAACAACCCGGCGGATTTGCGACTGCACGGTCTCAAAAGGCTGGCTTGCATCAATCGTAACCCAGCGTTCTGGATCCTGGCGCGCCAATTCCAGGTATCCCTGCCGAACGCGCTGGTGAAAAGCCAGCGCGTAAGCATCTAAACGGTTCCATTCGCTGCCTCTGCGCTTGCGGCTCAGACCGACTTCCGGGGCGATATCCAGCAAGATGGTCAGATCGGGCCACAGGTTGCCGGTGGCAAAGTTGAGCAGCTCACGTAACAGGTTCAGATCGGTTCCATGACCATACCCCTGGTAGGCCAGGGTAGAGTCGGCGTAGCGATCGCACAGCACCAGCGTCCCCCTGGCAAGTTCCGGGCGGATACACTGCTCGACCAACTGCGCGCGGGCGGCCAGAAAGAGCAAAATCTCGGTGCGCGGGTGCATGGCAGTGTTTTCCATGCGGGTCAGCACTTCGCGCACCTGATTGCCGATCTCAGTGCCACCTGGCTCGCGGGTAGTCAGCACCGTGTAACCCTGGGCGGTCAGAAAATCGGCCAGCGGGCGGATCTGAGAGCTTTTGCCGCTGCCCTCTGGCCCTTCAAACGTAATCAACATCCGCCTATTCCCTGTAGATACGCACGCGCCGGTTGGGCTCTTTGCCGTAGGAATGCGATACCAGATGAGCCTGGCGGGCCATCTCATGTTGCAGGCGGCGGATTGGAGCCGAGGCCGGCTCCAGATCAACAAACCGCTCGCCGTTCAGCACCGCCTGGATGGCCGCCTGGGTCTGCGAGGTATAATCCTCCCAGTTATCGGGGCTGGCAGAACTGAACGACAGGTTGAAAATATCGGCCAGGAGCTGCTCGATCTGGTTATTGGTGTTGGCGCGCAGCACATAAATAGGCAGGCCGCGCTGTTCGGCTTCGAGGATGGTCTGCTGGCGGCCCCGGTAATAGGCCCGCAGCGTGACCAGAGCGTCGGCTTCCGTCAGGTCTTTGACGACAATGGCCGGCACACCCATGCGCTTGGCGCTTTGCATCAGGCGGTTGCGCGCCACCCCATACGGATAAATGCGCACAGGCTGCATAGATTGGATCCGCTGGGCGCGGTTGATCTCAGCTGGTTCCAGGGCTTCGCCATTATCATTGGTAAGGATGGTAGAAGGCGCCGAACGGGCCGCCATCGGCTCGCGCGCGCCAGAGGGCGCGCTGGTGGTGACCAACCCCATGCGGCGGTAGCCGCTCTGCGGCCCGGCCTGGCGCGCGGCAATGGGGACGGGCGGCTTTTCAATCTGGATGTTGCCCTGGGGATCGCGGTAGCGGATCTCAGGGGGCAGAGGGTTGCCGCGCACCAGGGCATCAACGGCGGCGGCCACGTCTGGCTGAATCGCCAGCCGGTCGCGTTCTTGCATTTCGATCAGCACGTCAAAAGTGGGCGGAGCGCGCCGTTCCAGCACGGTTTTCTGCGTTCCGCGCCGCCGGGCTTCTTCATCTGAAAGCGTAACTGCTTCGATGCCGCCAACCAGGTCCGATAGGGTGGGGTTAAGCAGTAAATTCTCCAAAGTGCGCCCGTGAGCCGTACCGATCAATTGTACGCCGCGCTCCGCAATCGTGCGTGCCGCCATGGCTTCTAACTCGCGGCCAATTTCATCAATGATGATGACCTGTGGGTTGTGGTTTTCCACCGCTTCGATCATTACTTCGTGTTGAAGCGAAGGGGTCGCCACCTGCATCCGTCTGGCCCGTCCAACCGCAGGGTGCGGCACGTCGCCGTCGCCGCCGATTTCATTTGAGGTGTCCACGATAATGACGCGGTGCTTTTCGGAAAGCGTGCGCGCCGCTTCGCGGAGAATGGTGGTCTTGCCAATGCCAGGACGGCCCAGAATGAGAATGCTCTTGCCCGATTCGATCAAATCTTCAATAATGTCAATGGTTCCATATACCGCGCGTCCCACGCGGCATGTCAGGCCGACAATCGTCCCCCGCCGGTTGCGAATCCCCGAAATGCGGTGCAGGGTGCGTTCCAGCCCGGCACGGTTGTCGGCGTCAAAATCGCCAATCCGCGTAACCACGTAGTCAATGTCTGCGCGGGTCACTTCATCTTGTGAGAGTTCCTGCTCGCCGTCGGTAAACCGGGCCATTGGCGTGCGCCCCAGATCCATGACAATCTCGATGAGATTATCGCTGTTGTTGATCCGGTGAACAGCTTCGGCGATTCGTTCCGGCAGGACGGCAATCAGAGCCTGTAAATCATCTGTAATGCGTTTTTGTGTCATACGATCTTGCAATAAACCTCTTGCTACAAAACATGAACACTAATTGTACCTTGAAATCTGGGTTTTTCCAGCCTAACGTTCGATGACTTGCATTTCTATTTCCATAGAGGTTTGCCCCCGCTCTTAGCGCCAGAGGTCACAGTACGGCGCTTTCATCGGAATGAGTCGTTGAATTTTGTACCAGCGGGACGGTCGGCTCGGTGGTATATTTTTCCAGGACGGAATGGCGCCCCGCCAGGGCTGGCAGGCGCTGCTGGGCTACCAGATGCTTGACCATCAGGGCCTGGCGCGGCCCCACCTGACATTCCAAGTCGCGCACCACCGTTTCGAGCCACGCCTGATAAGAACGAATGGCGATGTACACCGGACGGTTGAACACCCTGGGCTGGCGCATCAGCAGAGCCGACACCACCTGGCTGACGTTTTCCACCGCCGGGTGGATCAGCGGCTGCAGGAAGATGCCGCGCGGCCCATAAACCCCCTCAACGTAGGCCAGGATTTCATCGCCCTGCCGGTACACCCATCCATTCGGGCGGCGGGCCATCAGCGGCTCGGCGGACTGCACCAGCGGCGGAACCAGGGCTTGGTACAGGTTGCGGATGGCAATATCATCCAGGCCAGAGGCTGGCCGCCACGCGCCCGTCACATCGTGGTGATTTTCGGGCGCGGCTTTAAACTGCCAGATGCGCTGCCAGGCATATACGCTGAACCCCGCCCGGCGGATGCCGTCCAGCGCGGCCAGGCCCTCGCCAACCTCAGCCAGCAGGTGAAACGCGCCGCACGACCCCGCCCGCACGGCCAGATCTTCAAGCAGTTCTGCCAAACGGGGTTCATCCAGGGCATTTTCAGGCATTAAATACACAATCCGCGCCGAGCGCTGACCAGCCGCATATTTGATCTGTCCGATAAGCGCTGGCTGACCCTTGCCGGGCGGGCATACAGCCGTGTACACGTCTACAGTTGGGTGAAGGCGCGTGATAAAGGCCCAGGGCCCCAGGGAGCTTCCGCGCGTTAGTGCCAGGGTGCTATCGGTACACAAAACCTGGCGGCGGTAGCGGTAGAACTTCAATATATCGTGCCAGGCAAACGGACGAACGCTTATCTTGACTTTCTCCTGAAACAAGTTGGGACGTTTTCCCGTACATGAAAACGGCCCCGGTATGAGACCCGCTGGCCCCACACTTTGATTCTACCACGCCGCTGCCCGCCAGACAACCGGGCTAAAATTCACACCTCGATCAAATGCATTAAGAACCTGTTAAGGATGAAGGCTCGGTGGAGACTCCTCCCCCTACCTGCTGGAGCGCGGAGCGCAGTTCCCCGGCCCGGTTTCGCAGGTGCGCGAGCGCGGGCATGGTCAACACCCGCTCAAAGTCAGCGGCGGCTTTTTCCTTATGGCCCAGGCGCAAATAAGCCAGCCCACGGTTCAGGTACGACCCCGCCTGATTCGGAGCCAGTTGGATGGCGCGGTTGTAATCCTCAATCGCCCAATCCAGACGGTCGTTTACGGCCAGCGCGTCGGCCCGGCCCAAGTAGGCCTGGTACGCGTTGGGGTTGCGCTTGACCGCGCGGTTGTAATATTCCAGCACCCAGCCGAGGCGGCCGCGAAAATTCTCTAAAAAAACGGCCGGGAAGACCAGCATCCAGTGGGGAGCGAAGCGCAGGCAGTATTCGGCATCTTCCAGCGCACCGGCGTGGTCGCCGATCTGATAGCGGAACAGACTGCGCAAGATCCGCACCGCCGCAATATGGCTCCCCAATGCCGCGGCACGGTCGAGGTCGGCCTGGGCCTGGGCTAGGTCGCCCAGCTTGTGGTGCAGCGATCCCCGGTCGGCATAGGCAATCGCAAAATCAGGGCGCAGTGCGATGGCGCGGTTATAACAAAACAGAGCCTGCTCATCTTCGCCCTGCAGGTCGTGCAGTTCGCCGCGCAGTGCCCACGCCAGCGCGTGTTGGGGGTCTAACTGCAAAGCGCGTTCCAGGTCGGCGCGGGCCTGGTCATAGGTCATGATCGTCAGGTAAGCAATGCCCCGGCTCACATACAGCCCGGCCTGTTCCGGGCGGCGGCGCAGCGCGGCGCTGTAGGCTTCGATGGCCGCTTCGTAATTTTCAGTACGCATGTAGTAGCCGCCGCGGTCCACCAGATAGGCCAGCCCCAGGGTAATCAGGTTCGAGGCCCGCAGGTTCAGCGACGAGCTCGCCAACAGCAGGATGACCCCGGTGAGCATCAGGATGACATCGCGGCTGAACAACCCCAACAGGCAGACGCCCAATGCCAGCGGCAGGCTGAAAAAGATCAAAATCTGATCAGCGCGTTTTTCGCCAAATACCAGCTTCAATAAATCTCTGGCGATTTGCCCCCCATCTAACGGGTAGATTGGGATGAGGTTAAAAAGCGCCAGAGCGAGGTTGGTGATTATCATCCCTACCAGGAACGGAAACACGTCCAGCGACTGAAGCCAATTATAAAGGGCCGGAAAGGTTCGGAGCAGGCGGTATTCGAGCAGCGCCAGCACGCCAAAGCCCAGCGCCAGTACCAGGTTGGTCAGCGGCCCGGCGGAGACAATCACCAGATCGGGGAAGATTTTTTCGGGGCGGCGGCTGAGGTTGGCAAAGCCGCCCAGCGGCCACAGGGTAATGCTCTTGACTTCGATGCCATACAGCCGGGCGGCCAGCGTGTGCCCGGCCTCATGCAGGGCCACGCAGGCAAATACGCCCACCTGAAGCGCCAGCACCCACGCGGCATCCCAGACGTTAGACGGGCGGGAGATGAACAAAATATAAGGCAGTAACAGCAGCAGCGAAATGTGCAGCCGCAGCTCCGTTCCCCAAAACCGTCCCACCGTCCACGACCATTTCATCTTACTTCACCAGTCTGGCAAGGCGCTTAAAACGCTCACTGCCGGCAGCGCCCAGCAGGCCGAACATAAACATCTCGGTTGAGCCAATGATCGCCCCGGCAGTGCGCATCAGATCCAGGCCCAACTGCCGGTTGAGCGCCGCGCGGCTGCAAACAGCATCGGCGGCCACGAATACCCGCCGCCCCTGGCGCAGCAGGTCGAGGGCGGTTTGCAGCACGCAGACGTGGGTTTCGATCCCGCACAGGATCAGGTCACGTTCCCCCAGGGTTTCAAAAACCGACTGCAAAGCGGGTTCAGCGCAGCAGCTAAATGCAAGTTTGGGGATGGGATGGGTAGATGCCGGCAGGGCGGCGCAGACCTCGGCCAGGGTTGGCCCCAACCCTTGAGGGTACTGCTCGCTCATCACGATCGGCAGTCCAAACTCTTTGGCCGTTTCGATCAGAATCACCGTGTTGCGCGTCACCGCGGCCAGTTCTTGCGCTGGCATGGCCGCCGCCAACCGTTCCTGGATATCAATCACGACCAGCGCCGCGCGGTCTGGCCGGGGCAACAAGTTAAATGCAGGGTTCATGCGCGCTCCTCCAACCTATCCAACACCTGTAACAGGTCCAGGGGGCGTTTGATTGTAAAACAGGGCTGTTCAGAGGTGTCAACCCATTGTTTGGGCCTCCGGGGGGCCCAATCAATCCACACGCTGATTAACCCCAAGGCATTGGCCCCCTTAACATCACGTTCCAGGTAATTCCCTACCATCACAACGCGCCCATAATCGTGCGGCGCGATGCCCAGCGCATCCAGGGCATGACGGTAAATCTCCGGGCAGGGTTTGCTGCACCCTACCTGCCGCGAGATCGAGAGCGCATCGAACAGGTGGATAAGGCCGTGTTGGGTTAAGACGTTGTAGAAGGTGGCCTCTGGCCCGTCCGCCACCAGCGCCAGGGGGTAGCCGCGGCGCTTAAGCTCGTACAGCAGTTCCGCCGCGCCGGGGATCAGTTCAGCGCGCAGGGTGACGTCGCCATCGGGAGCCTTTTCTTCGGTACCCTCATCCACCAGAGTGTCGCCGCAGTCCGTGAGAACAGCTAAAATTTTGTTCGTCATCCTGAATCTATTGTATCAAGAGGCCAGTCCAAGCGCCAGAGCGCCGATCAGCATTCCAATCACTAGGCCTACCAACAGGGTGCGGCGCAGAACATCGCCCTCGCGGCCTTTCAGCCCAACAGTACTGCACCCCACAGTGATCTTGGCCGGGGCCAGCATAGAGCCAAGCGCCCCGCCGGCGGTCTGCGCCCCCAAGAGCAGGCGTGGATCAATGTTCAGCAGGCCGGCCACGCTTTTTTGCAGGGGAGCGAACAGTACATTCGAGTTGTTGTTACTGCCGGTGGCAAAAGCACCCAAAATCCCCACCAGCGGCGAGACCAACGGAAAGGCCGCGCCCATCAGGCTGGCGGCGGCTTGGGCCAGCAGTTGGGTCATGCCAGCGTGTTCCATCAGGGTTGAAAGGCACACGGTAGAAAGGATGCCCAGGCTGGCAGGGGCCGCCGAGCGCCAGGTAGCGCGGGCCGCCGCCGCAAAATCGCCGGGCGCGCACAGGCGGGCACGCCGAAACAGCACAAAGGCCAGCAGCGCCGCCAGCAGAATAGCCGTCCCCGGGTGAACCAGCGGGCGAAAGACCTGCCCCGGCCCCGCAGGCGTGATAAACCCGGTCCGGGTGGCAACTTCTGGAAAGGTCAGGCTCCACGCAGTGGAGAAGAGCGCCGCGCGCAGTGCCCCCGGCCAGGCAATGGCTCCCATCAGTGCCGCCAGCCCCCCATAGGCCGCCAGCGCCCCGATCAATGCCGGGGGCCAGGCCGGGCCAGGCCTAACTGCCGGGGCGTGCTGGCCTCGGCCAATGACCGCCGCCCCGGCCATCCCGGCCAGGCCAGCGCCAAAAGCCGCCAGCGGGGCCAGGCCGCCCACCGCCAGCCCATACTGCACCCCTGCCATCAACAGGCCCAGACCAGTCACCTGCGCGGCCAGTTTTATGCCGCCTTGCCGGCCAGCCAGCAGACGGGCGCAGGCCAGCCCGCACAGCACCGCCGCAACTCCGCACATCAGCGCCGCCGCCGGAGCCAGTTCTTGCCCGTCCATCTTTGAGACCGCTATCAGGGTTTGGAAAATCACCCCCATATCGCCAAACGTCACCGACCAGGCATGGCCGATGGCAACCGCCGCTACCGCCAGCACCGGCTCAACCCCCAGCGCCGCCAGCATCGGCGAGACTACCGCCACCGGCAGCCCAAACCCGGCCAGCCCTTCCAGCAGTCCGCTGAATGCCCATGCCAGCGTCACCAACAGCAGCCCGCGGTCGGCGATCAATTGCCGCATCCCTTCGGCCAGCGCGCGGATGCCCCCGGTGCGGTCCACCAGGTTATAGAGCAGCAGCGCGGGCCACAGCACCGCCAGCACGTACAGCGCCAGCAGTACCCCCCGCGCCTGTGATACCCACCAGGCATCGAACGTCAGCCCAAAGGCCAGGGCCGCCACGCCCACCCCCAACAGCCAGCTCACCGGCCCGGCGCGCTGCGCGCCCCAGCGCAACCCTACCATCAGCGCCAGTAAAAACAAAATCGGCGAGGCCGCCAGCAGCACTTGCCAGAATGTCAGCAGCGGAGCACTCATGCAGACCGGCTCTCTGGCTTGCGCGGCGGGCGTACTTTAATTTGTACCAGTTGTTCAATGTCGCGCACATCCTGTTCGCAGGTTTGCGGGTTCTGCACCACAATGAACAACCAGCGCCCATCGTGGAACTGGCGGGCGCTCTCAAACGTCTGGCGCACCGTGCAGCCCAACGTATCGAGGCAGGCCTTCACCTGTTCCACTTCTTTTTTTCCTAACACTACCAGGGCTTTAAAACCGCCCTGTTGGGCGGTCAACTCGCATAAGGGACGGCTGCCGCGCTTATAGCGCAGAAACCATTCCCCGCCGCCAAACCCCACCAACGGTTCAACGGCGTAGGTATCTGTCAAAAAGCGCCGCAGTTCCGTCCAGGCCGCGGCGACGGGCTCGCCAAGTGCCGCGGCCATCTCCGCATCGCTGGGGGGGCGGGTCTTGTCGGTAAAAATTGCGTTCGCCATGCGCTCCACTCCGATTGTCTGGCATTCCGGTATCACAAAAATTATATCCCGGTTCCAGGCGGGGAGTGGAGCAGGCGGGTGATGCTTAAACGTCGAACAGGCCGGCCCGGCGGAGTTCGTCTTGCAGAGCCGGAAGCCGCCGGTATTCCTGACGCAGCCCGGCGATCAGGTGATCCCAGGTGTCTGACTCGCCCAGGCCGTAATAGAGCTTGCGCACCTGCTGTAAGAAGCGCGCCGCTTCAGCATAGCTGCCCCGGTCGCGGTGTCCAATCAACTGCTCGGCCAACAGCAGGTACTGGCGGATAGCCTCGCGCGGGCGCGGCGCTTCTACGGCCTGGGCCACCCGCCGCCGCAGGTGCGCCATGCGGTCCCACCACAGTTCCGGGTTCACCCGCTCCATGGCCGCCAGCGCCAGATCTAACTCATTCTCTTCCAGGTAAATTTCGACCAACAGCGAAAAGTTCCCGGCATTTTCTAAGCGCCGTAAGACGCGCTCGCGCACTTCGGCGCCGGCCCCTAAAGCTCCAGCGGCGCGCAGCAGAGCCTGGTAGTTTTCAAGAGTTTGATTCTGCCAGAAGAGGTTCTCGGCCAGGCGCAGAGCTTCCTGAGGTTGATTGTGGCGGACGGCATATTCCTTCAACCACGACAGCAGTTGAATATCCGTTTCGCTGTTCGGACAGTCGCGCACCAGTTTCAGGCCAATTTCGGGATGGCCGTACTTCTCAAACAGGTCGGCCATGGCTGTCAGCCGGTAGCCGTTTTCTTCACGCGCCGCGGCCTGAGCTTCTTCCACCCGATCCAGCGAGAGCAGGCGGTCCACCAGATCTTGGGTCAGGCCTGTTTCGCGGCAAATGCGCAGGTATTCCTCGTCGCTCAGGGTGTCGCCCAGCAGTTCAATCCACAGACTGCCCAAAAACCGGCGCCGGAATTGAGCAGAAAAATCATCACTTTCTGGCAGCGCGGCCTCTATCCAGGCGGCGATTTGTTGTTTTTCTTCCGGCGTAGACTGCTCCGCCAGAATCATAGGGGTTTCATCGGCATACCCCAGGCCGCCAGCGTGAATATCCCACAGGTAAAACTCAAAGAGCGAGCGCAGCAGCGCCAGGCGCATTTCGTGGTCTTCAAGGTCTTCCAGGCATTCCTGAATCCCCTGCTCACAGCCGGCCAAAATCTGCCTCAGATCGCCCTCTTCGTCGTTATACAGACTGTCTTCATAGGTGAGCAGCGACTCCATCAGGGTTTGAAAAACCGTCGCGGCATTACGGGCGTCTTCGCGCTCTAAAAACTCGTCGCCCAGGCGCAAAACGGGCTGTAAGTTCTCGGCGACAGCGGCATTATCGCCCCACTCGCCGCCCGCTGCCGAAAAAGCACGCTGCACCTGTTGGACGATCTGTTCCGGGCTCAAAGTCTCGCCCGCGTTGATCTGGCTCATGGCCGAAAGCTCCAGGAGCTGTTCCAGGTCGGGGTGACGCGCCAGCATTTGCTGGATGAGCGCGATCAATTCCTCTTTGGAGCGGTTCTCCAGCACCGCTTCTAGCTCTGGAACTTCGCTGAACAGCACCGGCTCGTAGACCCAGGTGAGCATCAGGGCGGCGGCGTGCTTGCAGTGACCGCCTTCACCTGCCGGGCAGGTACACATTCCCCATTCAATCCCGCCCGGACCCAGGTGAACTTCTACCCGATAGGGGGTCGGCTGTGATCCCTGGCACTCGGCGATGAGGGCGTTGCCGCGTTTGCGCGGGTTTAAAATCGCTTCATCCTCGTAGTACTTATACCCGCGTTCAAAGGCCTTGGTTCCCACCCAAGCCTGAATCACTTCTTCGCCAATTTCAGGAAGCAAACGCATATCTTTCCTTTCTAGCTGCCAGCGGCAGTTTCGGCCTTGCTTTTCTTTTTCTATCACTAGGGGCCGCCCCCGTTAATAGAGAAACTGCAACTTAATCGGTAAGGTGCGGTGACCCCAGACGGGGTTGGCCGTCCAGGACCAGCACTGGCTCTGTTGACTGCGATTCAATTCTATCTAGAATGGTGGCTGCGGTTCAGAGAAACCCCGTGCTGAAATGGAGTTTCAGGATGAAAAGAACAGCCGCACCGGCGGCCTATTCTATTAAAGATTATAAACAAAAATCAGGGGGCTGGCGCGATGAATTTTAATCTTTTGGGCTGTCAGCCGGGCTTCTCCACCCAATCACGTACCACGAAACCATCCCCTTCTTGCAGAGTCACCCAAAACAGCCGGTCAAAGCCTTCTGCATAGCTCGGAGGCTGCATCTGCCGGTATTTCGCCAGCACTCCCTGTTCGGGGATGGCCGCCTTGCCTTCGCGCTGGCGGTTGCGGCGCAGCGCATCTTCCAGAGTGGTATAGAAATAATACCCCGTGATCGAAAAGCCCGCCGGGCGCGCCAGCGCAATATAGCGGGCGCGTTCAGCAGATAAAACGTTGGTGTTATCAACCACAAAAGGCCGCCCGGTGCGCAGGCAGGCTTCGAGCAGAGCCATCTCGCGCGCCCGCGTCTTGAGAGTATCGAGGTTAATGCGTACGTGCGTATCGGCAAAACGCTCGTGATAAAAGGACGATTTGCCAGCCGCCTGAATACCAATGAAGATCACGGCTTCCATGCGTCGAGCGTCTCGATCAGGGCGCGCATATGCTCCCAATGCGAACCCTTCCAATAGATTTGGCCGCAGTCGGGGCAGATATGGAACTCGTCATAGTACTGTTTGGTCAGCGGTTCCAGGCGGTCCAGCACTTCCGCTTTGCTCACCGGGCGCAGGCTCCCGTTGCAGCGCAGGCAGCGTTTGAAGGGCGTGAGCAGTCCGAACAGGTCAAAGCGGTTCATCACCTCTAACAACTGCTCTTGCGAATCGAGGCTGCGCAGGCAGTAGCCATACTGCACGATCTTCCGCATCAGCAGGCGGCGGTCGCGCGTCAGCAAGATGCGCTCTTCCTCCGCGGCAATGCGCGCCAGGTCGGCGTCTTGATAATCGTTCCGGTACAGCGCATCAAACCCCATCATGCGAAGATAGGCCGCCAGCCGCCCCAGGTGATTATCCAGCACAAAGCGGATCACAGGCGGGCGCGCCCCCAGGCGGGCCGTCGCCGCCAACACCTCTACCTGGTCGCCATCGCGCGCGGGTGCATTCAGTACGGCGGGCTGTCCGTTGACGCGCACCGCCCCCACCTCGGTATGCGGCACGCCCAGCGACTCAATCAGATGCTTAAGCGATTGGCCGCGTTCAAAGGTGCATTCCACCACGCCATCCCGCCGGTCGGTTGGCAGAAAGAAGGGCAAATCAGGGTAAAAAACAAAGCGGGCCTTCTCCACAGAATTTATTGTAGCGAAAAATTGGAAGAATAACAGGCAGGCCGGCTATTCCGCTGTGCGCCGGGCATTGGCAGTATCTTCGGTAGTGCGTTTCATCACCCGTCAGGGGCGGGGAGTGGGCGTAAACGTGGGGAAAGGAGTACGGGTGGGCAGGTGCGCTGGATCAATGCCGCGCACCCGCAGGTTTGAAAAGCTCACGGTGAGGGGAGTGTCACCGGCGGCACGGGCCAGCAGGCCGATCTTGCCAGCCGGCCACAGCGGGTCGCGCACCGACAGCAGGTAGACGTCGTTGACGAAAATGCGCAGTTCATCGCGCCAGGCCCACACTCCCAGGCGGGTTTTGACCAGCGCGCCAGAGATGGCCTGCCCGCTGCTGACCCAATCTTGCAAAGGGGTAACTTTGCCCCCTTTCACCCGTTCTACACGCGCCTCGCCGCCGCAGGTGAAGAGCGCGCGATAATAATCCTGGGTGGATTGGGCGCGCAGCATCAGGCCGTAGGCGTCTTTCTCACGGCACAGGCTGGGGAAGGCGTCAATTTCCAGGTAAAAATTGCTCAGATCGGGTTTGGGGCGCAGACTCATCACCAGCCCGCGCGGGGCAGAGACGGCCAGGGTAAACTCGCCTTTGCCATAAGCCGCACTACCGCTTGCGCCCCGGCTCACAGGCCAGAGCGGCTCGCCGCTGAAGTCATCCACCAACAGGTCTTCCCCCAGGGCGGGGTGCATATCGGGCGTAGGCAGGGTCGTGGGCACCACAAAGGGGGTAAAGGTGGCAGTGGGTGGAAACCAGATGACCGTCTCCGTAATGGTCGGCGAGGGGGAAGGCGTTTCGGAAGGGATTGGTGTAAGCGGTGGGGGGGTAGGTGGCTCTGGCAGGCAGGCGCACAGCAGGAACAGCCCGGCGGCGGCAAACAGGCCAAAGACGAGCCACCTTCTCAAATAGTCACCGCCTGGTCGCGCTCTGGCCCGACCGACACGTGATGAATGGGCAGGCCGCAGGCATCCACAATCCGCCGCACATAGCGTTGGGCGGCCTCTGGCAGATCGCGCAGCACGCGCGCTTGGCTGATTGCGGCGCTCCAGCCCGGCAGTTCTTCATAAACTGGCTCGAACTCCGCCAGGTCCTGCACCCAATAAGGCAGATCGCGGAAGGTCTCGCCCTTCAGCCGGTAGGCATCACAGACTTTAATCGTCTCCAGGCCGCTGAGAACATCCATCTTGGTCAACACCAGTTCGGTCAGCCCGTTGACGCGCACCGCGTAGCGCAGCAGCACCAGGTCGAGCCACCCCACGCGGCGGGGCCGACCGGTAGTCGTACCGAACTCATCCCAGGGGTTGGCGCCGGTGCCGCGCAGGCGCGCCGCGGCCTCGCCGGTCAACTCACTGGGGAAGGGGCCCGCCCCCACGCGCGTCTGGAAGGCTTTGACCACGCCAACCACGCGATCCACCTTGCCGGGGCCAATCCCCAGGCCCACCAGAGCGCCCGAAGCGGTAGGCGAAGAACTGGTGACAAAGGGGTACGTCCCCTGGTCAATATCGAGCAGGGTCCCCTGAGCGCCTTCGGCCAGCACCCGCGAGCCGCGCTGTAAAGTCTCATAAATGAGGAGCGAAACGTCGTCTACATAGGGGGCCAGGGTACGCGCGTAGCCCATGTAAGATTCCACAACCTCTGCCACGTTAAGGGGCTGGGCATCGTAGAGGGCCGTCAACTGGCGGTTGACCTGCCGGATGTGATCGGTCAGCTTCTCGCGGAACAGCTTTTCATCGAGCATGTCTTTCAGGCGCAAGCCGGTGCGTGCGGCCTTATCGGTATAAGCCGGGCCAATGCCCCGCCCGGTTGTGCCGATGGAACCCGCGCCGCGCTGTGCTTCTTGCGCTTTATCCAGCGCGCGGTGCGCGGGGGTGATCAGGTGGGCCGCGTATGATAACTTCAGCCGGCGGTCGTCAACGCGGATGCCGTGTGAGCGCAGCATATCCATCTCGGCGAGCAGGGTTTCAGGATTCACCACCACGCCGTTGCCGATTGCGGCAATCGTATGGTCGTGAATGATCCCGCTGGGGATGAGATGCAGCTTAAAGGTGGTTTGGCCCACCGTAACAGTATGGCCGGCGTTATCGCCGCCGTTATAACGCGCGACAACCTCAGCCTGCGCTGAGAGCAGGTCTACGATCCGGCCTTTGCCTTCGTCGCCCCACTGCGCCCCAACAACGATATCCAGAGGCATAGAAATGTCATCTCCTCAGTTAAGTCTCTTGGCCTGATTATATCGTAGAAGTGGGCAATTTACAGTTGACGGTATAAATCTGCTCCAATCGCCCCTGCTCTAACGGCCGGCGGCCACTTCTAGCGCGGCGCTTTGCGAGCGGCCCCATACGCTTTCGTCGTACATCGCCGTAACCTGCGCCGGTAGAGCCGTAAAACTGCCGGCATGTGAGACGCGCGCCAGATAATCTAATTGGAGGGTCGCGCCGCCGCCTTCCCAGCGGTTAATTTCGGTGATAAAGAAGGTAACGCGGTCACCGTAGATTTCCTTTTGGTTATAGCCATATTCCTGCCAGAAGAGGCGGTAGTAGACGGCGGCATAGTCGTTGAACTCCGCGCCGCCGTAATGGCTGGACGTGTTCAGTCGTTCATTAACCGCTTCGAACCCGCCGGGCAGAGCATCTTCCACCAGGATATAAGAGGCGTAGGGGGTGGGGAAGGTGATTTCCAGCTTAACTCGCACGATCTGACCGGCAGTGAAACTGCGGATCGGGCGGCCCGTCTCAGGGTGGACGTATGCGCGGGTAATTTGCACCGGTCCGGCGGCAACGGCGTCAGGCTGGTTAAAAACCATGCGGCTGGTCACGCTGTAAAACAGGCGGTCCGCGCCCTCTTGGGTAATGCTCAGGTTGTTTAGCCCTTCACGCAGTTCGGCGGCAGAGACGCGCACAACCGCCACCGGCGAGCGCAGGCCCAGGCTGTCTGCCGCTACCGTCTGACCGTTTAGCGCCACCTGATAATGCGCCTCGCCGCCGGTCTCTTGGAGCGCCAGCAAATGGTCGGTGAGGGCCATGACGGCGTAGGCGGTTTCGTTGGTCGTCCCCCAACCCAGGGCGCGGCGCTGGCTCATTAAGAAGCGCACCACGTCGGGAATTAGCTCTGAATGCGGCGCGATGGCGACGTAAGCCGAAAGTGCCAGCGCCGTGCTGCGCGTGGTTGAGGCCATGGTTTTGGCCCGGTACTGCCCATCTGCGATGCCCGTCTCCCACCAGGCCAGGCCCTCACTGCGCGAGACTGTCGCTTCTAGCTTGTTCAGGGCGCGGCGGGCCGCCTGAGTTTCGCCCAGTTCGCGCAGTGCCAGCGCCAGGGCCGCCTGACTAAACGGATCGAGATCCTCTGGATGGGCGGCCAGCGCCAGGGTCGCCGCGCGCTCTCCCTGTCCGGCGGCGGCCAGGCTGTACAGCACGTAAGCCTTCAGGCGAGGCTCCATTTCGTTTTGTTCTTCCGGCGAGCCGAGAGAGTTTTTCAGGTAATTGACCCCGCGCTCAAGCACGCCCGGATCAACCAGGTAACCGGCCTCGGCCGTCAGCGCCAGGCCGTAGACCACCCAGGCGGTCTGATAGGGGGTGCTGTCATCGTCATACCACCAGCCCCAGCCGCCATCGGCATGCTGCATGCCATACAGGCGCTGCAACCCGTCGCGGATCATATCATCGAGCGCACTCTGCTGCGGGTTCTCCACGCCTAAACGGGTGAAGGCCCGTCCGACTACTGCATTGGGCAGAGCGCGGCTCATGGTCTGTTCCACACAGCCATAAGGATAGCCCGTCAGGTAGGCCAGACCGTCCAACAGGTTGCCGGCGATGGAACGGCTCAGGCGGATTTCCACAGCACTGGTCGGGTCGAGGCCGGGCGGCACGCTCAGGATGGTCTGGAACGCTCCCTCGAAGTCGCCCATCTGGGTGTAAATCTCTGGAACCGTTGGGGGGCGGATCTCCAACGGCAGGCGGACGGCGTCGCCAGGGCCATCTGCGGGACTGGCCTCGATGGTAACCTCTGTCCACCCGGCCTGGACGGCCTGCACCCGCCAGGATACCACCCGCGCTTCATCGGCTTGCAGGTTCACCGTCTGGTTGGCTCCCTGCTGAATTGCGAGCGCCTCTGAAACCAGCGTAAGCGCAAATTCGCGTGCCTGGCCGCTGTAATTATGAACCAGGGCCGAAAGTTCGACCTCATCGCCCACCGTCAGGATACGCGGCAGTAAGGGCTGCACTACCACTTCTTGCTGGGTGACGATATGAGCCGAACCTTCGCCAACGCGGGTGTTCTTTGTCACCGCCTTCACCAGCACCCGCCAGGTGGTGAGGCTGTCGGGCAGCGTCACCTTCACACTGGCCCGGCCGTTGGCATCGGTGACGAGTGCCGGGAACCAGGCGGCTGTATCGGGGAAACTGCCGCGCGGGTTGCCCAGGCTGTAGCCACCGCCCCCGCCGCCGCGCCCTTCGGCACAGCCGCCCAGGGTGCGCGCCGGGGCCAGAGAATTGAAAGTGGCGACCTCATGTTCTTTGCGCCCGTAAAACGCCTGGAAGATGGGCTGTGCCAGTTCACCGCTCAGTGCGAAGATGGCTTCATCCACCACCGCCACCGAAAACTCCGCTTCCACGGGCCGGTTTTGCGCGTCGGTAATGACAATATCAAAGACGGCCTCCTCGCGCGGGGCATACGTCTCGCGTTCTGGCGTAATGGCAATATTGAGAGTTTTTTCAGCCGACTCGACTTGCAGTTCCACCTGAGCCAGTTTGAGGGTGCTGTTGGCCTGACTGCCCCAGAAATATTGATCCAGGTCATCGAAACGGCCCTCCACCGGCTGCCAGGCGTTGACGGTGACGAACACATTGGGCGCGTATTCGGGGATAATTTCGGTTTCGATCACGGTAAGGGGAGCAGTCAGCAGGATGGGGCGGCTGTGAATGACCTGGCCGCGCTCGAAGGTCAGCACTGCGGGGCCGCTGAAGCTCGATTCAATTGCCAGGCGTGCCTTTTCGTAGGGCTTATAGCGGGTCTGTTCGGCGGAAATGCGGAATGAGCCCCACGCATCCTGCGCCCAATGGTCTTTTGCGGCGTAGACATACAGCCAATCGCTGGCATAGATCGCGTTTTGGGGGGCGTCTGCCGGGCGCACGCGCAGTTCGTAGCTGCCCGCGCGCTCCAACGCAAGCTCCAGGCGGGCAGTGCCATCGGCCCCGCTAGTGAACGGATAGGTGTTCAGCGTCGTTTGGTCCCACGAGCGCCAGTTCATCACGTCCAGCACCAACTCACGGTTGGAGATGGGTTGGTCGCCTTCCACAGTGGTTACTTTGGCCTGTACGGTAAAGGTTTCGCCCGGTTTTTTCAACCAGTTACCGGCATCAATGGTGAGCTTTTCGTCAGAATTGTAGACGTGGTAGATCTTTGCTCCGCTGACGCTCTGGCCGCTGCCGTCTTCCGCTGTCACTTCGATGGCCCAGGTACAGCGCCGCAGACTGCTGCGCCACGAAGAGACGCAGCCGGGTTCATCATACTGCGCGTTCAGCACTGCGGCGGTGGTTTTGTAGCGGAAGCGGCCTTCGCTGTCGGTGGTAAATGCATTGGCCTCGCCCGACTGAATCCAGGTATAAGCAGCGTCCGCGCCCATCCCTTCAGCGTCCGTCCACCACCACCATGATTGGAGCTGATACTTGCGCACAATCAATTGGGCGTTGGGGACGGGCTTGCCGAAGAAGTAGCGCGTGTCAATTTCCACCTGGATGGCTTCGCCCTCGTAGTACACGTCTTTATCCGTCGTCACCGTCACCTGGTAATCGGGTTTGCGGTAATCTTCTACTTTAAACCTGCCGGCGTCGGCCTGCATGCCGGGCGAGACTTCGATGCGGTATTCACCTAACCCGCCAGAGCTGCCGATTGCGAAACTGCCGGCGGCGGTTCCATATTCGTTCGTGGTCAGGTCGTAGGTTTGCAGCAGGTTGCCGCGCGGGTCTACAACGCGCGCCTGCACCGGCGAGCCGCTGGCGGGGGTCGTGTAGCGGGCGTCATCATCTTGCCGCAGGATGACCTTAAATTGAACCGTATCGCCGGGGCGGTAGATGGGCCGGTCGGTGTAAACGTAGGGCTGGTAGTCGCCGCGCTCACCGGGCCGGGCCGTATCTGACATCAGGTTCCAGTAACCGTAATAACCCTCGTTATAGGTGTACCAGTTGTAGCCAAACCCCGCAATGGTCACATCCTCGCCCTGCCCTCGCGCAGCCACGAACAGCGGCGGGCTGTCTTTGGGCAGGGTAGTCTCAAATACGCCTTCTTCATTCGTCTTGCCCTGGCGCATCTTCTGGCCGTCCTGGGTATACAGGCGGATTTCTACATCGGGCAGGCTTGCGCCGTTGATGTCGCTGGCCCATACCCACAGCCGCGAGGCGGATTTTTTCACCACCAGGGTGTTGTAGGTCAGCGCAACCAGCAGTTGATCCTGCACTTCGCCGTCTTGCGCGGCGGAAAGCACGTACAGCCCCGCCGGAGCGTCGCCCGGCAGTTGAACGGCCTGGATTTTATCTTCCCCCTGAACCTGCCAGTAAGCCTGGCGCTTTAGCCCGCGCGTAGGGATAGTATCTTCGTCGTTGACGCGGTAGGTATAGCCGCGGTTGCGGTAAAACTGGCGGTAGACCTGGGCAAACTGGTTCAAAGGCAGGGCGTACAGCGAGAACTCCACCGGCGAGGTCGAGCGTTCGCCCTCACTGAACAGGATGCTGCGGCTGCCGTTGGCGTCTACCACCTGAACATTGGGGCCTTCACAGCCAAAATGGACGTTGACGCCCATGCCCGCTTCGTAAGCGTTATAAGGGTTGGTTTTAAACGTCCAAACGTATGGGTCCAACATCAGAGGGTTGCCTTCCGCGTCGAGCGCGGTTGGCCCCAGGGTGACGGTGTAGCGGGTGTTCTCAACCAGCCATTCGTCGAGGCGATAGCGCAACAGAGCATCATTCCATTCAAAATGGCCCTTCACCGCCGGTGAGATGGAAAAGGCCTTTTCGACGCTGGCGTGATCCACCGGAACCAGAAAATGGATGGTAATCGCCGCCAGGTCTAAACTAACCCAATCCCCTAGGGGAACGGTTTCGAGAATGGGCGGGTTAGGCGCAAAGCGCAGCGGGGCAGGGGTTCCGAGATTGGCTCCGCCCAGACTGTAGAGGGGCGCGGTGAAGGTAATGGTATAGCGTTGAGCGCGGTTGAGTGGTTTTTCAGCCGAGAAAAAGGCCCCTTCATTCACCCACGACCAGGCCCCGTCAATGGGCGGAGCGATGGCGAAGGGCGTGCCGGTAGCACGCACGTCAATGGGATAATTGAATAAGAGATAGATATCCTGGCCTTCCACCACCTGCACTTCAACCGCCAGCGGGGCGGGACGGTACTCCCAGGCGTAGGGTTCTTCCAGCGGCTCCCCTTTGAGATCGTGGGCCGGGCGGTTGATCTCAAAGCGGTAGATGGTTCCTGGACGCATGGCTTCTTGCAGTGAGAGGATGACGGTCTTCTCATCCTGTTGGGCGCTGTATTGGAGGGGCGGTTCGATTTTCAACCCCTGCTGCACGCTCGCCAGGTCCATAGGACGGTCGAACAGGATGGAAATGTCGGGTCTGAGGTTCTGAAAGGTAGATTCGGCGGGTTGGCGTGAGACCACGCGCGGACCAGGGACGACCTGCACCTGCCACTGTTGGGTTTCGGCAAAGCGCCGCCCCGAGGCGCTGCGCAGGTCGCGGTCAAGAAAGAGCGTGTAGGCGCGCGCGTCAAAACCGCCATCGGGAGCAAAACTCAGGCGCTTGTGGTCGGCGCTCCAGGTAAGACGACCAGGCCGGTAGGGATAAGTCATCAGCGCGGGGTTGGCACTGGCAGGGTCCATGGCTTCGCTGAAGATCAGTTCAATGGTCTGGCCGCGCCCCACAGCGCCGGGGTCAATCTCTGGCGCGAGTTTAACAGTCAGCGCCTGCAAGCCCGGCGTTTCTGCCGCAACAGCCGCCGCCGGGCGAACCCCCAGGCTCGCCAGCAGCAGGCTGAAGACCACGAGAGCGTAGAGCATCCGCGCAGGAGCCATCCCGCACCTCCCCAAAAATGTGACAAAGCGGCATTTGGACAATAAAAAGACGAAATAAACCCTCTGCTGGTTCCATTATATACTTGTTGCATGGCCGAGATATTGAAGATTGACGGATCAATGGGCGAAGGCGGCGGGCAGGTACTGCGCACCGCACTGGCGCTCGCTATCCTCACGCAGACACCCATTCACCTCTACAACGTGCGAGCTGGAAGGAAAAAGCCCGGCTTACAGCCCCAGCATCTGAAGGCAGTCGAAGCAGCGGCGGCCATCTGCGGCGGGCAGGCTCGCGGGGCGGCACTGAACAGCCGCGAGTTGTTCTTTATGCCGGGCGAAGTTCATGCGGGGCGCTACCGCTTCGATATTGGCACTGCTGGCTCGGCCCCACTGGTGCTGCAAACGATCTTTCTGCCCCTGGCGCGCGCCCAAGGCTCTTCGACCGTAACGATCACCGGAGGGACGCACGTCCCCCACAGCCCCTGCTACCACTACCTGGAGCGCCAGTGGCTGCCTACCCTGCAAAAACTGGGGCTGTGGGCGCGCCTGTCTTTAGAACAGGCCGGCTTTTACCCCCAGGGCGGCGGGACGATCACCGCGCAGATTCGCCCGGTGCGCGCTATTGCCCCCCTGGAGCAGATGGAACGGGGCCGCTTACTGCGCGTGCGGGGAGTGACAGCCGTCGCCAACCTGGACCCCGACATTGCCAAACGGCAGAAGCTCCAGGCTTTGCGGCGGTTAGAACCATTGTGCCGCGATAGCAAGATTGAAACGATCCAACTAACTTCGCCCGGCAAAGGCAGCCTGCTGTTGGTGCAGGGTGAGTTCGAGCAGGCCACCTGCTGCTATTTTGGCCTGGGAGCGATTGGCAAACGCGCCGAACAGGTGGCTGACGAAGCGGTGGACGCCTTTAACGCCTTCCTTGCATCGGGCGGCGCGGTGGATGAATACCTGGCCGATCAACTCATCCTGCCGCTGGCGCTGGCAGCAGGGCCTTCGCGTTTTCGCACGGCGCGCGTCACCCGCCATCTGCTCACCCAGGCCGCGCTTGTCCCCCTGTTTCTGCCGGTGCGGGTAGAAATTGACGCGCCAGAAGGCCAGCCCGCGACGGTGAGCCTCTGGCCGGAAAACAAAGCGTAAAAATGTGGAAAAGCACGCCTTTAAGACTTGACGATTTGAGAATAACAGGGTATATTACGGCTTGTAACTGGCCCTCGTAGCTCAATGGATAGAGCGTCTGCTTGCGGAGCAAAAGGTTCGGCGTTCGAGTCGCCGCGGGGGCGCTCACAATTTGCCTGATCGTCCTGGTTTTCTGCGGCCCGCCTGTACTGGCGGTGGCCGCAGTTGCTTTTAACCCACCCAAAGGCGCTGGGGCGGGTAATCATGCTGCCGGCGTTGATTGCAAATACTGTCGGAACCACATCTGGGCCAGTCGGGCGGCCTGTTCGAGCGTCCCGGGTTCTTCAAAGAGATGTGAAGCCCCAGGAACGATTTTTAACGCCTTGGGCAGCGTGGGAGGCAGCCGGGCAAAGGCCGCCCGGTTTAGCTCGATCACCCCAATATCCTTGCTGCCGACGATCAGCAAAGTAGGGGCCTGAACGCGCGGCAGAGCTTCTGCGGCGAGGTCGGGCCGGCCGCCGCGTGAAACCACCGCCCGCACCGACTGCGGCAGGTTGGCCGCGGCGATCAGCGCGGCGGCGGCCCCGGTACTGGCTCCAAACAGGCCGATGGGCTGGTGGCGCAGTTCGGGCTGCTGCTCCAGCCATTCCACAGCACCCTGGGTGCGGCGCGCCAGCAGGGGAATATCAAAGCGCAGCTCCCGGGTAACCATGTCAATCCGTTCTTCTGCCGGGGTGAGCAGATCGAACAACAGGGTGATCAGCCCGGCCTCTTGCAGTACCCTGGCAACGAACTGGTTGCGCGAGCTGTGCCGGCTGGAGCCGCTGCCATGCACAAAAGCCACCACCCCCTGGGCCTGCGCCGGGATGAAGAGGTCGCCTTCCAGTTCCACCGCAGCGGTCTGCACTTTTACCTCTCGGTGAAGTACTTTTTCCTGGTTCATCTTGCGCTTCTTTCCTGTTCAAAGCTCTGCTCTGACGAAAAATCCTGCGCGGCCTGCGCCAGGTACGCCTGGACCTCTTCGTCCGTCATTTGCGAAAAATTGTCGTACCACTGCCCAACGCCAAAGAAAGGCCGCGGCGTGACCACGCAAACCACTTCATCAACGAACTGCTTGAAGGCCGCGCATGTTTCGGGCGCAGCGGTAGGAACGGCGACGACGATCCGCCGGGGGCCCTGCGCCTTTAACCCTTCCACCGCGGCCTGCATGCTTGCGCCCGTCGCCAGCCCATCGTCAATCAAAATCACCACTTTCCCCTGGATCGGAACCGGGGGCCGGCCCTTGCGATAGGCACGCTCGCGCCGCTCCAGCTCTTGCTGTTCTCTCCTGGCAACGGCATCAATGACTCTGTCTGGAATTGCCAGCCCCTCGATGACATCGGGGTTCAGCACCCGCACCCCACCCGATGCAATTGCCCCCATTGCCAGTTCTTCGTGGCCTGGCACGCCCAACTTCCGCACCAGGAAGATATCCAACGGCGCATGAAGCGCCCTGGCAACCTCATAAGCCACCGGCACGCCTCCCCTGGGCAGCGCCAGAACCACCACGTCGCTCTGTCCGGCATAGTGCATCAGCCGCTTCGCTAACTGCCGACCGGCATCGGAACGATCTCGGAAGATGGTCATGCCCAACCTCCTTTCTGGTGGATCAAGTTTAAATGAACACAAGAAGCCCAATAATTGGGGATTGTCTCCTTAGACCCTGATATCTTCGGGAGTCGAAGAGGGCCTTCGGATGTTCGAGCATGGCTGAATGTCGTGCAGGCGGCCGCACCGCTGACTCACGGCCATCCGGTTAATCCATGAGAGGTTGAAAGATCAGCGCACGAGGAAAGCCGATGCTGCCCAATCCCCTCATCATGGTGCGACTTCCTATTGTTTAATTGCTTCTATTAATATTATCTCATCGGTATAAGAGAAATATTAGAAGTTATTTTGGTCGAACTGCCTGTCAGGCGCGGAAATTGGGTTGAAAATGCTTCAGAATCAATCCCGATCCTGCTTGGGTCTGGCAGGGTTAAAGAATTTTGAATCATGGCGAGTCCCCAACCCAAGCATAAATATCCGTTGTAAGAACGGTCACAAAACCAAGCTTCTGGTAAAGGGGCAAACCGTCTACTGTAGCGAATAATAGCGCCCGCGAATACCCGCGCTCTTTTCCAGCCTGCATTGCTGCCACAGTCAGCGCCCGGCCTAGACCCTTTCCGCGGTAGGCGGGCAGCGTGGTGACATGGTAGATCCCCGCCGCTTCCCGGGCGCACAACAGGGTTGAAATGGCGCACGGCGCGCCATCCCAACGAGCGATGAAATGATGCCATTCCGACCTTGACAACGTGTATTCCAGGTAAGCTTTGAAATCGGGCATGGTTTCAGGCGGATCCTCCAATCCTTGCATGTGTACATCTAACCACTCAGCCTGATCGCAAGACGAGTGAACTTCAGAAATTACCACCTTTTCAAGAGGTGGAAGCGGCGGCAGATCATCCAGACTTCTGATCATCGCCGGCCTGCCTTTTGCAACCAATGGAACCCCGTTCGCTGCAAGGAATTCCCCTAGCCCTGGAGTTGCGCCAGAAGGAGAATCAGCCCAGAAAAAAGGCAGGCGGCGCTTACGAAAATCCGCCAGGATGGGACCTGTCATCTCTTCCAGCTTTTCCGCTGGTATTCGCGCACGGAGGACCCCGTTGAACCGGGGTAAACTTTGCCGTCCGGTGCAGAACCAGACGAGGTCGGCATCCAGATCGTGAAACTGTCCTCCGAGGGATAGGGCCAGGCCTTTGTAATATGCTGTGATGCCTTCTTCTACGATGCGGGCTGTGGTTTGCTCCATAAACAGGTTTCTTCATCCTCATGATTATTAAATTTCTAGCATCGCTCGTAACAGAAACCATGTAAATTTTAACGCCTGTTCATCGGGGTATCCACTGCCCACGGCTCCACCGGTATACAGGTAGAATTAGAGATGCGGGAGCAAGCAATGGAAAAGCAAGTGAATGTCAGTACATTTTACCGAAACATGTCGAGTATCTACGGCGTCACGCTGTTGATCTTCAGCGAGGATGGAACCCTGTTAGAGCTTTATTCCTCCCATCCTGACAGCGTAGAATTTTTACTTTCCTTCGCCAATCTCAAAGAGCGCATGATCCACCTATGCCGTGAAACCCGAAAACCGCAGATCATCTCCAGTGAGCTCGGTCAACTGTGGGCAGGAATACCGGTCGTGGATGGGGGGCGCATCGCCGCAGTGATTTTGATCGGTCCGGTGTTTACTTCCAGCGGCTCGACCAACCTCATTCTGGATTATGTTCGTTCTTATAATATTGCCGCGATACCAAGAGAAAAACTGCTGGACGCACTAAATCAGTCTCCCGTTTGCTCTTACACTGAATTCAGCCGGTTGATTGCAATTGTCTACGCTTTCACATATGGCGAGGTGCTTGATACAACAGAACTGCCGATTGCCGGGCTAACCAATCAGGAAATTTCAGCATTTCATGAAATGGAGATTGATGAAAAGAGTACGGTTCGTAAAGAGAGCGTCATTGACCCCACTTTCGCGATGGGACAATCTCTTCTGGAATGCATCCAGGAAGGCAACCTGGAAAAGCTGAAGCGGCTCTTAAAAACCACGAATTATGCCAGGATCCATCATTTATCCCTTCCCGATCCCATTCGGCAGCAGAAAAATATGTTCATCGGCCTTATCGCTCAGGTTGTCAACGCAGTAGTTCAGGCTGGGTTAAACCCAGAGATTGCCTATTCGCTGTACGACCGGTACGTCCAGCAGGTGGAATCCCTAAAGAACATGATCCCGATCATCACGTTGACCCGAGAAATGCTCTATGATTTTACAAGCCGGATGGGCAAACTGAAACGCACGAGCCAATATTCGAAGGTGATTAACGACTGCTGCAACTATATCCATTCACACGTATATGAAAACCTGCGCGTGTCAGATATTGCGGAATTCACAGGGTACAATGCTCATTACATTGCGCAAAAATTCCGCGAAGAAACCGGTCAATCTATCAGTGATTACATTCGCAGTGCGAAAATATCGGAGGCAAAATCTCTGTTGAAATATTCTTCTCTATCTCTGGCAGAAATCAGCGAACGGCTCGCTTTTAGCTCGCAAAGTTTCTTTACCGCCGCTTTTCGTCAGGCGACTGGCGTTACCCCGGGGCAGTTCCGTGAGAATGCAAAGCTCTAGCGGCCGCCGATGCAATTGAATTTTCCTGCAAAATTTGACATTAAACTGACAAATCTGATATACATCGCTTTTCCCCATTTGCTATAAAGAAAGCGCATCCAGGCAAGTTTTTCTATCCCATTATCGGTAAAAGACGAAAACGAAAGAACCTTCTCGATAAGGCGCATCCCAATGGATCCAGCGCCCTGTTCCCACGTGTCCCATATCTGCCAATTGTGTATACATTGCGGGCCGCGGTCTGCAATGTACACATAATCCAGTAAACGACCCCGGTTAAGCTAAAGAAGGAGCAGTGAAAATGGCAAAGGAACGAAAGCAGTATCCTGAAGATTTCAAAACCATGTTCGGCGTTTCCGTCATGGGGCTGACGCAGGTCATCGCGACTGCCCTCATCACAGGCACACTCATGTTGTACCTCACCGACTATGCCGGCCTTTATACCGGCGTCGCCGGCAAGGCCGCCCAGGCAGCCGCGCTGATGCTGTTGATCGGCCGCCTGTGGGATGGAATCAATGACCCCATCCTGGGTTTTGTGATGGACCGCAGCCCGCGAACCAGGTGGGGCAAGTTCAAGCCGTTTGTCTTTGGCGGCACGCTGGTTTCGAGCATCCTGATCATCGCACTGTTCAATATTCCCGCTGGCCTATCGGACCTGGCGAAGCTCGCCCTGGTCTACCTGCTGTATTTTGTCTTCGATACAGTCTTTACCTTAATCCCTATCACTCCACTGATCCAGACGCTCTCGCGGGATGCCGAGGTACGTGCCAAGCTGCTGATGGCGCCCAGAATTGTGAGCCTTGTCTTTTCCATCCTCATGTCCTTTTTCATCGCGATTGCGGTTGCTCTTGGGCCAGATGGAAAAACGCCCAACATTGGCCTGGCGGTAGTGCTGTTCATAGCGCCGGTTACCGTCCTCTCGCTGATCGGCGTCTTGCTGGTGAAAGAGGGTACATTCAGCGCGGATGAAGAAAAAGTTACGGTGAAAGACGCCATTGCCATGTTCAAGGTGAACCGCCCGCTGCTGATCTCTCTGGTGGTGTTGTTCTTTGGCGGCTTTGTGTTCAACCTTACCTCGGTCGCCAGCATGTACTACCTCAAATATGCCTTTGGCGTGGAGAACTTTGGCCGGATGAGCGCAATCATTGGGGGCGTCACGGTGATCAGCATTATTGCGGCAACGTTCCTGTCGAAGCTCCTGCTGCGGTGGCTCACGCCTGGATTCACGATTATGCTCTCTTATGGCGTGGCGAGCATGGTTCTGATCATCCTGTGGCTGATCAATCTGGGCGGGCCGATCTCCAATCTGGCGGTCTTCCTTCCACTGCTGATCCTTTTCTACCTGGGTAATTCCACCGCATTCATTCCCAACCAGGTAATCAATATGGAATGCATGGATTACAACCGCTACAAGCTGGGCAAGAGCATGCAGGGGATGGCCGGCGCAATGGCGGCCTTTATCGGCAAACTTCAGGCCGCGCTTGGCTCTGCTTTCGTTGGTTTTGTCCTCGGTGCAGTCGGCTATGACGCCAAGTTGTATGAGAATGCCACGAACATTCCGCCCTCACTATTCAGCGGTCTGGGGATCGTCTACTTCGCCCTACCCGCGCTCTTTGGTTTGCTAGCGGTTGGGGCCATGTACTTCTACCCCATGCTGCGCAAGTCGCAGCGCGACCAGGTGTACGCAGAGATCGAGAAACACAAGCAAACGGTCAGCAAAGAGCCTGCATTGGCAGCGCCAGTAGGGGCCGTTTCCTCTGACTAACGCTTAGAAATGATAAACATGACCAACCTGCCGAAGAAAACCGGCAGGTTGGTTCAACACGAATGGAGCAAAGACATGCTGATCCACGATACGAACGGATTGGGGCGCGTGGAAGTCTCTACCATCCCCCTGCCCGATTTTGCCAATGAATTTACAGCCACCTACACGTTCTCAGGTTCGGTGCTGGTTTCGTTCAAAAAAGCGGACGATCCACAGGTGGAGGATTACTGGAACATCGCAGTGGTAAACGATGACGGCACCAGCTTCCGAGTGATTTTCTCCGGGCCGATTCCACAGCACCCTAAAGCCAATGGCATTCGCTTTATGGTCTTCGCGGATAATCAACGCGTGCTTCTCGGCGATTACGTGCTGGAATGCAATCCTGATATTGATCGCTGTCAACGAGCTGTGCTCAGGCCGGTAAAATACCCCTGGGGATATGAAGATGATCCGCGTACCATGAAGCACTGGTCAGAGATTATCATCGCTCCTGATAACGAGCACATCAGTTGGACTGCACTGCGGACCGATATTGGCGCGTTTGTCGGCCTCGGCATCCTCAAGCGAACGGAAAATGCCTATGTGATTGAACAGGCACAGATCATCAGCACGATGAGCTTCTTCGAAGAGGACGCGGACAACCCGGGCTTTCTCTTACCGCAGCTCATCCGAGGCGGTGAGGTGAAACAGTTTGTGCGGGGCGGCACGGCTATTTCCATGGTTGGCGCAAAAGATGGCGCCCTTACCGACAGCGTGGTTCAGGATCTTGCATCGGGCGAGATCACGCAGATCACCCATACTCCCGGCTATGATGAGACGACAATCTTTTCGCCTGATGAGTGCCTGGGCATGGTGATGAGTACTCGCGGATCAAAGAAAACGGACCCTGCCATTTTTGGGCTGCTGCCCAGACCGCGCGGCGGGTTAGCCACCCAGGGGTTGATCCAGCACCTGTATATGTACGCAGTAGCCGGAGTGCGCAGCTTTCGCAAAGGAAACATCGGCCCGGTGCTGATTGACATTGAACGCTCCATGTACGAACCCGGCTATCAGGGCATCGTGCTGAATGAAGAAGATGCGTGGGTGTATTATTCTCCAATGTCCTGGCACCCAGGCGGAAAGAAAGCCATGTGGATGGAAGGGCTGCGAGGAACGGGCGGCAAGCAGATGCGCGCCCGCAAAGTAGAACTGCTCGACTATCAGCCTGGACAGCCGGTTCTTGCGAAGCGAACGCCAGATGAAATCCCCTATGGCATCACGGGAGAACGAGCGGTGGAAATCCTGCGCGGCACTCCACCTCAGGATATCCAAGGGAAAATCGCCGGCAGGTATTCGGGCTACATTGCGTATACCCGGCAGGGCCAGCCGCCCGCTCCCGCGCTGATGGGAACGGTTCAGGCTGAGTACGTTAACTTTAGCGATGATGGAAAAACCTTCTATAATGGTTTTGAAAAGGCCAGATATTCCTTTATGAGCGAAAGCGTCTACGAAGCCGACCTGGCGATGACCGGCGAACATCAGGGTGAGATGAAGCTGCGGGCAACCTTCTCACAGCTTTCCTATCAATCGCCGCCCCGGCTCCTGTTTGAGCCTGCCGAGGATGGCAAACCGAAGAGCTACGGGTACGCACGTTACAACGGCGTGCAAATGAATATCGAGGAACTGGAAGCGTAACGATCGAGAGACGATGAACCCAAAAATCGAGAAACTTCTGAACAATCAGGGCGGCAACTATATCCTCCCGTTTTTCTGGCAGCACGGCGAAGACGAGGCCACCCTGCGCCATTATATGGGCGTGATCTATGACAGCAACATCCGTGCGGTGTGCGTGGAGAGCCGTCCTCATCCAGATTACTGCGGGCCGCAGTGGTGGCGTGATATGGATATCATTCTGGATGAAGCCCGCAAACGAGAGATGAAGGTCTGGATTCTCGATGACAGTCATTTCCCCACCGGCTATGCCAACGGCGCGTTGAAAGATGCGCCGCCTGACCTGCACCGCCAGAGCATCGTCTGCCGGGTACTGGACTGTTCGCAGAAAACCAGGCTCAAGATCAATCGCAAGATGCTGGCGCACCCGCTGCCCTCGAAAAAGACCACCATCGAGCTTGCAATCGAGCTGAGCAGCAGAAAAAAGCCGCGGATATTTGATGATGACCGGTTGTTGGGCGTCTATGCCATGCGGTTGGATGGCGCAAGCCAACCGGAGACCCTGGATTTATCAGGCCAGATTAAAAACGGCGCGATGGAATGGAGCGTTCCCCAAGGGAAATGGCGCGTTTATATTCTGCACCTATCGCGGAACTTTGGCCCACACCGCGATTACATCAACATGATGGATCCAGAATCGTGCCGGCTGCTGATTGACGCAGTTTACGAGCCGCATTATGCCCACTATAAAGATGATTTTGGCAAGACCATCGCCGGGTTCTTCTCGGACGAACCCGAACTGGGCAATGGACATCTGTATCAGTTTGATAATTACCTGGGAACAGATCAGGATTTACCCTGGAGCCGCCCGCTGGAAAGGGCGCTGAAGCAGTCTCTTGGCGAGGATTTTCCCCGACTGCTGCCGCTGTTGTGGGAAAACGAGGCGAACCCGGTTGTGACGGCGCGCATCCGGTACACATACATGGATGCAGTAACCCGCCTGGTAGAAGCGAGCTTCTCCCAACAAATTGGAAAATGGTGCGGCGATCACGGAGTGGAATATATCGGCCATCTCATTGAAGATAACAACCAGCACGCCCGGACAGGATCGAGTCTGGGGCACTTCTTCCGCGGTTTGTCCGGGCAACATATGGCCGGGGTAGATGTAGTCACCCGGCAGGTGCTGCCGCAGGAAAAGGTTCCCCCTCCCAGGGGACCGCTTGGCGCATATGACAGCGAATTCTATCACTTTGTGCTGGCGAAACTGGGTTCTTCGCACGCCGCCATTGACCCACTCAAAAAAGGCCGGGCCCTATGCGAGATCTTTGGCAACTACGGTTGGGCCGAAGGCGTGCGGCTGGAAAAATATCTGGCCGATCACTTTCTGGTGCGTGGGATCAACCACTACGTACCCCACGCCTTCAGCCCAAAGAAATTCCCCGATCCAGACTGCCCGCCCCATTTTTACGCCGGCGGGCATGACCCTCAGTATCGCCACTTTGGTCACCTGATGGCCTACATGAATCGGGTATGTGAGTTGATCCATGATGGCTGGCGCGTGACCCCCGCGGCGATCTTATATCACGCTGAAGCGGAATGGACCGGCAAATATATGCTGATGCAAAAGCCGGCACGGCTGTTAATGGAACACCAGATAGACTTTGATATTCTGCCGCAGGATGTGTTCCTGGAACGGGACCGTTATCGCACGGAAGTGGGCCAGACGCTGCGCGTGAATGGCAACGCGTATAACGTGCTGATTGTCCCCACCGCTCAATTTGTCACGGCGGCATTTGCCAGCGCAGTGGTCGAGCTTCAACAGGCAGGCTTTCCGGTATGGTTCCTGAATACTCTACCCGAAGGGATTTGCGACTGTGCGGATTCGGCTCAGGAACGGGCACTGCTGGAAAAGCTGGAAGGATGCACCGTAATTGCGATTGAGTCTTTAATCGAAAGCCTGCTGGCAAGTAATCTTCAGGACATTTCCATCTCGCCCACCTCCAGATGGATCCGATCGCTCCATTACCGGTATGCGGATGGCAGTGAGTTGTATTACTTCGTCAATGAAGGAACCGGGCTGTATCGTGGAATCGTCCAACTGCCGGGCAGTGGACCCTGTTATGCCTATAATGCCTGGGATAATCGGCTGGAAACTGTGCATGCTCAGCAAGAAGCAGGAACAACGCGGGTAGAAGTAGAAATTGAGCCGCTCAAGAGTCTGCTGATTGTGTTCGACCCTGAAGGCTCAAATGCGGAGATGGTAGAGCCAGTGAAAGCAGAAGGCAAGCAGATGCCGCTCAATGATGGTTGGACGCGCAGTATCTGCCCGGGAATTGCATATCCCAACTTCCAATACTCCAAAGTGATCCATCTGCCCGACCAACTGGCGCAGGAACGCCCCAAATTCTCAGGGTTCGTTCGGTACGAAAGGCAATTCCAGTTAAGCAAACCAGGCAACGTGGTTTTGGAGATCACGGATGCCCATGAAGGGGTCGAAGCCTTTATCAATGGGCAGAGCGCAGGAATTCAAATTGTTCCGCCGTTCCGCTTTGACATTTCAGACCTGGTAAGAGAAGGGAAGAATCATTTACGGATTGAAGTCGCCACAACGTTGGAACGCCAGGTGGGAAGGCGAGGCTTAAGAGGACTGCTGTTGACGCCCAAACCCTCCGCGCTCTCTGGAATCACCGGGGAAGTCAGGGTGTGGCTCCGATAGATCCAAAAGAGCTTTATGAGCCATCCACCTGCCTGCTCACCCTTCCTCACCGACCCTGGCTTCTTCGCGCAGCCGCTTTACGTGGCGGATAGGGGGAACCCCAAACAGGCTTTTATACTCGCGGCTGAAATACGCAGGATCGCGATACCCTACGCGATAGGCCGCGCTGGCCGCGTCCAGGTTTTCGTTCAACATCAGTCGGCGGGCTTCCTGAAGCCGCAGTTGCTTCTGAAACTGTAAGGGGCTCATCGCCGTAACCGCCTTAAAACGGTGGTGCAGCCCCGAAACGCTCATGCCCAGTTCACGCGCAAGGTCTTCAATGCGCAGCGGCTGGTCATAGTCCTGCCGTATGCGTTCAACGGCTCTTGTGATGTGCGGAGCGTAGCTGCCCTGGCCGGCCAGGTGTCTGAGCCGAACCCCCTGCTGCCCCCTTAACAGCCGGTAGACAATTTCTCGTTGGATCAGCGGCATTAATATGGGCGCTTCTGTGGGCATTTCCAGCAGACGGATCAACCGCACAACGGCATCTTGCAAATTCACATCCAACCGACTGACATTCATGGCACGCGCATTGTTTGCCGCTGTATTGGCATTGCCTGAACCTGATCCCTGATCAACTTCCTCAATCACAGAGGCAACCAGGGAGGGGGTAAGGTCTATCCGAATACTCAGATAGGGCCGCTCTGGCCTGGCTTCCAGGATCTGACTGATAGATGGCATTTCAAGGGTGGCAATCAGGTAATGATCGGGGTCATAGCGGTAGCGGCTGTCACCCAACAGAATTTCCTTACTTCCTTGGGCAATCACGCAAAAGCATGGTCGAATCACACCGTGAATCAATCCCATTGGCAAGGACGCGCGAGCCAGGAAAACCCCTTCCAATCCCTGAACCACCCCATCTTCTGGAACAGCCCGGGTGATCCGCTCAACCAGTTCTTCGCGATTGGCCTGCATCCGCGCGGCTTCACGCGCCGCATTCAAATCGTGTTCCGCCTTCCTGTCATCGCCGCGCGGATGACGGTTGATTGCATCCATTCGTTAACCTCTGTGTTGACCTTTTACATCCATCCTCATGCCGGACGGTCGAAACCAGCCCGATTGGTAAATTGTGTCAGCGGTTCAAAGCCGCCCTACAGGATCATCCAGCCATGCAGTAGGATTATTCTACCATCCAACGGCGCAGTGGAGCGGTCATGCCCACAAAATCTCACACTTCCAGCAAAAAAGCCTGAGATAGAGGGCATAAACGATTTTCAGTAGATCGTCTAAAACCATGTCCTTTGCCTGGCGCTCAAGACGGCTTGCAGAATCGTCCAACCATCTTGCATGATCCTGCAATCATTTTAGAAAGAAGATCTGTACAATAACAACACAACAAAGAATGCAAAAAGGAGTTAACTGGATTATGACAAATGCGAACCCGGAACAAGAAGTCATCCATTTGTCTCGAGAAAAATGGCGCTGGATGTCAGAGCGCCAGGTGGATTCCCTGGCCGCTCTCTTCCATGAAAAGGCGGTCTTTGTTCATATGGGAGCGACCTTTTCCAAAGATCAGGAGCTCGAAGTCATTCGAAGCGGCCAGATTCAATACAAGGAAGTAGAGATCCAGGAAACATCTGTGCGGTTGATTGGCGAGACAACCGCCATCTTATTGAATAAAATTCGTCTTGTAGCGGTTGTGGGCGGCAACGAGGTCACGAACCCCTTTGTTGTGACTGAGGTGTACGTACGGCAAAACGGCACCTGGGCATTGGCCTCTCTCTCTTTCACCAGGCTGCTCACGCCTTAACAACGCTGTCAATCACAGAAACAAAAGAGGAAATGATGCAAACCGTAACATTGAACAATGGAGTCCAGATGCCCATCCTCGGGTTCGGCGTCTTTCAGATCAGAGACGCCGGGGAATGCGAACGAAGTGTCTTGGAGGCCATCCAGACCGGCTACCGGCTGATTGATACCGCGGCCGCGTATGGCAATGAAGAAGCGGTCGGCCGGGCCATCCAGAGAAGCAGTGTGCCGCGCGAGGAATTGTTTATCACGACCAAATTGTGGATTTCAGACGCCGGGTATGAGAGCGCCAAAAAGGCGTTTGAACGATCCATGCGGCGATTACAGCTCGATTATCTGGATCTGTACCTGATCCATCAACCCTATGGAGATGTGCACTGCACATGGCGCGCCATGGAAGAACTGTACCATGAAGGCCGCATCCGCGCCATCGGCCTCAGCAACTTTTACCCTGATCGGGTCATGGATATCATCGTTCACCACCAGGTTCCCCCGGCGGTGAACCAGATCGAAACGCATCCGTTCAACCAGCAGATTGAAACGCAGAAGTTCTTGCAGGAGAATGGCGTGCAGATTGAATCCTGGGGGCCGTTTGCCGAGGGCAGAAACAACCTGTTCCAAAACGAGCTTCTGCTTTCACTGGCCGGGAAATACCAGAAAACCGTGGCCCAGATCGTCCTGCGCTGGCTGATCCAACGCGGCGTGGTCGCCATTCCCAAGTCGGTTCACAAAGAGCGCATTATTGAGAATTTCAATGTGTTTGATTTCGAGCTTTCTTCTGAAGATATGGCAGTGATTGCCACGCTGGACACAAAGACGAGCAGTTTCTTTGACCACCGCGATCCAAACATCGTGAAGATGCTCAGCCAGGCTCAGCGCCCAACCTGAAGATCGTCGTCAATTATGGGCGTTTTTGCCGTACGCATCCTTTGCTCACATTTTGTACGGCCGCCCACGAGCATGAATTCTCGGTCATGCGGATGTGCCGGGTGTTGGGCGGGCGGCACAGCGGGGACTACGCCTGGAGGCGCCGCCCGCTCATCCGGCGCGCGCAAGCGGTATCCGATCATCACACAGCACGAAGGCAGACGAACGGCGCCCAATGGGCTCCGCTTTTTTTCAGCTCATCAAAGGTGCTGTTTTATTCCACGAACCCTATACTCAGGCCGAGTACTACCCTTCCTCAAATCCATATCCCTTGAATTTCAGCGTATTACAATTTTCAGTGATAATCCGCACTTTGTCTTCCGGGATTCCGCCGGGAACTTCAACGTCAATTTCGAGAACAATTTTGGCTTTTGCGCCAACAAGGCTGGTGAGGTGGGTCAAGACCTCATCAGAAATTCTGCCTGCATCTCGGCCAAGGCGGGTAGCGTCCAATTCCACCGTGCCGTGAAAGCGGCGTAAAACAACTTCTTTCGTTGTATCAACGACATCCCCAGCACCCGGCTCATTCACCCCATTGGTTGGGATTTGACCACCCGACGGCGGGTAGGACGTCGTTGTTTCTGGTCTTTTTGCTTCCTCTTCACGTTGTTTTCTGGCGGCATCTGGCTTAACCAAGACACTAGCCTGATCAAGAGTTACCGCAGGGATACTTCCAGCGGCTAACCCTATGTAAGTCCCATCCTCTTTAACCGCAGAGGCATAGGCAAAATAATCGCCCCATGTCAAAGATCCCACGCCATTACGGATGGTGGATTTAAGCACTTCCTCATCCCGTAACCTGGAAAGATACAGGTACTGAGCCATATATTCCCACAATTGTTTTGTGCTGATATGGTTCGCATCTTTCCATAGCCAGCGGTCTAATTCCATTCGGAGTAAGGCGGGCGACCATTCGGTGATCAACTGCCCATCGTTCTTGAGTTTCTTTGAGGCGCGGGTGACCAAATGATCGCCGCCCTGCAAGCGGCTGACAGGCCACCCTATCGGGTTGGTGCCTTCCTGGGTTGGAACGATCAAATGGCAGTACGTCTCTAACAGGCGAGCGCTGATGGTTTCATCATAGTTTTTAACCTGCTTCTCTACCTGACGTTTCTGAGAAGCATCCAGATTCAACTGTTCTTCATCCTGTTTTATTGAGGTCCAGGCCAGCCAACTGCGCACTGCCTGTTCCAATTCGGCCAGTCTTTCGGCGTCAGCCGCCAGGAAAATGAGCATATTGCGGTACAGGCGCGGGCTGTTCCCGCGGCGTTCTAAAATTTCACGGGCGGCATCCAGCGCTTTGCTTGCTTCACTTCTGGCGCGATGGGCATGTGAAGGGCCCAGAATGACCAATCGGCAGGTTGTTTCGTCTGGAACATCCCCGCTGTTTGCTGGAATGGCATGAACGCCAGCGAAATCTCCCCGGTCACCGCGCACGAGGTCTTTTACCCGGCGGATAATTTCGTCTTCGACAACTTCCGGTTTCCTTTCATACTGAGCGGCGCGGTCGGAGGCAATGCGGGTGATCGTGGGCCGGGTGTCAAACCAATAGCGCGTTGCATCGGAGTAAAGATACGTCAGCTCTTCCGACAGCCGCCGGAGAGCATCTCCAAAAACCGCACTGGATTCGCCCGGCTGGACACAGCCCAGTTTTACGCGCACTTCTTCGATGCCGTGCGCCTTTTGCGCGCCAGCAGATGGGGCACTGCCAATAAAGATGGTGCGGGCCACCCGCCGGCAGGCAGAATACCGTCCGAGGTTCGGATTATCCCGATCGATGGCCAGAGGCCGGCTTTGGGCTCCGTCAATATCTTTGTCCACCACTGCTCCCCAGCCTTCTGGCAGGTAGCGGGTGACTTCAAAGCGCACATCGGTTGTATCCATGGGGACGGTGCCGGGCATAATCAGCAGTGAACCATCCTGGCGTTCCCACAGTTCATGAACAATCGCCGCCATCATCCGCAGGACGCCGCGCGTGCGCTGAAACCGCTCCAGGGTGGACCAATCTTCGTAGAGCCGGTCGAATAGTTCAGGGTGGATGGGATAGGCGGATATAAGGCGCTTTTCATAATCCGCTTCCCGGCATTCAGAGGGGAATTCAGCCCGGTTGGCCTGGTACATCTCGGCAAAAGCACGGCAGACGGCATCGCGCGCGGCATAATCCGTGATGGGCTGGAATAAACGCCGCCGGACAATTTCAAAGCTTTCGGTCGCTGAAGCCGGCTTCCAAACCGCTTCGACACGGCCAAACACGTTGCGGATGCGCTCCAGCGCCGCTCGGCCGCCTTCACCGCCGATCTCAATATCCGACTGTGGAATAGCCGCCACCACCATGGCATCTGGCACCGCTTTGGCGGCTTCGGTTAAGGCCTGGGCAAAGGTCATATTGGCGTCAAACGACCCGCCCGGCAGGTCGTCTTTGCCATATAACTGGCGGGCATAGGCCACCCACTCATCAATTAAAATCAGCACCGGGCCAAACTGTTCAAAAAGCCGGGCTAATTTTTCTGAACCAGGGCTGACGCCTCTGCGGTCTTCTTCTGCTACCAGGGCGTAGGCCTCGCTGGCTTTACCAGCGGCACTGCCGATCTGCCAGGCCATTTCTCCCCATAACGTGTGAATCTCGATTCCATCCGGCTTCCTTCTCACTTCGGCGGGGCTGAGCTGTGTACCCACCAACACCGCGCGGCAGGCCGCCGGCAAATCTACTTCGCCGCCTTTTAATCCTTCTGGAACCAGGCTTTCCAGGCCGGGCACGTCCTGCGGCTTAATTTCACCCCCGAACAGGTGATACAACGCCAGCATAGAGTGGGTTTTCCCGCCGCCAAAGTTGGTTTGCAGTTCAACCACCGGGTCGCCGCCGGCCGAAGCCAGCCGCGCCCAGGCTTGCGAAAGCAGGCGGATTAACCCCTCCGTCAGATACGTTCGTCGGAAAAACTCAGCCGGGTCGCGGTATTCCGCTTCGGCTTTGCCGGCAATGACCTGAAACAGGTCGGCGGCAAACTCTGCCATTTTGTACCTTCCAGAGGCTACATCTGGGTGAGGCGTGGTAATTTCACGCCAGGGTTTTAATCCCTGCGCCGCGCCGACCGATAGATTAGCGGCAGATTTTTTAAGTTCGCGTTTGGTTTCGGCTTCAAAGCGCTGGCGCAGCATTTCGCGGCTTAATTCTTGAAGTTCTTCTAAGCCCTGCCCATGCACCATTTCCAGCAGGCGAGACATAGTATCCAGCGCGCGGTAGGTGTCTTCTGGGTTGAAGGGCTGTTGATGGGCCCATGCATTGCGCACTTCGCGCAGTTCGCTGACGTAACTGCGCCCGCTGTGTCCTAATTCTGCCTTAAAAACAGAATTCCAGTTCTCCCACAGGATGACCAGTAAAGCCTGAATATCCAATCTTCCAAAGCGTTCCTCAGGCGTGCCGGCGCCGGTCAGCGCTTCACGGCCAACTGCGTTTTCCAAAATCGTCTCTACCCCAGTGACCCACCAGCGTTCCTTATAGACGCTTTTTAATTCCCTCAGGATATAAGGCGCCAGCCCTGTCCGTAAGATTTGAAGCCCCTTGCCAATGCGTTCAATATTACTGATCGCCATTTTTATCCTCCCGATTTTTTAAGAAACAAACACTTAATTCTCACAACAAACTTTCCTGCCGCGCCCCTTTGCCTGCCTGCTCCTTGAGCCTTGGCCAGGCCACCACCAGCATGTTATAGGCCAGCGCTTCCTGCGCCCAGCCTTTGCGTTCACAGATTGTATAGAGCCGGTAAGCCAAATCGCGCGCTGGTTCGCCAGCGGCACCCAGTTTTGCCAGCAAAGCGCCGGCGCCTTGCTCCCCTTCCTGATCGAGGGTGCGGATCAGGTATTGAGCCGCCTCCCAGACGGTGAGGCGTTGATCTTTGGCGGGATTCCAATCCGCCGCCAGTTCTTCGCGGCGCAGAAGACGCACCTTGCCGGCGCGGGATTCGAGGAAGCCGGCCTGCGCCAGCCCCTCCACGCTGGTGTTCTTGGCTTTGGAGAGCGTCTCGGCCACCCCGTAGGGGCCCTGCTCGTGCCCGTACTGCTCAAACCAGGCCAGCGCCCAGCGCGTATCGGCGTCGTACTCGCCTTCCTGCTCGGTCAGGTATTCATCCAGCGCCTGATTAATCAGCGCCAGCGCCGTGCGCACGCGCATGGGCGTGCCGTCGGCCTCCAGCACGGCTTTGTGGCGCGAGAAGACTGCCATGCCGGGACCGATGGCGGCCTGCGCCAGGTCCACCGGCGCAATACTGCCCTTTTGCAGTTCGCGCAGGGCGGCGGGCAGTTCGCGCTTGAGCGCGGCAAGGAACTCGCGGCGCGTAGCGGTGGGCGCATTCTCCGGGCGCGGGCGGCAGACAAGGACGATGGATGAGGCAAGGGCATTAGTACCAATTCCTACACTACGGGCGCTTCGTTCAGTGCGCATGGGCCAGGTGCCGGTGATTTCAAAACCGCTGGAAATCAACCCTTCCAGCATGGTTTCCCAGCCGGTCGAAGAGCGCCCACCCGGTAATAAATCTCCTTCTTCTAAATTATCTTCATCTTCCGACTGCTTAAACGCATAAAAAACGGTCACAGGATAGTGTGGATTTGCCAGGCGCTGGAAATTGCGAAAAGCCTGATGGAGACCTTCTTCAAAAAATTGTTCGGCTCTCCCTTTATCTCCGCCAAAACGATAAGGAGTAGCGACCAACTCCTGCGATTTTGGCACCAGCATGGTGCTGAAAAGTTCAGGGTATGTTTTGTTTAATGCAGATCGAAGCCAAACGTAAAAGAAATCTGCCAGATCGGCGTAGCCGATATTATCGTAATAAGGCGGGTCAGTAGAAATAAGAATATTCGGATGAATATTCAATTCTCGCGCATCAACTTGTTGAGCTTTTCCAATAATTTGTGTGGGAGAAGATTCCGTAACCTTTGCAATCCAATCATACATTATTGTCCAATTTCCCGTAGAGTCCCCCAATGGATTTGCTTCAGCGTAGTCCCAAACCATTGGAATTGCTTGGCGCCCAAAAGTATTCCTCACCAACTCTCTTGTTATGCTCCAACTACAAATCGTCGACCAGTAATCAGCCCCCTTGTCCACCGCAAACGCCAGGTAGGTTGCCACGGCGTCGGCGTAGGCGGTGGGGAGGTCCCTCACCCCCGGCCCCTCGCCCATGAAGGGAGAGGGGAGGAACTCCGTTTCCCTCTCGTGGGGGAAGGGCCGGAGATGGGCGGGCAGTTCCCCTTCTCCCCCTGTGGGAGAAGGGGTAAGGGGATGAGGGGCATAAAAAGCCGCCCGTGCATCTACCAGCACGCGCTCGCGCGCTTCTTTGACCAGGTCGCTGAAGGTGGTCAGCGCGGTCAACTGGCGCGGGGTGAAGAGATCGCCAAAGGTGTTCATCCCATAAAGCGGTACGCTCACGCGGCATTTTCCCTGCAGTTCCTGTTCAGGTTTCCAGGCTGGGTTTGCCGATGCGGCAGTCTGCTCATGCTTGGCATCAGGCGGCAGGTACACACGTCCATTTTTGCCCTCAGCCACAATTGCCATCATTTGAGCGCTCATGCGCCCGGCTTTGCCCTCGGCGCGCACGTGGTCCAGCGGCACGGGCGTGCCGCAGGCGATACAGCGCGCGCCGTTGCGGTTGACCGTGCCATCGGGGGCTGTGCCCGAGCCGGTACGTACGGTGAAGTGAATCTCCCTCACCCCTTGCCCCTCTCCCTTTAAGGGAGAGGGGGAGATCAGAGGCTCCACCCAGGCTTCTTTGCCCTTTTTGGTCGAAAGCGCAAAGGAACGCACCAGCGGCATTCTTGCGCCGCAAGCCGGGTTGGGGCAGGTGACGGTGCGCGCCCACAGCCAGGCGATCACAGTCAGTGCGTCGCCGGGTTTCCAGCCCTGGAGGCGCAGGTCTTCGCGCTCTGCTAACAATTCGGCGGTGATGACGGCTTTGGGGTAAAACTGCCCGATGCGCTTTTCGGCTTCGCCGCGCATCCACTTGCCGTAGAAGCGCACGTCTTCGGCAAGGCCTTCAGCGCCTTTCCATTCTTTCTTCAGCAGGGATTCCTGGCGCTTGCCCGGCTCGGGCGGGTGCACCGGCGGCAGTCCGGCAAATTTGGGGGGAATTTCAATCAGGGCTTTGTTGATTAAGACCGCCACCGGGTTCAGGTCGCTGGCGTAAGCACGCAAGCCCAGGCGCTGGGCTTCCAGCGGAATCGAACCGCCGCCGGCAAAGGGATCCAGCACCGGCGGGGCTTGGGTTGCCAGAAACTTGCGGATGGCTTGTTTGCCCACCGGCACATCCACGCCCAGGTTGCGCGCCACACTGCGGGCGATCTCCAGACGGGCTTTATCTAAAACCTCTTCGCTGCTGCTGTTTTCCCACTTCACCAGGTCTTCCAGGATGGCAAACAAGCGCTCACGCTCGCGGTTGGCCGAGTCTTCGTCGGGCATATATTCGGAGGGGTCGTCCACCAGTGAAGACCACAGCACCGCACGGCAGGCCGCCAGCGGGCGGCGCGCCCACCACAGGTGCAGGGTGGAAGGATGCCCGTGACGGATGGACTTTTCACGCGCGGATTCTTTGTTGATGGCTTCCAGAGGCAGAGCAACTTCGATGAGTTTTTTGCGGTAGGCCATTCTCGTTCAATCCTCTATTTCTTTCAGATAATCCACAACCTCAGCCAGCGTTTGAAGCATGGGGTTGATGTTCGATGAGCCAATGATGGGTTCAGAGGTGAAAGCCGTCATGCTTCAGAGGGTTCTATTTGCATCAATTCTTTCCAGTTGTAATTCACACTGACAGCGGCAAAATCCGGCTCACGGCGGAAGGGACGGCGGATATAGTGCACATAGGTTGCCCTGGCACTGCCATCCACAAATTCTACTTCAACTACCGCCAGGATGTAGTCCTCCGGCTTATTCAACCCGGCCAGGATTTCATTTTTGCTGACTGTGATCGTCTCCGCGCCGGCTGCCCGGCCTTTCACTTCGATAAAGCGCAGTTTGCCACTGCCTGGAACGGCCGATTCGATATCCCAACCGAGGTTCTCGCGGTGAACGTCCACCGGCAAGAAGCCCAAACTTTGTTCTTTTTCCATCACTGCCTGCATGGCGGCTTCTTCCACGGCTTTTTTCTGCCTGGCAAACAGACCGGGTTCAAGCACAGCCTGCCCTTGCAGCCGGGCAAGCAGTCCAGCCGGCAGGATTAAGGCCGCTCCCAGCACCAGCGGCGGCAAGGGAGAGAGCAGGCGTTCCTTCTCCAGTTCTTCCAGCCTGCGCTGCAGGCGGGCCTGCAGTTCATCTGCGCGGCGCTGAGCCATTTCGGAATTCAGGCGCGCATTGACTCTGCCCGCCCTTTCCTGCGCTCTCAAATCCTGAGCGCGGTGATCCCAATAACTGATTTCCTTAGTAAGCCGGTCTTTAACAGCCGCCAGCGTGCGCGCAACGGTTTCTTCACGCCGCTGGCGCGTTTCAGCGAACATGCGCGGCACCAGGTTCTGGATCGCATACCCCTTTGCAAGGCCTTCCAGGTCGTTTTTTAACCAACTTTCATTTAGGATCGGCTCAACCAGAGAGCGCACCTCAGCCGAGAGCGGGGCATAGTCAAGGAAAGGCGCCGGGCCTGCCGAAAAAGCACGTCCGTCTTGGGTCATCTCAACGAACTGCATCTGACGGGCTATCACCCTGCGCTGATCACTGCCATCTTGAATGCTTTCTTCCAGGTAGAGCAATATTCTTGGCTCTTCTCCCAGGTCCGCCGGATCAACCAGAATCGCGCCCTGGCGGAGCAAAGCCCGGTAGCGCTCCAGGATCAGGTCAATCACCGCATCCATCAAGGGATGCCCCGGACACAAAAACTCAGCAATGGGTTTGCCGGGCAGGGTAATCTCCTCTTTGTAAAAGGTAACCCGCTCGTACCGGCCGAGCAGGTTGCCGCGCCCCAGGTTAAAACTGCGGTTGCGGATCACAGACGGCACGTGGGTAATTTCATACCGCTTGCTCTCACGTTTGTGCATCGTCCCGCCGAGATGTTCAAACGCGGCTTTAAAGAAAGCCTCGATAAAATGGGGCTGTAATCGGCGGGCCTGAGCGCGCTCAAAATCCTGGCGGATGCGCTGTACCTGGGTGATGTCCATCACATCGCGCGCCAACGCCCGGTCTTCCAGCAGTTCCTGACAGCGCTGACGATCTACCAGATTGTCCACCGCCTGGTTCAAGCGGGCGCGCACCTCCGGGCGGTCACCGTAACGGATGGCTTCTAAAAGCAGATCCCGCAGGCTGGTTTCACGGAATAATTTTCCCAGGATATCGAAGACGCCATCTCCCAACGCCCGGCGCTGTTCTTCAATCTTTCGCAGTAATCGAGCATAGACATCCCCCTCGCGCGTCTCATCGGCCACCAGGTTCCAGAGGTGGCAGACCTCTGTCTGACCAATGCGGTGGATTCGCCCAAAGCGCTGTTCAATCCGCGCCGGATTCCAGGACATATCATAATTCACCATGAGATGGGCGCGCTGAAGGTTGATACCTTCGCCAGCGGCATCTGTGGCGACCAATACCAAAACGTCTTTATCTTGCACAAAGGCGGCCTGCACGGTTCGGCGGTCATCGCGCAGCATCCCGCCATGAATAGTGACGACCGCTTCAGGGCGGCCCAACAAGGTTCTGATTTTCTCAGCCAGGTAGTTGAGCGTGTCGCGGTGCTCAGTGAAGATCACCAGTTTTCTGCGCTGACCATTGGCGTCGAACATTTCCTCGTTCTCTTGAAGAATACGCGAAAGTTCCTGCCATTTACGGTCACTGCCAGAACGGCGAACACGGTCGGCCATCTGCTCCAAATGGCGCAGTTGGGCGATTTCCAGTTCCAGTTCCCGAATCGTACGGGCGGCCGTAGCAAGGTCCACAAGCTGTTCGGCGCCCCGATCCTGTTCTTCTTCGGGAGCATCTTCAAAATCCTCCATTGTTTCGGTATCCAATGAGGGCAGAGACTGTAGAAAATCCACTCTGGTTTCGCCGCCCCGCTTCAAGAGACGCTCTTCCCTCAAACGGCTTTCAAGCCGTTCGCGGCGACGGCGCAGAGACTGATAGATGGCTTCTGGGCTGGAAGCCAGCCGCCTTTGCAGCATGGTCAGAGCAAACCCAACCGTGCCGCGGCGATCCGCTTCCAGATTATCGGCCCGGTTAAACTCTTCCGAAACATACTTCGTGACCGCTTCGTAAAGGGCGGCTTCTTCATCGGATAAATCATAATCAACCGTGTAAGCCCGCCGTTCTGGAAACAGCGGCGTGCCGTCAAACTTGAGCAGCTGCTCTTTCACTAACCGGCGCATTAAATCTGAAGCATCTACCGTGTGGACACCCTCGCGGTATTTCCCCTCAAAGCGGTCGGGGTCTAATAACCCCATAAAAAGCTGGAAATCTTCTTCTTTGCCGTTGTGCGGAGTTGCGGTGAGCAAAAGCAAGTGGCGCGTTCTACTTGCCAGAAGCTGGCCAAGCTTATACCGTTTGGTGTATTTAATCTCTCCGCCAAATACAGAAGCAGACATTTTATGCGCTTCATCCACAACCACCAGATCCCAATCGGTTTGCGCCAGGCGCGCCTGAAGTTCTTCATCGCGGCTGAGTTTATCCAAACGAGCAATCACCAGGGGCATTTCAGCCAGCGCATTCCCAGACCGGGCCGCTTCAATTCTGTCATTCGTCAGCAGTTCAAATGGAAGTTGAAATTTTTGACCAAGTTCATCCTGCCACTGCTCCGTCAAATTCCCAGGGCTGACGATCAGACAGCGCTGCAGGTCTCCGCGCAGAAGCAGTTCTTTGATGAACAAGCCGGTCATGATCGTTTTACCGGCGCCGGGGTCATCCGCCAGCAAGAACCGCAAAGGCTGGCGAGGCAACATTTCGCCGTAGACAGCCGTAATTTGATGAGGAAGGGGTTCTACCTGTGAAAGGTGGATTGCCAGCCAGGGATCAAACAAATAAGCCATGCGAATGCGGTAGGCTTCAGAAACCAAACGAAATAAGCTCGGGTCGGCGTCGAATGCCCAGGCCGTGCCAGGCGCAATGACCTGTAAAGTGGATTCGCGGTCACGAAACAGCAATTCATTTCCCAGGTTGCCGGTTGTTCCACGATAGGATACTTCCACAACATCTGAGCCATGCCATTGCACACTTAAAATGGTCACTGTGTCATTCGGCAATAAACCTTTGACCTGGCAGTTGGGTTTCAGATCTTCGAGGGTTGGCATAATATTTTCTGTTATTCTTCCACTTCATTAGCCTTGATGTTTGTTAAACTACCTAAACGTTGGTCCAACCAGTGATCAATGGTTTGTTTTCGGAATCGCCAGTGTCTACCGACCTTCTGGCAGGGGATTTTCCCCTCCTGGGCAAGTTTGTAAAGAGAGGAAAGAGGGATTCGAAGGTACCTTAATGCCTCTTCAATCGTGAGTACTTGTGGTAAGTCGTCCATAGCACCTGCTTTATGACGCAACTCAGTATGTGGAAATTATATACTCATTATTGACTCATTATTGATCGTTGCTACTCAAAAGGCGATGAAAATGGACTAGAAATGGGATAAGCCTGGAAGAATAAATTGGGATACCTGTAAATATAATAGATGATGTACCCGCCAATGATCCCGATGAGTATAGGTTCCGTATGGCTGCCCCTCTCCTGGCGGCACAGGGCCTTCTCAAAGTCCCCCCACCCCTGGCCCCGCCCCCCTCGAGGGGGGCGGGGAACCAAAGATTCGTGGGGTTTGGCGGCGCATTCGCGCCGCCAAACCCCACACCCTTCCTACAAG
>DAOUAC010000120.1:0-12573 GCA_034434155.1 Anaerolineaceae bacterium
TAGCCAGACCGATATAAGTGGGGCGGTCTTCGGGTGCGCTGAATTCCAGTGGGATTGACACGCCCGACATCAGCAGTGCGGCAAATGAGATGCCGCGCAAAAAGAAAATCGGCTGGAACCAGGCCGGGTTGGGAGCGGCCAGCGACAGTCCAAATGCCAGAACGGTGCTTAACGCGCCGATTTCAAGGACGATTTTATGCCCCTTGCGGTCGCTGATGAAGCCAAATAACAGATTGGCGGCGGCCTGGCCCAACAGCATGGCAGTGGTAAAACTGCCGGCGGCGCTGTCGGGCATGTTCCAGCGCTGTGCCGGGTAGACGGCCAGAAAGCCGGCCGCCATTGCGCCAATCGAAATGACTACCTGACTGAGCAAGAAGCGCGCGAAGTTGGTATCGCGCCGGAGGATGCCGGGCAGTGAGCGCAAATAGTTGCCAAAAGAGACGGGCGGGCGCGTGCTGGGGACGGGCGGCTCGCGCGTTTGGGCCAGAAAAACCCATGATAAGAAGATAAAGACGGCGGCGACCCCAAAAGCCAGCGCATAGCCATAGGGAAATTCAAAATCGGCCAACACCCAGGTGACGGCCAGCGACCCAAGCAGTCCGGTAGCCGTACCGGCAAAGTTGGTCACGCCAAAGAAGCGTCCCCGCCGCTCCACCGGGATGATTTTAGCAATCATGTCCTGCCAGCCCACCAGGATCAGCCCGGTCCCCAGGCAGTACCAGCCGTAGGTGATCAACGTCAGCGCCACAGTCAGCCCCGGCTGGTCTTTCGAGAATAACAGCGCAATGACCGGAAAGAGCATGGCCGGCACGCGCTCGAAGAAGAACCCCAGCGTGACCGGAAAATATTTTTTCACCGGCTTGCTTTGCACCCAGTTCGAGGTGAACAACTGTGGCACCAGAAAGAACGTAGTATTGATGAATGGGATCAGGCCGATCAGAATGGGGTTAGAGGTAAAGCGGCTGAGGAAAATCGGCAGGATGATGGCCGGGGAAAGGAAACTATAGCCAAACCAGTAACTGGCGCCATCTAAAAAGTTAAAGATAAAGTTGTGTTTGAAGTTGCGTTCAACTTCCTGCGCGGCCTGGAGCGATTGATCGTTTTCTATCATAAGGCTTCTTTTTTGTTTTTCGTCGTGTTAAAATTGAACGCTTCCGCGGGGGATCAACGCCTTTGAGGGTGGATCGAGCAGCCGGAAGGGTATTGCCTGGATTGTATCACGAAGCGGGCGCTTGAGTTTGATATAATCCATAGACGTTTTCTCGGTCTTTTGAGGGGCAAGCCGCCCCTGAGACGAAGACCAAAAAGGACTATTGCAGAAACCACTCGGATTGTAGTACAATTGTTCTATAACTGAATGCAAATCCGGTGATTGAAGTTGTTTTTAGAAGCAATCATCATTGGTTGGACCTGAGACGATGAAACGCTGCACGCAGACGAATGGAGATAGAAACGCATGACCACACGTTATAGCGCGGATCAGATTGTGGAGTTGGAGTTTTTAGAGGCTGTGCGCCGCCGGCCGGGCATGTATATTGGCAACAATAACCTGCACGGCCTTCACCACATCCTGCTCGAAGTCGTGGATAACGCTGTAGACGAAGCCATGGCCGGGTATGCTTCGCGCATCCTGGTGACGATTGAAAAAGACGGAACCGTAACGGTGGATGACGATGGCCGGGGCGTACCGGTAGAATACAAGCCCGACAGCGGCATGAGCGCGCTCACCCAGGTGCTGCTCAAGCCGCACGCCGGGGGCAAATTCGGCGGGGATGACTCGGCGTACAGCAGTTCGGGCGGCCTGCATGGGATTGGTCTGAAAACCACCAATGCTTTCTCTTCCTTCCTGGAGGTCGAGGTCCGGCGCTATGGGTTAGTGTTCCGCCAGCGTTTTGAAAACGGCGGCGTGCCGGTGACGGGGGTGGAAATTTATGATTCGACAGGTGCGAAGTGTGGGGAGATCAACGCCGAGACCGAGCTGGTTTTAGACCGCCGCGAAATCGCTGCGGCTCTGCTGGTAAACGGCAAAAAGGTCAAGGTCAGTGCCGACCCCAAGCTGAAAAGCGGCTCGATCTTCCGCTTTCGCCCCAACCGCGCCTGGTTTTCAAAAGAGATGGAATGGCACAACCCCGAAACCGAAGTGCCGTGGGATGCCGCCCGGCTGGATACGCGCTTCCGCCAGGTGGCGCACCTCTATCCCGGCGTGCGTCTGGAATTTACCGATTACCGCCAGGCGGAGCCCAAAACGCAGGTCTACTTCTCGAAGAATGGCCTGCTCGATTACATCGCTTACCTGAATGAAGGTCTCCAGACGCTGCACAAGCCCATCATCTTTAAAGACAAGGCCGAAGCCCTGATGGATAACAAAAAGGGGACCATTGAAGTTGAGGTGGCGATCCAGTACGCCGGTGAAGAGACGCAGATTTACTCGTTTGTCAACGCCATTCCTACCCCGCTAGGCGGTACGCATGTGACGGCCTTTAAAGCCGGGCTAACCCGCGCCGTTAAGCAGTTTGCCGCTTCGAAGAAGCTGATTAAGGGCGAAGAAGACGTGCGCGGCGATGACGCCCTGTTGGGGCTGACCGCGATTATCAAAGTGACCATGACGGGGACGCCGCAGTTTCTGTCACAGACCAAAGAGAGCCTGACCAGCCCCGAAGTGCAGGGGCCGGTGCTTTCGATGACTTATAACTTTGTGAGTGAATACCTCGAAAAGAACATCCCCGTTGGCAAGGTGATCGTCAACCAGGCTCTGGCCGCCGCGCGCGGGCGCGAAGCCGCCGCACAGGCGCGCAAGCTGGTCATTCGCAAGTCGGCTATGGATGCCGGAGAGTTCGTGTTGGGCAAACTGGCGGACGTGCAGCGGCGCGGCGGCAACCCGGTGGTTCCCCTGGAGCACACCGCCCTTTACCTGGTAGAGGGAGACAGCGCCGGCGGCTCGTGCAAGCAGGGCCGCGACTCGCGCTACCATGCCATCCTGCCGCTGCGGGGCAAAATCCCCAACGTTGAAAAGATGAACATCAACGAAATCCTCAAAAACCGCGAAATCGCCGCGATTGTCGCGGCGGTGGGTACGGGCGTTGGCGCGGACTGCGACGTCTCGCTGATGCGCTATGGGCGGATTTCAGTTCTGGTAGATGCAGACGTGGACGGCAGCCACATTGCCACCCTGCTCGCCACCCTGTTCTGGCGCGTAATGCGCCCTATCATCGAGAGCGGTCGGTTTTTTATTGCCCGTCCACCGCTCTATATGGTGCGGAACGTTAAAACGAAAGAAACTCGCTACGCCTACAGCGACGACGAGCGCAAAGAGATCGAAGCGGAATGGCATGCCAATAATGTAACCGTACAGCGGTATAAAGGTCTGGGCGAGATGAACCCGGATCAACTGCGCGAGACGGTTTTTGTGATCCCTGAAGCGGCGGGCGGCAAGAGCAAGAAAAAAACCGGCAAAGAGAGCGCCCGTGCCAACGGCAAAGCGCCTGCTGAGGCTTTAGAGGTTTCTCCGGCGGAGCGGGCCCTGACCGGCGAGGATTTCTCGGCGCGCGACATCCGCATGGTGATCGAGGATATTCACCGCACCCGCAACCTGATCGAGCAGCTCATGGGCGCTGAAGTCGGTCCGCGCAAAGAATGGTTGATGAAGGTAGATTGGTCGGAAGAGGAGTAAGACAACATGGCAACACCAGACCCCAACAACACGGAAACCACGGTTCAGGAACTCCCCCTGGATCGTTTTATGGAAGATGCGTATCGGCGGTATGCGGTCCTCACCATTTTAGACCGCGCCCTGCCGGATGCCCGCGATGGATTAAAACCCGTTCAGCGCCGCATCCTGTACGCGATGGGTGACATGAACCTGAATGCCAACGGCCCGCACCGCAAATCGGCGCGCGTGGTGGGTGAAGTGCTGGGCAAATATCACCCGCACGGCGACCAGTCGGTTTACGATGCCATGGTGCGCATGGCGCAGGATTTCTCGATGCGCATGCCGTTGATTGATGGGCAGGGCAACTACGGCTCGATTGACGGCGACAGCGCGGCGGCCATGCGCTACACCGAAGCCCGCCTGACGGCCCTGGGCGAGAGCATGTTGGAAGACCTCGAAAAAGACACAGTGGACTGGCGCCCGAACTTCGATGGGTCACTGCGCGAGCCAACTGTCTTGCCCGCGCGCTTCCCCAACCTGCTGGTGAACGGCGCTTCGGGCATTGCAGTGGGCATGTCCACCAACATCCTGCCGCACAACCTGGGCGAAGTCTGCGATGCGGTGGTCTTTATGGCCCGTAACTGGAGCCGCCGGGACAGGCTGAAAGTCAGCGAACTGACCAAGTATATCCCCGGCCCCGATTTCCCCACCGGCGGGCTGCTCTACCGCTACCGCGTCAACGGCGACGAAAATAAAGTGGATATGATCCTGAAAGCCTACGAGACCGGCAATGCCCCTCTGGTCTGCCAGGCCAAGGCCGATATTGTTGATATTGGCGGCGGCAAGTCTGAGATTATCGTGACGGAGCTGCCCTTCCAGGTGCAGAAGTCTACCATTTTAGAGCGTATCGCCGCCAGCCGTGACCGCTTCCAGGGCATTACCGATGTGCGCGACGAGTCGGACTTTAACGGGATGCGGATCGTCTTTGAGGTGGCGCGCGGCGCTGACCCCGCCGAAGTGTGGGAGCGCCTGCTGTCTTATACCCAAATGCGCTCCAGCTTGTCTTATAACGCTCTGGCTCTGGTGGTTGATGAAGACACCGGCAAGGCCAGCCCCAAAAACATGACTCTGGTAGACCTGCTGCGTGAGTTCATCCAGCACCGCTTGCGCGTCATCATCCGGCGCTCGCGCTTTGAACTCAAGCGGGCCGAAGACCGGCTGCACATCCTCGAAGGGCTTCTCAAGGCCCTGGGTAAAATTGATGAGGTTATCCGTATCATCCGCGCTTCGGAGACGACCGAGGTGGCCCGCGAGAACCTGATGAAGAAATTTAAGCTCTCCGATGTGCAGGCCCAGGCTATCCTGGATATGCCCCTGCGCCGCCTGGCCGCCCTGGAGCGCAAGAAGCTGGAAGATGAACGCAGTGAACTGCAAGCGCGCATTAAAGAACTGAATGAAATTTTGGCCTCAGAAGAGCGCCGCTTAGAGGTAGTGATCAAAGAGACCCTGGAAATTAAAGATCGCTTTGCTACCCCTCGGCGCACCACCATCGTGCAGTCTGAAGAGGGCCATCAGGCGCGCGTCACCATGGCTGACCTGGTGGTTCCCACCGAGCCGCAGTTGGTGATGGTCATGCCCAACAGCGTACAGCGCGTCAATGCCAGAGAGTTCCGCGAGAGCGTCACGCGGGGCAAGCCCTCGGCCCGGCCAGTGGATCTACCTATGTGCAAGGTGGTGGTGGAACCCGAAGAGGCGATTGCTCTGATCTCAAACAAGGGCCGGCTGTGGAAAGGCAACGCCGGGCGGCTGAAATTCCAGGCCACTTCCGCCGATTTGGGACTGCAACAGGGCGAGCGGATCGTCGGCTGCGGCGTGGTGCGCGCGGGTCACAAGCTGGTGCTGGTGACCCGCTCTGGCCTGGTCAAACGTACCAATGTCGAGGATCTCAACGGGCGTACTGAGGGGAACTTTGCGGTCGTCATCGGCTTGCAGGATGAGGGGGATGAGGTGATCCTGGCGGGGATTGCTTCAGATCAGGCGCAAATTTTTATCGCCACTGCTGGCAGTGAAGAGAGCAACCCGCGCGTACTGCGCTTTGAGGCCGGTACGGTGAACCCGCAGGCCACGCCCACCGCCAAAGGCGTGACGGCCATCAAGATGGGCGGCGATCCGATCATCGGCGGGGCAATTATCGAACCCGAAACCGCTCGGAGCGGCGCGGCGGTTGTCGTCACTGCCCGGGGGCATATCAAGCGGCTGAAGCTGGATGAATTCCCCGTGCAGGGGCGGGGCGGCCAGGGCATGCAGGTCTGGAAGGTCAGCCCGGCCAGCGGGTACGTGAGCGGCTTTACCGTGGCCGACCTGAAAGGTGATGTGGACCTGTTCTCGCCGCGCATGCGTCGGCTGCGCGTGGCCGTCAAGGATATTCCAGAGGCCACCCGCGCGGCCAAAGGCGCGGCTCCGTCTGCCTGGATCAAGCTGGATTCGATCTTTGGCGATGAGCCGGTCGCTGGCGTCACATCGGTATAGACCTCAAAGGAGTTGCGGCATGCCCATCCGGCGGATCACGAGTGAAACAGACCTGGAGCGCGAGTCTCCGGTACAGGTATTCCATGTTCAGGAAGCCATTGAAGTCTACGATGGGGCGCTGGCGTTGGCCGTTGACCACCTGCTTAATCACATTAAGGCGTTGGTGTCGCAGGCGTATCTACCCGGCGCAAAAGATCTGGAAACAGCCCTTCAGCGCCACCCGATGCTGCGCCGCCGCAAGGGTGACTCGCTCCACAATGCCCAGCGGCTTGGCGGGCGGTCGCCGGATCGGGTGCTGTTAAAAGAGTGCCAGCGTCTTCTGGAAGGCGTGGTGGAGATCGCGCACCTGGCGGCCTGGCCTGAAACCGTGGAGCAGGCGCAGACCGAGCTGGAGATTTTGCAGCGCGAAGTGCCTTTCCTCGATTACCGCTACGATAATGACCCCTTTCCTTCGGATCGGGACCACGAGGAATGATCCCTCCCCATCTAGGGTTGGGTTAAATGTCAACCGCCAGAGTGAGGGGGGCACTCTGGCGGTTGACGTTTTCATTATACCATACCGAATCGATTTGTAAAGCCTTTTTGCAAGCAGTTTTATTAAAAGTTTTATTAATCTTGGACGCATCAGTGATACAATCCTGTTTATGTTCCGGGACCCCACTTACTATAAAACTTTATTTCGCATCGCACTGCCGATCATCGCACAAAACTTCGTCGGCTCGCTGTTAAACATGATCGACGTTGCCATGATCGGCCAGCTCGGCGAGACGGCTGTAGCTTCGGTTGGGCTTGCCAACCAGATTTTTTTCTTAATGATGCTCATGATGTTTGGCATCAACAGCGGCGCTGGCGTGTTTGTGGCGCAGTTTTGGGGCAAGCAAGATGTCGCCGGCATTCGCAAAGTGCAGGGCATCAGCCTGGGGATGGGCGTGCTGGCTGGCTTGCTGTTCTCAACGGTGGCACTGGTGTTTCCAGAAGCGGCGCTGAGCATTTATACCCAAGACCCAGCCGTCATTGCCGGTGGCAGTGCCTTCCTACGCACCGTTGGCTGGAGCTATCTGGCGACGGCCATCACCCTCAGTTTTTCGTCGGTACTGCGCAGCGTTGGACTGGTGCGCATTCCTATGGTCATCAGCATCACGGCTATCAGCCTGAAGACGGCTATGAACTATGGGCTGATCCTGGGGCATTTTGGCCTGCCGGCCCTGGGCATTCAGGGCGCGGCCCTGGCAACGGTGACGGCGCGGCTGTTGGAAGTCTGCGCGATTGTGGGGATCACCTACCTGCGCAACCTGCCCCCGGCAGCCCGGCCGCGTGAACTGCTTGGCGGCTATAACCGCGCATTCCTGCCCATGGTTCTCAAAACCTCTTTCCCGGTAGTTATCAACGAAGTTCTATGGTCGTTGGGCACTACTATCTATAACATTGTGTATGCCCGCATCGGCACCGAGTCGATTGCGGCGGTGAACATTGCGGCGACCATTGAAGGCATGGCATTTGTGATTTTCATCGGTATCTCTGAAGCTACGGGTATCCTCATTGGCAACCGCATTGGCGCGGGCGAAGAGGGTAAAGCTTTTACGTATGCTCGCCAGACTCTCATTCTCAGCACTCTTGGGGCAATGGTTATGGGGGTGGTCATCTTGTCGCTCTCCGCCTTTGTGCTGGGTTTTTATCAGATTTCAGACGCCGCCCGCACGAATGCGCAATACATTTTGCGAGTTATGGGACTGGCCCTGTGGGTGAAGGTGACGAACATGACGCTCATTGTCGGCATCCTGCGGGCCGGCGGCGACACCCGCTTTGGCATGTTCCTCGATGCCGGCTCGGTGTGGCTGGTGGGCGTTCCGATGTCACTGCTTGGTGCTTTTGTCTTTCATCTACCCGTTTACGGGGTATACCTGATGATTGCGGCGGAGGAGTTCGTCAAGCTGGTGGTGGGCTTCTGGCGGTTCTCTTCGCGGCGTTGGGTGCGCAACCTCACTCGCTCGATAGCCCAAACGTGATACAATTGACAGCGTTAACTGCCCAAATTTGCCATTCCAAGGAAGATCGTCACCGCATCAACCCTCACGAAAAGGATGAAATCAATCCACGAGAAGGTGAGTAATGGAATCACACACCAACCAGAATGCACAGCCCAAAGGAAGACCACTTGATTATGCTTTCCGGTATGAGTTTCATTCTGGTCGCGTCCCGGCGGCTTCCAATCCCCCGGCTTCCGATCCATCGGATGATTACTATGAGTTTGTCATCGAAATCGCGCCAGATGGCAGTGGGGAGATTCATTTCCGGCGTGACAAAGAGGTCAACCGGCCAGAAGAGTTTGTGGCGATTTTTACGCCAGAAGAGGCTGACCTCGAGCGCGTTTACCGGCTGATGTTGGCCGCTGGCTTCTTCGAGCCTTTCTGGCAGCCTCCCCGGCGGAAGGACCGCCCGGCGAGCAGTACCGCCCGCCTGGAAGTAACCTGTGGTGGGAGCGGCTTTGAAATCACCCCCGCGCGTTTTGATGCGCTGGAAGATTTTGGCCAATCGCTGCACGAGGCCATTCGCGCCCTCGTCCCCCAGGCTATCTGGGATAAGATCGAAAAGTTCCAACGCCCGGCGTAGTAAGCCCTTCGTCGCGCCAACCCACATCCATTCTGAAGAGGAAATTTTGCATGGCAGAGAAAAAACGTTACGCACAGGTTGGGCTAGGGTCTCGGTCTGAGATGTATTCGATTGCCCTGGTAGAAGTATTCTGTGATGCACACCAACTGGTTGCCCTATGCGACAGCAACCCGGGGCGGCTGCAAGATCGGGTGGAATATGCCCGCAAGCGGGGCCAGGTGGTACCCGGCTATGTGGTTGATGGGGGCCAGTCTGGCCCGCTGAATTTCGATGCGTTTGACCGCATGGTTGCCGAAACGCGCCCGGATGTTGTCATTGTCACCACCAAAGATTGTTATCACGACGATTACATCTGCCGCGCCATGGAACTGGGCTGTGACGTGATCACCGAAAAACCGATGACGACCGACGCCGCCAAATGCCAGCGCATTATTGACACTCAGCGGCGCACCGGCCGGCAGTTGAAGGTGACGTTTAATTACCGCTACTCGCCGGTGCGCACCCAGGTGAAAGATCTGCTGATGTCTGACGTCATCGGTGATATTTATTCGGTGGATTTTCACTGGCTGCTCGATACGCGCCACGGGGCCGATTACTACCGGCGCTGGCATCGCAACAAAGAAAACTCCGGCGGCCTGATGGTTCATAAAGCGACTCACCACTTCGATATCGTCAACTGGTGGATCGCGGCCATTCCTACCCGGGTGTATGCTTCTGGACACCGCAAGTTTTACACGCCCGCCACTGCCGAGCGTTACGGCCTGACTCGGCGCTCTGAACGCTGCCTCGACTGCCCAGACGCGTCTAAATGTCCGTTCTTCCTGGACCTGCGCGCCATTCCCAGCCTCAGCCAGATGTACCTGAAAAACGAAGGCTACGATGGCTATTTCCGCGATCGCTGCGTCTTTAGTGACCAGATTGATATCGAAGACTCGATGAACCTGGTGGTTGACTATGATACTGGCGTAAAAATGAGCTATTCGCTCAACAGCTTTATGCCCTGGGAAGGATATGAAGTGGCCTTTAACGGGTCGAAGGGCCGGCTGGAGCATAAGTGCATGGAAACGGTGTATATCAGCGGCGATGGCTCGGTTCCGGGCGCGCTCCAATCGGATGGTACGTATATCCGCATTTACCCGCATCATCAGCCCGCCTACTCTGTAGAAATCTGGCAGTCGAGCGGCGGTCATGGCGGCGGAGACGCTTTGATGCTCCGCGATATCTTCGAGCCGCCCGCCGAACCAGACCGCTATCAGCGCGCCGCCGACCAGCGTGCCGGGGCATATTCCATCCTTACCGGCATTGCCGCCAACCAGTCAATGCGCACCGGGCAGGCCGTGATGGTGGCTGATCTGGTTAAGGGAATTGGCAGGCCCGACTATTAATGCATAGAAAGGGTGATCATGTGGCGTGCCGAATCATCACCCTGTATCTCGGTCGTTTAACGAATTGTGCGTGAATCACGGGGCAGCGCCCACAGTTCACGCACAATTCATTTTTATCAGGGATAACGCAGTTTCTGGTAGGCGCTGAATTTGCAGTATGCTTCGAACCCCAGGCGGTGGTACAGCCGGAGGGCATCGGGGTGCGTGGTCTGGAGGGTGGCAATCTGAAACCCCATCTGGCGGGCAATGGCGAATACCTGCAAGGTCAGGGCGCTGCCAATGCCCTGGCCCCGCTCTGAGGTGGCTGTTACCAGGTTATACAGTCCCGCCACGCCCCCGCCGAAAAACAGCGAGGCAATGGCAATGACCCGCTCTGCCCGCCGCACCAGGTAATGCCGCCACAGCGAAGTGGATTTAAAACTGACGGCGCAGAGCATTGCTATGCTGGTCTGCAAAGCCGCGGGCGCGCTCTTGAATCCCTCACTGTATAACGATTTCCATGCAGGCATCCCTTGCTCCGAAGCGACTTCTTCCACATTTAGGGCCGGAAGGTTGTAGTCATCCGGGGCGGCAAGGTTGTCAATGACGGCGGACATCCCGATCACATCGCGGGTGTGAACCAGCCCGTGCGCCTGCAAGCGCACTCCCAGGGTGGAAGGCGCGCTGGATGGGCCAACCCACCACGTCAGCGGCAGGCCGCACTCCACAAAAGGCCGCAGAGCCGCCCCAATTTCTTCATCTACATCGGTAGGATGAAAAGAGGCGTGAACGATGCCGTTATACCCTGGCAGCGGAGAGCCGGTGATGAACCAGCGCGGGTTGGGGCCGCCCTGCCGCGCCCCGTGAACGGCGCAGAAGCTTAACGATTTTTCCATCAGGTTGATCTCGGCGGCCCGGCGCAGGCCGGTGGTGGTGGCGTCGGTAAAAATATCCATCAGGGGCGGGCCGCCTTTTCTTGCAGCAGTCTTTCCCAGGTATATTGGGCCTGGAACCCAATCTTTTCCCGCGCTTTCTGAGTGGACAGCACCGATTCAAACGCTCCAAAATCCTCAGCGATGCTGGTAATGCCAGGATAAACTTCATCCAGTAGTTCACGGATAGGCCGGCGGCTGAGCGTGTTGGGAGCCGCAATGAACATGGCCTCAAACCCAGGCTTGGCATTCTCTACGGCCAGGCGGCAGGCTTCGGCGGCGTCGCGCACGTCCACGTAGCCCCAAAAAACGCGCGCCAGATCAGGGCGTGGGTGCTCCAGATCGCGGAGGATTTCTTCGCCTGTCAACACGGTGGTAAACCGCAGGCTGATAATCGCCATTGCCGGGTCGCGGCGTGCGAAGCTTGCCCCTATTTCTTCCAATAGAGCTTTGGAAATGCCATAAACATCTTGGGGCAGCAGTGGGTGCTGCTCGTCAATGGGAATGTACAGCGGCTTAAAGGAGCGGTGAGCAAAGGTGAACCCCAGCGCCGAGATGCTCCCCGCCAGCACCACCCGGCGGATGCCCAGCACGCAGGCGGCTTGCAGCACGTTGAAGGTTGAAAGCATATTGTTTTTGAACACTACCTCTGGGGGATGTTGCCCTGGCGCAGGGATCGCCCCCAGGTGGATGACCGCATCCTGGCCTTCCAGCGCGCCATACACCTGCCCCAGGTCGGTTAAATCAACGACCATTGGGTGTGCCAGCCGCCAGTCGCCGGGGGTCAGATCGGCGCTCGTCACCCGGTAGCCGTGCTCGCGCAGGGACTGAACCGTATGCCGCCCTATTTTCCCGTTCCCGCCGGTAACAAGAATATTGTGGATGGTTTGAGCCATAGACGAATGAAGAGGTCTCCAGGAGAGGATGAGGTCAGGCTGTCGAATTATAGCCTCTTTTTTAATTTGATCTGGCGCAAAGAACAAAAAATCCAATTTGGATATTATACGTCTAGAAACAATCATGACCTGGGATTCAACAACTATTCTTATTGGCTTACAGAATTTGTAAGGAGAGTCAAAATGGTTCACTTTAAAGTGTTTTCAAAAGCGTGGGTCGTTGTGATGCTGCTAGCGTTGGCGGTCAGCGCCTGCACGCCGAGCGTAAAGGTGGCCGGTGGTGCTGTTCCGGCAGCGCAGCCGGTGACTCATGCGCGCGGCGGCGACCCCGCTCTGGGTGAGGCGCAGGTTAACTTCACGCTTAAAACAACCATGGCCGATGGCAAAATGGTGTTCGCTGGCGTAGGTGGCGAGATTGACGGCCAGATCAACCCCGATTTACGGGTTCAACCTGGGGCGGTCGTGGAAATCACTCTCGTCAATGAGGATGGCGCACTGCATGACCTCACCATTGAAACCGCGCAGGATAAAGCCTACGTGGCGGCTACCGAACAGATCGCCGGGCAGGGCAAACAAACCAAAATGAAATTCAA
>DAOUAC010000121.1:0-29641 GCA_034434155.1 Anaerolineaceae bacterium
GCGCAGGAGGCGCGAAGTCGCACCGAGGCCCTCGCGCAGAACGTAGACCGCCGGAGACCCGGCTAACACCAGGCAGATGGCCGCCACCACGGCCAGCACAATGGGCGCGGCCCGGCCCTGCCGCGCAAAGGGCAGGGGCTGGCCCTTGCCGGCCCGCCGGTAAAACAGGAAACTGAGGAAGGTTGCCAGGATCATCATATTGACGGCCGTGTTCTTGGCAGACATGACCCCCAACACCCCCAACAGGGGGTGAAAGGCACTGCCGATCTGAGACTGCTCTTCTGGCGTGACGACCGGGTTGTGCGGCGTAGCCCATACCAGCACCCCCACCGTCAGCACTACCAGCAGGGCCTTCACCACGCCCCGGTAGCGCTCGCCGCCTTCGATGCGCTGCATCCCGATCCATAAGTAATAATTGGCGGAGAGGAAAATCACCGCGATGAGGATGGCCTGCAAAATCCACAGCCAGGAAAGGAAGCCGCCCATCATGGTCACGCCCATCTGCTGAGAGAAAGCGTAGATTTCGCGCCCCAACAGGTAGCCGGCAAAGGGCAGTGGGATAAGGCCAATGACGGCGATGAAATTGCCCACGTAGCCCATCCAATCGTAGTGGGCGCGCTCGGCGTCGGTTTTGGCGTTGAGGAAGCGCATGGCCGCATACATGCCTACAATGGACCCGCCAAAGGATACGTTGGCAATGGTGCGGTGCAGGTTGAGAGGCCACCAGGTGGTATTGTTGACGGCCTGCCAGAGCGTGCCGGTGAAGTTACCCAGGTTATTGTAGAGCGGCCTCCCGCCCGATTCGGGGCTGATGGCAAACGTCAGCCAGGCGTTGGCGATGAACATCAGAGCCGTGCCAAACAGGTTGAGCAGAAGCCCTAAGGCCAGGTGCCAGGGCTTGCCGCGCGGGGTATTCAGGGAGTCCCAGGAATACCAGTAGAGGTAGAGGGTGAAGATCTCGCCAAAGAAGAGCAGTGGGTAGATGACCATGGTCGGCAAAAAGACGTCGGTCAGCCGGCTCATGTAGTTGGGATAGAGGGTAAAGAGGAGGAAGGTAAAGAGAGCGCCAAAAGCGGCGGTGGTAGAAGCCGCCACCAACACGAGCTTGGTGAACTCACGGGCCAGGCTGTCGTAGCGGCGGTCGCCGGAGCGGAATCCGAGATACTCGACCACCAGGGCGAACATCGGCACGCCGAGCATGAAGGCGGCGAAATTAAGATGGACCTGACTGGTAACCCAGATGGCTACCCGACTGCCAATGACAGGAAATTCACGATATTCGGGCGGGTCAGCCCCTTGGGCAAAAACCGCCCGGGTTGTTAATAACAACCCAACAACCGCGATCACCGATCCTACAATGAAGAAACTCCGATTGGATCTCTGCGTAGATTGCGAGGAAGCAAACATTCTCACAGGGGCCTCCGAAACTCATTTCATCAGCACACCTCACATCTACTAACGATAAATCCAACCTAAACAGTATTCAATTTGGATAAATAATATAAGATTTATAAATGATTGTCAATCAAAAATATCAAGTAGAATTTGAAGGGTCGTTTACCGAGTTTTGTGTAAATTGCAGGCTGCGCCCTGCAATTTACACAAAATTTGAAATACTACCATTTGAAGGCGCGCGGATGGGGGTAGGATAATCAACAATGAATATAATTAAGCTATTCCAGATATTCTTTCTGATTCGATCTACCCATTGGAGGGGCTATGGGCATTCTGCGCCGTGTTTTGGGAGTGTTTGTGATGATTGCCGGTCTGATCGGCCTTGTGCTGAGCCTGACCGGCCTGGCGGGGTTGTGGATCGCGAGGCCGCAGGTGACGTCTTCGCTCCAGAATACCGTTGATACGCTTATCTTGAGCATTGACACGAGTCAGAAAGCCGTGGATGTGACCCACGAGGCGCTGGGGGCCACGGTGAAGAGCGTGGACGCGCTGGCGCAGATGCTGGAAACTACTGCTATGACGGTGGAAGAGACCCAGCCGGTGATGGCGCAGGTGAATGAGGTGACAGGCCAGACCCTGCCGGCCACATTTGAGGCCGCGGTAGACTCGCTGGCGGCGGCGGAACAGGCGGCGGCTTCGCTGGAGGGGGCTATTCAATCGTTCGATACGTTCCGCGCGGTGATGGCGGGCGTGCCGCTGTTGAGCGCTTTTGTGCCGGCCAACCAACAGCCTTACCAGCCCGAAAAGCCGCTGGCCGACTCGCTGGGCGAACTGGCGGCCAGCCTGGAGGAGATGCCCGCTACATTTGAAGATATGTCGGCTAATATAGATAAGGCTGACGACAACCTGGAACTGATTAAGGCGAACCTGAACACGATGTCTACAAATGTGGCCCTGATCTCGACCAGCTTGCAGGAGTATCAGGCGATGCTGGGCGAGTCGAAGGCGTCGATGGCGAACCTGCGCGCCATGCTTATGAACCTTCAGGGCAACCTGGAGAACCTCATCCGCATCGTCACCATCGTTTTGGGCCTGTTCTTCCTCTGGCTGTTGGCGGCCCAGGTGGTGATCTTCAGCCAGGGCTGGGAATTGTATCAGGGGACGGCGGGGCGGATGGAAGGGGGCGCTGCGCCGGAGACCAGCAAGGCCAGCCCCGCTTCTACCGATTAGGCCGGGCCGGCGGCATTGGCGGGCGGCGCGCAGACCGCGCGCAACCAGTTTTTTAGACAGACTTTCCATCAGGAGGAAATCAGACGATGCCAATTACTATGGATACCCCACTGAGCACGTTGTTGGATGATCCGCAGGCGAAGAAGGTGCTGGATCAATACGCTCCGGGCGTTTCGACCAACCCAATGATTGGGATGGTGCGCGGGATGACACTGAAAGCAATTGTTGGTCTGCCGCAGGCGGCGCAGTTGGGCCTGACGGAAGAGAAAGTGAAGGCTTTTCTGGCAGAGGTGAATAAGTACGTGAAGTAAGGGCGCGAGCCGGCCGCGGCCATCGTTAACAGCCAGAGGATGCGGCAAGGACTGCGTGGAATGCTGAGCCCGGCATTCCACGCAGTTTGTTTTGAGGGGGCGGGTTGAACAGATTACGGGCGTAGGGGCGGGCTGTCAACGGATTAAGCCCATTCCGATGGGCCGGGAACGGATTGAACGGATTATAGAACGGATTGCAATCGGACGTAGGGGCGGGGTTTCCCCGCCCGCGCGGGTTGGGGGGGAGAAGAGCTGTCAACGGATTTCGGGAGCGGATTGAACGGATTACGGGCGTAGGAGCGGGCTGTCAACGGATTAAGCCCATTCTTATGGGCCGGGAACGGATTGAACGGATTATAGAACGGATTGCAATCGGACGTAGGGGCGGGGTTTCCCCGTCCGCGCGGGTTGGGGGGAGAAGAGCTGTCAACGGATTTCGGGAGCGGATTGAACGGATTACGGACGTAGGGGCGGGCTGTCAACGGATTAAGCCCATTCCGATGGGCCGCCCATTCCGATGGGCCGCCCATTCCGATGGGCCGGGAACGGACTATAGGTCGGCTCTGGAGAGGATAAAAGGCTGTTGGCCGCGCCAGCCAATCTCTACCCAAGAGAGGTACCAGGTTTTGCCGCCGTCACAGTTGCCCTGGAAGAAGAGATAATCTCGCTGATCGGGCGCATGGAAGAAAAATGGATGTCCCGATTCGCTGGCGTTCCACTCGCCGGGCGCGCCGTTGGGCAGAAAAGGCTGGTCGGAGAGGCGCGTCCAGTTCACGCCGTCCAGGCTGGAGGCAACGCCGATTTGTTGGGGGCAGTTGTTGTAGGCGCCCCCATAAAACATAAACAGGCGGTCGCCGTGCCGGGCGAGGGCGGGGGCTTCGATACACTCCATCTCCCAGGGAAGCTCGGGCTTGAGGATGGGCGCTGTACAGCGCTGTGTCCAGGTGGGGCGGCCAAAATCTGAATCGAGCGGCGCGGAAGCCACGCCGAGCATCTGGATTTTCATTTGCGGGTCGCGGGTGGCAAAGTAAAGCCACAGTTGATCTGCATGAACGATAACATCGGCGTCAATGGCACGGCCACAGTTCCACGCGCCGGTAGGCGAGAAGATCGGGTTGGTGGGGTCGCGCTGGAAGGTCAGCCCATCGCCGGAAACGGCGTGGCAGATGGCATCACGCGGGCCATTGCCATAGGTCTGGTAGAAGAGGTGGATTTGCCCATCCAATACGATAGCGCCGGGCGCGCACAGGCCGTTTTTCTCATATTCAGCGGTGGGGAGGATCTCGCCGACAATCTGCCAGACTTCAAGGTCTGAGCTGGCGGCGATTCCGATGGACCAGCCGCCGGCGCGGCGGTCTCCGAAGGGCGGCCTGGAATAGTACAACCAATAGCGGTTCTGAAACCAAACGACGGCTGGGTCTTTTGAAAATGGGCGGCCGCGGGAAGTGTCTGCAAAGCGCATGTTAGATTTCCTCAATACGGACGAGAGGGAGAAGGGATTCGATGAGGGGGCGCGAGCCGAGGGTCGTTCCGGCAAGGCTGGCGGTGGCCGCGCCGGCGGCAACGCCCCAGGCGAGGGCCTGGGGCAGAGAGCATCCCGAAGCAAGCGCCCAGGTAAGCGCGCCGAGGAGCGAGTCACCGGCGCCGGTGGGGTTTTTTTGGGTGATGGGGGGGCTGTGGGCCAGCCAGGTTCCGGTGGGGGCGTAGAGGAGCGCGCCGTGTTTGCCCAAAGAGATGACGACATGGCGCGGGCCGAGGGCGTGGATGGCGGCGGCGGCGCGGCGGGCATCGGCGGGCGAGTCTATGGGCAGGCCGGTGAGGGCGGCGGCTTCTTCAGCATTGGGCTTGACGAGGAAGGGCCGGGCCAGACAGCCGAGGCGGAGAGGTGGGCCGGAGGTATCGAGCAGGGCGTTGGCTCCACGCTGGTTGAGGGCCTGGATGATGGGGGCGTAGGCGTCATCGGGGAGGCCGGGGGGCAGACTGCCAGACAGCACCCACCAGCCGCCGGGGCGGGCCAGGGCGGTGATTTTGGCAAGCAGTTCGGCGCTCTTGTGGGAGGGGATGGGCGGGCCGGCTTCGTTGACTTTGAGGTAGTGACCGTCTTGCTGAGAGACGATGCTGACGTTGGTGCGGGTCTCGCCATCCACCCAGACGCAATCCACGCCGATGCCCTGGGCGAGCAGGCCGTCGCGGAGGAGTTCGCCAGCCCTGCCGCCGAGGAAGCCGACGGCGGTGGTGGGCGCGCCCAGGCCGGCCAGCAGACGTGAGACGTTGAAGCCCTTGCCGCCAAAGTCTACGCGGGCGTGGGTGGCGCGCAAGACGGTGTCATACGCGAGAGAAGGGACAGTCAGTTCGCGGTCTACGGCGGGGTTGAGGGTGAGGGTGTAGATCATAGCGGGTTAATACTGGAATTATACACTACCGGCGCTGACACACCCGGCAGACCTTGTGAAGTGCGGATGTTCTCAGGTTCTTGGGGCGCTTTTCGAAGATTATGTGGGGCAGGGCGTATAATACGCATCAGCCGCAGTGTTTCGGCGGTGGAATTTATCAAAAAAGAGATTAACACAAAGGCACACAGCGAGCGGAGTATGCACATCGAACAAACAACGGGGCCTGGCCTGGAAACCTGGCAGCACAAGCACGAGTATTTTACGCACGAGGCCGACAGTGAGCGCAATACGGCGCGGGTGATCGCGCTGACGGCGGGCATGATGGTGGTGGAGATTGCCGCGGGGAGCGCATTTGGGTCTATGGCACTGCTGGCGGACGGCTGGCATATGAGCACGCACGCGGCGGCGCTGGGCATTACGCTGGCGGCGTATAGGATGGCGCGGCGGCTGGCGCACGACCGGCGGTTTGCGTTCGGAGCCGGTAAGGTGGGGGTGCTGGGCGGGTATACAAGCGCGGTGGCGCTGTTGGTGGTGGCACTGCTGATGGCGGTGGAGGGGGTAGAACGGCTGATGGCTCCGCAAGCGATTGCTTACAATGAAGCGATTGGGGTAGCGGCGCTGGGGCTGGCCGTGAACCTGGCGAGCGCGGGGCTGTTGAAAAATCACAGCCATGGGCATGAGCATGAGCATGAACACGCGCACGAACACGCGAGGGGGCATGAAGATCACAACTTGAAGGCGGCGTACCTGCACGTACTGGCGGATGCGCTGACTTCACTGCTGGCAATTGGGGCGCTGTTGGCGGGGAAGGCGCTGGGGTGGAACTGGCTGGATGCGGCAACGGGCCTGGTGGGGGCCGGGGTGATTGCGCGGTGGGCGCTGAACCTGCTGCGTGATACGGGGAAGATTCTGCTGGATCACACGGATGGCGAGGAGACGGGCCGGCGCATTCTGGAACGGTTAGAGGCGCTGCCGGGCGTGCGGGTGGTAGACCTGCACGTGTGGAAGATCAGCTCGTTCCAGTACGCGGCGGCGGTGGCACTGGCGGCGGAAAGCCCGCGCGCGGTGGAGGCATATCGGGCTCAGTTGGCCGGGGTGGAAAACCTGGCGCACGTGACGGTGGAAGTTCATGCCTGTAAGGGGCCGGGCGGCCAATGATTGTAGAGGAAGGTGAGCGGCGAGAAGGGAGGTATATGTTTCACGGTGTGAAACATTAAAAGGCGCGGTGCAAAGAAAGGGGACTGCGCGTATTCGAGTGAGCTGTCAACAGATTAAGTCCATTCGGATGGGCCGGGAGCAGATGGGCTGTCAACGGATTAAGCCCATTCGGATGGGCCGGGAACAGATTGAACGGATTAGCTATTTGCGGGTTTAAGCCCATTCCGATGGGCCGGGAGCAGATTGAACGGATTGGCTATTTGCGGGTTTAAGTCCATTCCGATGGGCTGGCAGAGGTCAGCGGGCTGTTCCCTGGAGGCCACTCCCCTACCCTGGGGAATGATACAGGCAATGATTTTAACAGGCTATACGAAATCGAGTAGAATCTTTTTCCCCTTTTCTGGAGTCAGAAAAGGGGTTTTTTATTCCATTTTTCGGCGAGATTTTGGGTAGAAAAAAAGTAGGGAGATTTTTTAAGAAATGGCGATGACTCTACGCACTCCGCTCCGGAGACGGGAATTGAAAGCGGGTGGCATCTTGGGGAAATTGAGACCATGCCAGCACCGTGACGGGCTGAACGGCAAAGAGGCCGCCCTGATCCCAGGCGTTAGGGTCAGGTTCGTAGCCCAGGGGGCCATATTTGGCGCGGTATTGGGCCGAGAGGCGCCGGCCCAAGTCTGGCGTGGGGCGGGCGACGGCGCGGGCCAGACCATCGAGGATGACGACCTGGTCGCCGCTTTCTAAGTGGACGGTGACGGCCGGGTTCGCCAGCAAATTTTGGGCGCGGCGAGTAGAAAGACTGCCTTCGATGTAAAGCGTATCATCCACCCACACCCCCCACACCGGGGTGACGTGGGGGCGGCCATCTGGACGGACGGTGCATACCCAATAGTTGCGGGCGGCGTTCATCTTTTCCTGAACAAAACTCCAGGGCAGCAGATGGTCGAGATCGGCAGGGACGCCGTAGCCATCGGGGAAAAGCGGGCGGTCAACACGGGGTAGGGATTGGGTCATTTTTCCACCTCCAAAGCATAAAGAACACAAGTTTAAAGAGGAAATGACAGGAAAGGCGAGGATGTGACAAAGTTCTAATTATCTATACGCAGTTATTGATGAATTTTTGATATGCAAAGGTTGTATGTTTACTGGTAAAAACGCACTGAGCGGCTACAATAAAATCAATATGTATGAATTACCCATTTTCCCGCTCAATACCGTCCTGTTCCCGGGCATGCCGCTGCAGTTACAGGTGTTTGAAGACCGCTATAAGGTCATGCTGCAGCGCGTTTTGCAGACCAATCAGATTTTTGGGATCTGCCTGATCCGGCGGGGCGAAGAAGCCTTTGGTCCCCTACCCGAGCCGTATCTGGTGGGATGCACGGCGCGCGTGATTAAGGTAGACCCGCAAGAGAATGGGATAATCCATCTGACGGTGGTGGGCGATGAACGCTTTCGCATCCTGCACCTGGCGGCGGTTCAACCGTACCTGACGGGGTTTGTTGAATCACTGCCGCTGGAAGGGCCGTCGTCCATTGAAGTGGCGCGCGGAGCGCAAGTACTGCGCAAGCGCCTGGTGGAATACCTGAAGGTGTTAGCGCATCACGCGGCGAAAGAGGGCGAAGAGTATCACGTTGATACGAACCTGGCGGCTTTACAGCTCCCCGACGATGCGCTGATGCTGACCTACCTGGCCGCGGCGCTCTTGCAGGTTCCGGCACACGAAAAACAACCTTTGCTAGAGGCAGAGAGCGCCCAACAGCTTTTGACGCTGGCACAGCGCCTATACCGGCGAGAACTAGCGTTGCTGCCCGATGTGCTGGCAGTGAGCGATGAGCAGGCAAGCGCAATGGCGATGGTGAATTAAAGGCCGTAGAACATAATACGCCTGACAGAAAACCCCGATCACGGTCGGCGGTTTTTTTATCCTTCCTCGTCTTCTACATCAATGGTATACCAATGTTCTTCTTCCGGCAGGTTGTGAGCGACCTGATCTTCGGGCGTGAGGGGGTCATCCATGCGCACCTGAAGGAGAATGCCGGCGGTGCGGACGCCGTTAGAGGTCATCATGCGGCGGATTTTATACCGGAGGAAGTAGCGGCGGACGAGGTCGTTATTGAGAACTTCTTTGATGGTGCGAAGACTGATGTTGGCGCGGCGGGCGAGTTCAGACATATCGGTTTCGATGATGTTGCGCAGTTCGCCGGTCATAGGGTTCCAGTAACACAAGGAGCGGGCGGCCAGGATGGCGGCAAAGGCAGAGTGACCCAGGAGAGGCAGCCAATGGACGAACAGATAATTGGTAAGGAACATGCCGCGCTCAGGCTGTACGATACGGGCGCGCTCGGTGCCATAGGCGCGCTGGAGCTGAACCTTGCGGGCACTGCCCCCCTCCCCCAACGGGGCGGCATCGGCGCGTTTTTTGCGTTCGGCGGCGACGTTGGCAGGAGCCGGCGGGGCTTCAGCAGTGACTGCGGAGGTCGGTTCAACGGCGGGCGCATCGGACGGGGCCGGGAGGTCTATGGCGGGCGGCTCGGCAGTGGAACCGATGATCCCAAATTTCAGTTGAATGGGCTGTTGGAGAATACCCTCTAGCAGGCTGGTGATGCGGCTGCGCAGGCGGCTCTCAACCCAATCGAGGCCATAGCGGTTATAAGCGCCCAGGCGGTAAACGCCATCATAAAATCCCAAAGGGCGGAGGGGGGCCACCCAGGTTTCGTAATCTACACGGCGCATTTCCATGCGCAACTGCTGAGAAGCCATCTGCCAGGCTTCTTCGATGCCGGGGCGTTCCACCTTTATCACTTTGGGATCTGCAGTGACTGTATCCATACCATTTGCGAGGAGCGCAGGCGGTACAACAGGGCGGCCTGCTTCCTCCATCCTCATTGGGCGGCTGATGCGCCGGTGAACGCGCCCGGTTGTAAGCACTGCGCCGTTTGCCAGCTAACAGGCCCGACCTTCAGACGGCGGGCGGCTGACGAGAACCTGCACAAAACAGACGGCACTACGGGCATGGCGGGTATTCCTCCACGGCAGGGGACGAGACAACCTGCCGAATCCATCATCTGAGCTTGCGGGCCGGGGCGAACAAACCAGAGTGCACACCGACCCGGTGGTTGTTTCTTCCAAAAATATCCCCTATTTTTGGAAGAAAATATCTTCAAAACCCTACCCTTCTCCGATCATCTTCTCGACCAATTCGACCAGCGAGGCATACGAATCGGGGCCAAGGCGCGCCAGGCGGGCAGAAGCAATGCGGGTGAGGATGCCGACCGTCTCACCGGTGGAGATTTTGCGGCCCATAAGGGCCGTCAGACGGCTTTGCCAGGCCTCCAGCTCGGTAATTTCAGCGGATGAGAGCGTCAATCCGACTTTGCGGCGGGGAATGGGTGAAGGCGGGCGGCCCGGCGAGCGCGATTCAGGGATTTCTGCCTTAACCTGGCGGGCTTGATATAATTGAACCCAGGTGTTTTTGGGAGTGCTCATGAGTTCACCACCTCGCGGGCGATATCGAGATTGATGACCGATTCATCACTATGCAGAAGGACATCGGTCGCCAGGGCGCATAAGCGGATGATCTCACGCGGCACACCCTGAGATTTCTCGTAGAGCAGTTCGAAGGCATCGTCGTTAATCAGTGGTTCGTTGCGACCTGCTACGCGCAAGCGGAAGAAGACCATTTGCAGGGCGCTGGCGAGGGTAAGCGGAGGAAGCACCAGGCGGACGAAAACTCTGGCGTTGACGGCCCGGTTGGTCTCGAACAAGGCAGTCATTTCGCTTTGTCCAAAGGCCAGGACCTGAACGACCTTGGAGTCGTAGTCGAAGTTGTAGAGGCGATGGAGGACTTCGAGGGCTTCGCTGTTCATTAACTGAGCGTCATCCAAGATCACCACGACGTTACGACTGGTGGTATAGGCGTTGGCCATCATCTGTTCGAGGCCTTCCATCTGGCGCTGGAAGCTGCGCTGAGGTGGAACGCCCAGCGCGTTAGAGATCTGGCGAGCGCCATCCATGGCCGAGCGAAAAGCGGCCGTGTGGATGTAGCAGATGGAGAGGCTTTGTTCGGAAGCGTAGACGTCATACAGCCGGCGGGCGAGCGAACTTTTACCCATGCCCATGTCTCCGGTGATGAGGGCCAGCCCCCGCCGACGTGAGATGACGGCCTGGGCCTGGCGGTAAACCGCCAGGTGTTCTGGTCCCAGGTAGAGGTAGCGTGGATCGGCAGATAGTTTGAAAGGATCTTCTTTGAGGCCCAAACGATCTAAGCGCACGAGCCGCCATTCTTCATCGCTCAATGGATCTAACATAGATTTATTCCTCCGTATCAGTGTTAATGTTACACCATTTCGGTTTAAATACAATAGAGTTAGCGTAACTTTTGGAAATAAATAGCATAATTAGCTTAAATTGTTGAAAGCGAAGCCGAATTATGCTAAGATGCAATAGAAAGATGAAAGATGATTCATTTTAGACCCATACGGCAAGAATCAGGGGAAATGTTATGGCTATAACGATCGCGATTGCCAATGAAAAGGGCGGGGTAGGCAAGACGACTACCGCGGTAAACGTGGCAGCGGGGCTGGCGCTGCGTCTGGCAGAGACGCCCGGCCCACTGGGTCGGGTGCTGCTGGTGGATATGGACCCACAGGGTCACGGACTGCTGGCGGTATCGTATGCACAGCAAGTGGCTTATCAGCAAGCCGACGCGGTCAAAGACACGCTCTCGGCGCTGTTGATTGAGACTCCCCCACCCTCGGCACAGCGCATGGTGAAGCGCTCGGATCATCACCCCAACCTGTACGTGATTCCTTCGAACCGGCAGGCGATGGTAGATGCGGCCCGGCTGCTGCCTACCCTGATGGCGAATGAGACTCGCCTGGCGCGCGCATTACAGCCGATCCAAAACCTGTTTGGCTACATCGTGATCGACACTCCCCCGACCATCGGCGACCTGGTGGTGAATGCGCTGGTAGCGGCAACGCACGTATTGGTTCCCGTCGAGACCAGCTATTTGGGCGTTTCGGGGCTGCGCGAGCTGCAGCGCACGATTGAGATGGTGCGGATGCATTTTCGCCCGGATCTGGAAGTGATGGGGTATCTGCCGACCTTATGCGAGGAACAGCGCAGCGAGGCCCAGGAGATTCTGGAAGAGTTGAATAAACGCTACGGTGCGGCGGTTTTTCCGACGATCCACAAATCTTCTGACCTGGCTTACGCGCATTCGAGTCATATGGATGTATTCACCTATCGGCCGCCGCGTACGCGCAAACCCGGCCAGATTGCTTCTAGCTCGCGCCCGACGCAAGAATATGCTCAGGTGGTGGAGCGGATCATCACCCAGGCGCCGCCGAACACCGCGGGCAGTTCGACGCGGCGCGGGCACGCCAATCGCTAAGAAGGGAGGAAGACGATGCCTGCTCGCAAACGTGAACGAGCGAATGCATTTGAAGATTTTCCGGTTGATACCCCCATGTCTGTGCCGGAAGCACCGCCAGCGGCCCAGGAAGCCGGAGGCAGCAAAGTGTTACCACAGATTGACGCGCCCCAGGTAGAGCGAATTGAACGGCTGCGGCCTTCGCAGATGATCCCCGACCGTTTTCAGCCGCGCCGCCTGCTGCCTACCAGTCTGCGCGAACCCTTCTTTGCGGGTCACATAGACTGCTATCAGGCCGCGGCGCAGTGGCTGGCGCTGGCGCGGAATGACTCTGGCATTAAAGCCGAAGTCGATGCGCTCATGGCGATGGGAACTTCTTTCGGAGAACACGGCCAGATTAAGCCGATTACAGGCAGTTGGGTTCCAGCGACCAATGGGACCTTTATCTTCCAGATCGAAACTGGCGAGCGGCGCTTCTGGGCGGCTTGCTTACAACATGTAGCGACCGGGGCGGTCGAAGAACCGCTGCTGCGCGTGGAAGTCGTCTCGAATCCGACCCGGCAGCGGCAGGTGTTAGAAAACCAACATGCCGAAGCGCCCTCTGCGGTGGGGCGAGCCTGCGAGGTGGCCGCCCTGATCCTCTGGGAATTGGGCATTATGCCGGAACCAGGAATTCCTGACGAGTTTGATTATTTTCGCCAGGCGCGCCAGCAGTCAATGACGGGCAAGCTGTGGGATCGGCTATCGGGCATTATGCAGCTAACGCGCCCGCGCATGATCCAGTTATTGAACATCCTGATGCTGCCTACGCCGCTATTAGACCTGGCCGACCGTTACCGCGTGCCAGAACGGGTACTGCGCGAAGTATTGGCGGCTCCGCGCCACCAATGGGAAACGATTTTAAAGGACTCGATTAAAAACAACCTCACTTCAGAGGAAGTCGCCGAGCTGGCCCCCAAGGCCAAGCAGGCCAAACGCGAGCGCAGCTCACCCAAACCACCAGATTTGCCCACCAACGCGATGACGGCCTTTAAACGGTTCACCTACACAATGGAGCAGTTAGACGAGGATATGCAGGCGAGCATCTTGGATGAACTGGCAAATGACTTTGTGGTCAACGGGCGGGCCGAAGGGGTGGTAAACCTAATGCACGATCTGGCGCATCGGATTCAGATCCGCCAGCAGAATGTGCGGAGACGGCATTAGGCGTCAGCGCGAAAAACGTACAAAAGAATCAAACAACGGCGTTTCCTAAGGAACGCCGTTGTTGTTTTCGAAAGGATCACAACCGAATCCAGATAAACAGCATGTAAATGGGCTCACCTTTCATTTTGTGTAACCGCGGTTACACACTTCAACTGTAACCGTGGTTACACCTGTCCAATTGTAACCACGGTTACACTTTGCGGACGGCCAACTCCACCCCGGTTTCAGTTTCTCTCCGCGCCCTTGACGTTCTGGCGAGAGTCTGTTATTACCTATCCATACATTCTGATTCATCCAACTCATTTTTAGGGATAGGGAAAAGCTCAACGATGGCAACTGAAAAATCATGGGTCGAACAAACCGCGGATCTAGTGGAACAGCGCGTGCTGGAGACACGGGGTAGGGGAGCAAAAATCACCTGCGCTTCGGGCATCAGCCCCTCTGGCCCGGTCCACCTGGGCAACCTGCGTGAGATCATCACCGTCCATTTCGTAGCCGAAGAACTAAAGCTGCGCGGCTGGCAGGCTGAACACATCCATTCCTGGGATGACTTCGACCGGCTGCGCAAGGTTCCGGCCGGCCTGCCGGATGATTTTGCCGTCCATGTGGGCAAGCCCCTGATTGATGTCCCTGACCCGTATGGGCAGTATTCTTCGTATGCCGAACGGTATAAGAGCGAATTCGAAGAAGCCATGCACGCCATTGGCGTTCACCCGCGCTTCATTTCACAAGCGCAGGCTTACCGGCGCGGCGATTATGTAGATCAGATCATCCACGCCATTAACCACCGTTTCGAGATCTTTGACATCCTCGCCGCCTATCAGACCCTAGACCGCTTTGAAAAGAGCACCGATGAGCGCCGTGAGGAATATTACCCCGTGCGCGTCTACTGCGAAAACTGCGGGCGTGACGATACGACCATTACAGCTTACGAACCCTCTTCAGTCACGATTGCGTATAGTTGTTCAAGTTGTGGCTATGCCGGCAGCTTCAGCCTGCGTGAAAAATGCCCCGCCAAACTGGTCTGGAAGGTGGATTGGCCCATGCGGTGGGCTTACGAACAGGTGGATTTTGAGCCTGCCGGTGAAGATCACGCCGCGCCTGGCAGCAGCTACACGGTCGGGGAGCAGATTGTCCGGAAAATTTATAACTTCTTGCCGCCCGTGTTTATTATGTACGGCTTTGTGGGCATGGGCGGGCGCTCCAAGATCTCTAGTTCGGCGGGAACCAGCGCCACCCCACGCGCTGCCCTCGATATCCTCGAGCCGCCTATCCTGCGCTGGCTGTACCTGCGGCGTAATCCTGCGCAAAAGTTCAATATTGATTTCGGCCAAGAGGTTATCCGCTTGTATGATGAGTGGGATGCCTTCGCTGCTCGCGCCCCACAGGCCAGCCCCGCCGATCAGAAAATTTACCAGCTCTGTGTACAGACTTCCGCCGGGCCGGTCAACCGCGCCGCACGCCCGGTTTCTTTCCGATTGCTCGCTTCCGCCGCCGATATCACTCAGGGCAACCGCGAGCAGATTATGCGTATCGCCGCCGATGCGCTCAATCTGCCTGCTTCGTCCCCAGACCTCGCCGGGCAGCTAGAGCCGCGCCTCTCATGCGCGATCCGTTGGGCCACCCAATACCTCCCTGAAGATGAACGCACCCATATTCGCCCGGCTTTCGACGCCGAAACCTATGCCAGTTTAGATGAGCAAACCAAACGCGGCCTGGATCTTCTGGTAGAGCAGATGGATGCGAATTGGACGCTGGAAGGGTTGACGACGCTGGTGTATGCCGTCCCAAAACTGCTTTTAAACCTGCCCGCCGATGCCAAACCCACTGACGAGCTGAAACAGGCACAACGCCGCTTTTTCATCGGCATTTATCGCTTGATCTGCGGCTCCGATACCGGACCGCGCCTGCCCACCCTGTTTCTGTCTTTGGGGTCCAGCAGGGTAAAATCGCTTTTGAAACCCGCCTGAGAAGACAACATGATTTCTTTCGACGAACTCTATCAGATGGCAAAAGCTGTAGTTAACCCCCGCCGGCTTTCAGAGGATGCCGATGCCGGTGGGGTGGGAGCCGCCCTGCTCGCCGAAAGCGGCAGAGTCTATACCGGCGTGTGCGTGGATACGGGTAGTTCGATGGGCTTTTGTGCAGAACACGCCGCCGCCGCCGCGATGATTACCGCCGGTGAGAGCCGCGTTTTGAAAATGGTGGCCGTAGGGTGGGATGGCGCGATTATGCCGCCCTGCGGCCGCTGCCGCGAGTTTATCAGTCAGATTCACCCCGATAACCGCAGTACGCAGGTTTTACTGGCAAAGGATTTCGTCTTAACCCTCGAAGAATTACTCCCTTACGATCACCGCCGGCCGGTCATTGTACCTAAGGCTTAGCCCTGCTGTGCTTGCACTCTAACGGATAACATCATTTTTACGTTAAAACATAAAATGCGCGCTTTTTTACCTCGTTTTTGACGTTTTAACGTAAATTTTTTATCGGTTTCTTGCTTTGTTATACGTTTTAACGTAAAATAGAACATAAGCAAGCTTAGCCCAATGAGCCATCTCTTACGGAGCCGACTACCCGATGAGCCAACCCTCTCCCGAACACAATCGCCCGGTCAACGTCTTGCGCTATGGGATTGTCAGTATCGAAGGGGATACGATCACCTGCGCCTTGGGCGACGATCTGATGATCTACGTTCCCATTGTGGGTGTTTGCCAGATCATCGGCGGCGACGCTGACCGCGAACAGGCCCGCATCCAGGCCGATGATACCCTGCGCGACAGTCTGCTGACCCTCGATTTCAACATTCTCCAGGATGGCAAGCGCATCCGCGCTCCGTTGGCCTGTATTTCCTGGACGCGCCTGCATACCTGGCTGGCCGGGATTCCCCTCGACCAGGTTCCCGACCCACAGACGCGCGCCAAACTTGCGGCAATGAAGCGCGAACTGGCCGATTTAGTCTATGCTTATTTTGGCCGCACGCTGCTGCCTGCGGATCTCAAGCAGGAACAAGAGGCTCACCTGACTGCCGAACAGCGCCAGTTCTATGCTTCGATGGAAGATGTGTATCAGCTCAATCACCGCATGGATGACCTGCTGACCACGATCCAGGAACTTAAAGAGGATGTCAACCACCTGAAAGCGGTCGTTGCACTGGAGCCAGAGCAGGGAGAACTGATTGATAAAAACCAGAAGCGCCAGTTCGAAGCGATTATCGGCATCCTGGCGAAGCTGGCCGAACACAAGGAAAAAGGCAGCTTTGAAGAGGTTTACGCCGAGATGAAGCGGCAGATCGGTTTTACCAACTATATGACGCTCCCCGTCCGCAAGTGGGAGCCGCTCATCCGCTACTGTATTCTCTTGCACAATCGTTACACCCACAACGCCCCTCTGCCGCGCGTCTTTACGCTGGCGCTTGAAACCAAATCACAGGGTTCACTCTTTGGCTGAAAGTACGCATGGCCTCTCCTAGACTTCCAGACCGGCATACGGTTTATCTCACCAATCGCACCTGGAAAAAGCTGAAGGAACGGGCTATCCTCGAAGATAGTTCTGCGACCAGCATTGTCACTTATCTGATCGAGGAATTTTTCAAGGCGCCCCACCTCTACCTGCCGTTGTCGCGCTATCAACGCCGGCTCCCCGAAGAAACAACGACCCGCCGCCAGCGCTGTACCATTTATATGCCCGACGCGGCCTGGAAGGCTATCACAGACTTTTGCAGTCAGCATCGGATGTCCGTCTCCGGCGTCATCGAGTATTTGCTCTCACAGTATTTGGGCCTTTCCACCGGTGGGGAAGAAGGATCGCCCGCCGGGGTAGAGCAGAGCCAGCGGCCCCCCTCGCGCGTGATTTTTGACGCAGGCGATAATCCCTTCTACATTAACCTGACCCGCCCCAAAGAAGAAGACGCCCCGCCCGACGATCCCTCTGGATAATATTATACTGCGTATAGATTAACACTAAACAAAAACATACCTATCCTCTAGACCAGGTTTAACCACTGCCTAACCCTGGTACAATATCCTCATGTTTGCCGCTTTCACTTATGTTGATCCACCGGGGTAGGGGAGAGGGAGCATGCCCGTTTTTTTCATTCGCACGCGCATCATGCCCCTGCTGGCACGTCTATCTAACCGGCTGCCCGGCTGGCTCTATTGGCGAATTCTTTGGAGCGCCAACCAGAAGTTCCTGATCGGCGCCGCCGCTGTGATCCTCGATGAGCGCCGCGAGGTACTGCTCTTTCGTCACACCTTTCGCCCTGCCGGCCTGGAGTGGGGTCTCCCCGGCGGCTGGCTGGAGCGCGGCGAATCCATCCAACAGGCTTTAGAACGCGAGATTTACGAAGAGTCGCGCCTGCAGGTGCAGGTATTCACTCCCCTGGCCGTCAGCGCCGCTCGCGCCGTCCCCCGGTTGGATGTCGTTTTCCTGGGCCGGCCGGCAGGCGGCAGTTTCCAGCCGTCCAACGAGGTGAGCGAGGCCCGTTTCTTCCCCGCCAGCGGCCTGCCCCGCCTTCTTCCTATCCACGAGCATCTCATTCACTCGGCGATCCGGCGGCTGATCCCTCAATCTGCCGGAGCCGCCTGGTGGAATGAACCATGCGCAGCTATTCAAATTTCAGGAGAGATGGATGACCACCGCAACCAAACTTCGTAACCGCGCGGATGTGCCGGTTCAATATACCTGGAACGCCGAAAGCGTCTTTGCCACGCCCCAAGATTGGGAGCAGGCCCATCAGGAAGTTCAGGCCGCCCTGCCCCAACTGGAAGCCTTTCGCGGACGCCTGCACGAGGGCCCCGCTGTACTGCTCCAGGCCATGCGCACCTTCGAGGACCTGTACCAGCGCGCGGGTAAGCTCTTTGTCTACGCCAGCCTCAGCCACGAGGTCAACCAGGCCGAGCCAGACGGCATCCGCCGCATGGGTCAGGCCATGGCCTTGTTTGGTCAACTGATGGCGGCGGGCGCTTTTATTGACCCCGAAATCATCGCCATTGGGCAAGACGCGATGGCACGCTGGCAGCAGGAAGAGCCGGGCTTGCAGGTGTACAACCATTACCTGCACAATCTCTTCCGCCGCCAGGAACACGTGCGCTCGGCAGAGGTTGAAGAAATCCTCGGCATGCTGGCCGTCCCCTTCCAGACGGTCGAACGCACCGCCACCCTGCTCACCGACGCCGACTTCCGCTTCGAACCGGCCACCAACGCCCAAGGCGAAAAACTGCCGCTCGCCCAAGGGACTTATGAAGAAATCCTGTCTGGTCCAGACCGCGAGGCCCGCCGCACCGCCTTCGAAAACTACACCAGTGTTTACCTGGCCCACCAGAACACCCTCGCCTCGAACCTGATGGCCTCGGTACAGCAAAACGTATTCAACGCGCGGGTGCGCCGCTATCCTTCCACCCTGGCCGCCGCTCTGTTCGAGAATAACATCCCCATCGAAGTCTTCCACAACCTGATCAATACGTTCCAAAAGCACCTGCCCGTCTGGCACCGTTATTGGGCCATCCGCCGCAAAGCCCTGGGCGTGGATACCCTCCACCCCTACGACATCTGGGCCCCGCTGACCGCTCAGCGCCGGCCCGTGCCTTACGAGCAGGCCGTAGAATGGATTTGCGCCGGGCTGGCCCCCATGGGCGAAGAATACGTCGCCGCCATTCGCAAGGGCTGTCTGCAAGACCGCTGGATAGATGTCTACCCCAACCAGGGCAAATCTTCAGCACAGTTTTCCTCTGGTTTTTACGGCACGCACCCCTTCATCTTCATCAATTACGATGACACCATCTTCTCGCTCAGCACTCTGGCGCACGAACTGGGCCACTCCATGCACTCGTACCTGACCTGGAAGCATCAGCCCTTCATTTACAGCGGCTACTCGCTCTTTGCCGCTGAAGTGGCCTCCAACTTCCACCAGGCCATGGTGCGCGCCTACCTGTTAGATCACGAGACCGACCCCGACTTCCAGATCAGCGTGATCGAAGAAGCCATGGCGAACTTCCATCGCTACTTCTTCATCATGCCCACCCTGGCCCGTTTTGAGCTGGAAGTCCACCGGCGCGCCGAGCAGGGCGAAGGGATGGCCGCCGAAGATATGAATGCCCTCATGGCCGACCTCTTTGCCGAGGGCTACGGCGGCCAAATGCACATGGACCGCGACCGGGTGGGCATCACCTGGGCGACGTTTGGGCATCTCTACGCCGATTATTACGTTTACCAATATGCTACCGGCATTTCGGGAGCCAACGCCCTTTCGCGCCGCATCCTCTCTGGCGTGCCGGGAGCGGTAGAAGCCTACCTTGGCTTCCTCAAATCCGGCGGGTCGCGCTACCCGCTCGATGCCCTTCGAGATGCCGGCGTAGACCTGGCAACCCCACAGCCGGTTGAAGAGACCTTCGCCGTCCTCGCCGGGCTGGTAGACCGCCTCGAAACCCTGGTAAACCGGCGCGCCTGAGCGCATGAACCTCTCTTCCTCACTGCTGGGCGCTCTGCTGGCGCTGACTTCGGCGGCCATCTTTGGCGGCGGAGACTACGCCGGCGGGCGCGCCGCCCACCGCTCCAATCAATACCAGGCCCTCACCCTGGCGGCCCTCTCTGGGCTGGTACTGCTCATCCTGGCGGCCCTGCTCTGGCGTGAGCGTTTCCCCGCCGGGATGAGCATTCTGTGGGCCGTCCTCAGCGGGCTGGCCGGGGCCCTGGGGCTGGCCGCGCTCTACCGCGGCCTCGCCATCGGCAGCGCCGCCCTCGTTGCGCCGGTCTCAGCGGTCATCAGCGCGGCCCTCCCTGTCATTTTTGACGCCCTCCACACCGGCCTGCCCACCCCCGGTCGGTTGGCCGGCTTCGCCCTGGCCCTGGGGGGCATCTGGCTTGTCTCTTCCACGCCAGACTCTGCCCCCACCGCCGGCCCCCGCCGGGCCCTCTTCCACGCTGTGCTGGCCGGGGTCGGCTTTGGCTGGTTCTTCATCTTCCTCGGCCTCATCGAGCGCGGCATCGTCTTCACCCCATTAGTGATCGCCCGAAGCTGCACCCTGTTAGTGGGCATCCTGCTCTTAAAATCCAACCGCCTGCCCATCCCCGGCCCCTTCTCCAACCCGCTTGCCCTGCTGGCCGGCCTGTTAGACGCCACCGGCAACCTGCTTTACGTCCTCGCCAGACAGTTCACCCGCTTAGATGTTGCCGCCGTCCTTTCCTCGCTCTACCCGGCCTCCACCGTACTGCTCTCGGCCTGGCTTCTCCACCAAAAGGTCGCCCCCCGCCAGGGCCTCGGCCTCATCCTCTGCCTGGCCGCCATCGCCCTCATCGTTGGGTGAAGGACCAAACCCCCACCTTGCAAGGTTGTAAACCTTTCTGTATCCTTTTTAGTGGTAGGATATAAAAACACTCCGATTTTCTCACTCCAGGTAGTTAAGAATGATCTGGCAAGGTGGCGCTCGTGCTTAGTAACAACTCAGCCAATCTTTCGGTCCAGGCCGTCTATCAGGCTGTATTCGCTTCCATGCCATTGGGAGCCGTCATTCTCGACTCGTCCGGCGCCATTCTAGACGCTAACCCCGCGGCCCTGTCCGTCTTGGGCCTGTCGCTCGACCAACTGCAGGGTCGTACCCCCTACGACCCGCGCTGGCGCGCCATCCACGAAGACGGCTCCGACTTCCCCGGCGACGATCACCCCTCCATGCGCGCCCTGCGCACCGGGCAGACCGTCTCTGACGTGGTAATGGGAGTCTACAACCCTCAAACCGATGCGTACCGATGGATCAACATCACCGCCACCCCGCTGTGCGCCGCGCCCGGCCAGCCCCCCCACATGGTCATCGCCACCTTTGAGGATATTACCCGCCGCAAACAGGCCGAACAGAGCCTTTTGGAGCGCGAAGAGCTGTTCGATAAAGCTTTTCGTGCCGGCCCGGCCGCGCGTGCAATTATCAAGATGACAGACAGCCGCTTCGTGGATGCGAATGACAGTTTCCTGCAGCTCTTGGAATACACCCGCGCAGAGATCATCGGCCGCACCCCCGACGAACTGCACCTCTACGGCCACCCCAAAGAACTCCCCACCTTCATCCGCATGATCAGCGAAGAGGGCCGCATCCGAAACTACGAAACCGTCCTGCGCGCCAAATCGGGCCGGCTCATCCAGGTGATGTTTTCGACCGATCTCATCCACGTCAACGGCGTGGAACATCACATTGTCACCATCATCGATATAACCGCCGCAAAGCAGGCCCAGCGCCGCCTGGAAGAGCGATCCATCGAGCTCAGCCGGGCCAACGCCGAGCTCACCCGCGCCAACCGCGCCAAGACCGAGTTCATCGCCATGATGAGCCACGAACTGCGCACCCCTCTCAACGGCATCCTCGTCTTAAGCGAAGCCCTGCTCGAAGGCATCTACGGTGCGCTGAACGGCCCGCAGAGCGACCGCCTGAATACCATTCACGAGAGCGGCGCGCACCTGTTAGGCATTATCAACGACATCCTCGACCTCTCTAAGATCGAAACCGGCTTTTTAGACCTGCGCCCCGCGCCAACCGATGTCCGCGCCGCATGCCAGGCCGCCATCCACCTGGTGGCACAGCAGGCAGACGAAAAAAACCAGCGCCTCACCTTTATCTTGGACCCAGAGATTGACGGCAGTGCCATGATGGTGGATGAACTGCGGCTGAAGCAAATGCTCGTCAATCTGCTGAACAACGCCGTCAAATTCACCCCGGAATACGGGCGCATCGAGCTGGAAGTCTCGCTGGAAAACGACGGCGAGGCCATCCGCTTCACCGTCAGCGATACGGGCATCGGCATCGCCGCCGACAAACTCGAACAAATCTTCCAACCCTTTACCCAGGTGGACAGCTCTCTCAGCCGTCAGCACGGCGGCACAGGGTTGGGCCTGGCGCTGGTGCATAAGCTCGCCGAACAGATGGGCGGCGGCGTGGGAGTAAAAAGCACGCTCGGCAGTGGCAGCCGCTTTTGGTTCACCCTGCCGTTCATCCGGGCCGTTCCGCCTTCGGCGGCTCATCCTGCCGGTTCAGATGTGCCCACCCAGCCGTCCACGCCCGCCAGAGACGGCGCCCTCATCCTCATCGCCGAAGATACCCCCTCGAACCTCGAAGCCCTCACCGATTACCTGACCGCCAAAGGCTACCGGATCGTCTCCGCGTCCAACGGCGCGGAAGCCATCCAACGCGCCCAAGAGTCCTGCCCCGACCTGATCCTGATGGATATCCAAATGCCCATCATGGACGGCCTGGAAGCCACCTTCTTACTGCGCGCCAACCCTGCCACCGCCGCCACGCCCATCATCGCCCTCACCGCCCTCGCCATGCCCGGCGACCGCGAGCGCTGTTTGGCCGCCGGCGCCGATTCTTACCTGGCAAAGCCCGTCCGCCTGACCCAACTGGCCGAAACCATCGCCGCGCTGATCCGCCGCTAAAGATCGCGCCCCGCGTTTTTGCCCCCGCCTCAGTTTATGCAAACCCCTGACGGGGTTTCCATCTTCAGCCCCGCAGGGGCTTCCACGCCCTGAGCAGGGGCTTCAGCCCCGCGTCCAACCCGCCCGGCAGGGTTCTCATCTTCAGCCCCGCAGGGGCTTCCACGTCCTGAGCAGGGGCTTCACCCGCGTCCAACCCGCGCGGGCGGCGTCCGGCGGGGGTTAAAACCCCCGCCTCAGTTCATGCAAACCCCTACGGGGTTCTCTTCCTCAGCCCCGCAGGGGCTTCCACGCCCTGAGCAGGGGCTTCAGCCCCGCGTTCTCGCCCAAACCTGCGCGGGCGGGGGGAGAGCTGTCAACGGATTTTTGGCACGGATTGAACGGATTTCTTCCAGGTCGGGTTCAGGGCGCGGGGCGGCGTCCGGCGGGGTTCTCATCCTCAGCCCCGCAGGGGCTTCCACGTCCTGAGCAGGGGCTTCAGCCCCGCGTCCCCGCCTCAGCGCCTGAGAACCCCTCACGGGGTTCTCTTCCTCAGCCCCGCAGGGGCTTCCACGTCCTGAGCAGGGGCTTCAGCCCCGCGTTTTCGCCCGGCGGGGTTCTCTTCCTCAGCCCCGCAGGGGCTTTCACGTCCTGAGCAGGGGCTTCAGCCCCGCGTTTTCGCCCGGCGGGGTTCTCATCTTCAGCCCCGCAGGGGCTTCCACGTCCTGAGCAGGGGCTTTAGTCCCGCGTTTTCGCCCGGCGCGGTTCTCTTCCTCAGCCCCGCGTTTTCTCCCCCAACCCGTGCGGGCGGGGAAACCCCGCCCCTACGTCCGATTGCAATCCGTTCTATAATCCGTTCAATCCGTTCCCGAAATCCGTTGACAGCTCTTCTCCCCCCAAAATCCGCTGGCAGGTGTCGGGTTCAGGGCGGGCTGTGATGGACCCTCCGGTCTTCCACGCGGCATCGGCTCTGAACCCAACCTGCCGATCCCTAAAACCCCTTCACTCCATCCAGCGGGTCAGGGGCGGGGATGATAAACGGGGCGGCGGGGAGCCGCCATTTTTGCCGGTCGAGCAGGGCGCACAGGGCCGCCGACAGCACCAGGTCATCGTGCAGAGGGGCGTGAGTCAGCGGGTCGCGCCGGCCCTCTGGCACGCCCCAGCGCAGAACCCGCCCCGGACCGGGCAGTACTTCTTGCTCGCAGGCGGCCAACTGCCTGAAGAACGCCTGCCCCAGCGCGTCTGTGATAGGGCATGGTTCCTGCCAGCGGCCCGCATCCACCACGGCGAGGAAATCCCAACCGAGCTGGCTTTTACTGGCAAGTGAAAATACAAAAGGGATCACTCTGCCGGGCAGGGCGCGCTCTAGGAAAGCCGACAGCCCTGCTCCCACCCCGGTCGCATCCACTACCACCCAGCGAAAGCGGTAGCGGGCATCCAGCGCCAGAAGCGCATCGAACACATCGGCATGATTGGCCCCCTGCCAGGCGCGGCGCTCGACGGGGCGGTAAATGGGCGCGCGGGCGGGGGTGTTCAGCCCGCGCAGATCGGCGGCGACGACCGTCGCGGCGGTAAAATCATGCTCGTGGGGTTCGTCACCCGCACGGGCCTCGCCGCCCACGTCTACGAGCAGGGCATACGGCCCGCCCGAAGGGACGGCAAAACCCGGCGGGGCGGTCATGCGTTCCAGGCGTTCTGGGGGGAACATGGCGCGCCCGCCGGTTTCTAATTCCTCGCAAAAATACTGGGTGCGCACCATAGGATGATCGCGCCCCAGGCGGGCGACCTGTTCTGCAACGAAGCGCCCATATTCCGGCACGGACTGGCTCACTTCTTCTGGCCCCACTACAAACGCGCCGCCCTCGGCGCGGGCGGCTCTCAGTTCGCGCGCCAGCAGGGTATCGGCCGTCCAGGCCGTCCCCCAAAAAGCGCGCGTGGCCCGCGTTGAGGCGGCCATGGGGGCGATCTCGCGGTCGTACTTCTCCAGGCTGATTTCTTGAGCCTCGTCAATTTGAAGCAGGGTAGAGGCCGTAGCCCCCACGATATTCGACTCGGGCGCGCCGCTGAGGAAGTAAACGCGCGCCTGGCCGATGCGGTAGATGTAGCCCTGTTCCTTTTTCCACTCGTTTTTCGTCTCAGGATGAGCGCGCAGGGCGCGTTCTAAGCGGCGCATAGCGTTGAGGGACTGCGGGCGAAAGGTGGGCGAGATTTTAACAATCTCAGCGCCCTGCTCGCGCAGGCCCGCCAGCAGGGCCGCCTCTACCCAGGCCTGCACCTCGTTTTTGCCCGACTGGCGCGGGAACATCACCGCCAGACTGCGGCCCTGCCCGGCGAACACGCTGTTCACCAGGGCGCGGGCCACCGCCTGCTGGTAAGGGCGCAGGGTGATGCCGCCCTGCTGGGCAAAGAGGACGGGGTCAATCTCCAAACGGGCGGCTCCGTTCAGCGCGTGCCCAGCCAGGCGGCCAGGGCCGAGAGCAGAAGCGCCAGGGCGGCGTTGGCGGCCTGGGCAAAAGTTCCGGCGGCCGTCAGACGCACCAGGTTTTCTTGGGCGGCGCGCAGGCGCGTCTCGTGATCGGTTTGGGCCTTCTCCAGGGCGGTCAGGCGCAGGTCAAGCAGGGCCTCCAGCCGTTCCAGCCGGCCCTCGATGCGCTCTAGGCCGCGGCGCACCTCGGCCGCGGCGCTTTGAGCTTCGGTTTCGGTCGGGTTCAGGGGCATGGGTCCTCCTGTGGATCCTTCATCTTACCAACTGCCAACGGTATACCACAGGAGCTGTGCAAAAGATTCCGTCATTAAGCGCAAAATGAGGGCGCGGATCAAACTTAAAAACCTCTCATCTTTTTTAAATACCCTTTCAACACCATCTAAATCAAATCTTAATGCCCCGGCGCTATCCTTACAGCAGGCTTGAGGACGGTCCTCAGGCGAACAACGAAACACAGGAACAAGGAGAACTCAAATGAAACGCAAGAGTATTGCTGTACTGATCATCACCGGCGCGCTGGTGGCCGCTGGCGCGGTGGGCGCGCTCAGCTACGGCGTGGTGCGGGCGCAAGAGCCCACCCCCACCGCCCCCAGCGATTCAACGATCCCCAACGGCGTTCTGCCCTTTGGCAAGGGCTGGCGCGGCGAAAAAGCCGGTCTGGTGAACCAGGACCTGGCCGACGCACTGGGCATTGACCTGGAAACCCTGCAAGCGGCCCAGCAGGCCGCCTACGAAGCCGCCCTCCAGCAGGCCGTCGAAAAGGGGTTGATTACCCAGGCCCAGGCCGATCAGTTGAAGACCGGGGGGTTGGGCGGGCACCGCTTCTTGATGCGCTGGAATGATGGTACGATTGACCTGCACGCCCTGCTGGCCGAGAAGTTAGGCATCAGCGCCGAAGAGCTCCAGACCGCGATGTTGAAAGCGCGCGATGCCGCGCTCGACCGGGCCGTGGCCGAGGGCAGGATCACCCAGGAACAGGCCGATCTGATGAAAGCGCGCCAGGCCCTCTTCAGCAGTGACTCATTCCGCTCCAGCATGCAGTCGGCCTTTGAGGCGGCGGTCCAGCAGGCCGTGACGGATGGGGTGATCACCCAGGCGCAGGCCGACCAGATTCTGGCGGAGCAGGCCCAGCGCGGCGGGCTGTTCGGCAGGGGCTGGGGCTTTGACGGCTTTGGCGGCGGACCGGGCCGGGGTGGTCACGGCGGGCGGCATTAGGAATTCAGCGAAACTTACCGGTAGCGGCTTATCGTTGAACAGGTCAATGAAGAGGAGCGGCGCAAAGCCGCTCCTCTTCATTCCAGAAGCCGCCCTTCACGCCGCTGAGATTAAAATTCTCTAATGTTATTTTAATATAAAGGCGATCTTAATAGTGTATATTGACGACTAAGGCAGTCGGTTTCGGCCGCTGTCTCCACTAGAATGGCGGAAACGCACGTCCCCCCCGTGCGACAAGGCATCTGGTGGTATTCCCTCCCTGATGGCTGCCAGGCGTGTCCCCCCCATGCCTGGCAGTCACGTTTAACCGGCCAGCAGGATTTCCACCGGCAGTCTCCACAGCGAGCCAGCCTCGCGCGCCAGCACGGCAAAGCCCGCCTCGCCTAACACCTGGGCCGGGCAGATCGGGGCGCAGTCCACCACTCTCGGAAAGCGGCGGTGAAACCAGCCGTAGATCCGCTCAGCTGTGCCGGGGCGCTCTGACCGCGCCAGACAGACAACCGCGGCGCGCCCGCCGGGGGCTAAAACCCGGCGCGCTTCGGCCAGCGCCTGCTGTTGAACGGGCGGGGGGAGCAGTTCCAGCGTGAAAGAGAGGTAGACGGCATGAAAACAGGCCGGGGCGAAGGGCAGTGCGGCGGCGTCGGCCTGGACCAGTGCGGCGGGCGCGCTTTTCAGGCGGCGCTGAGCGGCGCACAGCATGAGAAATGCCAGGTCTACCCCCACAGCCCGGCGCGCCCGGGCGGCGGCCAGGGCTACATCGCGCCCACTGCCGCAGCCGATTTCCAGAAAGGCATCGGCAGGGGTAAGAGCTAACAGGCCCAGGGCGCGGCGGCGGAAGGGGCGCTCGGAAGCCGACAGCAGATCGTACACCGGGGCCAGCCGGTCATAAATGCGCAGGGGCGGCATAGAGTCAGCGCCTCACCCCCGGCAGATAGACCGTCTGCCCGTAAAAGACGGCGCGCCCAAAGGTGATGTTCCTGCCCCCCAGCGTGACGGTGATGGCGTAGTACCCGGCGGCGGGCTGGGCGGGCGGCTGTATCCGGAGCGCATCACGGCCAGGGAGAGCCTGGGCCGAGAGAATCACCGCCGGTTGGCCGCCAATCGTGACGCGCGTCTGGGCCGGGTCGCCAGAGGGGGCGGTGAGGACCGTCAGCACGTGGGGAGCGGCGGGCGGGCCGGCGTAGGCGGGGGCGTAGTCGTTGGGGAAGAGCAGAGCGGCCAGGCCGGCGGCGCGCGCCACAGCCCGCCCGGCGTGGGCAATGCCCGCCTGTCCGCACGTGCCGGCGGCGGCGCACGGAGCCGTGGGGGCAAAGGGCGTAGCCGTATCCTGCAGGATGCGCACCGCCAACGCGCCGCCAAGCGCCGGGTTCGCCGAAAACATCAGCGAGACGATGCCCGTCACGTGCGGGGCGGCCATGCTCGTCCCCTGCATGGCGGCATACGTCCACGAGTCCGGCTGGGGCGCGGTGCGGCTGGAGCTGACGGTCGAGAGGATGAGGTTGGCGGGCTGGCCGGGGTAAAAGCGGGCGGCGTCTCCACCGGGCGCGCTGATCTCCACCGTCTGGCCGGTGTTGGAATAGCTGGCGTTGTTGCCGCCCATCTCGCTGGCCCCTACGGTGATGACTCCGTTACAGTTGGCCGGCTCGTAGAGGGCGGCATCCTGCCGGCTGTTGCCCGCCGAGACGACCACCACCGCCCCGGCGGCCAGGACATCGTTCACCGCCGCCTGGAGCATGGGCGAACAGGTTCCGCCGTCTGAAGGCGCCCCCAGACTCATGTTAATGACGCGGGCCGGGGTGGGGTTGGGCGGCACGCCCGGCACAGACAGCCCGGCGGCCCAGCGCAGTGCGTCAATCACATCTGAAAGCGAGCCTCCGCACTTGCCCAGCGCCCGCAGCGGCAGAACCTTGGAAGCCCAATTCACCCCCGCGATGCCGATGCCGTTATCTGAGGCGGCGGCAATCGTGCCGCTCACGTGCGAGCCGTGCCAACTGCTGTCATGGGGGAAGGGACCGCACTCTGGGTGGGCGGCGATGTCGCCGAACGACACCCAATCGCCCGGGTCCGAGGCGTCAGAATCGCGCCCTCCGCCGTCATTGGCGATAAAGGGGTCGCTGACAAAGTCATAGCCATCCAGCAGGCGGCCCGCCAGGTCGGGGTGGAGCTTGAGGACGCCGGTATCAATGACGGCGATGACGAGGTTCGGGTCTCCGGTGGTAATATCCCAGGCGGCGGGGGCGTCTATGCCGTAGTTGACGGCGGAAGAAGCGGCCAGGTTCCACATCTGCCCATAGGCCGCGTCAGAGGGAAGCCGGTCAATGGTAAAGCGGCGGTCAATTTCCACCGCGGCCACCTCTCCGCTGGCCTGTAACTGCGCGGCGAGGGCGCGGGCCTCTTCCAGCGGCAGGGGAGAATCGAACGGGAGGACATACGCCCCGCCCGACATCGGGCGGAGGGCATCCACATTCTGACCGGCCAGCGCGCTCAGGGCAGAGGGCGCGCCCTGGAAGCGAATGACCAGCCCGGCGGCAAACTCTGCCGGAAGCGGAGCCGCGCGCGCGCCAGCCGGCAGAGCCAACAGCAGGACGAGGATGAGGACGGCGTCTCTTAAGTGAGCCACAGAAATTTTTTCTCCTACGATTGTGCGGGTCTTAAACTTTCTGGTACAAACAGCCATTGGCGGTTCACGCGGTGTTCGCAGACATCCTTCGGGGGAAAAATACGCCGGTAAAACAGACTGCGCTCGCCAAAATTCAAGAGCAGGCCAAGCGGACAGCCAGTCACAGCCAGGTAACCGATCACCTGCGCAAAGTGGCTCCCGTCAATCCGGTTTAATGCCTTGATTTCAACCACGCATTTGCCGCCAACCACAAAATCTGGAATATAGTAACCCAGTAATGCCCCTCCAGCGTCTGGGTCAACCACTTCATACAGCTTTTGCGCCTCAAAATCAATCTTATGTTCGGCTAGAGCGGTTTCAAGGCCGCGCTGATAGGTATCTTCACGCAGACCCGGCCCCAATTTTCGATGAACCGCCATTGCACAGCCAATGACGCGGTAGGTCAGGTCGTCATACGGCGTCACAATCCGCTTTGTCTCTGCCATATTGATCCCTCCGGGTGCAAAGAGTCATCTCCGTTAACAGTCCGCCGACAGCCGCCAGAACGCGCGGGAGCGGAAGAAGCTGTCAACGGATTAAGCCCATTCCGATGGGCCGGGAACGGATTGAACGGATTAAGGCCAGATTCGCAATCACTAGACCATCCGTTCAATCCGTTCCATCCGTTCAATCCGCTCCCAAATCCGTTGACAGCTCCCCTCTCTCACTCCGCCGACAGCCGCCAGAACGCGCGGGGAGCGGCAGAAGCTGTCAACGGATTATCTGGAACGGATTGAACGGATTAGGACCGAACCGCTCAATCCCTTCAATCCGTTCCCGGCCCATCGGAATGGGCGGCCCATAAGAATGGGCTTAATCCGTTG
>DAOUAC010000122.1:0-8405 GCA_034434155.1 Anaerolineaceae bacterium
CGAGGGGGGCGGGGAACCAAAGATTCGTGGGGTTTGGCGGCGCATTCGCGCCGCCAAACCCCACACCCTTCCTACAAGACGAGCGATTTTCAAAAAGTCAAGCGACTTTGAGAAAGCCCTAAGGTTGAGGGGCAGGGCTTTTCGCTAAGTGCCCCCACCCCTGGCCCTGCCCACCTTGAGAGGGGAACGAGAGATTCGACCTCCCCAAAGCATAGGCGACTGTGCACAACGTTGTGCATTTAACAAGCTTAAACCCCCGTCCAGATAGGACGGGGGTTCTTCATTTCTGGTCGGGGCGAAAGGATTTGAACCTTCGACCTCTTGCACCCCATGCAAGCGCGCTAGCCGGGCTGCGCCACGCCCCGAACTCGTTCTTTTGCCACGAACGGGCATATTATAGTCCGGTTCCCGCATTTTGACAACCCTTTTGCCAGAATCTTTTTGGGCGAAAGCGCGCCGCTAACGGCGCATTTCAGGATATACTAGAGGGGGGGCGGTTCCCCCCATTCATCTGTCATTTTTAAGGGAGGCTGTTGGATGGCTAAGATCAAAATGACGGCAGGCAAGTTTAAGGGCATGAAGGCCGTTGCGGATCAGAACGGCGTCATCGCGGCGCTGGCGATTGACCAGCGCGGCTCGCTCAAAAAAGCGATGGCAAAAGTCATGGGCAGAGACCCCTCACCCGAAGAAATGAGCGAGTTTAAAGTTCTCGTAGCGGAAGAACTGACGCCTTACGCCAGCGCCATTCTCTTAGACCCAGAATACGGCCTGGAAGCCGCGCGCCGGCGCGCCAAAAACGCGGGCCTGTTCCTGGCCTACGAAAAGACCGGCTACGACGTGAACGTCAAGGGCCGCCTTCCAGACCTGCTGCCCGAATGGTCGGTACTGCGGCTGGTTGAAGCGGGCGCGGATGTGATTAAGGTGCTGTTGTATTATGATCCAGACGATGAGGCGCGCATCAACACCATCAAGCAGGCGTTCGTCGAGCGCATTGGGGCCGAATGCCGGGGCTGTGATGTGCCTTTCTTCCTCGAAGTGGTCGCCTACTCTGATGCGATTGGCGATGAGAAGGGCATCGAGTTCGCGCGGGCCAAGCCGGGCAAGGTGGCCGCGTATATGCGCGAGTTCTCGCACCCGCGCTATGGGGTGGACGTGCTGAAGGTGGAAGTGCCGGTGAACATGCGCTACGTCGAGGGGTCGCGGGCCAACCCAGATGGTCAGGTGGCCTATACCCGCGAGCAGGCCGGTGAGTATTTCCGCCAGGCGGCCGCCGAGTCGCGCGTGCCGTTCATTTACCTCAGCGCCGGGGTGTCAGACGCCGTCTTCCGCGAGACGCTGGAACTGGCAGTTGAGGCGAATACGCCCTTCTCTGGCATCTTGTGCGGGCGGGCAACCTGGCAAGACGGCATCCCCGAATACGGGCGCGGCGGCGCGGCGGCCCTGCGGTCCTGGCTTGCCACGCGCGGGGTGCAGAATATCCAAACGTTTAACGAAATCCTGGCACGGGGCGCAAAACCCTGGTGGGATTTTTACGGCGGCAAAGACAACATCGAAATCATCTAAATACGACCGGAGAATCCTGTATGTCTCGACTGCTTTCCCTGCCAGCCTGGCAGCGGTTGGTGGAACACCGCCGCGCCATGGAAGGCGTGCATATGCGCGACCTGTTCGCGGCAGACCCCGGGCGGTTCGACCGCTTCTCTCTGCGCCTGGGCGACATCCTGTTTGATTATTCCAAGAACCGCATTACCCAAGAAACCGTTGCCCTGCTGGTGGAACTGGCGCATCAGTGCCGGCTGGCAGAGAAGATCGCGGCGATGTTCGCGGGTGAGAAGATCAACACCACCGAAAACCGCGCCGTACTGCACACCGCCCTACGCAACCGCTCTGAGCGCCCCATTTACGTAGACGGCCAGGACGTGATGCCCGGCGTGCGGCGGGTGCAGGCCAAAATGCGCGCCTTCAGCGAGGCCGTGCGTTCTGGCGCGTGGCGCGGCTATACGGGCAAAGCCATCACCGATATTGTGAACATCGGCATTGGCGGGTCGGACCTGGGGCCGAAGATGGTCTGCGAGGCGCTCAAGCCGTATGCCCGCCCAGATCTGCGCGTCCATTTTGTCTCTAACGTAGACAGCACTGACCTGGTGGAAACGCTCCGGCGGATTCACCCGGAGACGGCTTTGTTCCTGGTGGCTTCGAAGACCTTCACCACGCAGGAAACGATGGCCAACGCCTTCTCGGCGCGGCAGTGGTTCCTGGCGGCGGCCCAGGATGACGCCGCTATTGCGCGCCATTTTGTGGCCTTATCCACCAACGCGCAGAAAGTGAAGGATTTTGGCATTGACCCAGACAATATGTTTGAATTCTGGGATTGGGTCGGCGGGCGCTACTCGGTGTGGTCGGCCATTGGTCTTTCGGTGGCGCTTTACCTGGGGATGGACTGCTTTGACCAACTGCTGGAGGGGGCTTACCAGGTAGATGAACACTTCCGCAATACCCCCTTTGAGCAGAATATTCCAGTCATCATGGGGCTGTTGGGCATCTGGTACAACAACTTCTTTGGGGCCGAATCGCACGCCATTTTGCCTTATGACCAGTACCTGGTGCACTTCCCGGCGTATTTCCAGCAGGGCGATATGGAAAGCAACGGCAAAAGCGTGACCAAAGACGGCCAATGGGTGGATTACACCACCGGGCCGATCATCTGGGGCCAGCCGGGGACGAATGGACAGCACGCTTTTTACCAGTTGATCCACCAGGGGACCAAGCTCGTCCCGTGTGATTTTCTGGCGGCGGCGCACAGTCACAACCCCCTGGGAGATCATCAGGTTATGCTGCTTTCGAACTTCTTCGCGCAGACCGAGGCGCTGATGCGCGGCAAGACCTCAGAAGAAGCGCGCGCCGAACTGTTACAGGCCGGGGTGTCTGGCGAGCGGCTGGAGCTTCTCACTCAGGCCAAAACCTTCCCCGGCAACCGCCCGACCAACTCGTTCCTTTACCCCAAGCTCACCCCTCAGGTGTTGGGGGCGCTGATTGCGCTGTACGAACACAAAATCTTCACCCAAGGAGCCATTTGGGACATCAATTCGTTTGACCAGATGGGCGTGGAATTGGGCAAGCAGTTGGCTGGCAGGATTCTGCCGGAATTGAAAGGCCCAGAGCCGGTTTCGAGCCACGATTCTTCGACCAACGGGCTGATTAACTACTATAAAAGCCTGGTTTAAGCGCGCCGGGGTGGGTTGGGCGGCGTCCTGACCCACCCTAGGCTTCAGGCTTTCGTCCCCAGGCCATAAAAAGTAGGCACAAACAGCACCCGGCGGCCGTCCTGCCAGGCCTGCTGGTCGATTCGTTTCAGTTCTGCTAACGCCTCAGGTGAAATTTGCCCGGCCAGGTCGCTGGCGAGGGTGTCCCATTCAGACTGCCAGGCGGCGGGAGAGGGGGGGCCGCTCCACTGGCCGCCCAGCACGCCGGTTTCGATGGCGGTGAGGCCGGCGGCGTGCAGCCAGCCAGAGAGCTTGCGCCCGGCCAGGGGGTCGGCTCCCTGGGCTTGCAGTGCGGCGGCCTGTAACCGGCCGATCTCAATCAGGGGTGGGGGATAGTCAATGCGTCCGCCGTAATCGGGTTCGGCCAGGGCCAGTACGGTTCCACCGGCGCGGCAAACGCGGGCCATTTCACGCAGGACCTGCTCTGGATGCGCCACCCACAACAGCAAAAAATGGCAGGCGGCGGCGTCAAACGAGTCGGTTGAGAAGGGGAGTGCGTGAGCATCTGCGGCGCAGAAGCGGGTGGCAGGGTCTTGCGACTGAGCGAAGCGGAGGGAAGGGAGGTGGAGGTCGAGGCCGAAGGTGGTAATTTGCGCGTAGTCATGCAGGGTTTGCGTGACCGCGCCGGTCCCACAGCCCACTTCCAGCACGCGCGCCCGGGGCGGCAGGCGCAGGCGGCCCCATACGTACCGGCGCAGGGCGGCCGTCCACGCTGCCTGTTGGAGGAAACGCGCGTGCTGTTCGGCGAGCGGCTCACCCACGGCGGTACTTACTCTTTTTCCTGCCATGCTCTGGCGTTCTGCCAGATAGTCTCCCAGGTGTCGGTCAACAGGTTGCCCAACACCGCCTGATTGTACCCCTGACCGGGCAGTACGTCGCCGTCCGGCTCCACGTACAGCCAGGCCCGCCCCGGCCCGCCGGGCTGCGGCTCTGGCGACTGCTCGATCTCCAGCGTTACCGGGTTGAAGTGAGAGTAGGGGACGGGCAAATCCCAAAACAGGCGCATCTGCCGGTCGGCCACGGCCTGACGGTGGGCGGCTAATTCTTCTTTTAAATCCGCCGAGTCGGCGCTCAGCGAGATGTTCTGCACGTCCAGCGCCGCCAGGCGGTCAATGATCTGGGCAAAATGGTCACGGCGGCGCGCGGTGAGCGTCAGGTGGACGACGACCGCGATGTCTTCCGCCAGCGTATCCTGAAGCGCCCGCATGGCCTGGTCATCGTCTGGGTCTAAGACCAGCATCACGTGATCCAGCCCGGCCTGGAGCAGTTCCTGCCGGTAGGACGCTTCGGCCAGCGCGCGCCCGTTGGTAATCAGCCCGGCGACCATTCCGCGGCTCTCGGCGTGGATGATTAAAGCGGGCAGATCGGGGCGCAGGGTCGGCTCGCCGCCGGTAAAGATCACGTGAGGGATGCCTGCGTTCCAGGCTTTATCGAGAACGGTTTTCCATTCCTCTGTGGTCAGTTCGCGTTTGACGCGTTCGGTAGGGGTCAGCCCGCGCGGATCTTCGGCGGGAAGGCGGTACGTGAGGGCGCAGTCCAGGCGGTAGGGCGCGGACAGCGCGCCGGTGTAGGGGTCAGAGCGGTCAAAATCGAGGTAGGTGACGGGATCCAGGTCGGGGACTTCGACCAGAGCGCGCAGGCGCCCGGTCAGGTTGTGATAATCCTGCCGGACGGTCTCACGGTTGACGTTATAGCGGCGGGCAATGGCGGCAATGGCCTGCTCTGCGGGCGTTTGATTCACCAGGTGGTAGACGTACTCCGCCGCCGTGTTATTCAGGTGGACGACGGTGCTGGCGTTGACGATCAGCACGCCTCGGCCATCGGGTTCAATGCGCAGGTGCAGGCGGTAAGGAAAGGGCGCATCGGGCGGGGCCTGGTAGTGATACACGCCAGCCGGCAGGGGTTCGACCGGCGGGAAGAAACGCTTGAGAAGGGGGTCGAGAATAGGGCGCAGCAGGTTCATGGGGCCTCCCGTTTAGAGGGGTCGTTTACTGAAGGGCGCAGTTGACCCGCCCTTTGAAATACTGCCTTCCGAGGTGGGGAGCGAAGCATAAACGGTCTGAGGTTTCCAATCGGGGTTGGCCTGGCGGGCCAGCGGACAGCCGCCGCCGCACTCCACCAACAAAGCGCAGGCCTGGCAGGCCAGGGGCAGGTTGCGCCGCTCGCGCAGACTGGCGGCCAGTTCGTGATTCCAGATGGCGTTCCAGGGGTCGCGCAGGATATTGCCAACCGCCTGGTAATAAGACTGGCAGGGGATCACACTGCCGTCTGGCTCGACGCACATGTTATAGAGCGCGGCCGTACAGCCCTTCACCCCCAGTTCCATCTGCACCGGGTCGAAGTGGCAGTATTGAGTGGGCGTATACCAGATCAGCTTTTGGCCCTGCGCATCGGTTTGGGCGCGCGCCAGTTCCAGCAGGGGGGGCAGGTCGCGTTCCGGCAGGCCCGAATGAACTTCCAGCCCTTTGCCAGAGTAGATCAGCGCGTTCAGGCCCACCGTTGGCACGCCCAGCCCGGCCAGAAAGGCGAGCGTTTCGGCCAGAGCAGGGGCATTGGCTTGCAGCAGAGTGGTGTTGGTCATCACGTACAGGCGGGTGCGGAGCGCGTTGCGCACCCCGGCCACCGTATCGGCCCAGGCGCCGGCGGCCTGCACCATGCCGTCGTGAACGGCCGCATCGTGCGACTCCAGCGTAATCTGAACGTGATCCAGCCCGGCATCCACCAGGGTTTGCAGGTAAGCCGGGTCCTTGAGTTTTCGTCCGTTGGTGTTCAGGCCGGTGATCTGCCCGTTGCGCTCGGCGTGGGCGATGAGTTCGGGCAGGTCAGGGCGCAGGGTGGGTTCGCCGCCGGTGAATACCACGTGCGGAATGCCCACTTCCCACAAACGGTCCAGGATGAGGAGCCAGTCTCCGGTGCTTAGCTCTGGCTGGCGGCGCGGGCGGGCGTTGTAACAGTGAGAGCAGTTGTTGTTACAGCGGTAGGTGAGCGCCAGGTCCATGCGGTAAGGGGCCGAAGGGCGCGCGCTGAAGGGGGCCGTCACATCCAGGTCCAGCTCGCACAGGGCGCAGTGTTCATCGGGGCGGGCGATCACCTCAATCTGCGCGGCCAGTTCCAGATAGTCTCGGCGGGCCTGCTCTTTCGAGACGTTAAAGCGGCGCCGGAGCGCGCCGACGGCCTCATCCAGCGGCGTGTCTTGCAGTTTAAAGAAAGCCATGCACGCGGCGGTGGGGTTCAGGTGAAACACCCGGCTGGCGTTGACCATCAACAGGCCACTGCCGTCTTCTTCAAGGCGCAGGTGAACGCGGGCCTGACCGCCGTTCTCCGCGCGCAGGAAGTGATACACCCCCGGCCCAGGGTACTGCGGCAGAGGCGCGCCCATCCGCGCGATGCGCGCGCGCAGGTTCGAGAGGAAACCGATCTTAGCCGCTTTCATCAGCGTCCGCCGCCAGCGCAGGCACAGGCGCACCCGGCGCAGGCACAGGCGCAGGCGCACGAGCGCCCGCCGCCGCCGCCTCTGCCGCGCGAACCGGGCGGGGGCTTGGGAACCGGGTTGGTCTTGTCGGTCACGGCGCCGGTAAAGCTGGTCAGGTCGCCAACCACCGTGTTGGCGAAGTTCTGCATCCCCACCACGATGGAGCCGGCAAACTCACTGCCCGGCAGGGTGGGCAGGTTAACGCCCTGCGGCGGGGCGTTCTGCGAAGTGCTGACGGGCAGGCCAGAGGGCGCGCCGCCCGTGCCGCTGGCGCGCGGATCAAAGCGCCCCCACCAATAGGGCATAAAAACGGGCTGAGGGCCAAAGACGCGGCGGGTGCGGTCATCAAAGCGGCGGTCGAGCATGGTCCAATCGAGGGCCTCGTCGAAATTCTTCATCTTCATTTCAGGGGTATTGGCCTCTTCGACCTGCTGCCAGGCCTTCTGCATGATGTTCTGGTAATAAGCCACCGTTTCCTTGCGGCTGAAACCGCGCATTTTTTCAGAGACCGATTTCACCAGGTTGGTCATCATCGTTTGCAGGCGGGCGCGCTGTGCCGCTTTGTTGTCTGAAGCCATGGCCTGAAGAAACTCAATTTCGTAGGAGTTCAGGCCCTCAGGGAGCGGCTCGGCGGCTTTGATCGCGATGGGGTTGTGCGAAACGACCGTCGCGGCCCCTTTTTTGAGGACGCTGAACAGGATCATCGTCAGAATCCGGTCCATGGGCTGTTCCATTACAATGGCGGCTTCGACGGCCGTCAACCCGCGTTTAATGCCGTTCCCTTCGACCGAGAGCTTGGGCGGCAGGTATTGGAGCTTGCGCTTGCGGTCGCCCACGATGGCCGCGTAAATGGTAAAGACGATGAAGCCAAAGAACCCCAGGCAGAACAGGGCCGGGCAGATCAGGTCGGGGTCAAAGCGGAAGGGCACTTCGGTCATCAGCGCGGCGGCAGGGACGACGCGGGCCGGAAAAGCCGCCCCAAACTCGTAAACGGCCGAACTGCTGGCCTGCTCGGAGCGCCAGCGGTAAAAGACGCGGTTCTGCTCATCGTAACCGGTTTCGTCTGGCTCACTGCTGCCGGGCCAGCCTTTGGGCGGGAAGTAGCGCGGTTCGTTGGGTTCCAGCCCCGGCGGCAGGTGCAGGGTGACGGTCATATCCGTCTGCCCGCGCACGAATTCTGATCCGAAGTAGTTGGGGTTGAACCGGAAGCTGGCGTAGGCTTCAGCCTCTTGGGTATTGGCCTTAAAGAGCAGGTTGCGCACCGTGCCGATGCGCACCGTCACCTCGCCGGTCTGCCCAGGGCGGATGCTCAGCCGCCCCAGGTTGAGGGCCACACCGGGCTTGACGTAAGGCGATTCTTCAATATCCGTCACCGGCTGGCCGTTGACGGTTCCGCTCACGCTGGCGAGGTCGTAACGGGTGGTCGGCACGCCTATGTCAATGGCGTCAATGGGGTCGGCGTTGGGGTCGTTGCGAAACAGGTAGGTATATTCCACCGTCACCGTTCCGTCTGCGTTCACGTACAAATCGGTGGTAGAGCGTTCCACCTGGAAGCGGTAGGTTTGCGCGGCGGCGGTCTGAAAGAGCGTCCCCAACAGGCCGACCAGCATTGCCAGCAGGGTTAAGGCAACGGCGGCGCGCCGGACGACCCGGCCAGACACCCCCCGCCA
>DAOUAC010000123.1:0-7630 GCA_034434155.1 Anaerolineaceae bacterium
CACATTTATGGCAACGCCAGAGGTGATCCGCGCGGCGGCGGCGCGCGGAGCCAACCTGATCATCACCCACGAGCCGACTTTCTTCACCCACGCCGATGGGCGTGACTGGCTGGCCGGCGACGAGGTCTACCGCCGCAAGCTGGCCCTCATTGCCGAAACCGGCATGAACATCTGGCGCTTCCACGATCACGCCCACGCCACCACCCCCGACCTCATCTTCGCGGGGGTCCAGCGCGACCTGGGTTGGGAAGCCTACGGCGACCCGGTCAACCGCTTCTTCTATACCATCCCCCCCACCACGGTAGGGGCGCTGGCCGATTTGCTCAAGGAACGGCTGGGCGTGGCAGTGGTGCGCGTGGTGGGCGACCTATCTATGCCGGTGAGCCGGGTGGGCCTGCTGATCGGCGGGGGCAGTTTGGGCCTCGGCTCAGACACGATGCCGATGGAGATGATGCGCCAGCTCAACCTGGATGTGATCGTAGCGGGAGAGATTTTAGAGTGGACGCTGTGCGCCTACATCCGCGACGCCGCTCAGTTGGGCCTGCCCAAAGCCCTGATCGTGGCCGGTCACAACCGCACCGAAGAGGCCGGAATGCAGCACCTGCCGGAATGGCTGGCCGCGTTCTTGCCGGGCGTTCCGGTGTCTTTTGTGGCTTCGGGCGACCCGTTTGTGTACCGATGAAGGCGGCCTTTTTACCCACCATCCTTCGCCGCCTCCACTGCCTGGTGCTGATCCCTGCGTTCCTGGGGCTGTCTCTGCCGGTCCACGCTCAACCGTCAGAGGCCGACCTGGGGCTGTACCTCTCCGCCGCGCCCAACCCCGTCCTGCCGGGCGGCGCGCTGACGCTGACCCTCGAAGCCTTCAACCCCCTCACCGAACCCGTCCCCGACGCGGTGATCGAGATCACCCTGCCGCCCTGGACGAGCTACGACCCCGCCGCCTCTGACGGGGCCTGCGCCCTGACCGAGCCAGAGGTTGGCACACTGCCCGGTCACAGCCGCGTGCGCTGTACCTTCGCTGAACTGCCTCCCCAGCCCGATCCTCCCGGCAGTCTGCCCGTTCTTCTTTCCTTTAACGTCACAGCGCGCGCTCACCCCCTGCTGGCGGCGGGTCATAACCTGGTCTTTCAGGCGGCGCTTTCTGCCGCCGTCACCGACCCACAGCCCGGCAATAACGCCGCCCAGGTGACCGTATCGGTAGCCGCGTCGGAGCATTACCTCACCCATCTCCCCCTGGTCATGTTCCAGGTTGTGCCGGGCTTCTGGCAGTCCGGCGTCATCTACGTCAACCAGCGGGCCACCGGAGCCAATAACGGCACATCCTGGGTAGATGCTTACACCCACCTCCAGCCCGCTCTGGCCGCCGCCCAGCCGGGGGAGCAGATCTGGGTAGCGGCAGGGGAATACACTCCCGACGAAACCGACCGCAGCCGCGCCTTTGAACTGCGCAGCGGCGTGCAGGTCTTTGGCGGCTTCATCGGCAATGAATCTTCTCTGGCAGAACGCTGGCAGAGCGGCGGCGACGCCCACGCCCCCACCATCCTTTCCGGCGAGATCGGCGGCCCCGGCGCGGATGATAACAGCTACCACGTGGTCACGGCGGTAGAGGTTGATGCCACCGCCGCGCTGGACGGCTTTACCATCCGCGCGGGCCAGGCCGACGGGCCCGCCGACTACCGCGATGTGGGCGGCGGCCTGTTCCTGCGCAACAGCCGCCTCGCACTGCGCAACCTGGTCATCACAGACAATCTGGCGGCGGCGGGCGGCGGGGGGATGTACCTGGAAAACAGCAGTCCCCTGATCGAGAACGTCTTTTTTGCCCGCAACCGCGCCGCCGAGGGCCGGGGCGGGGCGCTTCTGGTCTCTGGCGGAAGCAGTCCCCAACTCACCCAGGCGCACTTCCGCGCCAACCAGGCCCGCTACGGCGGAGCCGTCTGCGCCGAGGGCGGTTCGGCCCCGGTTTTCTTCAACGTAGAGCTGTGGGATAACACCGCTGACTCCGGCGGCGCGTTCTACAGCACATCCGCCGCCCCCGTGCTGACCCACGCCACCATCGCCTATAATCACACGCTCGCCCCCACCAGCGCCGCCCTGCACCAGCACAGCGGCATCCTCACCGTGCAGAACAGCATCGCGTGGGGCAGCGACGGCGGGGCCGGGCCGGTCGTCTCGGAAGGGCCAGATGCGCCCGTTTTGCGCTACGCCATCCTCCAGGGCCTGCCCGATGACCCCGCCAATCACGTCTCCGGCAGTGCCGACCCGCTTCTGGACGATCTCACCGGCGGCTATTTGGGCATCCCGGCCCATTCTCCGGCGGTGGACCAGGCCAACCCTGATTATCTGCCCCCTTACCTGCACGTAGACCTGCTGGGCGGCCCGCGCGCTTCGGGCGCCGCCCCCGATCTGGGCGCGTATGAGGCCCTCAACCATGCTCCCGTCCTCGAATCCGGCGAGTACGCCCTGACGGAGATCATCGAGAACGTCTCTCCGGCGGACAACCCCGGCGCGCGCCTGATGGACCTGCTGGGCGGGCGCATCACCGATGAAGACCCCGGCTCGCCGCTGGGCGTGGCATTGGTGGAAACCAATGACGCGCGCGGCGTCTGGCAGTATCAGACCAGCCCCAGCGCCGCGTGGGTGGATGTCACGGACGTATCCGGCAGTGGGGCCCTGCTTCTGGCCCTCGACGAAAACATCCGCGTGCGCTTCCTGCCGGCCCTCGATATGAACGGCGAAGCCCGCCTCACCGTGCGGGCCTGGGACCGCGCTGACCGCTACCCGCCCGGCAGTGCCGGGGTGAACCTTTACGGTTACGGCGCGGCCCAGCCCTACAGCGCCGAAACGGCTCAACTGGTTCAGCCCGTCAGCGCCGTGACGGATGTGCGCCTGACGTTAACCCTGCGCCCCCGCGCCGCCCGCCCCGGCGAAACCTTCACCCTGCTCGCGCGCCTCCACAACCCAGAACCAGAGGTCATCCCCAACCCCACCCTCACCATCGTCTTCCCCGCCGGCCTGACCCTCGAAGGAGACCTGGCGGCCCTGGGCTGTGCCTTCGCCGCCCCACAGACCGTTACCTGCGCTCTGGACAGCCTGCCGCCTTCCGGCACAGCCGGGGTGACGCTGACGGCGCGCATCACCCCGCAGGCCGCCATCTGGCAGCCCCTGCGCTTCAGCGGCGAGGCCGCTGCCGGCCACATTGACCCCGACCTGAGCAATAACCGCGCCGCCGTCGAGGGGCTGGTGGCGCGCGCCATAATCCCCCTCCCCTGGGTGCAAAGACAGCCATGAGAACAGGGTGGGAATAGATTGGTCTGGCGGCGGACCGGGTTCTGCCCGATTTGTCCGGTATAATTTACTCCGGTCAGTATTTTGGTGTTTTTCAGGAACCATTGATCAACACAGTTTTCCTGGCTTTCATCTGCGTTCATCCGTGGTTCCCCTTATTGTATTGTGAGGAACGTGACAGAATCATGCAGGAAGAATCCATCCGTTTGCTGTTAGAAGAAGTCAGCCGCGGCGTGGTGGCCGTGGACGATGCCGTAGAACGACTGCGCACCCTGCCTTATGAGACGGTCGGGAACTTTGCCCATCTGGATCAGCACCGCGCCCTGCGCACAGGCTTTCCAGAAGTGGTGTTTGGGCAGGGCAAGACCCCCGACCAGGTGGCGCAGATCGTCGAGCGGCTGGCCGGACGCAACGACCGCGTGCTGGTGACGCGCGTCTCAGAAGAAATGAGCGCGGCGGTCCTGCCGCGCTTTCCAGAGATGGTTTACCACGCCCAGGCGCGCGCCCTGGTCTTAGACCGGGCCAATGGGCGGGTCAAGAAGCCCGGCGTGTTGGTGGCGACCGCCGGAACCGCCGACGTGCCGGTGGCCGAAGAGGCCGCCCTCACCGCCGACCTGATGGGCAGCGCCGTCGAGCGCATCTACGATGTGGGGGTGGCGGGCATCCACCGCCTGCTCAACCAGCTCGATCGCCTGCGCCAGGCCCGCGTGATCGTCGTGGTGGCCGGCATGGACGGTGCACTGCCCAGCGTGGTCGGGGGGCTGGTGAGCGTGCCGGTCATCGCCGTGCCGACCAGCGTGGGCTATGGGGCCAGCTTTCACGGCTTGGCCGCCCTGCTGACCATGCTGAACTCGTGCGCGGCGGGCGTGGCGGTGGTGAACATTGATAACGGCTTTGGGGCCGGGGTGTTAGCCCACCGCATTAACAGCATGGAGTGAAGATGCTTTCCATCATCCGGACCCTTTCTGACCCGGTTGTGCGCCAAAAAGGCGAAGCCCTTTATGATTTACTGCGCGGCATGGGGTCGTTGGTGGTGGCCTTCTCCGGCGGGGTTGACAGCGCCCTGGTGGCCGCGGTGGGTTTTGCCGCCCTCCAAGACCGGCTGACGGCGGTCACGGTGCGCTCGCCGGTGGAAACGCCCGGCGATACCGAGGCGGCCATCCGCACTGCCGCGCAGGTGGGCTTTCGGCACGTGATTGTGGATTTTGACGACCTGGCAAACGAGTCTTTTGCCGCCAACCCGCCCGACCGCTGTTACCACTGCAAGCTGGCGCGCCTGAGAGAAATCCGGCGCATGGCGGCGGAATGGGGCGTAAGGCACGTGGCCGAAGGCTCTAATGCGGATGATGCTTCAGATTACCGCCCCGGCGCGCGCGCAGTGGCCGAATTGGGCGTGCGCAGTCCGCTGGCCGAGGTGGGACTGCGAAAAGCCGAAATCCGCGCTCTGGCGCGTGCCCTGGGCCTGGAAGTGTGGGAGCGCCCCTCTGCGCCCTGCCTGGCAACGCGCTTTCCATACGGACGGCGCATTACCCCGGAGGAACTGGCGCAGGTGGCCCAGGCCGAAGCCTGCCTGCGCGCGCGCGGCTACGAGTCGGTGCGCGTCCGCCATTTTGGGCGCGTGGCCCGCATAGAAGTCTCCGCTCACCAGGTCAGCCGCCTGGAGGGCGAAAAAGAGGCCCTGCTGCCGTTGTTTCAGGGCCTGGGCTTCACCCAGATCGAAGTAGACCCGCGGGGCTACCGGTCGGGGAGCCTGAACGATTTTCTGCCGACAGCCAACCACCCTCAACCGTAGAGCGGGCCAGCGTCCCTGCCCTACAGCCGGTGAAAAAAGGAATCTTATGCGTTACGGATACGTAGACTGCTTTTCTGGGGCCAGCGGCGACATGTTCCTCGGCGCGCTCATTGACGCGGGCGTTCCCGTTGCGGCACTGCAAGCCGCCGTTGACGCCCTGCGCCTGCCCGAACCCGTCGCCATCCGCGCCCAAACCGTCCACAAAGGTTCGATGCGCGCCACTCAGGCCGAAGTGATCGCCGCTGAAAGCCACCATCACCGCCACCTGGCCGACATCACCGCTTTAATTGACGCGGCGGACCTCTCTGAGCGGGTGAAAACGACGGCAGCGCGCATTTTCACCCTGTTGGGCGAGGCCGAGGCCCGCGTTCACGGCGCGCCCATCGAGTCAATCCACTTTCATGAGGTCGGCGGGCTGGATTCCATCGCCGATATAGTGGGTACCGCCGCCGGGCTGGAATACCTGGGCATTGACCGGCTGTATGCCTCGGCCCTGCCCTTCAGCAGTGGGCAAATCCAGACTCAGCACGGGGTGATCCCCGTGCCGGCCCCGGCCACGCTGGAGATTCTCAGCCGGGCGCGCGCTCCGCTGACCCCCTCGCCGGCGCAGACGGAGCTGGTCACGCCCACCGGGGCGGCCATTCTGGCGGCTCTGGCGACCTTCGAGCGCCCGCACCTGGTCGTCACCGGGGTGGGCGTGGGGGCCGGCCAGCGCGACCTGCCCTGGCCCAATATCCTCCGCCTGATCCTCGGCGAGAGCGCCCCAGAGGCCGAATTCCCCCTGGTGCTGATCGAAACCAACATTGACGATATGAACCCCCAGCTCTTCGGCCACGTGATGCAGCGCCTGTTCGACGCTGGCGCGCTGGATGTGTACCTGACTCCGATTTATATGAAGAAGAACCGCCCCGGCACGCTCTTGGGCGTGGTGGCCCGCCGCCAGGATGAGCCAACCCTGGCCCGCCTGGTGCTGACCGAAACCAGCACGCTGGGACTGCGCGTTCAGCCGGTCTACCGCTATACCGCCCGGCGCGAATTTCAGACCGTCTCTACGCCCTACGGTGAAGTCCGGGTCAAGATCAAATTCATTGACGACCGCCCCGCCCAGGCCATGCCAGAGTACGAGGACTGCGCCCGGCTGGCTCAGGCGGCGGGCGCGCCTCTGGCCGAAATCTACGCCGCGGCCCAGGCGGCTGCTCGCAGTGCCGCCGGCCTCTTGGAGAGCGATGAACCCCGCCCATGAGCCTTCTCCCACCGAGGTCTACCGCACCCTGGCCCTCGGAGCCCTGGCCTTCCCTTTCTACCGCGCCTACATCCACCGCCTGCCGCTGGCGGGCAACGAGCGCGTCCTCGATTTTGGAGCAGGGGCGGGGGTGTGCACGCGCCACCTGGCCGCCCGGCTGAAGCGCGGCGGCGGGCGCGTGACCTGCGTGAATATTTCGCCCCGCTGGCATGAGGTCATTCAGAAGAACCTGTCGGGCTTCTCAAACATTGATTACCACCTGGGCGATATTGAGGCCCTCAACTTGCCCAACCGCACCTACGATGCCATCCTCATCCACCTCGTCCTGCACACCATCCCCCCGGTCGAAAGGCCGCGCATCCTGGCGGCGCTGGCCCACAAGCTCAAACCCGGCGGCCTATGGTTCGTGCGCGAGCCGGTCGAACGCGCCGAAATTACGCCCGAAGCAATCCACGATCTGTTGTGCGGCCTGGGCTTTACCGAAAGCTCGCGCGCCTTCAGCCGTCACCGGCTCACCGGCCGGTTATACGAAGCCGTGTTTCAATAGAACAACCCGCGCCGCGGTCAGAGTCTTCTGGCATGGCTGTGCGCGTGAAGGTCAAAGAAGTTAGCGGTGAACCGCTCACCAAGATTGGTTACGGGGATTGCATTCGTGTCTACCCATCCTGCTCGGCCCCAGCGACGTTTCCTCCGCCTATCCGGCTACGACTACTCGCAACCAGGAGCATATTTTATAACGGTCGTGGTTAAGAATCGGTTATGCTTGTTGGGCAGTATTTGCGCGCATGAAATGATCAAATCTGCCTATGGGACCATCGTAGAGGCATGCTGGAAGGAGCTACCAGCGCGTTATCCATCTGTTGGAGTAGATACTTTTGTTGTGATGCCAAACCATTTCCACGGGATTATTGAAATCCGTGAAGAAATCGGTACTGCTCGTCCTTCCTTGAGTGAAATCGTGGCCTTTTTTAAGTATCAATCAGCCAAAAGGGTTAACCTTGAGCGTCAGACACCAGGGAAGCCTTTTTGGCAGCGAAATTATTATGAACATGTTATTCGAGACGATGAGGATTTTGACCGGATTTGGAATTATGTAGTGAATAATGTGTTAACGTGGGAGAAAGATTCTCTTTTTGAGAAATAAACAGGAAAACGGTCGCCCGTAGGGGCCGGGTTTCCCGGCCCGCCGGGTTCTATGGCTCATCCTCACACGGGCGGGGAGACCCCAAGGAAAACGGTCACCTGTAGGGGCCGGGTTTCCCGGCCCATGCGCATGCGGGCGGGGAGACCCCGAAGAAAACGGTCACCTG
>DAOUAC010000124.1:0-6033 GCA_034434155.1 Anaerolineaceae bacterium
GGCTTCGGTCTTGCCGGTGCCGGTGGGGGCTTCGAGGATCACCAAAGCAGGCAGTGGGGCATCGGCGGCGGCCTGTGCGGCGGTTTGCTGAATGGCATTGGGCGCGCCCAGAGCCGGGAAGAGGGCCTGGAAAGCCGCCGGGCGGCCCTCGGCCTGCCATCCGCCCCAACCTAAGGCCTGGAGTGCCTCGGCGGCCTGCCGGGCGGCGCGCGCGGCGTATTCGGCGGGGGCCAGGTATTCATCGGTAAAGGGGAAGAACTGCGTCATCGAGCCGATCCAATCGGCCACCGAGACGAAGCCCGAGAAGAGCGTCAGAAATGCGTTGCGCGCGGCAGGGTCGGTGGGCAGGCGCGCCGCCGCGTTGGGGCGGTAGTGGGCTTTGAGAGCCTGGAACAGGGCGCGGCGGGCGGCATCCCAGGGGGCGTCGCCTTTATCGGTTGATTTAAGATGGGAGGGCATAAAATGGTCGGGCGTGGGCCAGGCCCCGTGATGCCCTCCCAGGGCGCAGGCCAGCGCGGCGGCGTCTGGCCTGGGCAGGCCGGTCTCTTGGGTCAACAGGTCTGGCAGAGCCCAGGCCGAGACCAGCCCGTGCGGGGCATAGGAAGGGGCTTCTTGGGGTGCGGTAAAACCGGCCTGGAGAAGATTGGGCAGAGCCGGGGGATACTTGCGCTGGAAGCCCGGCGCGGCCTTGCCCAGGTCGTGCAGAGCGGCCCAAAAAGCCAGAAGCTGGCCGGCGTCTGGCTCGCTCAGCGCCAGAGTCTGAGCGAAAGACCGGCGTGCCTGCGGGCTGAGGCCCTTTTCCCACAGGGCCAGGGCGCACTCGGCCACGTCAATGAGATGATAGAGCAGGGGGTGGGTTTCGGGGTCGAAGGATTTTTCGGCTTTGGCCCACAGGTGAAAATAAGGGGGGATAGCGGTTGGCGCGCCGGCCTGGTAGAGATGATAGAGGCGGTGGGCTTCGCGGCGCAGGGCTTCGCGCAGAGAGGGGGGTTCCAGCACTTCGACATCGGCTCCCCAGCCGCGCACCCAGGGGAGCATTTCGCGGGGTTCGGCCACGCGGGCGCTCCACAAGAGCGAGCCGTCGGGCAGATCGGTGAGGGTTTCAGAGGCGTGCCAGCGCGTTTCGCGCACGCGGGCGGCGGCGCGGGGGTGAAAGCGCAGGGTGACGGTCTGCGGCTCGCCCTCGGTGTACCAAATGCCCCAGGCGTCGGCCAGCACGTCGCGCGGGTCGAAGCCGGGGGGCAGGGTATAGGGGTCTGAGGTGAGTTCCGCGTGTTCGATGCGCTCGATTTTAAAAGTGCGGAGCTTGCCGGGCGGCTCGCGCAGGCCGATGACGTGGGTGGACTGGCCGACGGCATAGGGTTCGATGAAATAGGGAGCGAAGAGATATTCAAAGACGGGGGCGCCGGGCTCGGTGCGGTGCCAGACGCGCACCTTGCGGCCCTGGGCCCAGGCGAGGGTGAGGGTTTCGAGGACGTGGAGGTAGCGGGGGTCGCGGTGACGGGCGGCGTCGTCCATCACGCTGGCAGATTGGGCCAGGTGAGTGCTGATGAAAGGGGCAAGGCGCTGGAGGGAGAGGCCGAGCTTGCGGAGGGCGGCGGCGGCGTGAGGGTTTTGGCGTTCCATGCGCGTAGCCAATAAGCGCGCCGCCAGGTGAACCGCCAGCGCCTCGTGCAGGGTGAAGCGCACATGCACCGGGTAGGCCGCCCGGTCAATCTGCCAGCGGCCCGAAACGGGGTCTACCTGGATATAGCCGCGCAAATTGGGATAGTAGCGCCCGATTGTGGAGCGGTTCACCCCCAACCGCCGGGCGATCTCTGCGGGCGTCAGCCCTTCGGGATGATCGAGCAGCAGTAGTTCAATCTCCATCAGCCGGTCTGCTTTGGTTTGAGAGGGGTTGTCCATCGTCTGTTTATTCTCCCTGACGCTTCCAGGCGTCATCTGCTTTGCCTTCGAACGGATAGGGCCACAACCGGCCCTCTTCATCTTCCCACAACAGCAGTCCATGTTCTTCCAGGGCGGGCAGACTGCGCGTCACTTCCGAGCGGTGCAGACCCAAGCGGCGGGCGATCTGCGCCGGCCGCGCGCCGGGCAGACGGCACACGGCGGCGTAAATGTGCTGTAGCCGTTCCACAGGAAAACTGCGCGCCATCTTGTACCTCCGTATCTCGCGTTTTTTTCTCGAGCATACCAAAACGGTGTTGCAGGATGCGCAACAGCACGGCAAAAATGGCTCTAATTTCCTATGGATTGGGCTTAATCTGCACCTGATGCTAATTGTAGATGCGTTTGAGAAACCGGCAGTTCGTCTGCCGGTTTGCGCTTTTTGCCCAAAACATTTGCACACCTTTTGCCGTACCCTTTTGCCAGAATGAACGCTGTGAGGAGGTGTCTATGAACCAGGATGCAGGCAAGGTGCGCCCGGCGCGGGCCCGGCGGGCGCGGCTGGCAGTGGAGGGCGGCCCGGCTCTCCCTGGGGATGGCTTTGAGATTTTGGCAATCACGGCCGGCGAGGGCAACGGCTGGCACTTTGGAGCCGAGGCCCTGCGCGCCAGTCTGCCCCTGTGGGACGGGGCGGCCTGCTTTATTGACCACGAGCGGGCCGGCCCTGGCGCGCCGCGCTCGGTGCGCGACCTGGCCGGGGTAATCACCGAGGTGCGTTGGGACGAGGCCCGCGCCGGGGTGCGCGCCCGCCTGAAGCCCCTCGGCCCCAGCGGGCCGCTGGCGCGGGCGTTGGGCCGCGAACTGTTGGCGGGCGGAGCGGCCCCCCAGGTGGGCTTCAGCGCAGACGTGCTCTTTGCGGCGCGCGGGCGCGAGGTGACGCGCATCCTCAAGGTCCTTTCGGTAGATGTGGTGATCCACCCGGCCCGCGGCGGCCAGTTTTTGCAGTGGGCGGGCGGGTCCGATCGAGAAAAATTTGCACAACTTCGTATAGGAGAAGAAACCATGACAGACGACCGTGTCGAAGATCCATTCCGCGACGGAATTCCATTCCGCATGAGCTTCGATGAAGGCACGCCGGAAGAAGCGGAAGCCTTTCAGGTTGGGCGCGAATACCTGCAGGACGAGCCTCCCGTGCCGCCCGATTGGCGCGCGCAGTTCTGCGCTCACCTGCTGGAGACGGCCCTCAGCGCCGCGCGCCTGCCGGCCCCGGCCGCCGAGCGCATTCGCCGCCAGTTCGCCGGACGCGCCTTCGAGCCGCACTCCCTCGATGCCGCCATCGCAGACGCCCGCCGCCTGGTCGGCGAGCTGACCGGCGCGGGCGTGATCCAGGGACCGGGGCGGGTGCAGGGCATGTGGTCGAGCGAAGACCGTTTGCAGGCGGCGGTGGATGACCTCTTTGGCGCGCCGCGCGACAAGGGGATGGAATCGGTGCAGGTGGAACGCCTGCAGGGCATCCGCGAGCTGTACCTTCTGCTGACGGGCGACGTGGACCTGCACGGCGGCTATGACCCTCAGCGCGCCCGCCTGGCGACGACTGCCGACTTTACGGGCCTGGTCAAAAACGCCATGAACAAGGTGGTGGCCGACAAATGGGCCGAGATGGGCCGTGCCGGCTACAACTGGTGGGAGAAGATCGTCACCGTAGAACACGCCGCCACGCTCAACGACCTGACGGGCATCCTGGTTGGCACGGTGGGCGATCTGCCGGTGGTGGCGGAGGGGGCGGAATATACCGAACTGCCCGTCGGCGACAGCGCCGAAACCGCCGCCTTTACCAAGTACGGCGGGTATATTCCCCTGACGCTGGAGCTGATTGACCGCGACGAGACGCGCAAGCTGCGCGAGTATCCGCGCGCGCTGGCTGCGGCGGGCCTGCGCAAGATTTCGGCCCTGGTAGCGGGCATTTTTACGGCCAACAGCGGGGCCGGCCCGACCATGGCCGACGGTGGGGCGCTGTTCAACAGCACGGCCGTCACTACGGCGGGCGGGCATGGCAATTTGCGCACGGCGGCCCTCTCTGCCGCCGAGTGGGACGCGGTGCAGGCGGCGGTGTACAACCAGCCTCTGCTGGTGAAGAATGCCGCGCCAACCGTGGGGGTGGGGCCGAAGATGGGCATTAATCCGCGCTACCTGCTCGTGCCGCGCGCCCTGCAGTTGGCCGCCTCGAAAATCCTCTACCCCTTCTGGGAGAACGCCGCCAACATCACCTCTGAAAATCTCCAGCGCGGCCAGCCGGGGGATGTGATCACCGTGCCGGAGTGGACGGACTCTAACGATTGGGCCGCCGTGTGCGACCCGCGCGTGGCGCCCGCCATCTACATCGGCGAGCGGTTCGGCCTGCGGCCCGAAATTTACATCGCCGGGCGCGAGCTTTCGCCCGCCGTGTTTATGAACGATGAACACCGCCTCAAGGTGCGCCACTTTTTGGCCGTCCTGGTGGCCGATTACCGCCCGCTCCACAAGAGCAGCGTGACGGGCTAGTGAATCATCTCCGTGGACCGTTGGCAGGGATCTGCCAGGAACTGCCAACGGTCCACGGAGCGCCAACCCCTTCTTCAGGAGATGAACCATGCAAAAACTCAAATGGGTACTGGCTTCGCGTAAGTTTTGGGCGGCGGTGGTGGGGGCCGTCATGGTAGTGGTGCGCGCCTACCTGCCAGATTTTCCTCTCAGCGATGAGCAGATGGCGGCGGTGGTAGTCGTGGTGGTGGGGTACATCCTCGGCACGGCGCTGGAAGACGGCCTGGGGAGGAAAGCGCCGTGACCGCCACGCTGGAGACGATCTGCGCCCGCTTAGAGCAGGCCCTGGCCGACGCCGAGGGGTTAGTCTGGCCGGCGGCGGCCCTGCAAGAAGCCGTCCACCTGGCTTTGGATGAATATAACCTGGCGGCGGGCGCGCCCTGCACCCTGGCCGGGTTAGATGGGGCCGCCGAGACCACCCTGCCAGAAGGTCACGAGAGCATTGTGATCATCGGCGCGGCGGGCTACGCCGCCGGGATGCGCGGGGTGGAGCGCGTGGAGGGCTTTGACCCGGAGGGCGAGTCTCCGGCGCTGTTGGAGTGGGCCCAAACCCGCCTGGGCGAGTTCCGCCGCCTGCTGGCGCTGGTGTTCCCCGGCTTTGGGGGCGAGCCGGGCGGCTACAGCGGCGCGCCTACCCCCGCCGAGCAGGCCCGCCGCGCGGGTCTGCGCCTGAGCACCCGCCCGCCGTGGGGCGCGTGGGCGGATGATGAGGGCTGGAGTTGACTCTATGCACCGCGTATTTTTACAGTGTGGGCCTGAAACCCTCCATTTAGACGGCACCGATCCGCTCTACCCGCTGAGGGGGGCGCGCCTGCTGCCCGCCGCGGCGGACCCGGCGGAGGAATTCGTCCGCGAGGAAGTGGAATACAGCTTAGCGGGCCGGCCGGAGGTGATCGAAGCGGCCTGCGAGGCGGTGGGGCGGCTGGCGGCGCGCGCTGAGGAGGGCTGGGCCGGCGGGGCCGAGCCGCTCTACCTGGTGTGTCAGACGTGGCCGGGCGGCGGAGCGTGGCGCAGTCGGGTGCGGCGGGCCTGGCCGGAAGCTCTGCCGCCGGGGGCCGCACTGCGGGCGCGCGGCAGTCAGGGCGCCAAACTGGTGCTGATCCGCGAGAACGGCTGGGAGGGGCCGGAACAGCAGGCGGCACTCTCGAACGGCAACGGCGAGGGCGTGCTGGCCCCTCTGCCCGTGTTGAACGCCAACGACGGGGCTGGGTCCGCGCCGAACGTGCGCCATAACTGGGTGGAGATCGGGGCGGGGGTGGTGGGGGGCGACCTGCCCGGCCGCGCCCGCGTGGAGATCACCAACCTGGGGGCTGAGCCGCTCTCGGATGTGTGGATTGGGCAGAACTGGGCCGACCCGGCCCGCTTTGCTCTGATCTACGAGGCCGAGAGCGCCATTGGAGAGGCGGGCAGTCCCGACGCTTCCTGTTCGGGGGGTATGCAGGTGACCAAAACCCTGCCGCCCGGAGCCGAGGTAGACCTGCTGCGCTGGGCACTGCCGGGCGAGGCGCTGGAGGCCGGGCGGCAGGGTTTTGGTCACCTGCATACCCCCCGAACAGGAAGCGTCGGGAC
>DAOUAC010000125.1:0-23246 GCA_034434155.1 Anaerolineaceae bacterium
CTCTCCCCCTCGCCCGCGCGGGCGGGGAAACCCCGCCCCTACGGCCAATTCCAATCCGTTCAATCCGTTCCCGGCCCATCAGAATGGGCGGCCCATAAGAATGGGCTTAATCCGTTGACAGTCCTGTGATCTTCCATATATATACGATAATATTGATCTAATTATGCGTATTTGTCGTATAATATTCTTAGTACCTTTTTAACTGCGAGAGAACGGCGCAGCGCCGTTGGCTCGCAGTGCGGTCAACGACCTTTTATTCTTCAGGTGGAGAGAAGCTATGGCAACGACCAACCAACAGGTGCTGAGAACGCTTCGTCGTTTATACCGAATCGTTGAGGCCGGTGAACGGGGGTTTGCAACGGCGGCCACCAACGCCAACAGTCCGGGTCTCAAGCTCCTTTTTAAATCCTACGCCCAACAGCGCGCCAACTTCAAAGCTGAAATCCTGGCCGAATTTCACCGCCTCGGCGGCCAGGGGACCCCGCGCAGCAGCATCTTGGGGGCGGTTCACCGCGGGCGGGTGGCGATCTTCGCGGCTATGACCATCGAGGATGACAAGCGCGAGCGGACCGTCCTCAAAGAGGCTGCCTTCGGCGAGCGCTTCGCTGACCAGCGCTACCAGCAGACGCTCCGGCACGAGCTGCCCCCCGAAGCCCGCGCCCTGGTGGAGCGCCAGTACGCCGAAGTGCGCAAGGTGATTGATCAAATCCACTTTATGTTGGGCAAGGAAGGCAAGCGCCTGCTGGTTCACCTGTTCGATTCCGAGCAGGACGCCAACAGCGCCCTGGAATCGCTCCAGCGGGCCGGCATTCAAACCGCCGCCATCGAAAAAATCCCCCTGGATGCCGCTGTCCATACCTATCAGGGCCGCGGGACCACCACCCTCGAAACCATCCTCTCCGGCGTGTTCGGCGGGACTCTGTGGGGGACGCTGATTGGGGTGCTGGCCGGCTTTGGCGCGGTGATGACCACCTCGGTGCCTGAGATGATCGGGACCGCCTCTCCCCTGGCGACCTGGGCGCTGGTTGCGCTGACGACCATTGTCATCGCCGCCCTGGTGGGGGGGATCATCGGCCTGGTGATCGGCCTGGGGATTTCAGAGGCCGACACGTATATCTATCAGCAGAGCATGGAACATGGGCGTTATCTGATTGAAACCGCCGTTGATTCGGCGCGCGCCGATGAAGCCGGGCGCATTCTCCAGCGGCCCAACACCCGCCTGGGCGAAAATGCCGTGAGCATGAGCGGGTAAGCGCGCCCCAAGCCCCTACTCTTGGGCCTGTTCCATCCCCGGCTCGTAGCCGCGGAAGAACACGAACAGGCTCGCCATCATAAACATCCACCCGTGCAGCCACATCAACATCCCTCCGACGGCCTGGTCTGCCAGTGCCGCGGGGCCGCCTGGACCTTCCAATTGGGCGTAATAGGGGTAAAAGACCGCGTTGGAGGCCCACAGGATGGACCCCAGGATGTAGCTGGGCGGCGCGGCCACTAACAGGTACAGCCAGCGCGCCGGGGGCCACTCCCAAAACGGGAACCAGCCGTGGGTGGGGTCAATCAGCCGCCAGTAGAATAACAACCCGGTGTAAAAGAAGAGAGCGTGTTGGAGATCGTGGAGCCATTCGCTCGCCAGGGCCGCCTGATAAAACGCCGGGGCGTGCCAGGCGAGCAGATTGCCGTTAAAGATCAGAAACGCCGCCAGCGGATGGCTAAGCGCCCCCAGGGGGCGGCGCAGGTGAGTCTTTTGAATCAGCCGGCGCGCCAGGGGCAGGGGCAGGCCGAACAGGATGAACAGCGGCGCGATCATCATCACCAGGATGTGCTGTACCATGTGCATGGAGAAGCGTTCTTCGGCCAGGTCGTGCAGGGGCGAAACCAGCGCCGCCCCCAGCACCGCCACCCCGGCGGCGTACCAGACCGGCTGCCAGGGCCGCACCAGGCCGCGCCGCCGCAGACTCGCCAGCCGGCCCCTGCGGTGAAGGTCGTAAAAGGCATAGCCATAGCCCCCTACGGCCAGGATCAAAAACAACAGCACCGGAGAAACCCGGTCGGTCAGGTGAGCGAGGGTCATGGGGTGGTTTTCTGGCGGTCCAATCCGGGTTTAGGGTGGGTCATATCGCGCCACATTTGGAGCAGACCGCGGTACTTACGCCGGAACTCGGCAGGGTCTTGGGCAATGGTTTCCTTATTAAACTGCGGAAGCAGGCCCGAAAGCAGGCTGTTCATGCCATCTACGGTGATCCAACCCTTTTCGAGCAGGGCCAGCACGGCGCGGTAATCGGGTTCGTCGCCGCGCGTGATCAGCCGGAACGCCACGCTGTAGGGGTCAAAGTAGGCAATGGTCAGCGGCCCGCTCAGGCCGGCGAGAGTCGGCAGGCGGAAGCGCTCGCGGTAGCCTTTGGGCAGGGGGATGACCTCTGCGGGCGACTCGGCGCAGATGGGAAGGCTCATTTCTCCGGCGATCTGGTCCATCAGGCGCGCCAGGGCCTCGCGGTCGGCGGGTGGGACCTCGGTCGTAAATTCCAGGCGGTAAGCGCGGTCGCGCCAGCCTTCTAACACCAGGATCGCCGCGCCTACCAGGTACAGCGTCCCCCGGCCCTGGTAAGCCGCCTGGAGCCGATCGAAAAATTCCAGCATCGCGGCGCGGTCAACATACAGACGGTGCATCGCTCCACTTCCTTTCTCCGATCCAGGCATTTCGAGAGGTAGGATTTCAAATCATGCGTAAATTGCGGGGCGCAGTCCGCAGTTTACACACAGACCTCCGCGGACCTCCCCCACCCCGCGCGGGCTACGGCGGCGGCGGGTCCACCGGCGCGATGGCATCCACCGGGCAAACGGCCAGGCAGTCTTCAAAATCACAGCAGGTATCGTTGATGACGTAAATCGGGTCGCCTGGCTCAATGGCATCAATCGGGCAGGCCTCCAGGCACTGCCCGCAGGCGGTACAGGTGGTTAGAATCTGATAGGCCATCCCGTCCTCAACTTACTTATACCGCCGCTTGGGCGTCTTTTCCTTCCAGTTCGTCACCCAAAAGCAGTAGGCATAGGGGAACATGGTCTGGACGATGTGGAAAGGCTCATACTCAAACAGGCGGCGCATGGCCCAGGCGAAGCGGTAGCGCGGGTCTGCGGTGGTGATCACCTCTACCACGCAGTCCACCTGAAAACTGACGAACACCGGCGAACTGCCCGTCCACAGCACCGAGGCGAAAGGGTGCTGTGTGAGGTTATGGTAGGTGGTACCCTCGAAGATTTCCAGCAGGCACAGCCGCCGCCAGTCTATATGCTCTGGGTGGGCGTAGAACTCACGCGCGGTGGATATACGCAGATCACGGGTTTCATCTACCGCATGGGGCGGCAGTTGGATGATCTCTTCCACCGCCGCCTCCACCATCGGCAGGTAGCGGTCCATATACTCGTCTTTGGGCGCAAACCCTACCCCCTTGTTCGCCAGGTTCGGAAAGAGACTGCCTTGGCTCCACGTGCCGACCACCGGCAAATGGCCGGCATTGAAGGCAATGTATTCATCCTTTTCGATCTTGTCGTACACGCTGTTTTTATAATCCAACTGCCAGCGGATGAAATTCTCCGGCAGTTCTTTGATCTCAAACTCGTGGGCCGCGCCGTTCTCTCTCCAGCGGGCCACGCCATCGGCGATGATCACCTTACCGGTCACGTGAGTTGAATCGGATAAGCTCATGGCGTTTCCTGTCCTTGTAAAAATAAAATTCGACTGCTTCCCGTTCGCACCGCAGATTATTCAATCGTCCAGCGGGGTCTTTCCATCCCGGCCATTCCCTCTTTTAACACCTCCAGCGTAATCACCGCGATGCCGCTGCGGCGGGCGTAGGCTTCCAGCCCGGTTTTTACCTTCTCGCGGATAAAGGCCAGCGGGATGCGCTCTAAACGGGCGCGGGCCTCGCCGCTCCACAGCACCCCGCCGGCCGGCAGGGCCAGCCCGCCGGGGCGGTAACTGCACGCCGGGTCTTCCTGCAGAAAATCGCCGTAGGCGGCGTAGGCCCGGCAGCGACAGCCGCCGCACATCTGCCGGAACTCGCATGCGCCGCAGCGGCCTTTCAGGTTGTGGGCCTGGCGCAGTTGTAAAAAGACCGGCGAACTGCGCCAGATTTCCGTAAAACTCTGCTCGCGCAGGTTGCCGGTCGTCAGCTCCATATAGGGGCAAGGGGTCACGTCTCCGCCGGGCGTAATGCGGCAGTACTGGGTTCCGGCCATACAGCCGCCGCTTTCCAGGCCGCCTACCCCCCTTTCGTAGGCGATGCGCTTAAAGTGCGGGGCGCACTTGGCGCGCACCAGCATCGGCTTGTACAGCGCCTGCGCGTCCACCAGGTCTGCCAGCAGTTCTTCGGTCTGCGCCGCCGAAAGGTCGTTCAGATCTTGCCCACGCCCGGTTTTGACGAGAAAGTAGAGGTTAAACGACCAGGCTCCCTTCGCGCGCGTGAATTCCAACAGGCGCGGGATTTCAGCGCGGTTCATCTCCATCACGGTGGTTTGCACTAACACCTGAAGCCCGTGCGCCCGGCAGATTTCGAGCGCCCGCACCGAATGCTCCCAGGCGTTGGGGCCGCCGCGGAAGGCGTTGTGCTTCTCCGGCTCCAGCGAATCGATGCTGATGCCCACGCCCTTCACCCCGCACTCCACCATCTTCGCCGCCACCCGGTCGGTGATCAGCACGCCGTTGGTTCCCATCACCACCCAAATGCCTGCCTCGGCGGCGCAGCGGGCAATATCATAGATATCGCGGCGCAGGAGCGGCTCGCCGCCCGTGAGGATGAGCATTTCGGTGCGCAGGGCACGCATTTCGGCGATCAGCTTCAGGCATTCCTGGGTGGTCAGTTCGTTGGCGGCCTTGCGCCCGGCTTCCATATAACAGTGCGGGCAGCGCAGGTTGCACTGTTGGGTGAGGTTCCACGAAATGATGGATGGGTAAAAATCGGGGTCGTCTTTCACATTTCCTCCATGCCGAGGGCCTCGCGCGCCTCGCTCATCACCGCCGGGGTGATCTCGCGGTAGCCTTTGCGGCGGGCGTAGTCGCTGTAGAGGCGGCGGATCATGCCCTGCACGAAGCCGGGGGCCGCCGCCAGGCGCTTGTTGGCGGCCTCGGTCCAGACCGGTTCGGGGCCGTCGGGCGCGGCGGCCTCTGGCCCGGCCAGCGCCTCGCGGATCAGGCTCATTGGCCCAGAGGGCGGTGTGAAAGCCTCATGCCCAATCGAGACGCCCAAACTGCGCACCACCTGGGTTTCGCCCGCATTGGCGATCATCGAAATCGAGCGGCGGCACGATGGGCATTGGTAGCGCAGTGCCAGGGCCCCCTCACCAGCGGGCGCGTGGTCTTCAACCAGTTCCATCACCTGCCGGCAGTCGTCACAGCGAAATTTCATAAGATCACGCCTTTCTCAAGATTCCACACATGCCTGTTGCGGCGCGGCGGGCCGGGAGACCCGGCCCCTACGGGTTCGTTCCATCCGCATCAGCGGCGGGCCGGGAGACCCGGCCCCTACGGGTTCGTTCCATCCGCATCAGCGGCGGGCCGGGAGCCCCGGCCCCTACGGGTTCGTTCCATCCGCATCAGCGGCGGGCCGGGAGACCCGGCCCCTACGGGTTCGTTCCATCCGCACCAGCGGCGGGCCGGGAGACCCGGCCCCTACGGGTTCGTTCCATCCGCGCTGGCGGGCCGGGAGACCCGGCCCCTACGGGTTCGTTCCATCCGTATCAGCGGCGGGCCGGGAGACCCGGCCCCTACGGGTTCGTTCCATCCGCGCCGGCCAGGACCGCCTCTAACCGCTCCATCACGGCCAGGATGGCCGCTCCGGCGGGTGTTACCGCGCCGTGCAGGGTTGGAGGACGGCCAGAGTCGGTGGCGCGGGCCAGAGAGGGGTCATGCGGAACGCTGCCCAGGTAGGCCAGGCGGGCCTCGGCGGCGAACTGCGCGCCGCCCGCCTCATCTGCCGGTGAAGCCATGTTCTCCACCAGCCCCAACAGGCTCACCCCCGCCTGGCGCGCCGCCTGTACCGAGCGGCGCACCACCAGGTAGGCCACCGGCGATGGGATTGTCACCACCACGGCCCCCACCCGCCCCGGTACAAAGCGGGCCAGCGTTTCCACGCCGCCGGCCCCCGGCGGCAGGTCAATGAGCAAGAGATCGAGCGCGCCCCAATCGGTATCGCTGAGGTATTCACGCAAGACGTTGGCCTCCAGCAGTCCGCGCCAGGCAAAGCCATCGGCGGCCAGCCCGCCGGGGTGTTTCCACGCCACCGGGCGGTCGTCGCCGTCCAAAAACAGGTCCATAGACATCACCCGCACGCCGGCCACGCCCACCGCCGGCTGTGCGCCGTCCGCTCCCAGGCGGACGGCCTGCCCCCTGGCCCCCAGCATGGCCGCCGCCGAAGCTCCGTTCAGGTCGGCGTCTAACACGCCCACCGCCCAGCCGCGCAGGGCAAAAGCGGCGGCCAGGTTGGCCGTCAGCGCCGACTTGCCCACCCCGCCCTTACCGCTCATCACCGCCACCACGCGGCGCACCGCCGCCAGCCGGTCGCTCACCCGCTGGCGCTGAGAACGCACCTGCGCGGCAACGTCGTCGGGCCGGGCCGTCATTCTGTGCCTCCCTCCGCTTCCGGCGGCGCGCCGTCCCTCGCGGCCATGCCCTTAAAATACCCAAACCCGCCCTCGTTCTGCGCCTCCCACATCTCGCGGATTTTGCGCAGAAGTTCGTCAGCGGTTGGGTAGTCAACAGTGGTCAGCCCCTGGTCGCGCGCCAGGCTTTCGACCATCTCGCGCACCATGGCCCGCTCGAACTTTGGCACGCGCGCCAGGCGTTCCAGGGCGTCTTCGGTCCAGCGCAGTTCGGCCTTCAGGCCGTCATCACCGGCGTACCCCAGGCGGCGGGCCACTGCAATGGTCACTTCTAACGTCACCTCTGGCAACTGCTTCTCACGGGCATAGCGTTCCATTGCCAGCATTGCCATCGGGCGCACAAAGGGCGGCACGCGGTTATTCACCCGGTCGAGGGCTTCCTGCGTCCAGGGGAAGGCGCGCTGATGGGGGATGTATTCCTCGATGGGCGAGCGCGCCTTCGCGCGGGCCTCGGCCAGCTTGCGGTCTTCGTGTTCAATGCCCATCAGGTGCTTGGCCGAGGGCGGCAAGATGCCCTTGAGCGCCCCGTAGAGCAAATCCATCGTAATGCGCTGGTAGCCCTGCTTGCGGGCGTATTCCTCCACCGAGACCTTCGCCATGGCCTGGGCAAAGGGCGGCGCGCGCAGAATCAGCTTCAGGGCGTCGTCGTCCCAATCCAGCGGCTCTTCTTCGTATTCCTCCAGCGTTGGAATGTCAAACGGGCGGGCGTCCGCCGCGCCGACAATTAACAGGTTGTTGGGGACCAGACGCATCAGGTTATCGGTGTTCGAACCCATATCCGCCCCTTCCACGTGATGCGCCCCCCACCGCCCGATCACCACCAGGTCGTAGCTGTCGCGCTCGCACACGTCCACGATCTTGGTGAACGGCTTGCCCACCAGCACTTCTGTGGTGATCGCTATGCCCATCTCGCCGGCCACCTTTTCGGCGCGCGCCAGGTTGGCCTCGCACACCTTTTTCAGCCCCCGGTCAATGATGTTGTTGTGCAGTTCTTCCTGTTCCTCAAACTTAAACACCTTGCCGGCCTGGTACGAAAGCACGTAGCGAATGTTGTTGAAGGCCGCGTAGTGATAGAACGGGTCGAACGCCGAAACCACGTGAACGCTCGCGCCAAAGTCCTTTGCCAGCCGCAGCGCCTTGCGCAGCGCCACAAAGCAGTAAGCAGAGCTGTCTACGCACGCCAAAATCTTCCCGCCGCGCAGGGCGCGCGCAGACTGCTTCATAATGAGCAAATCGGTGGTGATCAGGCGGGCCACGCGGGCCGTCACCTGGCCGATCAGACTGCGCTTAACCTGTCCGATGCCGTGCGCGCCCATAATCACCAGATCGTAGTCTGAGGAATTGATATCTTTGGCAAGCTGTTCAAAGTGGATGCCCTCCATCAACTTGCGCTCGATGACGATGTTGTGATCCTTCCCCTTTTTCTCCACCACGTCTAAAAAAGAGTCAGAGATCAGGATCAGCCCGGTTTCGATGAGCTTGTCGTGAATATTGCGCTGGCGGGCGATCTCTTTCTCGGTCTGAAAGCGCGCCGGCAGGCCCACTTCCAACTGGCGGAAGCGGTCATCGTGCAGGCGGGCGGCGTAGACGTGGTTGCCCACCAACACCGTGCCCCACGCCAGGGCAAAATCCACCGCCCATTCGATTCCGGCATGGCACAGCTCGGAATTATCCGTTGGGATCACCGCTTTTTGATACAGTGGGCCGGTCTCCCAAGCGTGGGCGGGCGCGGCCTGCGGGGACTGATCTTGAACTGTCATCGGTTCGGTCATGGAATACTCCTCTATCGGTTATCGGTTGGGTATCACGCGGTCGGCCATGAGGATTAAGAACATAAACAGCGCCAGCAGCAGCGGGAAGCCCCCCACCACCGCCAGCAGGCGGTGATCGTAGCGCAGGTGCATGTAAAACAGCGCTACCAGGGCGGCTTTGGTGGCCGCCAGGCCCATGAGGACAAAAACCCGCAGGGTGGGTTCCAGCGCCAGACCGGCCACCAGCACTTCGACGGCCGTCAGCGCCGCCAGGCCCACGAAGACCTGAATGTACGGGCGTTTTTTGACGCGCGTTGGGGTTTGCATTGCGTTATTCCTCCTTTGATTCGGTCCACCATCCATCGGATGGGCCGGTTTTGCATGGGCGGGGAGACCCCGCCCCTACCCGGCGGCCCCGCTCCGTTATCACCACTGCGCGGGCGGGGAGACCCCGCCCCTACCCGACAGACCTGGCATTCAGGGCTTAAATCAGATAAATCAACGTAAACAGGATGATCCACACCAGGTCTACGAAGTGCCAGTACAGCCCGGCCAGTTCGATGCCTAAATGGTCGTGGTCGTAGCCGCCGCGCAGGGCCTTGAGAGCCGTCCGCAGTACCCAGATCACCCCAATCGCCACGTGCGTGCCGTGAAAGCCGGTAAGGGTGTAGAACGTGTTGCCAAACAGGTGGGTAGAGACGGTAATCCCCTCGCGCATCAGTTCCGCCCACTCATAGGCCTGCACGCCCACAAACGCCGCTCCCAAGAGGGCCGTGGCCGCCAGCAGAGAACCGGCCCGGCGCAAACGGCTGTTCTCCGCCGCGTCGTGGGCCAGCACCATCGTGACAGAGCTGCAAATCAGCAAAAATGTGTTAAAGGCCACCAGCGGGACGGAAAGCAGTTCGCCCGCCACCGGCCAGTTGGGTGTGCTGTAGCGCAGTGACAGGTACGGCACGATCAGCCCGGTAAAGAACATCACCTCTGAAGCCAAAAACAGCCATACTGCCAGCTTGGGCGTGGGGATGCCCTGCCAGGTGGGGTTGGGGTGCTGTTCAGCATGGCGGGCCGGGGTTGCTTCCATCACTCACCTCCTGTTTAATCCGCCGGGGCCGGTTCTACCGCCGGCTGTCGTTCTGCCTGCTCCAGGGCGCGGTCCTGCGGAAGCCAATCTTCCGCCACTGCCGGAGAGCTGTATTCATACGCCCCTCGGTACACCACCGGCAGGGCGTGGAAATTCTCGCGCGGCGGAGGCGAAGAAGTACTCCACTCCAGCGTGTTGGCCTGCCAGGGGTTCTCGGCGGCCTTCTTCCCGCGCGCCAGGCTGACGAAGAAGTTGACCAGTAAGATGACCTGGGCCAGCGCCAGCAGGTACGCCGCGAGGGTCATAAACTGGTTAATCCCCTGCAGGGGCGCCAGGTAGGTATAGCCGCTGTAATCCGCGATCCGCCGGGGCATGCCGTAGGCCCCCAGGATGAACATCGGGAAAAACACCAGGTTGAAGCACACAAACGTGAGAATGAAATGGATTCTGCCCCAGCGGTCGCTCATCATGCGGCCAAACATTTTGGGATACCAGTACTGCACAGCGGCAAAGACTCCAAACAGACTGCCCCCAAACAGCACGTAGTGAATGTGGCCCACGATCCAATAGGTATCGTGCAAGAAGATATCTACGGGGGTGGCGGCGGCGAACAGGCCGCTTAACCCCCCAATGACAAAGGTGGAGACAAACGCCAGGGCGTTGAGCATGGGGGCCGTCAGTTGAATCTGCCCGCCCCACAGAGTTGCCAGCCAGTTAAAGGTCTTCACCGCCGAGGGCAGGGCCACCATCATGGTCGAGGTCATGAAGGTAATGCCCAGCACCGGGTTCATGCCGCTGATAAACATGTGATGACCCCAGACGATGAACCCCAGCCCGGCAATGCCGATAATGGAAAAGACCATCGGCTTGTACCCAAACAGCGGCTTGCGCGCAAAGCACGAGATGACGTCCGAGGCAATGCCCATGGCCGGCAGGATCATGATATACACGGCCGGGTGCGAATAGAACCAAAAGAGGTGCTGCCACAGGATGGGGTTGCCGCCGCCCGCCGGTAAAAAGAAGCTCGTGCCGATGGTGCGGTCGAACAACAACAGCAGAAGCGCCGAGGTGAGGACGGGCGTGCCCATCAGCACGAGAATGGCCGTGATCAGCAGGGACCAGACGGTCATGGGCAGGCGGAACATGTGCATCCCTGGGGCGCGCATGATGACGATGGTGGTGATGTAATTGATGGCTCCCATGATCGAGGCACTGCCCACCAGGATGAGGCTTAAGATCCACAGGTTTTGGCCCGTACCCGAACCCGGGAGCATCTCTGGCAGGGCCGAAAGGGGGGCGTAAGAAGTCCACCCGGCGGCGGCCGTGCCGCCTTCTACCCAAAAACCCGCCAGCATGATGAAAAACGCCGGGACCATCACCCAGTACGAGAGCATATTCAGCCGGGGGAAGGCCATATCGCGCGCGCCGATCATCAGCGGGATGAGGAAGTTGCCAAACGCGCCCGACAGCACCGGGATGATGAAGAAGAAGATCATGATCGTGCCGTGCATCGTCACCAGGGCGGGGTACTGCTCTGGCGAAAGGATGTTGCCAGACGCGCCGTAGAGGATGCGCCCTAACACCGGCACTTCACGCCAGGGCCAGGCCAGTTGGGTGCGGATGAGCATGGCGATCAGCCCGCCGAAGAAGAAGAAAAACAAGCTGGAGAAAAGGAACTGCCTGCCGATCACCTTGTGATCCGTCGAAAAGATGTAGCGGCGGATGAACGGCAGTTCTTTTTCGTGGGCCAGCGGCATGTGATCTACAGGTTGCGCTACAGCCATAAGTTGGGCCTCCTGATCCTCATTTTTTCACCGGCTCCGCTCGACCACCTCGGCCAGCCAGGCGTCGAAGTCTGCCTGCGGTTCCACGATCACCTGGGCGCGCATGCGGTAATGGCCCAGGCCGCACAGCTCGGCGCAGGCCAGCTCGTACTGGCCGGGTTCCGTCGCGCGAAACCACAGGCGCATATATCGGCCGGGGATGGCGTCTTGCTTGACGCGCAGGGCCGGGACGAAAAAGCTGTGGATGACATCCACCGAGGTGAGGCGCACCACTACCGTGCGGTTGACGGGGAAGTGCATGAGGTTAATGGGAGCTTTCACGTCATCGGCGCTGTCGAGCCGGCCATCGAGGCCGGCGTAGGTAGCCTGCCACTCGAACTGATTGGCCGAAATATCCACGTATAGGGCATCTGGGCCGTCGGGGATGCGGATTTTGGCATCTACCCAGGTGTTGTACTGGTAAAACGCCAGCCCCAACAGCATGAACCCAGGCACGACCGTCCAGGCGAGTTCAAGCCGCCGACTGCCAAAGATGAACGCCGCCTTCTGCCCGGCGCGCTTCCGAAAGCGCACCAGGGTATAGGCCAGAATCCCTTCCACCAGCACAAACGCCGCCCCGGTGACGATCAGCACGATGAAAAACAGCGAATCAATCGGGCCGGAGAAGGTGGAGCCTCCCGGCGTTAGCTCTCCCATGCGCCCTCCTTTACTGCCCTTCAAATGTGAAGGTGATCTCTTTGGTTTCCTTCTCTCCAATCGTCACCGATTGGGTTTGCTCGCCGTACGTTTCCTGCCAGGCCACGATGGTATACGTCCCCGGCGGCAGGTTGGGCAGGGTAAACGAACCATCGTCTCCGGTGACGCTGTAATAGGGGTGATCCAGCACGTTGATGTAGGCGCTCATCCACTCGTGGACGTCGCACTCGATGGGAATGTACAGCTCTGGCTTTTCAAAGGTCTTTTTGCTCTCCATCTTGACGGGCTGGCCGACGTTGTAGGGCCGGTTGACCTTGGGCAAGGGGTTGATGTTGTGCAAAATGCCATCGCTGTTGCGGATGATGAAATCCTGGCCGACCTGGATGCCCAGCACGTGGGGGACGTAGATACAGCCGACCTGGTCCAGCAACACCGGCTCTGAAGGGGTAGGGAATTTGAGGTCGCCCAGGCCGTCTTTGACGTACACGAAGACGTTTTTGAGGGTGTTATTGGCGTTCACCACCACCGCTTCTGAGAAGATGCCATCGGGGTGCTGTCCGGCGCAGGTTGGCTCGGCGTCCATCAAGATGGGTTCGGGCTGGGGGGCCGTCCCCGAAAAATTCACCACTCCCTTAATGACGGCGGCGGTGGCCGGGTCTACGGGACCGGCCTGGCTGCCCTGGCCGCCGGACTTACCGCCGGTGACGGGGGGCGACTGCTGTTCGCCGCCGCCGCACCCGCTCGTCAGCAGAACCAGCGCCAGGACGATCAGGATGAAGAACAGTTTCGATCTTTTCATGGTGTACCTCCCATCGGTTCACGAACCATAGACTGCGCCGCCAGAGCGCGGCGCACCAAGAGCCATTCCGCCGCCGCCGCCAGCAAGACCGCCAGGCCGGCGTAGAGGTAAGCAGAGGTTGGGACGGGCTTTTCGAGCAGCAGGCTGTACCACGAAGACAGCGACATGCGCAGGCCCACCTCCGCATTGGAGCCATCCCAGGCCTGGAAGGCAATGGGGATAAACTCGCCGGGGAGCAGGCGCAGGTCGTCGGGGCTGCCGGTGTCGAGCGGGCGGGTGAAGACGAGCCGGTATTGGCCCTCGGCCCAGGCGGCGGCGGCGGTTAGTTGATTGTCTGCCTGGGGCGTCAGCCCGCCCTGCACACCCGCGGCGTTGAACTCTCCGACCGCGCCGTCGGCCTGCCACTTCCAGACGTTCACGCCCCGCCCCGGCTGGCCCCACAGCAGGTAGGGCTTCTGCGCCCCGCCCGATAGGGCCTGGGGGAACTGCACGGCCAGCGCGTCTACATAGCGGCCCGCCGCTTGGGCTAACGTATCGAGGTTCACATAGGTTTCGCCGTCGTCGGGGGGCGGCTCCGCGCCGCCCTCTACGTCGTGGAAGGGGTCATTCCACTCCACCAGCAGGGCCAGGTCCTGATCGTTGTGGATGGCCCGCACCGTCACCGCCGTCACCGAAGGGGTCTGCCAGCGCGGGCGGACGATCACCTGGCCGGTGAGGTAAAACGAGACCGGCTCCGCCCGCTCCCAGGCAGGGTCGTCGGGGGTGGTGGGGAGCGCGCCCGTCACCCGCCGGGCGTGGATGACGCTGGCACTGCCGGGCTGGCCTTCCTGGAGGGACTTGACGTAAGCCGAGAGCGCCCACAGCCTGGCCTCGCGCTCTTCTTCGGGGAACACATCGTAAAACGAAGGCATGGGCGTGCCGTTGATGCCCGTAGAGAAGCGGGCGTAAATATCGGCCAGCTCACTGCCGCCCTTGTACTTCCACGCCTGGGTGAGATTGGTAGCGCGGATCGGGTGGCCCAGGTCGTCCTTGAGGGTTGGCGCGGATGGACCATCGGAGCGCCCGCCCTGGCCGTGGCACTTCCAGCACTGCAATTCCTGGTAGATCTGCCGCCCCTGCTCCACCATGGCGGCGGTGACGCGCGGCGGGTTGGGGATGGGGATAACAACCGGCTCGTAACTGCCCCAATCGGGGACGAAGCTTGTCAGGATGTAATCCACCACTGCTTCGATCTCGGCGCTGGTCAAGATGCCCTCCCAGCGGGGCATGGCGGTATCGTGGACACCGCGCCGCACAATGTCAATCACGTCTGCTCTGAGCGGCAGTTCACCCGAGGCGGTGGTACGGAACTTAAACCAGCCGGTGGTAAAGTCTCGCGGGCGGGGGTTGAGGTATGGAGCCACTGCGCCCTGGCCGTCTCCCTGATCGCCGTGGCAGAAGGCGCACCACTCGCGGTAGATGGCTTCGCCGCTGGCGGCCTGCGCCGCGGGCCTGGGCCAAGAGCGCAGTGCCGCGCCGCCCGCCGCCAGTCCGGGCAGGGCCGACCCGTGCAGTGTCTCTGGGCGGCGCGGCTGAACCCGCGCGGCGTGGTACTCGGCGGCCACGATCTTCCAGATCTGCTCGTCACTCAGCTCGTCCTTCCAGGCGGGCATGGCCGAATCCCAGGGACTGCCCTCTGCCGGCAGGCCAATGCCGCCTTCTTTGACGCGCCAAAAGGCGTAAGCCTCGATGACGGTGGCAATGGTATCTTCCGAGCGGAAGTTGGCCGGGCGCAGGCGGAACCCGTAGGCCATGGGGCCGTCGCCCGCGGCGGGCGTGCCGTGACAGGGCCGGCAGTTGACCTGATACAAAATGCGCCCTTCTTCCAGTACGGCTTCATCTACCGAGCCATCGGGGTTACGGAAGGGGTTGGCGAGCTTTTCGTAGGCAAAGGGGATGGTGGGGTGCTGAGAGCGCAGGGCGGTGGGCGGGTTGGTCGAAGGGGCCGCGCTCTGATACACCCCCCACCCCACCAGCAGGGGGATGGCCCCCAACAGCGCCCAACGGGCCGCGGCGGCCAAACGCGCGGAGCGGGTCTGCCGTTGGGCCGGGCCGCGCAAAAATGCGTCCACCGGCCGCCAAAATTCCTGCATCCGCCCCTCGTCGGCGGCCAGGTAGACGATCAGACCGACCACCACCAGCGCCAGGTAGATTGCCATCAGCGCGCCGGGGATGGGCAGCGGGCTGCTGCGCCCGGTGATCCACATCGAAAGATACGGCACGCCGAACTGCAAGAACAGGTAAATGCCGGCAAACGTCAGGACGACCGTCCAGAACAGTGGAATGGGTTTGAAGGGCGTTCTCATGCGCATGGCTCACTCTCCGGGCAGGACCCCGGCGCTTTCCTGCAAGAAAGCGATCAGGTCGGCGACCTGCTGGACGGTCAGCAGGGCGCCAAAATTCCCCGGCATGATGCTGGGAATGTCGGGATGACGCCTTTCGCGCCGGATGTTGGCTTTCTCCACCGTCGTCACCGTGCCTTCCTTGTCTACAATAACCACCTGGGCATCATTTTCGGACTGGATGACGCCCGCAAGCTGTTTGCCGTCGTTCAACTGCACCAGGATAGGCTCGTAGCCCCCGGCGATCTTGGCGGAAGGGTCCATGATGGACTCAAAGAGATACTCGACGCTCTGGGCGGCGGCCAGGTCGGTCAGGTCTGGCCCCACAGCCGAGCCTTCACCCGCGACGACGTGACAGGTTCCACAGGCGGCGGGACTGCTGGGGTCAAAGAAGAGCGCCCGTCCGGCGGCAGGGTCTCCCTTGACGACCAGGCGAAAGGGCGCGCCGCCGCCCTGGGCCGCGTCTGCCGCCGCGTTGAGGATCTCGGACGGCAGGCGGATGGCCGCCGGGTCTGGCTGGCAGCCCTGCGCCTGCAAATAGAGGATGACGGCGGTGATCTCTTCGGCGGTCAGGCCGATGGGCGGCAGGTAGACTTTGGGCATGGCCGCCGAATACCCTTCGGTGAGGTGCGCGTCTGGCTCAGCAATGGATTCCACCAGGTAATCGGTGGCGGTTTGGATGTTGGCGGCCCCTTCGGCCTGACGCTCGGCCACCCGCTCGGCCTCGGCAACGGCGCAGATGTTGGCGTGGTTGGGGCCGCGCACCGCCGAACCGCGCTCGCCCAGGCTGTGACACGTGCCGCACTTGCCCTTGCCCCAATAGAGGGCCTCGCCTGCCTCTACACTGACCCCTGCCGCCGCTGTGGCCGTCTCGGACCCGCCGGAGATGTCGGTAATCAACGCGCCGATATAGACGAACAGCCCCAGCATGACCAGCACAAACACCGCCGTCCGCCCGCCGGGCCACAGCCAGGCCGCCAGCCCTGCCGCCGCCAGGAACCATATAATCCAGGGCAAGAGCAGGGGCGGCGCGCCGGCAATCAGGGCGGCAAACGCGCCCAGGCACGCCAGCGCCGCGAGGATTTGAAGCAGGGTTTTCATCATCCTAGCCTTCTCCCTCCGGCGCGGCGGCCGCCCCTGCCAGGCTCTTTTTAAACGCATCTACCGAGTTTTCCCAGGCGTGGGGGTAGTGCTGGAGCAGCCAACCGCGCACCGCCGCGCGCTGAGCGGGGGTTAAGCTCTCTGGCGGCTCGGTATGCAGGGCGCTTTGCTCCGTCAGGTAATAGGCCCTGCCGCTGGCGGGGTCTACGCCAATGCGCGCCGCTCCGAGGGCATAATAGCCCTGAAGCTGGCCGTAGAGGGCATAGCCCGACACCACCACCACCGTAAAGTGGTCCAGACCGGCCAGGTCGGGCGGCGGAGAAAGCTCCACGTTCTGCCAGTCGGCCAGGCTGTCGCCCAGGAATTGATCTTCTTTAAATAAGAGCTGTGTGTACCACTGCGCCATGTTAATCACTCCCTCGCATGGGTTCCGAAGCCGCCTGGGGGGGCGCCGCCGCAAGCTGTGCCGGTTCTGACGGCGGCGGCATCGTCCCGGGTTGGACCTCGCCGGTCTCGCCGAGGCCGGCCAGCCAAAAAACAAAGGCTACCAGGGCCACGAAGGCGGCTACAATGGCGGCCACCACCCGCGCCATGTAAGCCATGCTGGGGGTAAAGGCCGATGCGGAAGTGTCGCGCATCACGCCGTAGATGTGCCAGTCTTCGCGCAGTCCAGAGCGGATGTAGCCCATCAGGCCCATCAGCATCACCACGCCCACCACCAGCAGGATGAGGGTGTACTGACTGGGGGCTTTCATCTGCCCCCAGCGGATACTGCCGACCTCTCTGGCCCCGCGCACCAGCACAATGTCTATGGCCGTTACCAGCACCAGGCTCGAAATGGTCATCAACCACTGCACCACGGCGATGTTGCGCAGAAGCGGGTTGGCCTGGGTCATCACCACAAAGCCGTAGGGGCCGAGGATAAAGACCGCGCCCAGCACCGTCACCCCCAGGTAGACCATCTGGCCCACGTCGCCGCGGTCGCGAAAGGTGAGGATGACGGCGATCAGCCCGGCGGCGATCTGCGCCACCAACAGGGCGGCCGGCAGGATGAGGTAGGGGGCTTTGTCGGGCGTCAGGTCGAGGGCGGCCGGGTCCAGGGTGAAGAGGTTGGCCGCGTACCACCCCAGCGCCAGGGCGACGATGACAAACCCCACCAGGACGATGATCTTCGATCCGACTCCCTGCCGGCTGACGGGCACGCGCTCGCCTTTGTTGGCCCGCCGGTAGAGCAGGAAGCTGAGAAAGGTCGCCACGATGATGAAATTGACCACCGCGTTCTTGGCGGCCATCAGCCCCAGGAATTTAAGGGTTGGGTGGAACTGCCCGCCCATGGCGGCCTGCTCTTCGGGCGAAAGCGGCAGGTTGTGGGGCGTCAGCCAGATGGCGAAGCAGAGGATGAGGATGACATCTAACCACTTGATGTACTTTTTGTAGCGTTCCGCGCCGGGGATGCGCTCCATGCCGCTCCACAGGTAGAAGTTGGCCCCAATGAACAGCGCCCCGATCAGAATGGCCTGGATGATGAAGGTCCACGAGAAAGTTCCGCCCATCATGTTGTTGCCCATCACGGCGGAGTAGGAATAGACCTCGCGGCCCAGGTAATACCCGGCAAAGGGCATGGGGATGAGCGCGGCAATGCCGATGAAGTTGCCGATGTAGCCCATCCAGTCGTAGTAGGCGCGCGTTTCGCGGCTTTTGGCGTATAAGAAGCGCACCGCCGCGTAAGCCCCTACGATAAAGCCGCCAAAGGCAATGTTGCCCAAGAAGCGGTGGATGTTGAGCGGCCCCCACAGCGGGTTGTTGACCGCCTGCCAGAGCGTGCCGTTCCACTCGCCGGTCAGGGGGTTCAGCCCCTGGCCGGTCACCGCGCCGGTCTCGGCGTTCACCTCGGCCAGCGGGGGGCTCATCATGTACGTCACCCACGAGTTGGCGATCAGCATAATGGCGATGCCAAAGACGTTCAGCGCCAGCCCCGCTAACAGATGCCAGACCTTACGCGGCCCCGCCAGCCGGTTCCACGAGTAGAGGTAGAAGTACATGGTGAAGGCTTCGGCGAAGAACAGCAGTCCGTAGAGCGCGTAGGTGGGGGTGAACACGTCCGAAAGGTGATCCATCACCTTCGGGTAGAGGGCGAAGAGGCTGAAAGCCAGCAGTCCGCCGAAGGCCGCCGTGGTAGAAAACGAGGCGGCTAACAGCTTGGTGAAGTCGTGCGCCAGCCGGTCGTAACGCGGCTCGCCGCTGCGGTAGCCGATGAACTCGGTGATCAGCGCGAAGATCGGCACGCCCAGCACAAAGGCGGCAAAGAGTAAATGCAACTGCGCCACCACCCATACCACCAGGCGCGAATCGGCCCCGAAATACGAGCGGTAGTCGGGCGGGCCGCCGTCTTGCGCCACAACCGGGGCGGCGATCAGTGCCAGCGCCAGCGCGGCCAGCCCAATGGCTAACCCAGAGCGTCTACTGCGTAAAATCAACATCCAGCTTTGCCTCCTGGCCGGCCTCGACCGTCACATTGGCGGTTTGCGTGCCCAGTTCGCTGTGCCAGACTTCAACGGCGTATTCTCCGGCGGGGACGTCGGTCAGCGTAAAGGAACCATCCGCGCCGCTGACCACGGCGTAGGGGGTATCTACTACCACGATGTTGGCGAACATCCATTTATGCACGTCACAGCCTACCGGGATGGTCTCTGGGATGGTGAAGGCCTGGCTCATAATCTCCGGTTGGGTGGCGGGTTGGGCCACGTTGAGCGGGGGGTTATCGAAGGGGGTGGTGTGGACGTTGTGCAGGATGGCGTCGCTGTTTTTGATCTTGACCTCTTTGCCCACCGGCACAATCAGCACGGCGGGGACGTACACGCAGTTGGCCTGGTCTAAGACGAACTCACTGCCCAGGGCATCCATCGCCTTGCCTGCGGTGATGTTGGTGATGCGCACCACTGCGTCGGCCAGCCCGCCGGAGCCGTCCACCCGGACCTTGACGACCTCTTGGGTCTGGCCGCACTTTTCCACGTCTTTATCCACAGTCACCACCTGCGGCTCGACGGGCGGCCCAGAGTAGGTGATCCTGCCACGGATGGTTCCTCCGCCCGTCACCGGCACGACCTGGTAGCCTTCGGCCTGGGGGGCTCCGCTGTCGCCCTGGTTATTTTGGGCGGGCGGCATGGTTGAGGTAGGCGCGACGGACTGCGCCGGGGCGGTTCCTCCGCCGCCGCAGGCGGCCAACAGCAGGCTGAGGACCGTCAGGAGCATTATCAGGTGGGTGATTCGCTTCATGATTCTTCTCCCTTCTTCTTGTCATCCATCATTTCCAATCGTTTCGGGGCGCGGGCCCGTTCCATTCGCACTACTCCGGCGGGCCGCCGCCAGGCCGCCGAACTCTAACAGGGCCGTCAGCGCCATGACCGCCGGAACCCAGGCATAGGTCAGCGGGGGGACGGGCTGCTGCAAATAGAGCAGATACCAGGGGGAAATAGCCCCCGCGGCGATCTGCTCTTCCGTCCAGCCATCCCAGGCCAGAAAGGCAACAGGGATGAAGCGGCCCGGCTGAAGGGCAACGCCGGCAGGGGCGGCGAGGGCGCGGCGCAGGACGAGGGAATATTCGCCGTCGGCATACGCGCCGCCGCCCTGCACGGCGCGCGTCTCTTGGGGCGTCACTGCGCCAGCGCCGCGCGCCGCGCGCTCTTCTACCGCCCCGCCGGCGGCATCCCACACCCACAGGTTGACGGGGTTGGCGGAATCGCCCAGGACGAAATAGGGGCGCGCATCGCCCGCGGGCAACTGGGCGGGGAACTGGACGGCGGCCCCATCGGGCGCGCCGCCCGAAGGGGTGCGGTCATGCCAGCGCAGACGCAGGGCTACCTCGCGCTCGTTGTAGAGCGCCTGCACCCACACCCCCTGCACCGCAGGGGTAAAGTTGCGCGGCTCCACCATCACCTGGCCGATGAGGGGGTAGTAGTATTCCTGGGCCGCCTGCCAGGCTGGGGCGTTGGGGCCGTCTGGCAGATCGCCCTGAAGGCGGGCGGCCACGATGACGGGCGCGGGGCGGGGCGGAGCGTCTGGCGCGAGCGAATCTACGTAGTTTGCCAGATGCCAGAGGTCTTCGTCAGACAGCACATCGGCGTAAGAGGGCATGGGGCTGCCGGTCATGCCGGTTTTCAGGCGCAGGTAAATATCATCGGCGCGCGGCCCGCCGCGGAAGAGCCAGGGCATAGTCAGGTCGGCGGGGAAGATCGGGTCGCCAAAAGCGTCTTCGGTCAGTTCGTCGGCGCTGGGGCCGTCGCCGCGCCCCTGCTGGCCGTGACATTTCACGCATTCGGCCTCGGCCCCCAGGTAAATGGCGCGGCCCCTGGCAGTGCTCTGCTCATCGGCGCGCACCTTTGGGCCGGTCTGCACGGCGGCGGGCTGTTCGCGGCCAAAGCGGCGCGCGAAGGTCTTGATATACCCGGCCACCGCGCGGATTTCTGCGTCAGAAAGCACCCCTTCCCAGCCGGGCATGGTCGTGCCGGGCATGCCTTTCTCGATCACGTGGAGGATGTCTGCATCGAGGGGCAGTTGGCCCGAAGCGGTGGTGCGGATTTTGTACCAGCCGCGCCGCAGGTCGCGCGGGCGGGGGTCCATCAACGCGGCGGCAGGGGTATTGGCGCCGCCGTCCGCGCCGTGGCAGACCGCGCAGTAGGTTTCATAGACCGCCTGGCCGGGGTCCTGCGAGGGAGAGGCCGCAGGGGGCGGCGCGGCGGCGCGCGGCGCTTCGCCCTCTCCCTCGCCTACCGCCAGAGGGCGCTGGCCGGTAGCCTCGTAGAGGTAAAGGACCACCTTCCACATCTGATCGGCGGTCAGAGTCCCTTCCCAGGCAGGCATGGCAGAGTTCCACCCCTTGCCTTCGGGGGGCATACCGGGCCCGCCTTTGGCAACGCGCCAGAAGAGGTAAGACTCTTGCAGAAGGCCGATGGTGCCAGGGTCGGTAAAATCTGCCGGGCGGGGGCGCAGAGCCGGTGCAAACAGGCCGTTACCATCTAACGCATCGCCGTGGCAGACCACGCAGTATTGGCCGTAGATGCCGCGGCCTTCCAGCACGGCCTGGGGGTCGGCATGACCATCCGCCGAGCGGAAGGGGTTGGCGGCCGAGCGCAGGTTAACGCTCTGTCCGGCCACGGTGATCGAGCCGGGCGGGGCGGGGTGCACCGAGCGCAGTTCGGCGGGAGGCGTGACGCGCGGGCGCACCTGGTTGTAGGCGGCCCAGCCGGTCAGCAGGGGCAGTGCCACCAAAACAGCGGCGCGGGCTATCATCACCGGGCGGCGGCGCTCCAGGGCAAAGGCGCGCAGGGGGGCCTTGAACTCTTCCCAGGCCGCCTCATTAGATGAGACGTACAGAAGCATTGCCAGCACCACCATGGGCATATAGATCACCCATAACACCTGAGCGGGCATGGGGGCGCTGCGCCCGGTGAGCAGTCTGGAAAGCAGAGGCGTGCCGAACTGGAACACCAGAAAGGCAACCAGCAGGACCAACACAAACTGGGTGAGCTTATGGTTGAAAAAATGGGTCAGCGACTTGCGCATGGCGGCTGTTCCTGCCTGTCTTCTCATTTCAACTCGCTCAAAAACGTCACCAGCGTTTCAAGCTGGGCGGCGCTGAGCTTTTGGCCGTAATCTTTGGGCATTAAACCCGGCGCGCAGGGGCCGGCAGTTACGGTTCCGGCCTCATCTTTCTTGGGGCAGTTCCCGGCGATGGACTCATCGGGGGCCAGAATGGCCCGGCGGATCGCTTCGGGCGTGCTGGAGCGGCCCAACTGCGAAAGGTCCGGCCCCAAACCCGGATTAGCGCCCAGTTCGCCGATCTTGTGGCAGCCCACACAGCCCGCGCTCGCGAGAATTTCTTGGGCGGTGGTTCCGGGCAGGGCGGCGGCCCCACCTGCGGGCGGCGCGCCGCCCGCAGACGGTTCGCCGCTGTATTTCACCGTGATCTCGCCGCCCAGGCTTTGCATATAGGCCACCAAAGCGGTCACTTTGGCTTCGCCGAGGGTGTTCAGCAGGGTGGGCGGCATGATGCAGTCGTAGCCGGCCACCACGTGATCGCACGGCTCCACGATAGATTTGCGCAGGTAGACTTCGGCAGACTCGCCCGCCACGCGCCCGGCGGCGGCAGAGCCGATACCGGCCAGGTCGGGGCCGCGCAGACCGGCGCGCCCGACGGCGTGACAGGCGGCACAGCCGGCTTCGGGACTTTCAAAGACCGTCTGGCCCAAGGCGGCCAGTTCCGCGCCGCTCATATCCGCAGTGATCGCCAGCACTTTGGGCGCGGGCGATTCGAGCTGTGGAATGGCCGAAGCAAAGGCGGCAATGGCAACCACCACCAGGACGATAAAAGCGGAAACCTTGAGTGTATTCGCCATAGGTCAGTCTGAAGCCGAGGTTGAAGCGGGCAGGGCTTCGGCGGCCTCTTGGGGGGGCTTTTCTTTCTCTTTGGCCTCGCCCAGCGAACCCAGCCAGAAGATAAAGCCGATGAGCGCCAAGAAGAGCAGGACGCAGATGCTGATCACACGCGCCGCGAACCCCAGGCCCGGCGAGAAGGCATCCACCGAGGTATCTTGCAGGACCTCGTAGATGTGCCAGTGCTGGCGGATGGCGTTGCGGGCGTAGCCCATCAGGCCCATCAGCCAGGTGAAGGTAACGGCCAATAGGATGAGGATATATTGGGTGCGGGCCGGCATTTTGCCCCAGCGGATGGTTCCGAGGTCGGGCGCGCCGCGGTAGAGGTATGCGTCAATGGCAACCACGGCGATCAGGGCCGTCAACACGGCTAACACCTGGTAGGTAGAAAAGCCGATGCGGATGATCGACTCGACGAAGTAGCCGTAGACTCCGAAAAAGACCACCACAAAGGCCGCCGAAGCCAGGATGAGCCATTGGCCCAGCGCGCCGCGGTCGCGCACCGTCAGCACGACTCCGGCGATGATGACCAGGCCGTGCAGGGCCGTCAGCAGAACGCGCAGGAGG
>DAOUAC010000126.1:0-23189 GCA_034434155.1 Anaerolineaceae bacterium
TATCCCGTTGATCACTTCCGCTGCCATTTCTTCCCACTGCTTGTTGTTCTCTGTTTTCATGCCTTCCTCCTTCTTTCTACCTCCTATCTTACCCCCTTCTTAAAAAAACTGAAACACACTCTGCGGCAACCCCCATTGAGATCGTAACCGTGCCCAGGGGATGATCGCGGTATTTAACTTTTAGGCTTTCAACAGCCGCGCGAATCTCCTCGGCGCGATGGAGCGTTGTATCCAGGGGTATTTCGGGCATCAGCAGAATAAACTCTTCGCCGCCATACCGGCAGGCAGTATCGCCGCCGCGGATCCGCTTTTTCAAGAGAGCGCCTAATTCTTTAAGCACCGTATCTCCGGCCTGATGCCCATAAACATCATTGAATTTTTTAAAGTGATCAATGTCGAGCATGATGATGCTTAGATGGCGGCGGTGCCGTTCAGCGCGGTTAACTTCTTGTTCAAATACCTCTTCAAAGTAGCGCCGGTTGAACAGATCGGTCAATACGTCGCGGATGGATTGATTACGCAGTGTTTCCCTCAACCTTAAGTTTGCCAGCGAAAGAGAGAAATGTTCCGCGACAACTGTAGCCAAACGCCTGACCTCTTCAACGCTGAATTTGGGGTTGGCCCAGGCCAGGTGTAAAACGCCCAAAGCCTCCCCATGAGCAATCATCGGTACACACAGATTCTGCTCAGATCCCTGGCCTTCCAGGTGTTTACAAAGAAGCGTACCGGTTGATCCGCCGCTCAAATGAATTTGACCACGCCGCAGTGCCCAGCAGTCATCGGGGAGGATGGAGCTTGCAGGCGGTCGGTCTGAAAAACTGCCCCAAACGGCGATCAATTCCAGGTCATTCCTCGAAGCACGATAGATATACAGAGTCCCCATCAATCCGGTGAATAACTGGCTGCCGAAATTGCGAATGATCTCATACGATTCTTCTGAGGTGGTAGCGGTTTGCAGTAAATTGCCCATTTCGGCCAACAGCATCGATTCTTTATTCCGCTGTTCCAGATCTTTGACAAAAAGGTTTAATTTCAGGTTGGCTTCTTTGAGCGTCTGAGTGGCCTGTTCAACTTCATCGGCCATATAGTTGAAAGCCCGGGCAACTTCTCCAAGCTCGTCTTTGGTCATCACCCTGGCGCGAACCGAAAATTGGCGCGCTCCGAATTTGCGCGTTGCCTGGATGATTTCAAGGATGGGCCGGACAAAAGTGATCCGAATGAGAAAAACTTGAATAATGAGGATAACCGCAGAAATCACGAGTGAATAGAATAAGATTTGCTGATAAGCTTCACGGGTCAGCCGGCTGGCCCGGTCCAACCGCAACAGAATGGAAACGGCGCCAATGACATTGCTTTGATAGGCCGGCTGATAGATGCCAATCAGAGGTCTAAGGATATGGATATATTGTTTCCCGTTGTGATCCGTATGGATATGTCCTATGGAGTTCAGGTCTGGGTTTTCAAGAACCTTTTGTAAATCAGCTCCATCTCTGAGGCACTGAGAACTTGAGGGGGTAGTATCGGCGATAATCCGGTTCGAGCGGTCCACAATCTGGATACAGTAAATGTCTGTAATATTGGCTTGGTATTGCATTAATAACGGGACGAGCGTTTCAGAATCGAATTTATCCGGGTTCTGGAAAATAAACGCCCTCAGCAGTTCTACCGTGCTTACCCCTGTCAGCTCTACTTCGCGGTATAAGTCTTCTCGCACTTTATAATATCCGATCCAGAGGACTGTACCGAGGACGATGAGCGCCCCGCAAAACTGGTATAAAAGCCATTTGAAAGTGATGGATTGACGAAGACGCATGGTCCTGCTCCTCAAATTTCCTTCAGGTAAACCCTTGCGCGGATGGCTTTTAAGTTCAACGGCCCCAAAATCAGACTGATCAGTCCGGCGAATCCAATCGTAAGCGGCAGATACAGGCTTACAAGCAGGATACGACTGCGCTCAGCGCGGATCCATTCTACCCGTTGAATAATATCGTCGCTGGTTGTGATCCCGGCCCAGCGGTAAACCGGTCTGATGGCCTTTCCGGTAGCAGTATCAAAGAGATAATCGCCCGAATAACAGCTCTCCTGGATCTTGACCATCTCCCCTGTCACCGGTTCAACCCAGGTCTCAAAAACAAACTGGTCATCTGCGCACCGGATTTCCTGACCTGGCTCGACGGAAATCCCCGGGTACTTTTCTGTACCCTGATAAGACGCCGTATATTCACCGCGCCCTTTATAGTAAAAGTGATAAACTCTGATCCCCTCGATTTCGCTTTCGCCGCGGTAGGTTAAAGGAATTCCATTCAGATACGAGAATCGAATCACATACGTTTTCTTTTGTACATTGCGAGGGAAAACGAAGTATTGGCTGTGGTATTCAGGGGTGAGATGCTCGCCGGTGGCGGGGTTTACCGGCGCGCGGTAGACATATTCCCAATCCGTTTGGCCTGTGCGCAGATTGGAGATGATAAAGCGGTCCACCAGGATCACTTCATGGGGGCGGCCGCTTCCCGGCTCAACCTGGATGATCCTTTGATACCGGCCCAGGGCGTCTTTATCAGGGAACCGCCCCAATTGTTCATCTGGCAGTGTGGAAACGCCGATGAGATCAGCGCTCCAGTGCCAATCATTGGGGATGCGCAGGGTTAACGGCGGAACCACTGCGAATTTCCATATTCCGGCCAATACCCAGAAGAAGATGCCCATCCCCATCCACACAATCCGTATTCTCATTCTCATCCTTTAACGATCGAAACGCAGCCAGCCTGCTCGTCTTTGGTATGGTACTCGGCGAGAACCTGTTATGTGGTTCTCGCCGACTCCTACGCTCACCTTAAGCATGATATTTAAAGTGATGGCGCTTGCATGGCTCTGGCACTGTTATTAAAGAAATTTCCTCTTATTACTCGATAAATGGAAATATAGATACATTTTATCGCCTAGATGCTCTTCCGTCCATACCTGCGATTTTACAGTTGGTTGACAAATTTATGGCTGGGGAAAACGACGCCTTAAAAGCGTCCCTCGTGAATGAGGCCCCACTCATTCACGAGGGATCCATTAGGAGAATGCATTTCCATTATAACGATAAAAGTTAAAAACATACTAAAAAAGATTAAGAAATGGGTTAAAAATACCTGCCGGATGCGCTTCAAGCTCGCAGCAGGCGGATGATCTCTTCTTCTGAGATTGCGCCGTGGCGCAGGATGCGCAGCGAGTCTTGGGTGCAGTCCACTACCGTAGAGGGAACGCCGCCAGGGACGGGGCCGCCGTCGAGGATGAGTTCGACGCGCCCGGCTAACTGCTCCCAGACCTGTTGGGCGGTGAGGGTGTTGGCCTCACCGGAAAGGTTGGCGGAGCTGACAGCCATCGGCCCGGTGCGGCGCAGGAGTTCAAGCGCAAAGGGGTGATTGGGCATGCGCACACCGACGGTAGGCAGAGACGAAAGGTTGGCGGGCAGTTCGGCGCGGCGGGGTACGACCAGCGTGAGCGCGCCAGGCCAGTAGTGAGCGGCGAGAAGTTGGGCGAAGGGCGGCAGGCCAGGGGTGAGCTGGTCCAGATGGGCCGGGTCGCCGATGAGGACAGCGATGGCTTTGTTAGCCGAGCGGGCTTTGGCTTCGTAAAGCCGGTCAATGCCGGCGGTGCTGTGGATGAGCGCCCCCACGCCGTAAACCGTGTCGGTGGGAAAGGCCACCAGGCCATCCGCGGAGAGGACTGCCAGGGCGCGCTCGATGGCATTTGGGGCAGAAATAGGGAGAAGGATCGTATTCAACGCACTCATAGGATTCACGCCTCAATCTTAATCAGCCGATCCAGCCCGGCCAGGTCTGGCAGGACGGTTGCGCGGGCATGGGGGAAGGCCGCTTGGGCCAGTTGCAGCGCCGCCGGTCCCTGCCCGGCTTCAATTTCAAGCAGTGCCAGGCCGCCGGGGGCCAGCAGGCGGGGCGCGTCCGACAGCAGGGCGGCGACCAGGCTCAGCCCATCGGGGCCGCCGTCGAGGGCCAGGCGGGGTTCGTGGCGGGCCACCGACAGGTGAGCCAGTTTGCCAGAAGGGATGTAGGGCAGGTTGGCGCACAGCAGGTCGAGCGGGCCGCGCAGCGCCGTGAGCAGGTCGGCCTGGAGCAGTGTGACGCGCCTCAACAGGCTGTGACGGAGCAAGTTGCGGCGGGCCACGGCCAGAGCGGCGGGCGAGCGGTCACTGGCGAAGACGCGCAGGTTGGGCGCGTGATGCGCCAGCGCCACTGCAATACAGCCAGAGCCGGTCCCAACGTCTGCGGCGGTGATGATCTGGCGAGAGCGCGCTTGCAGCCAGGCCAGGGCCGTTTCGACCAGCAACTCTGTTTCGGGGCGGGGAATCAGCACGTCGGGGGTGACTTCAAAGTCCAGTCCGAAAAACTCCTGCTCGCCGGTAAGGTACGGCAGGGGAACTCCCGCCGCCAGACGGTCGAGCTGCTGGGCGAGCGGGGCAAGCAGGTCAGGGGGCAGAGGCACTTCGGGATGGGCCAACAGCCAGGCGCGCGGGCGGTTCAGGGCGTGCGCCAGCAGCACCTGCGCTTCTAACGCGGCTTCGCGGCGGTTTTTTTTACTCCCGCCGCATTCCGTCAGGCGCAGTGTGGCATCGTGTAGCCATGCGGCGGCGGTAGGGCTAATCTTCATCCTCTACACTGGCGGCCAGGCGCTCCGTTTCGGCGCGGATGGAAAGCTCGTCAATGAATTCGTCAATCTCGCCGTCCATCACGGCGGGCAGGTTGTAAGAAGACAGGTTGATGCGGTGATCGGTGACGCGCGATTGGGGGTAGTTGTAGGTGCGAATCTTCTCGGACCGCTCGCCGCTGCCGATCTGCGAACGGCGCGAGCTCTCTAACTCGCTTTGGCGTTTTTCCATTTCCATATCGTAGAGGCGGGCGCGCAGGATGCTCATGGCGCGCAGACGGTTCTGCAACTGCGAGCGCTCATCCTGGCAGGCCACCACGATGCCGGTGGGCAGGTGGGTGATGCGCACCGCCGTGGAGTTTTTCTGCACGTTCTGCCCGCCGGCCCCGGCGGAACGGTAGATATCCATTTTGATGTCCGATTCGGGAATCTGGATATCTACTTCATCCATTTCGGCCAGCACGGCCACGGTAGCGGTAGAAGTGTGGATGCGCCCCTGCGCCTCGGTAGAAGGTACGCGCTGGACGCGGTGGACGCCCGACTCGTACTTCAGGCGCGAGTAGGCCCCTTTGCCCTTGACCATGAAGATGATTTCTTTGTAGCCGCCGATGCCAATGGCATTCTCCGAGAGGATCTCGATGGACCAACGGCGCTTTTCAGCGTAGCGCGAGTACATGCGGAAGAGATCCGCCGCGAACAGAGCGGCTTCGTCTCCGCCCGTCCCGGCGCGGATTTCGACAATGACGTTGCGCTCGTCGCGCGGGTCTTTGGGAATCAGCATAGATCTTAACTCGCGCTCTAGTTGCTCCTGGCGCGGCAGCAGGGCTTCAAGGTCGGCCACGGCCAGCTCGCGCAGTTCGGCGTCTTCGCTCTCTTGCAGGGAGCGCGCTTCCATAATCTGCCGGGTGACCGTTTCGTATTCGTGCGCTTTGACGACTACCGGTTCGAGTTCTGCCCGTTCTTTGGCGTACTCGGCGGCGCGCTGATAATCATCGGCTGACTCTTCCAGCAGCCGGCCAAGTTCTTCGTATCGGTTAACAATGGATGCAACTTTCTCGAGCATAGGGTAAATAATTCCTCGATTAATCTCGGTCCGATTTATCAAACACCGAATTATACCAGATCATCTTCTAAGCGCCCGCGCCAGCCGGCGGATGCCCTCTTCGATAGTTTCGGGAGCATGGGCGGCGAAGTTCAGGCGCAGGTGATCATCTCCGGCGCTTTCATCGAGGAAAAAACTGCCGCCCGGCGAAAAGGCCACGCCCTCGGCGCAGGCCGCCGGCAGCAGTCTTTCAGCCGAGACGCCCGCCGGGAGCTTGAGCCAGATAAAAAAACCGCCTTGGGGAGGGTCAACGCGCACGTCAGCGGGCAGATGGCGATCAATAGCCGCCAGCATGGCGTCGCGGCGTTTGCGGTAGACCTGGCAGGAACGGCGCAGGTGGGCCTGGTAGCGCCCAACGGTGACGTACATCTCCAGGGCGCGCTGGTGCAGGCTGGAAGTCGCCAGGTCAGAGACGCGCTTGTAATTGACCAGCCCCTGATACACCGGCCCTTCAGCGGCCAGAAAGCCCACCCGCAGGCCGGGCATGACCATCTTGGAGAACGTGCTGACGTAAATTACCCGCCCGCCGGGGTCGAGCGATTTCAGGGCGGGCTGGGCGCGGCCCTCGTAGCGCAGGTCGCCAACGAAATCGTCTTCCAAAATGGGGATGTTGTAGCGGTCGGCCAGAGCCAGCAGTTGATGGCGGCGCGGGAGGCTCAGGCAGGTTCCGGTGGGGTTGTGGAAATTTGGGATGGTATAAATCAACCGGGGGTGATAGCGCTGAAGCAGGCGCTCGATCTTCTCTACCTGCATTCCGCGCTCATCCACCGGCGCGCCGAGGATTTTCAGGCCCATAGTATAGAAGAGGTCGAGCGCGCCCGCGTAGGTAGGTTCTTCCACCAGGACGGCCTCACCGGGTTTCAGCAGTAACTGCGAGACGAGCGCCAGCGCCTGCTGTGACCCGGCGGTGATGAGAATATTCTCTGGGCGGGCGCGGAAGCCCTGGCTCGCCAGCACCTGGGCGATAGTCTCGCGCAGGGGAGCGTAGCCAGAGCGGTCGCCGTAATCAAACGCCTGGATGCCATCGCGGCGCAGCACCTTTTGGATGACCTTGCGGTAATCATCCGAAGGGAACAGGTGGGGGTCGCCAATGCCCCCGGCGAAATTGATCGGCTGAGGGTGGCCCGCCGCGCGTAACATTTCTTCAATTGCCAGCCGTCGTGATTTCGACCTGCCAGCCTGGATTTCCTGCTGCCAGAGCGGCCAGGTAACCTCGTCCTCTTCGACGGGCAGGGCCGGCAGTGGGGCCTGCGGCATGACAAAGGTTCCACTGCCCACCCGTGAGTAGATCAACCCTTCGGCTTCGAGGTTGGCATAGGCCGTCTCAACGGTAATGCGGTTGACTCCCAGGGCGCGAGCCAACTGGCGCGTGGCAGGCAGGCGCGTCTGTGCGGCCAGGACGCCGGAGATGATCCCCTGGCGCAAATAATTTTCAATCTGCTGGTAGAGAGGGGTAGGGCCCTCATGGTCAAGTGGTATGCGCATGTTTCAAACTCCTGATAAATATACCGCATTTTTGCCGGATGGATCGGGCCAATTTTGATTATTTCAGGGCAAGCCAGCTTAAATGGATCGGTCGTATTTGCCGATTAGTGGATCTATTGACCCATCCAATTTTCCGTTAAAATGGCAATCAAGAAGCACCATTATTATGAAAAAGGAGATAAAGAATGTCTGAACAGACCCAAACGGGAACCTTTACCTTGAAGGCCGGCCTGGCGCAGATGCTCAAGGGCGGGGTGATTATGGACGTGGTGACGCCTGAACACGCCAAAATCGCCGAAGAGGCCGGAGCGGTGGCGGTGATGGCCTTGGAGCGCGTGCCGGCGGACATCCGCGCGCACGGCGGCGTGGCGCGCATGAGCGACCCCGATCTGATTTTGCGCATTATGGACGCAGTTTCCATCCCGGTGATGGCTAAGTGCCGCATCGGGCATTTTGTGGAGGCGCAAATCTTAGAGGCGATCGGCATTGACTATATTGACGAGTCCGAGGTGCTGACGCCCGCCGATGAAGAACATCACATCCTCAAACACAATTTCAAGGTCCCGTTTGTGTGTGGGGCGCGCAACCTGGGCGAAGCCCTCAGACGTATTGGCGAAGGGGCCGCGATGATCCGCACCAAGGGTGAGGCTGGCACGGGGGATGTGGTCGAGGCCGTGCGCCATGCCCGTACGGTGCTGGGTGAAATCCGCCGGTTGACAGCTCTGCCTGAAGAAGAATTGATGGCCTTTGCCAAAGAAATTGGCGCGCCCTACGAACTGGTCTTAGAGACGCGCCGCCTGGGCCGCCTGCCGGTGGTGAACTTTGCGGCGGGCGGCATTGCCACCCCTGCCGACGCCGCTCTGATGATGCAGTTAGGGGTGGATGGGGTCTTTGTCGGCTCCGGCATTTTCAAATCGGGCGATCCGGCCCGGCGCGCCGCGGCCATTGTGAAGGCCACCACGCATTTCCGCGACGCCGCCATTCTGGCGGAGGTCAGCCGCAATCTGGGCGAGCCAATGGTGGGCCGCCAGATTTCCGCCATCCCAACAGGCGAATTAATTGCCGGGCGCGGCTGGTAAAGGCAGGTAGGGTATGCGAATCGGGGTGCTGGCGTTACAGGGCAGCTTCGCCGAGCATATCGCCATGCTCCGGGCGTTGGGAACCGCGGCGGTAGAGGTGCGCCTGCCGGAGCATCTGAAAGGGCTGGACGGTTTAATCATCCCCGGCGGAGAATCAACCACGATTGGCAAACTGGCCGTGGCCTATGGGTTGATGGAACCCCTGCGCGCCTTTGGCAGGGAGCGGGCCATTTGGGGAACGTGCGCCGGAGCGATCTTCCTTTCCAAAGACGCGCGCCGCGATCAGCCCCTTTTGGGTCTGATGGATGTTCAGGTAGAGCGCAACGCCTTTGGAAGGCAAATTGCCAGTTTTGAGACTGATCTGAGCGTGCCAGAACTGCGCTGCGTGGAGCCGTCTGAGCGCCCCTTTCACGCCATTTTCATCCGCGCCCCGCTCATCGAAGCGGTGGGACCGGCGGCGCGCCCGCTCGCCCGCCTGGAAGATGGGCGCATTGTGGCGGCTCGTCAGGGTAAGCTGCTGGCGACTTCTTTTCATCCCGAATTAAACGGCGACAGCCGTTTTCACCGCTACTTTTTGTCCATCGCGGCGGAAAACGGCTGTTAATATTAAACGGTGGGGAACTTGCGGCCTGCAAGTTCCCCACCGTTGCATTCAATTGCTTATCGCTTGTGGATGTGATTGCGGATGACGCGGGCCAGGCGGGCAATGCCCTCGTTGATCCGCTCTGGCGTAGCGTTGGAGAAGTTCAGGCGCATGGTGTTCTCGCCGCCGCCGCACGGGTAGAAGCTGAAACCCGGCACAAAGGCCACCTTTTTCTGCACGGCCTCTTCCAAAATCTGCACAGAATCGAGGTTCTCCGGCAGGCTGGCCCACAGGAACAGCCCACCCTTGGGATGCGTCCAATGCACGCCGGAGGGCATGTGTTCTTCCAATGCTTCGAGCATCACGTCGCGGCGCTCGCGGTAAACCTGACAGATGTGCTGGACATGCTTGTCGAGGAAGCCGCCACGCGCCACTTCGTAGGCTACGATCTGGTTAAAGGTGGAGGTGTGCAAATCCGCGCCCTGTTTGGCCTGCACCAGCTTGCGGATTACTTCGGGCGGGGCGATCACCCACGCCAGGCGGATGCCGGGGGCGAGCGTCTTGGAGAAGGTGCTCAGGTAGATGACGTTGCCGGCATAGCAGCTGCCGTTGTTGGTGGAGTGAATCCGGTTATCCAGCACTACGATCGAAGGAATGTGCTCGCCCTCGAAGCGCAGCTGCCCATAAGGGTCATCCTCGATGATGGGCACGCCGTAGCGGTCGGCCAATTCCACCAGGCGCAGCCGGCGCTCGAGTGAGATGGTCACGCCGGTGGGGTTCTGGAAGTTCGAAAGCACATAGATGAACTTTGGCCCGGCGCGCAGGGCGGCTTCAAGGTAATCGGTGTTGAGACCATCCTCATCCGAAGGCACGGTCACGTACTCGGCCCCGTAAATGTTCCAGGCTTGCAGCGCCCCCAGGTAAGTGGGCGATTCAACCAGGATGCGGTCGCCGTGATTGATAAAAATCTTGCCGATCAGATCCAAAGCTTGCTGCGAGCCAGAGGTGATCAGAATATTCTCCGGCGTGACCTTAATGCCGTAGCGTTGGGTGTGGCGGGCGATCATCTCGCGCAGGGGCAGGTAGCCTTCGGTCGTGCTGTACTGCAGGGCGCGCGCTCCCTGTTCTTGCAAGACGCGGTGGCAGGCTTCATCGAACTCTTGCACCGGGAAGACTTCAGGAGCGGGCAGCCCACCGGCAAAGGAAATAATGTCGGGTTGTTCGGTCAGTTTGAGCAGCTCGCGGATGGCGGAGCTTTTCATACGCTGAGTGCGTTGGGCGTACCGATAGTCCCAAAGTGTTTGCATGGTGAGTCTCCTGATCTGGTGAGAGCTGATTTTCCATCAGGGGGTGGCCCCTGGTGGGTGGGTAGACAAATAGGCGGGCGCCTGCTTCTGCGCCCGCCTAATGTTTTAACCTAACTTCGGAAACCGGCTGAGTACCACCGCCGGGGTGGGAAGCGTCACCCGATCTCCGGTCTTAAGTTCAGCCGGGGCTTTGCCGGCCGTTTTGGGGGCCGATTGATAAATGGCAATCGGCGTGCCTTCGGCCGTCAGCCGCTCTTCCACGTAAGCCTGGCCGGTCAGGTAGCCTTCGGTGTCGAGCGAGCAGCTGGTGACAACGCCAGAGACGCGGCCTTTGGTATCGAGGACAGGGTCGCCCAGATGGGCCAGGCGGACGCCCTTTTCGGTGAAGCGGAAGCGCACCACCTCGCCTTTGCGGCTCTGTTCGCGGCGGATAAAGGCGTCGCGGCCAATGAACCAGGGTTTGTAGACCTTGACGTACGTGCCAAAGCCAGCTTCGCCCACGCCCAATCCCAGAGGGCCGCCCATCTCGTGGCCGTAGAGGGGCAGGCCGGCCTCGGTGCGCAGCGAATCACGCGCGCCCAGGCCGCAGGGCTTCAGCCCCAGAGGGGTTCCGACCTCTAACAGGCGGTTCCACAGTTCCGGGGCCTGGTCGGGGTGGACGAACAGTTCAAAGGCCATCTTTTCGCCGGTATAGCCGGTGCGCGAAACCACCAGGCTCATCCCGCCGACGACCGCCTCGCACAGTTCGGTGCGCTTGAGGGCCAGGATGCGCTTGCGGTTGGCGGAGTCTACGCCCAGGGCCAGCAGGATGTCGCGCGATTTTGGCCCCTGCAAGGCGATATCCACGCGCCGGTCCGCGCCTTCCTTGGGGTCGCGCAGGTTGCGCAAGATCACCGCGCGGCCAAAGGCGCGCGCCCAGGGGCGGGCGCGGTCCACCAACACCGTACCTTCGCGCACGGCATTGAGCCAGGCCCAGTCTTTGTCATCGTTCGAGGCGTTAACCACCACCAGGTAGCTGTCGGCCGAGCGGCGGTAGACCAGGGTATCGTCAATGACGTTGGCGTCGGGATCGAGGAAGTGGGTGTAGACCGATTCGCCTACTTCGAGGGCGGCGATGTCGTTGCCGCACACGCTGTCGAGGAACGCGGCGGCGGCGGGGCCTTCGGCCTGGTAAACGCCCATGTGCGACACGTCAAACAGCCCGGCGGCGGTGCGCGTTGCCAGGTGTTCTTCCATCACGCCGGTATATTGGACGGGCATTTCCCAGCCGGCAAAGGGCACCATCTTGGCCCCCAACTTACGGTGAGTTTCATACAGTGAAGTGCGCTTGAGCGCGGTCCCTTCCGGTTCCTGCCATCGGAACTCTGGCAGGGGCGGGGCGGCGTCTTCGTGGTCTTCCTGACAGCCGATATAGTACGGCTTGCGGTTGGGGCCAGCGGTTGCGCCTTGGGGGGCCTCGGCGGGCTGAGCCTGAGATGCGGCGACGATCACCGGGCCGGGGACACGCCGGGCCAGGTCGGGGTCAAACTTCACGTAGCCATCCGCAAGGTCACGCAGCCAGGCGGCGGCCAGAGCGGCCTGAGCGGCGGGCAGCGTCAGGCGGTAGCCCTCGCTTTCCAGGCGGGTGAGCACGCCTTCCACCGTCCCCTGGGGGGTGTGCAGGCAGGTTTTCTGGCTCTGTCCGGTGGCCAGGGCTTCCACATCGCTGGTAAAGACCACGTTCGCAAAAGCGCGGACGGTTTTGCCGGTCAGGTCAAAGACGGCCTGCGAGCCGGGATAGGGATCATCTATATAGTAAAAGTGCGGGTAGCCGTGCCGGGCGGGGGGGTAATCAATGCCGGCCTGTTCGGCCAGCGCGCGCACGCGCAGTCTGGCATCTTCCAGAACTTTAAAGTCCACTTTGGCGCGCAGATTTTCGCCCTTGCGCGACTCGACTGTGTAAGGGGTAATCGCTTGCAGTACGTCGGCGATAATATCGGCCACCTGCACCATTTCTGGCTCTTTCAGGCCGCGCTGAGTGATCCAGGGTGTACCCATGCGGATGCCCCCGGCGTGCAGGGCCGAGGTGTCGCCCGGAATGGTATTGCGGTTCAGCACGATGCCGGCAATATCTAAAATGCGCGCAGCCATATCGCCCGACAGGGGGCTGCCGTCTGGCCCTTTAATGGATTTGCAGTCCAGGTTGGTCAGGTGGCTGTTAGTTCCGCCGTAGACCATCCGAAAACCGCGCTCTGCCAGGCGGTCGTTGAGGACTTTACAGTTTTTGAGGATTTGATATTGCAGGTTGACAAACTCATTGGTGCGGGCGAGCTTAAAGAGCGTGGCGAGGGCCGCAAAGATGTGCACGTGCGGCCCACCTTGCTCGCCGGGGAAGACAGCGCGGTCTAACTTGCGCGCCAGGGCGGAGTCGGTCGTCAGAATCACCGCACCGCGCGGCCCGGTGAGGGTTTTGTGGGTGGTAAAGGTGATGATCTGGGCGTGGCCCACCGGCGAAGGCACGGCTCCGGCGGCTACCAGCCCGGCGATGTGCGAAATATCCGCCAGCAGGATGGCCCCGACCGAGTCGGCGATGGCGCGGTAGCGGGCCCAATCGGGGATCCAGGAATATGAGGAATATCCAGCGATGAGGATCTTGGGCCGGTGCTGTTGGGCCAGTTCGGCCAGCGCGTCATAGTTAATCTGTTCGGTTTCAGGGTCTACGCCGTAGGCAACGACATTGAAGAGCTTGCCAGAGCGGTTGGCCGGCGATCCGTGCGTGAGATGTCCCCCGTGCAGCAGATTCATGCCCATGATGGTATCGCCGGGGGTGAGCAGGGCCGTATACACGGCGTTATTGGCCGGCGCGCCCGAAAGCGGCTGAACGTTCACGAACAGCCGCTCCGGTGGGACCGACGCGGTCGCGAAAACCTCGGCGCAGCGGCGGCGCGCCAGGGCTTCGATCAGGTCGGCATATTCAACGCCTTTGTAGTAGCGGGGGTCAGCATACCGGCGGTAGTGGGCCAGCCGCGCCGGGTAGTCGAGTATCTCTTCTTCCGAGAATAAGCGGCTTTCTTCGTCGGGGTATCCTTCGGCGTAGAGGTTTTGGAAGACGGACCCCATAGCCTCGCGTATGGCGGGGGGAGCGGCGCTCTCACTGGGGATCAGAATCAATTTACGATACTGGCGCTCAGCCTCGATTGCGATCAGTTCAGCGACTGCCGGGTCGAGTTCTGCCAGAGAACCACGAAAGAGGAAATCAGCCATGTTCGTAATGAACTCCTTTGTTCAGGCTTATTGTATTCGCTGAGGCCAGTTCGGTCAAGCTCGATGGTCTTCAGTGGATGAGCGCGCCTTAAGGCCGCCATAGCGGGTGTGATTCGACGAACGGGTCCTGCGTCAGGTTCACCGGCGCGGCCTGGGGGTTGTTTACATCCAGCAGAAAGACATCCCACCCTTCCGGCGGCTTGGCAATATAGGCGATCTTTTTGCCATCGGGTGACCAGGCCGGGAACTCATCGGCGAAGTCGTTATGGGTCAACTGTGTGATTTCCTTCGAGGCGAAGTTGTAAATAAAAAGCTCAGCGTCGCCATCGCGGTTAGAGACAAAGACCAGTTTTTTGCCGTCCGGCGACCAGGCGGGCATCTCGTCGCGCCCTGGGTCTGCCGTGAGGCGTTGGGGAACCAGGCCGTCGGCGTTCATCACGTAGATTTCAAAGTTGCCGTCGCGGTTGGTGGCAAAGGCAATCTTCTGACTGTCCGGCGACCAGGCCGGCAGGCCGTCATCGGCGGGGTTGTTGGTCAGGTTAATCAGGTCTGAGCCGTCCAGCCGGACGCTGTAAATATCATAGGTCCCGCCCCGGTCGGTTACAAACGCCAGGGTCTTGCCATCCGGCGACCAGGCCGGCCAGCCATCGTCAGCGGAATTGGTGACGAAGTTTTTCACCTCTTTGCGATCCAGGTCCAGGATGTAAATGTCAAAGTTGCCCTTGCGATTCGACGCAAAGGCCATACGTTTGCCATCCGGCGACCAGGCCGGCCAGAAGTCATCGTAAGGATTGTTGGTGAGGTTCAGGGTCTGCTTGTTTTCCAGGTTGAGAAGGAAGATTTCCATGTTCTCCGAGTCCGCCGTGTAGCTGATCTGGCTGGGGTGCGCGGCCGCCGCGCACCCGCTCAGCAGCAGGACGGCAAAAATGGAAACCATGGATAACCACAGATCAACGCGGATGGGTAAATAGGCAGGGGCAGGATCTCCCCGCCCGCCTGGTTGGGCCGGCCACAAAGACTTCATCATGAAACGGGCTCCGTAATTTTTGCGGAATTTTAGCAGTGTTGCGCAATCCAATCCAGCGTACAGCGGATCACCTGTTCTTTTTCTGGCTCATTGTGGGTTTCGTGGTAGAGCTGATCCCACTCTTTATAGGTGATTTTATCAGCCGGAGCGCGCTCAGCAAAGAGGCGGGTGGCCTGGAGTGAGACCAGCCTGTCACCCGACCCCTGCATCAGCAGTAACGGGACGGTCAGTTCCGCGGCGTGGTCGAGAATCCAACGTCCGTTTTCGATCAAATCCCAGCCGAGGCGCGCAGAAATCTGGTCGTGGACCAGCGGATCCTGGCGGTAGCGCTCGATCACCTGCGGATCGTGTGAGAGGTTCGCCAGGTCCAGCCCGTTTGCCATAGTGAAGTCGGGGACCAGCTTGCTGAGCGAGCGGGCCGCCAGCCGCTTCCAGCCGGGGACGGGCGCTCCCGCGGCGATTCCAGGGCTGGTGACGATGGCTCCGTTTAAAGAAGGCTTGCGCCGCAGTAAGTAATACAGCACCAGCGCGCCCCCCAAACTGTGACCATAGAGAAAGCGGCCCGTGCGCGGCCAGCGGCGTTCCACCTCTTCTAATAGGTGGTCAATTTCGCCAGCGGCCTCATCGTAGGAAGTATGGCCGCGCTTGCCTTCTGACTGGCCGTGACCGGGCAGGTCAAACCCCAGCATAGCGTAGCCGGCCTGCGTAAAGGCTTCGGCCACGTGCTGGTAGCGCCCGCTGTGTTCTCCGAGGCCGTGGACCAGCGCCACAACAGCCAGCGGGTTAGCGTTTGGCGCCCAGGATTGGGCAAAGATTTGCAGTCCGCGGTTCCCCCGCCAGGTAAAGGTTTCGTGTTTCAAGGCTTCCCTCCGCTCCAGTTAGCAAAGATAACGTTCAAACCAGCCCCGGATGGCATTCAGCCGGGCAATGCGCCGGTCGGTGCGGCCAGAGCGCGACAGGCCGTGGAACTCTTCTGGGAAGCGGACAAACTCGGTCGGAACGCCCAGACGCTTAAGGGCTACAAACACCTGCTCGCCCTGCTCGATGGGGCAGCGGTGGTCGTTCTCATTGTGAATCACCAGGGTGGGCGTGCGCGCGTTGCCGATGTATTTCATGGGCGAATGGTTCCAGAACAGTTCCAGGTCTTCAAAGGGGGCCTTGTCGCCGCTGCCAAGTATCTGCTGGAACGACCAGTTGAAGTCGCTGGAACCCCACATGCTGACGAAGTTACTGACGCATCGCTGGGTGACGGCCGCCTTGAAGCGGTCTGTATGACCAATGATCCACACCGTCATGTAGCCACCGTAGCTGCCGCCGGTGACACCCATGCGCTGGGGGTCAATGTAAGGCAGGGCGGCGGCGTAATCGGCCCAGGCCATCAAGTCGGCGTAGTCGCGGTCGCCCCAGCCGCCGTGGATGGCCCCGGCGTGGGCTTCGCCGTAACCGCGCCCGCCGCGCGGGTTGCTGAAGTAAACCACAAAGCCGGCGGCGGCCAGGTAGTAGAACTCGTGCATGAAAAGATTGCCGTATTGGGTGAGTGGGCCGCCGTGAATTTCGAGGATGGACGGATAGCGGCGCGAAGGGTCAAAGTCAGGGGGCTTGAGTATCCAGCCTTGCAAATCGTTGCCGTCGGGGCCTTTAAACCAGACTTCTTCAACGCTCCCCAAATCCAGTTCTTCTAAAAGCGCCTGGTTCGGAGAAGCAAGCCGGCGCGCCGGGCCGGCGGGCATCTCCCGCGCCCAGATTTGCACCGGGTCGTCCATGCGGCCATACGTGTAGGCCAGGGTGCGGTGCTGGCGGTCAAAGCTGTAACTGCTCACCACCCCGCCCTCGCCGATGACGGTCTGCAAGTCAGAACCATCACGGGCGACGGACTGGAGAATCCCACTCCCGTGGTAAGCAACCTGGAAGTACACTCGCTCTGAGTTGGGCGTCCAGGTGGGCGGCATCGTTTCGACATCGCCCACGTCGTTCAGCGTCCAGGCCGAAGCGTGCAGGTCGTAGCTGCCCGTCAGGTTGCGGGCCGGGCCAGAGCCGTCGAAAGGCACGACCCAAACATTCTGGTTTTTATAGCTCAGGCCCACGCCTTCTTGGGCGTAATAAGCGATCCAGCGGCCGTCCGGCGAAATGCTGGGCAGATCCTTGGGCCCAAGAGGCGTCTCTAGCTTGCGCGGTTCGCCGCCGGCGGCAGGGATGACGAACAGGTCATCTCGGTCTGGCTCAGAATCGGGATCGGGCGTGCGGTTGGAGACGAAGACGATAAACTGCCCATCCGGCGACCAGGCCGGGTCGCGTTCGTCAAAGACAGGGTGGTCGGTGATCTGCTGTACCGCCCCGCTCGCGGCGTCTACAATCCACAGGTGTAGGCGTTCTTTGGGCAGGTAGCCGAAGCCGTCCAGTTTATAAAAGAGGCGATCGTAGTGACGCCGGACGACGCCGAGTTTTTTCTTCTGCTCATCCTTTTCGCGCTCCAAGACCTCGGCGTCTGTCTTGCGGGCGGTGCAGGCCAGGCGGGTGCCATCCGGCGACCAGACTAACGCGTTGATCGAGCCTTCCAGTTGGGTGAGGGGCCGGGCTTCGCCGCCGCTGAAGGGGATGAGATAGATTTGAGGGGGCTTCTCTTTATCGGCGCGGTTCGAGAGGAAAGCAATCTGACTGCCATCTGGCGACCAGCGCGGCTGGGTGTCATTTTGATCGCCCCAGGTGAACTGGCGGGGTGGGGCACTGCCATCGGTGGGCGCGACCCACAGGTTGGAATATTTCTTTTCCGTCTTCGCATCTACGCGCTGCACGGCATACACGACGTGCCGGCCATCGGGTGAGATCCGCGCCGAAGAGACCGTCTGGATCCGGTAGAGGTCTTCGGCGCTGATCGAGCGTTTGGGTTTATCGGGCATGGGAGTCTCCATAGGTAGAATCAGGCTCACGTTTTCGATCCATTAAGGGGTCTGTTCCTGAATGGATCGAAAAATTACGGCAGGGTTGCTTGAGAAAAGATTATTTCCAAGTATAGCACGGAGGCGGACAATCCCCCCTTAAGCCGCTATCCCAGATGCAAAATTGGTTATACAATTCTATCTTATAGGAGAAGCCTATCCATGCGCATCTTGTTCATTGACATAGACACCCTGCGCCCAGATCACCTGGGTTGTTATGGCTATCATCGCAGTACCAGCCCGAACATTGACTGGCTGGCGGCTCAGGGCGTGCGCTTTGAAAACTGTTACGTCAGCGATGCGCCCTGCCTGCCTTCGCGTTCTGGGTTGTGGAGCGGGCGGACGGGCTTTCATACCGGGGTCATTAATCACGGCGGCGTAGCGGCAGACCCTTTCATCCAGGGGCCGGGGCGCGGCTTCCGTGATGTGTACGATGCTACCGGGTGGATGCCCTCTCTGCGGCGCGCCGGACTGCACACCGTCACCGTCAGCCCGTTTGGCGAGCGCCATTCCGCCTGGTGGTGGTACGCCGGTTACAGCGAGATTTACAACACCGGCAAGGGCGGCATGGAAATTGCTGACGATGTGACCCCCTTCGCCCTCGATTGGATCGAGCGCCATGCCCAGGAAGATAATTGGTTTTTGCACGTCAATTATTGGGATCCGCATACCCCCTACCGCACTCCTGAGGCGTTTGGCAACCCCTTTGCCCATGATCCTCTACCCTCCTGGCTGACGGAAGACGTGCGCCGCCGCTGCTGGGACGGCTTTGGCCCGCACAGTGCCCAGGAACCGTTAGGGTACGGTTACGAGCCTCCGGCTTCGCGGCAGTACCCGCGCGTGCCAGACCAGATTGACTCGCTGGACGCGGTGCGGCGTTGGATGGATGGGTATGATACCGGCATCCGCTATGCCGATGAACACGTTGGGCGGCTGTTGGTGGCCCTGGAGCGGGCCGGGGTATTAGATGACACCGTCATCATCGTCAGTTCGGATCACGGCGAAAACCAAGGCGAGCTAAATGTCTGGGGCGATCACCAAACGGCGGATGCCATTACCTGCCGCGTGCCGCTGATAATCCGCTGGCCGGGGTTGAGCGGTCAGGGGCGGGTGGATACCGCTCTGCACTATCACTTCGACTGGGCCGCCACATTGATCGAACTGCTGGGTGGTCAGGTTCCGGCTAATTGGGATGGGCGGGCCTTCACTGAAGCGTTCCGCGCCGGACATCAGCAGGGGCGCGATTACCTCGTCGTCAGCCAGGGAGCCTGGGCCTGCCAGCGCGGGGTGCGGTTTGACCACGATGGCGAAGCCTACCTGTGCCTGCGCACCTACCATGACGGGTATAAGATGGTTGAGCCGGTCATGCTCTTTAACCTCACCCGCGACCCGCATGAGCAAACCGATCTGAGCGCCGGGCGCCCGGACTTGGTAGACCGCGCCATGCGCATGCTGGCCGATTGGGAGCGCGAGATGATGCTGACTTCCACCACCAACGTAGATCCCATGATGACCGTCCTGCGTGAGGGAGGGGCCTTTCATACGCGCGGCCAACTGCCAGCTTACCTGGAACGCCTGCGGGCCACCGGGCGCGCCCACCACGCGGAGCGCCTGGCCCGCCTTCACCCACAGGAGATCAACTGATGCCGCGGCCCAATTTCATCCTCATCCTGACCGACACCCAGGCGACCAACGTGATCGGCTGTTACGGCCGTCCGGACATGCGCACGCCCAATATTGACCGGCTGGCGCAGACCGGCATTCGCTTTAACCGCGCTTACACCACCTGCCCGGTCTGTACCCCGGCCCGCGCCGGGCTGTTCACCGGCATCTATTCTCACACCGCTGGCGCGTGGACCAATAACCTGGCCCTGGGCGCAAACATTTACACGATGGGCCAGCGTTTTCAAGATGGCGGCTACCGCACCGCCTACACCGGTAAGTGGCACCTGGATGGGCATGATTACTTTGGGACGGGCATCTGCCCGCCGGGCTGGGATGATGAGTTCTGGTACGATGGCCGGCGCTACCTGGGCGAATTGAGCGAAGCGGAAATCCGCCTTTGGCGGCAGGGCTTGAATTCTTATGAGGATTTGCGCCGTCACGCCATCCGACCAGAGTTCACCTGGGCGCATCGCGTCTCAGACCGGGCCGTGCGCTTTCTGGCGGACCAGGCCGGGCGCGGTGAACAGCCCTTTTTGCTGGTCGTCTCTTACGATGAACCCCACCACCCCTTTACCTGCCCGCCGGAATATGTGGAGCCGTTCCTAAACTATGACTACGACCTCGGACCCGCCGGCCTGGACACGTTGGAAGGCAAGCCCGCTCATCAGCGCGAATGGGCGCAGTCGCTGGGGATAAACCGTAAAGGCAGTCTGGTGCGTCACCCGCTTTATTTCGGCTGTAACAGCTTTGTGGATGCCGAGATTGGCCGGGTGGTGGATGCCGCGCGCCGCTATGCCCCAGAGAATACCTTCATCCTCTTCACTTCCGATCACGGTGATTTACTGGGCGCGCACCGGTTGGTGGGCAAGGGCCCGGTGATGTACGATGAGATCACCCGCATCCCGCTGATGATCTCTCTACCGGGGCAGGCGGGGGCCGGGCGCGTGGTGGAGTCTACCGTTAGCCACATTGACCTGTTGCCCACCCTGCTGGAGTTAGCGGGACTGCCCGTTCCGCCTATTTTGGAAGGCGAAAGCCTGTTGCCGCTTTTGGAAGGCCGTGAGTTGCCAGACCGCGGCGCGGTGATCGAGTTCCAACGCTACGAGATCGAACACGATTCGTGGGGCGGCTTTCAGCCGGTGCGCTGTTGGGTGAGCGGGCGCTACAAGCTGGTCATCAACCTGCTGCACACCGACGAGCTGTATGATCTACAGACCGACCCCGGCGAGGTCAATAACCTGATTGATCACCCCGATTACGTGCGCATCCGTGCCGGACTGCATGACCGCCTGTTAGAGTGGATGGATGCCAGGCGCGACCCCTTCCGTGGGCCGGTGTGGGAGCGCCGCCCCTGGCGCTTTTCCAGGCGGCTGATGTGGAAAGGCAAGTTCCGCCCCCGCCCGGCGGATGGCTATGCCCCCGAAGTGCGTGATTACGACACCGGCCTGCCCACTCAGGGCGTGAAGGTGGAGTTTGGATCGAAAAAATAAAGTTTCAGGAGTTGCCAATGGCTGAAATCGTTGCTGAAAAATCGGCGCAAAAGCCGTCCTTGCGCAGTTTACCGCGCAATGTCTGGGCGGTGAGCGCCACCAGTTTCCTGATGGATGTTTCCAGTGAGATGGTGATTAACATCCTGCCGTTGTTTCTGGCAAACGTCCTCGGAGTGCAGGCCGCAGTCATCGGTCTGATCGAAGGGGTGGCCGAATCGACCGCCAGCGTGCTTAAGCTGTTCTCTGGCTGGCTTTCGGATCGTTTGGGCGGGCGCAAGTGGCTGGCCGTGGCCGGGTATGGCATTTCGGCGCTGGTTAAGCCGTTCTTTTACTTTGCGACCAGTTGGGGAGTGGTGGCCGCAGTGCGTTGGGTTGACCGGGTGGGCAAGGGTATCCGCACGGCCCCGCGTGATGCCCTGGTTGCCGATTCGGTGGACAAAGAAGCGCGGGGCCTGGCCTTTGGTCTGCACCGCGCCGCCGATACCGCCGGGGCGATGCTGGGGCTGTTGATTGCCCTGGGAATCGTGTGGCTGGCGCAGGCGGGTGCGGTGGAGTTGGGATTAAGCGCCTTCCAAACGGTAGTGCTGGCGAGCATGCTGCCGGCCTTTCTGGCGGTGCTGGCTTTGGTCGTTGGCGCCCGTGAGGTCAAAGCGGCTCCCGCGGCTGTTCGGAGTGAACTGCCCCGTTTTGCCTTCCGCAGTCTGGGCAAGCCTTTTATGATCTTTATGATCATCGTCTCAGTGTTCGACCTGGGCAATTCGTCCGACGCTTTCCTGGTGCTGCGCGCCCAAGAACGCGGCCTGAGCGTAATCCACATCTTGGCAATGCTGGTGACGTTCAACCTGGTTTATTCGCTGATCTCCACCCCTGCTGGCTCGCTTTCCGACCGGGTGGGGCGCGGCAAACTGATCGTCGGGGGCTGGCTGGTGTATGCGCTCATCTACCTGGGGTTTGCTCTGGCGCGGCAGGGCTGGCAAATCTGGGTCCTGTACGTGATCTATGGGTTGTATTATGGGCTGGCATATGGCACAACCCGCGCTCTCATCGCGGACCTGGTTCCTGAGGCAGTGCGCGGCACGGCGTACGGCACGTATAATGCCGTTTTGGGCGTGCTGGACCTGCCCGCCTCGCTGATCGCAGGGGTGCTCTGGCAAAGCCTGGGCGCGCCGGCGCCATTCTTGTTTGGCGCAATCATGGCACTGCTGGCGGCGGTTGGAATGGCTGTGTGGCTGCCCCGCCGAACCGCTTAAAAACCTTCCCACACATACAAACCCCTGCGGAGTACAATCATGAACCCCGCGGGGGTTTTTTTGTCACAGAGGGGCTGACCCCGCTATTCTTTATTTGGGTTGTGACCCGCTCGCATTACGGCGGTGATTCTCTCCCCCCGGAAGGTCATCATCGCCGGATTCGTCCAGGTCTTCATAGGTCAGTTCGTCTTCTTCCTCGTCTTCCAATTCATCCAGGAATTCGTCTTCGTCGTCGTCAAAATCCTCTTCGTCCAGGTCCTCGTCCTCGTCGAAGTCCTCAGTATGCACATGACCGTGCGCGAGTTCTTCATCGGTGGGCGCGCGCAGGTCTACGACGGTGACGTCAAAGGTCAGCGTCTTGCCGGCCAGCGGGTGGTTGAAGTCCAGCTTGACGCTGTTTTTATCCACCGCCACAATGGTTGCCGTTAAAATCTCGCCGTCGGCGTTCTTGACTTCCAATTCCGTTCCGGCTTCCAGCGGGATTTCTTTGGGGAACTCACTGCGCGGCACGTCAATGATATTGTCGGGGTCCACTTCGCCGTAGGCATCCGCCGCGGGGATATTGACTTTCTTGGTTTCGCCGATTTTCATCCCTTCCAATTCGCGCTCGAGGCCAGGGATAATGTTCTGATGCCCCTGGAGATACTCCAGAGGCGCGTCGCCCTCAGTTGTGTCAATCACCTGACCTTCGACGGTAAGTGTATAGTCAAGGCTTACGACGACATCGTCTGTAACGAGCTGGGGTTTATTCTGTGTATTCAAAGCTTACTACCCTCCTGAGTTATCAAGAAACCGGCTGGCTTCAATCCAGCCGGCTTCTGTCTCAATTGATTATAACACAGTGTCCTGTAGCTTCATATCCTAATAAGAAAAAGTGGCAATTAAGGTTGGCGTGCCTGGCCCGAATCTGGGTCAATCATCAGAGAAGAGGTATCAACGGCCTCCATATCTGCGCCGGTCAGCCGGTCGAGTTCGTGGAGAACGTCGTTATCCCAACGCTCATCGGGTACGCCAGAGATGTACCAGGGCGAGCCGTTATCTGCCAGGATGATGCCGTATTTTTGCATAGCCCGCAGGATCACCTGGGCGTGGGGCGAAAACCCGCTGAGGTCGTAATCGGCGCGAAGGCGGAAACGCTGGCCCATGGTGGGCAGGTCTGGGTCGGGGTTTGAGGAAGCATAATGGCGGGCGGGCCAGGTATACGCGCCCTGGCGGGTGCGCGGGGCCGTAAAGCGGATGGCGTGGCGGATTTCACCGGCGGCCACTTCTTCGTAGCGCACCAGTCCTGGCAGGATGGGCAGGCCGGCGGCGTCGGCGGAGGTCCAACCGGCGGGGCGCAGGGCGTAACTGTTCAGGTCGAACACCGCGC
>DAOUAC010000127.1:0-13979 GCA_034434155.1 Anaerolineaceae bacterium
TGACGATCACCAGCAGTGACGGCGTCACCTGCACGGCGACGCTCCCGGCTACCTCCTGCACCCTGACCTTCGCCAGCGCCGGGGCCAAGACCCTCACGGCCAGCTACGGCGGGGACGCGGACTTCAGCCCCAGCACCTCGGCCGGTGAGCCGCACACCGTTGACCCAGCCGCCACGACCCTGACCATCACCTCAGACGCCCCCGACCCCTCTCAAGTTGGTGAAGCCGTGACCGTGACCTTCGATCTGGCGGTGGTTCCCCCGGCCAGCGGCACGCCGACCGGGGCAGTGACGATCACCAGCAGTGATGGCGTCACCTGCACGGCCACGCTCCCGGCCGCCTCCTGCACCCTGACCTTCACCAGCGCCGGGGCCAAGACCCTCACGGCCAGCTACGGCGGCGATGCGGACTTTGGCCCCAGCACCTCAGCCGGTGAGCCGCACACCGTCTCTACGGCCAATACCGCGTTGACGATTACTTCTCATACTCCTGACCCCTCAGCGGTCGGTCAGACAGTTACTATCACCTTCTCATTAACCGTTACGCCGCCAGGCTCAGGCACGCCCACCGGCACAGTCACCATCACCAGCAGTGATGGCGTCACCTGCACGGCGACCTTGCCCGCCACCTCCTGCACAATTACCTTCCTTTCTGATGGAGTAAAGTCTCTGACAGCCGCTTATCCAGGTGATGCGAACTTTAATGGCAGTACCTCCACGAGCGTTAACCACACAGTGGCCGGCCTGACAGCCGATTTATCCATTACCAAGTACGATGAACTTGCATTTTATCTGCCCAACGGCACGCTCACCTATACCATTATCGTAACGAACAACGGGCCTTCTAATGTGAGCGGGGCCACCGTAACCGACCCTCGTCCGCCGCAAATCTCCGCGTGGACCTGGACCTGTTCCTTTGACCCCACCGGCACTTGTGATGGCGGCAGCGGGGATCCCACCACAGGGAATTTCACCGATACGATTGATCTGCTGGCCGGACAATCTATCACCTATACCGTCTCTGCTACGGTTCCAGCCTCCGCCACAGAGACGCTTACCAATACCGCAACGGTCAATCCTCCGGCCAGCGTGGCCGATCCGAATCCGGCGAACAACTCCGACGCAGACGTCAATGCTCCATTAGGTGATCCTTTCTATAACCTCGCAGTAACCAAGACAGATAATGTCTCTACCTACACGCCTGGAGGAACGCTCACCTACACCATCACAGTGACCAACCTCGGCCCAGGAACGACGACCAACGCAGTGGCAAACGTGGTTGATACTCGCCCTTCCCAAATCACCTCATGGACCTGGACCTGCGTTAGCGATCCGACCGGTACTTGTAATGGGATGGGCGCTACCAATGCCAATTTTTCAGACGCCATAACGCTGCTCGCCAACCAATCAATTGTTTACCAGGTTGTCGCTACGGTTTCTGGCACGGCAACTGATTTCCTGATTAACACCGTAGAGGTCAACGATCAATTGGGGTTAGACATAGATACCAGCAATAATCGGGCGACAGACACCGATTACAATTCCTCAAGCACGTTGATCCCCTTACCTTATTTTGCTACTTCCAGTTATGACCCCATCACCGATGAATGTATCGGAACATTTGGTTACAGCAATTCCAGCGGTGGAGTTATCAATATTCCCATCGGCGGAGCTGCTGGGAACAGTATTTCGCCTGTATCGGGTTACACAATTATTGGCTCTCAGCCCACCAGCTTCTCGCCGGGTACCACTACCAATGCCTTCCAGGTACGTTGGCCCTTCACCTCAAACCTGACCATCTTCTGGTACTTGAACGGTAGCACGGCAACAATAAGCCCCTGCTCACGCCCGCGGCCATAAGCTGCCACAATCAACTGCCGTCCGAAATTTCGCGTTAAAAAATTCCGGACGGCAGTTTTTCTATTGACGGGGGTACCTGTTCCGTGTAGGATATTAATGAAATCGGCGAAAATCACCTCTTGGGAGCGAGTTTATGACCACGGAACGCGTTTTAGTCGTGGATGATGATGAAGCCTTGCTAAATCTCATGGCCCTGTCCTTGCGCAAGCGGGGGTATCAGGTTGAGCAGGCTACAGACGGCTTTAACGCGATCAATATCCTGACCGCTCAACCACCTTTTTCTATTTTGGTCACCGACCTGATGATGCCGGGCATGTCGGGGTTGGAACTGCTCCGCGAAGCGAAAAAGATGGATGAATACCTGGAGGTAGTGGTCGTGACTGCCGCGCCAGACCTCGAATCGGCTATTTCGGCGATGCGTGCCTACGGTGCCTACGATTATCTGCTTAAACCCTTCGAGAGCATGAGCCAGCTCCTGCTGGCTGTAGAACGCGCTGCCGTTCACCGCAGACTGCTTTTAGAGCGCGAAACGATGCAGGCACGGATGCAGCGAGAAGCGGAAATGCTGCGCGCCCTGGTTTCCAATACCGGAGACGCTATCTTATCTGCCAATGCCAGAGGCGAACTGCAGATCGTCAACCCCGCCGCCGCCAGGCTTTTGGGCAGCAGCAATTTGCAGGGGACCAATGCTTTTGAGAGCCTTCCCCCGGTTCTGGTGACGCTGATTTCGAACTGGCAGGCGGTAGGCGGTAACTTGCCAACCGTCATCGAAGTACCCTGGCCGGATGGCTCGATCCAAATGGTTAGCCTCACTCCGATTGAAGAAACCAGCGAAGAACTATCTGGATGGGTCGCCGTTCTGCGCGATATTACCCATCTAAAGCGCCTGGAAGACCTGAAAACTCAACTTCTCACAGAAGCCGCGGTCAAGATTCGCGTGCCGCTGGCCCAAGCGATGAATGCCCTGGTTGATCTGAGTATCTTGACCAGCCAAAACGAGCGCGTCAGTGAAGTCGTTTACCGCCTGACCCAAATTTGGAAGCGTATTCAGGAATGGGGAGATGATCTGAATGCCTTGATCCAGATTGATTCTGAAAACAAGGTCCAGCGGGTAACCATTGACCTGAAACAGGTTCTGCAAGAGCTGTGCCAGAGTCGGGCAGAGGCGCTGGCGAAGTCGTCAGAAATGCGGCTGGAGCTTACCATTGATCCGGCCCTGCCGAAAGTCACTGCCGATCCAGAACTGCTCCGCCGCCTGCTGCATGGGCTGGTAAGCCGGGCCGTTTCGCGCAATGAGCGCGGCAGCACGATTCGCCTGAATGCCCGCAGCCATAACGGGCAGGTTTGGATCAGCATCAGCGACGAAGGCCCGGCGGTAAGCAGCGCCGAACTGCCGCATATCTTTGAAAAGCCTTTTGCCAAGACCGGCCCGGGCTCATCGGTTGGCACTACCGGCCTGGAGATGGCCCTGGTGAAGAAAATTATCGATCACATGGGCGGGCAGGTTTGGGTAGGAGGGCAGGGAAAGCTCGGCAGCACCATCTTCGTCTGCCTGCCGGTTGTTCCCACCATTCGATAGTTATCCCTTTCCTCATCGGCTGTAGATCAACCGGCGCACGCCATCGGGCAGCAGGATGACAATTCCATCTCCATCCGTCCCGGCGAAGGCGGTTCCGTCACTGCTGAGAATCAACTCGGTCAGTTGAAGCCCTTCTGGGATCCCATAGATAGTACTGCAAGCTCGCGCCCGCAAATTGAAGGGACAGACCCCTTCCACCGTGTTCGCGACCCAGATGTTTCCATCTGGCCCGATTTCCACCCGGTTAACCGAGGTGAATGGAACCATTGACCCAAAGGGAGTGACCGAACGATCCTGGATCCGAAAATACACGAAGCTGGTCGGCGAAGCAATCCAGGCGACCCCATCGCTGGTGGCTACGTCATTCACCGGTCCAGGTGGATAATGATCTAAGTGGCGAAATGCGACCGCCCGCTTCCCGTTGATAATATAACCGCCTTGCTCTCCCGCCGCCACCCACACTGCCGGTCCACTGACCTTAATCTCGTAAATCGTACTGGCCGTTAATCCCTCCTCCGGTCCAACACGGAGCCATTGATTCGATTGGAGATCCAGAATAAAGATTCCTTCTGTGCCTCCGGCCAGCAGGCGGTTGTGGGCCGGGTCACAGGTGAGTGTTTGGATATTAGAAGCGGCGCGCACCCGGCGCCATTTCAATTCCGGTAGCTCCAGGATGCTGAGCATCCCGTCTTCATGCCCTACGTAAAGCCAGTTGCCGATTGCCGCAGGACAGTAAACGATGTCATTTGCCTGGCTGTTGGCTAACCCATCGGCGGTGGTGAATAACTGCGTGAGGCCCGTATCCAGGGTCCACGCCACAATCCCACCGGCCGTGGCCGCCCAAAGATGATTGGTATCAGAAAGAGCCAGGCCCCGGATAATATTGAGAGCGGCGTATTCCTCTGGTGATGGCGTGACGGTTGCTGGCGTTAGAGTTGGCTCTGGGCTGACCGGCAATAGGGTCGGCGTTGCAGTCTGGGTTGTGGTTGGCGTAACCGTCGCAGTGGGTGAAGGCATAACGGGCTGGGGCGAAGCAGCCGCCAGTGATTCTACCGGAGTAAACGTCAGGGCCGCCGGAGATATCAATGTGGCCGGTGAGCCGCATCCCTCCGTCACTGCCAATACCAGAATGGCCGCAGCTATCGGTATGATGCTTATCCTGTTCGAATTGGTGTAGAATTTCGGACCGGGTTTTTTCATCAGCAGCATAATCCTATGGATCAGATTGATTTTAACATAACGTCCGCTCAGGACGCGGGAAGCAGAGCTTGATTTTCAGAGGTTGAAGCGGCTTCGTCTCTCCAGCCTCTAAAAACCTTACCCCGAACTCGCGCGAACATCTTCAGATTTGGGGTACAATTATGAAACGATGGATGAGAACATGCTAAACGAGAAACTCGCGGGCCTGCCGATCTCCGGCATCCGGGCTTTTGATGTGATCGGCTCAACCAACGATGAAGCCCTGGCCTGGTGCGCGCAGGGGTCCAGGGATGGCTGTCTGGTTATCGCGGATGAGCAAACGGCCGGGCGCGGGCGGTTCAACCGCCGCTGGGTAACGCCTCGGGGCACGGCCCTGGCCTTCAGCCTGATTTTCATCCCCAGCGCAGCCGAAACCGAGCGCCTGGCGCTGTTTTCGCCTTTGGGAGCATTGGCGATCTGCCACGCTCTCGAAGATCATCTGGGCTTGCAGCCAGCGATCAAGTGGCCGAATGATGTGTTGCTGAACGGTCGGAAAACCGCTGGAATCCTCGTCGAAGCGGCCTGGCTGGGCGGCCGCTTGCAGGGGATCGTGGTGGGAATTGGCGTGAACGTCTCCCCGGCCGCGGCGCCGCCTGACGACCAGGTTCTTTTCCCTGCTACCAGCATAGAGCAGGTTCTACAGCGCCGCGTGGATCGTTTTGACCTGTTGCGCGCAATTCTCAAAGCGCTGTTTGATTGGCGCGCCCGCCTGCATACCCCCGAATTCTTCGCGGGTTGGGAACAGCGGCTGGCATTTAAGCACCAGTGGGTAAAAATCAGTCCAGATAGTCAACAGGCCGCCCAGGAACAGACCCTGACTGGAGAGTTGCTTGGAATCGACGCTTCTGGCAACCTGCTGCTGCGCCTGGAATCCGGCCAGGTAAAAGCAATATCTGTGGGTGACGTTCACTTACGCCCTGTCCTGTGAGAGCATCTTGGTAATGAAAAGGAGCGAGGCCCATGTTCGATGATCTGCGCAATTCCTCATTTGAAGAAGAAGAGGAACCATTTGAGGCACAGGCAGAAGAGCAGGATGAGCCAGTTTCCCGCCGGGCGGCCCGTCAAAAAGAGCCTTTTTTAGGGATGACCGCCCCCCAGCGATTTGTCTTGTCTCTGATGCTGTTTCTGATGACGTGCGTTTTGGGTTTTTTGGCCCTGGTAGTGTTGGGAAAAATCTACCTCCCGATCTTTTAAAGCCCAACAGCCCCGCCGGGTTATCGTACGGCGGGGCTGTTTAAAGCATGAGTTGTTCAGACTAGGCGGTCTGGCGCAGTTCAGCCAGTTCCGCTTCTACTGAGCGGATTTCAGCCTTCAAATCCTCAAGATACTGTTCTAAGCGAGCGATGTACTCTTCTCGGGTCAAATAAACTTCCTGAGAAGAATGGCTGCCGCATCCGCAGCTGCCGCCACAAGCGCATCCACCGTTTTCGGCCATAAGGTCTCCTCCCGCAGGGTATTAATAAAAATTGCCGCTTTGGATAGGGATAGTCCCACTCCAGGGCATCCGCTTTTCCGGCTGCATTTACCGGAACGTATTGGTATCATTATATACCAAAATTCACCAAATTTGTAAAGTGCGCGCAGCGAGTTTTTCAAATTCTTCTTAAGACGTCCTCTGTAGCTCCCGAGCGACCGTGATGGCTAAGACCCCAAAAGAAAGCAGGGTGGTCGGAAGAATAAACCCCACCGCAACCAGCGGCCAGATAATCGGCCCGTCCAGGCTGGTCTGGGTCGGTTCGGCGGGCGTGGCGCTGGGTTCTGGCGTGGCCGTCAGCGTAGCGGTAGGCAGAGGTGTAGGGGTCCCGCTGGGCGTGCTGGTTGGGCCAAGCGTTTGCAGGCCGGGCGTCACTCGCGAATCTCCCATTTGGGCATCTTCGGTCAGAAACAGATTCGGGCTTGAATCCGGTGTCCTTTCTGAGGTCGGGGTTTGTGATCCGGGCGTTACTGTCAGCGCCGTTGGAGTTCGCCGCACAGTCCCCTGTTGGGTGGGAGTTGCAGGGCCAGGATAAGAAGAATCAAAGGTGTTGGTTGGCAGTGGGGCAGGGTAATCCGTCCCCTGAAAGGCGGCCTGAACCTTCCCTGAACCCTGCTGAAAGATCAGGGCAGAACAGAACGCCCCAATAACCAGGCCAGCCACCAGCAAACACCCAAAAACGACTGACCTCTTCTTCCGGTCAATTCTTTCCATAGGGATATATTGTACCCTTAATTTTTTAGCGTGCCGCTCTCGTAACGCGAGCCAGTATAAACGTTATTCACCGGCACGCCGCCCATGCAGACCAGGTCTATAATGGTAGCAACACGGAGGAACCCTATGACCCGAGATCGCTCTGGGATGCGCAGCCCGAAAGAAGGATCGCTCCTCGAGGCCAGCCTGGCCGCGGTAGGGGCCGTTAGCTTAGCGGCTGCCAGTGCTTGGATCGTTTACAGCAACCTGGTCATTGATCATCACCTGCCGCTGCCCGCGGCCCTGCCGGCACAGCGTGCCACCATGCACAGCCGGGCCGCCGGGCAAATCAGCTATTATGTTGACCGTCAGGCCCAGGGCCGGCCCCTGGTGTTGGTACACAGCATCAACGCCGCCGCCAGCGCCTACGAGATGAGCCCGTTGTTCTACGCGTACCAAAACCGCCGGCCCGTGTATGCCCTCGACCTGCCCGGTTTTGGGTTTTCAGAGCGTTCCAGGCGGGCGTATTCCCCAGAGCTCTACACCGCCAGCCTCATTGAATTCTTGGAAAGCCAGGTGCAGGAACCCGCCGACGTGATTGCGCTCTCGTTGGGAGGAGAGTTCGTCGCCCGCGCCGCCTTGCGCAGGCCAGAATGGTTTCATACCATCACTCTGCTTTCGCCCACCGGCTTCAGCGGCCAGGCCGGCGGCGCACGAGGATCTCAACAGGCCGGGCAGAACGGCCTTAGCCGCCTTTTACACCCGTTGTTTGCTTTCCCGCTGTGGAGCCGCCCCTTTTATGACCTGCTGACGACCCGCCGCAGCATCCGATACTTTCTAGAAAAGAGCTTCTTCGGCCCACCCCCAGAAGAGTTGATCGAATATGCTTACCTCACTGCCCACCAGCCCGGCGCAGAACACGCTCCGCTTTACTTTATCTCCGGCCAGCTCTTTACCCCCCAGGTGCGTGAGCGCGTCTATCAAAAAGTAACCGTCCCCACCCTGGTAGTCTACGACCGCGATAATTTCACCAGCTTCGAGAGGCTCCCCGACGTGCTGACGGCCAATCCCTATTGGAGCGCCGCGCGCATCGCCCCCACCCTGGGGCTGCCGCACTTCGAGCGGCTTCCAGAACTGGTTTCTGTGCTGGAACGTTTCTGGCAAGAGCAGACCGGCCGCCGGTAGGAACTTGTAATCTCTTCTGGCGGACCATGCCGCTATTCGGGGTAGTATTTCAAATCAGGTGTAAATTGCGGGCTACGCCCCGCAATTTACACCTGATTCAGTACACGACCTATTCGGCCCACTCTGCCGGGGCCTGATAGTGAGGCGTTTGTTCGTATAATGCCCGCACTGTAGAGAAGGCCGCATTGCCCTGTAAGGTTAGTTCGGCCACATAATCCAGGTGCTCCAATTGGGCCGGAGTCAGTTCGGCATAGGGAGGTTCGAGCGCGCTCCACATATCCCAGGGCAGAACCTCGAACTTATTCAGGGCCAGCAGATCGCGGAACAGATTCCCCTTAATAAAGTCCCACCCGTGCCACTGAAAGATGCCGAAGTCATCGGGGTTGGCCTGTTGGCGGCGGCACAACAGCCAGGCCGCCCCACCGGTGACAAACGCCCCAGGGGGCATATCGAGCGGGTCAAACTGGATTTTTAAAGCGTCTTGCTGGAGCGCATCCAGTTGGGCGTCCACGCTCACCCAGCGCCCTTCTCCGGCGTGCCAGTATTCAATCATCCAGTGATCCTCGTAATGACCGGGTATGAAATAAGTCCCAAACCCACAGCGCGCCCGCGCCGGGAATCCCCGGTAGCGCAGCATGGCGCTGCCCAAGAGAGAGAAATCACGGCAGTTCGATACCAGGCGGCGCTCCAGGGGGCGCTCCTCATTTAGCGGGCGCGCGTCCAGTTCCAGCATGCGGGCCAGCTTGCGGTGAACCGGGCGAATCTGGACTTCGCCCTCTCGTTCTTCTGAAAGCTTCAGCCCATAGCGTTCTGCCCAAAAGATGTGGATCAACAGCCCTTGCAGCGTCTTTACCAGTTGCGGTACGGTGGTAGGCAGCTCTTCAAAACGCGGCGCGTACATGCGCGGGTCACTCATGGCCCCGGGCTGTGAATAGTATTCGAGGATGGTTTGCAGGGTGGTGGTTTGAGATATTTCCGACATCGGTAACTCCGGTGAGACTGAATTTGGGCCGGGGGAGGGTGGGTAGGCTCCACCCTCCCCCATGCCAGGAAAAGAAGCAGGCCATCTACTGTCTATATGACGGTACGCAGGTATCTGTTACAGTTTTTCACGAACCTGAACACAATCTTTATCTGGCGCTTTTTATAATACAGGTAGTAAGGGGGTAATTCGCCGAAAGGATTTTACCTCAAATGCCCTTGCACCGCCGCCTGGTTGTTGAAGTGCTTCCGTCTGGTATTTGGCAGGGAAAGGGGAATGGATGAAAAACCTATGGATTCTGATAAAAGAAACGTTTAGAGATTGGAATGAAGACAAAGCCCCGCGCCTGGCGGCGGCCCTGGCCTACTACACCATTTTCGCCATCGCTCCCCTCATGGTCATCGTTATTGCCATTGCTGGAATGGTCGTAGGCGGCAGTCAACAGATTCAGCAGGTTCTCTTCCAGCAGATTCAGGGGTTAGTGGGCGAAGGAGCCGCGAATGCCGTGCAGGAGATGGTCAACTACCAGCTAAGCAGGCCGCAAGACAGCATGATCGCGGTGGCGATAGGCATCATCACCCTGCTGATGGGCGCTACCGGAGTCTTTGGTCAGTTGCAAGACGCCCTCAACACGATCTGGGAAGTAAAACCCAAAGAGGGCCGCGGTGTCATGGGAATGATCAAGGACCGCTTTCTCTCCTTCACCATGATCCTGGGCCTCAGCTTCATCCTGCTGGTTTCGCTCGTCATCAGCACGCTTCTGGTCGCTTTGAGCAGCATGTTCCAGGGCTTTTTACCGGGCAGTGACTTCATCTGGCAGGTGATTAATTTCATCGTCTCCATCCTGATCACTACCCTGATCTTCGCCATGATCTTCAAAGTGCTCCCAGACATCAACGTCGCCTGGCGGGATGTTTGGGTGGGCGCATTGATTACGGCATTGCTGTTTAACCTGGGCAAGTACCTGATCGGCCTTTACATTGGCAACAGCGCCGTCACCTCGGCCTATGGCGCGGCCGGGTCGCTGGTGGTGATCTTGTTGTGGATTTATTATGCCGCTCAAATCCTGTTTTTAGGGGCCGAATTTACGCAGGTCTACGCCCGCCGGCATGGATCGCGCCTGATTCCCACCCGCAGCGCCCGGCCATTAACTGAAAACGAGCGCGTCCAAGAGGGTATACCGCGCAAAGCGCGGCCGGTCGAGCATATTCAGGAAGTGATGATCCCGGTGACGAACCAGCCCCGCCTGCACGCCGGGCCACAGCGGGTCCGCTACGAACCGCCCAACCCGGCTGTGATCACGCCAGTGATCGCGATGGGCTTTCTGGCGGGCTTTGCCACCCTGGTGCGAGTGGGTGGCAAACTGATCGAAACCATCCGCCGCGAGCGCGGGTTCGGCCCGCATACGCTCTCACGCGTTACCAGGCGAACGGCGCAAACCTTTAAGCCTGAATAGCGGATGTCGCGCAGATCACCATCCTACCACACAAAAACCGCCTCCTCTTGGATCAGCGGCCAGATCAAGGGATGGTGCGGGCTTTCCAGCATCACTTCCACCGGATTTGCCAGCAGCTCTTGCAGATAGTCGCGCACCTGACGGTAGTGGTCGAAGGTCAGGGGGGGGTGCAGTTCCAGGAGAAAATCAATCTCGCTGCCCGGGTGAGCCTCGCCGCGCGCCGCCGGGCCGATTAAAACCAGCGTCTTGACCCCCCGGCCGCGCAGCTCTTGCGCATGGGCCTGTAGAATTTGAAGTACCCGGTCGCGTTCCACGGTTGGCGCATCTCCTCGATACCATGATTGTGGATTAATTATAATCGCTATTTATGATGCAAATTCTCATATTGGTATCTGGATGGCGCTTTCGCAGTACTTTGCAAAAAGCCCTGGCTGATGCCTTGCCTCTGCCGATATATACGGTATAATTGGGGAAGATCCAAAAAACCTATCCACCGCGGGAGTCGCCAAGTGGTAAGGCAGTAGCCTTCCAAGCTACCATTTCGCGGGTTCGAATCCCGTCTCCCGCTCTACACGTCCCTTCCAGCAATGGGGGGGATTTTGGTTTAACGAGCCTGGAGCGTATAGGTTATGCTTCCATCCCCGGCTTGCTGATAGCGCTGGCCGTGAGCAGGTAGATTTCCCCCAACAGAGAACGCTCTACCACTTCCACGCGCGGGTTGCACGCGCCGGCAGCTTCGGCCTCAGCGCGAGCCTGTTCGGTGATCACCTCACGGGCAAAGCGCAGGGCCGCTTCTACGTCTTCAAAAGTACACTGCTCGCTGCCCGCCATCGCGCGGAAGCCCACCCGCACCGGGCCATTGACCAGGGGCAGCACTTGGGCTTCTTTTTGCACCAGGATGTTGCCAACCACTGCCCCTACCGCATTAGCAACTTCATAATGCTCTGGGTAAATGATCTCCGTATTCAACGCGCGGGCCACCGGGTCTAAAAATGCGCGCGCTGGCGCGCCAATGCCAACCAGCGGCACTTTCAGCTTCAACTGACAGCCCAGGTAGGGGTCAGCCGGTGAGAGGGCCTCATCGAATAACCAGCGCGCCAGCGAACCCTGGCGGAAGCTGTCAGAAGGTTCAGGAACGGGATGCCCGCTGAGGAAGGCGATGATTTCTGCCGTAATCATGGCGGTCATCTGGCGGCGCACCGCCTGAACCCACGCTTCGGGCGTGGCGTGCAGCATGCGGGCCGCCGCAGCAGCCACCCGGCGCGGCAGCTCGCGGTTCCACGGCGCATACTCTCCGGTGACGTGCAGCAGATCAGTAGGTGTCAGTCCGGCTCTGGCAATGATGTCTTGCCGCGTGAGCAGGTCGGCGTCCACCTGGCGGGCAGAAACGGCCCCGACCTGCTTCAACAGCCAGGCCAGTCGTTTGGGGCCGCCGCGCAGCAGTTCAATGACGCGGTTGGTGCGCGCATCGGCGAACGGACGGCGCGGCTCGCGGCGCAGCAGCCAGTATTCCAGCCGGTCTGAATAAAACGAGGCCGGGGCCGCGTTTAGCCAGGCGGTGAGGTCGCGCTCCACTTCAGGGTTCGCGTGCGCCAGGTACGCCAGGGGAATGACGCGGTTGGGGCCAATTGAAAGCTGTCCACGCGGGTCGAAGCGAATCTCGCTGTCGCCGCCCAGCCCAAACGACCGGGCGCGGATGGTGCGGACGCTGGTGCGAAAACCGCCCACCGTTGCTTCTACGCCGTCTAATACAGCTCGCCCGTTGCGCAGCAGCCCCAGGTCGGTGGTTGTGCCGCCAATATCCACGACCAGGGCCGAATCGACCCCGGCCAGGTACAACCCGCCAATGGCGCTGGTGGCCGGGCCAGAATGGATAATCTCCACCGGACGGCGTGCGGCAAAGCCCGCGCTGACCACCGAACCATCGCCGCGCACCACAATCAAGGGGCAGTCCAGGCCCCGCTCTGCCAACATAGCCTGAACGGTATTCAAAAAGTCATAAGCTGTTGAAAGCAGCGCCGCGTTCAGGCTGGCAGTCGTGGCGCGGCGGATTGAATCTAATTGGCCCGAAAGGTGATGCCCCAACACCACCGGCAGACTGCTCTGACTCGCCAGCAGTTCGCCGGCCCGCTCTTCGTGGCGGCTGTTAAAGGGCCCGCCATAAGAAGAAACCGCGTAGGCTTCCACCTGACCATCCAGCTTTGCGGCTTGCTCCAGCAGTGCCGCTTCATCCAGCGGCGCCAGCTCGCGCCCCTGCATATCCATGCCGCCCGCGATAAAAAAATAAGGGTTGGCCCCAAACTGGCGCTCGAAACCATACTGGCGCACCAGGTCGGCGTCATACCCCACCAAAAACAGGCCAACCGGGCGCGATTTGCCTTCCACAATGGCGTTGGTCGCCAGCGTGGTCGAAAGGGATACCAGCCGGATAGCGTGAGGGCATTCCGAAGCCAGGCTGTCGAGGATTTGCGCGATGCAGATTTTTAAATCGTAATGGGTGGTCAAAACTTTTGCGGTTTTTATAACCGCCTGCCGCTGTGGGTCCAGTAAAACGCCATCGGTAAATGTGCCACCGGTATCAATACCCAAATAGAAGGAAGCCATTCCATATTCCTATGAAAAATTTTATCAAAGTTGAGAAAACCCCGCCCTGATTCTACTTCTTTTTCACCAGTTTATGTACAATAGACTCATGGCTACTGTAAAAGACTGGTTGAACGCCAAATTTAATGAATGGGAAAAGATGCAGGGCGGGCGGCAGTCCTACTATGCCTTCGCCCGCTACCTGGAAGTGGGGCAGGCGGGGCTGGCCTCGTGGATGAGCGGTAACGGCGTGCCCAGCGGCGATGACCTGATCGCCATTGCCAGCAAGCTCGGCCCTGAAATCTACGATGTCATGGGCCTCCCCCGCCCAAACGTTGAAGTACAGCGCCTGACCGTCTCCTTCACCAACCTCCCACCCGACATCCGCGACAATCTAACGCGTGCCGTAACGGAAATTGAACAGGTTTTACGGCAGGAGCGCCTGCGCCCCGATGCCGCCGATGCCCGCCGCATCGCCATCGAAACCCTTGCTCGTTGGGGATTCCGCTATACTAAATAAATGCCGGCAAAGCGATGCTGCGTGCTTTTATAAGGAATCTCGTCCAGCACTGTACAGCGCGTAAGCCCCACAAATTCCGCCGGGGATGTTATAATTTCAAGGCGCAGCTGCACTCTTGGGGCCCGTAGCTCAGCGGCAGAGCGCGCGGCTCATAACCGCTTGGTCGCAGGTTCGATCCCTGCCGGGCCCACTTTTACCCCTTTTTTAGGGCTGTTTTATTCCAGAAATTGCATTCCCGACTTTCTCTGCTGTCAAAGTAAAAGGATTAGAATTTCTTTAAAATCCTTTGAGTGTGTTTCAGTTTTTTTAAGAAGGGGGTAAGATAGGAGGTAGAAAGAAGGAGGAAGGCATGAAAACAGAGAACAACAAGCAGTGGGAAGAAATGGCAGCGGAAGTGATCAACGGGATA
>DAOUAC010000128.1:0-70986 GCA_034434155.1 Anaerolineaceae bacterium
CTCTGGCCCTGCGCCAGATGGGCATTGCTGAAAGCATTGTCAATCTGGCTTTTGGACTGCTCTTGGGCGCAGTGGCAGTGGCCGCGGCCATTGCCTTCGGCATCGGTGGGCGTGACCTTGCCACTCAACTGCTGGAACGCTGGCGCAGCCAGGCGCGCGCGGAGAACGCCCGCCCTACGCCTTCCATCCCCCACACGGGCGGCGATTTTGGTCCCACCGACACCAGCCTGGGCTCCACTGGCCGTGACTTCCCGCCCGATCCTGCGGATGAGCCCCCCACTCATCGAATGTAACCATCGGAAGAATGGGGCAGGCCGTAACTGCGGTAAAGCCCTCCTGCGCGCCCGCTGTTTGCCGGGCGCGCAGCCTTTTAAAACCATGCTACAATCAAACCGGCTGATCCTTGCCCATGCATACCGTCCCTTCGATCCCCCCCGCCAAGATTCCCGCCCTGGCCTGGGTGCAGCGGCTTTCTCCTGCCTGGCGGCACAGCTTGCTGGCCTTCCTGGCAGGCCGGTTGTTGTTCTCACTTTGGGGCGTGGTTTTATGGGCCATGGAATGCGCCTGCCCCAACACCCGTTCCTTTATTTCGAGGTCGAACCGATCCTGGAGGGCCTGCCGGGCGCGCTCATCGGCATGTGGCAGCGGTGGGATACCATTCATTACCTGCGCATCGCCATCAACGGCTATCACGCCGAAGACCTGACCGCCTTCTACCCGCTCTTTCCTCTGCTGGGGCGCTGGCTTTCCGCGCTGACCGGCTGGGACCCAACGCTCGCGCTGCTGTTGGTCAGCAGCCTGGCGTTTTACTTCAGCCTGGTACTGCTTTACAACCTCGTCTCCACCGAAATTTCCCCCAGACTGGCCCCCGCCGCCCTGGCCGCCGCCCTGGTCTTCCCCTTTTCTTTTTACAACTACGCGGCCTACCCCCAGTCGCTTCTGCTGTTGGGCATTCTGCTGGCTTATTGGCTGGCCGAGAAAAATCGCTGGCCCGCCGCCGCGCTCCTCAACCTGCTGGCCGGGCTGACCCATTCCACCGCCGCGCTGCTCACCGTTCTTCTGGCGTGGCCGGCCCTCCGCCGCTGGCGCGCCGCTCGGCAGGAACGCGCCCAGCCCCTCCGTTTCGCCCTCTTGCTGGTTCCTTTCACCAACTTCCTTGGGATGGCCCTCTTTCTGGCTTTCCGCCACGCCGCCGGTTGGCCCCCCTACCCAGATACCCTCGCCCGCCTGTACAACCGCTCGCTCAGCCCGCCCTGGGAAGCCGCCGTCATTTACTTCAACTACATCACCCATCTCCCCTTTCAGGTCACCTATCTCGTCCCCTGGATCGGCGTGATCCTCTTCCTTCTCGTCCTCGGCCTGACCATCTGGGGCTGGCGGTGGCTGCCGCGCCCCTTGGGATGGTACCAGGCCGCCCTGCTGGTCTTTCTGATGAGCAACACCATCGCCGGCCACCCGATGATCGCTTTCCTGCGCTACTGCCTGATTATGTTCCCCCTCTATATCGAAATTGCCCGACTCTGGCAGCGTCCGCGCCTGCGCCTGCTGATCTTTACCCTGGGCCTGGTCCTCGCCCTGCTGCTGAGCGCCATGTTCTTCATGTGGCGCGGCGACGTGATTTAATCGCAAAGCCTCGCGCAACAAAAAAAACCAGGTCTTTCGACCTGGCCGATTAAACTGTGATAGCCGGGGACGCCGACCCCGGCTATCATTTAAGGAGGAGAAGAAGAGAAGTCGCCCTTGACCACAATACTACCACTTCCCAATCAGGTATACTTGACGCGCAGCCTACGCGAAACCTACGTTTCCCCTACGCTTTTAACGCGCTCTCCCTTAAAAGGTATAATTAAAACATGACAACACCCAAACGATCCCTTCCCGGCAGTGCCGGCCCGCGCCGCACATCCTCTGACCTGCGGCGCGCCGCCTGCCTGCCCGATACCCCCTTGGGGCCGTTGGGCATCTCTGTCACCGCGGCCGGTCTGGCCCGCCTGGAATTCCTGCCCGCCCCTCAAGACGCCCCGCCAGAAGACCCCTCCATCCCCGATTCCATGGCCGCCCTCACCACCGCTCCTCTCCTCACCCTCGCTATGGAGCAAATCCGCGACTATCTGGATGGCCGCCGCCGCTCGTTTGACCTGCCCATTGACTGGAGCCAAATGACCCCCTTTCAAACCCGGGTCCTGCGCGCCGCCCTTGCCATTCCCTACGGGCAAACCCGTACCTACGGCGACCTGGCCGTGGAGCTGGGTCAGCCTGGTTCCAGCCGCGCGGTGGGTATGGCCCTCGGCAAAAACCCGCTTCCGATCATCATCCCCTGCCACCGCGTTCTGGGGAACAACGGCCATCTCCAGGGTTATTCCGCGCCCGATGGCCTGAAGAAAAAATCCTGGTTGCTCAAGCTCGAAGGAGTACTGCTGTTTGGCTGAAACATCTCTCCCCTTTCGCGCCGGATTTGTAGCCGTCGTCGGGCGGCCCAACGTCGGAAAATCCACGCTCATCAATGCCCTCTTGGGCCAAAAGATCGCGGCGGTTTCTCCCAAGCCGCAGACCACCCGGCGGCTTCAGTTGGGCATCCTCACCCTGCCAGACGCCCAACTCGTCTTTATGGATACTCCCGGCATTCATAAGCCGGTCCACAAGTTGGGCGAATATATGAACGAAGTCGCCCTGCAAACCCTCGCCGATGCCGATGTCATCCTGTGGGTCGTAGATGCCAGCCTGCCGCCCAACGCAGAAGATGCCAACGTGGCCGAGCGCCTCAAAGAAGCCGCGCTTACTGCCCCCGTCCTCATGGCGCTCAACAAGGTGGATCTGATCTCTGGCCCTGCGCTGGAGGCCAACCAGGCCGATTACCTGGCGCTTCTGCCTTCCGCCATCCCTTTCCACATTTCGGCCCTCAATACCTACGGCCTCGACGCTCTCACCCGCGCCATGATCGAACGTCTGCCGGCGGGCGAGGCCTTCTACAGCGAAGACCAGGTCACCGACCTCTACGAGCGCGACATCGCCGCCGAATTAATCCGCGAGGCCGCCCTCCTGCACCTGCGCGATGAAGTCCCCCATGCCCTGGCCGTGCGCCTCGATGAGTATAAAGAGCGCGGCGAGGACGGAGCCTATATCGGCGCCACCCTGCTGGTGGAACGCGAATCGCAAAAAGGGATTGTCATTGGCAAAGGCGGCGAAATGCTCAAAGCCATCGGCTCCACCGCCCGCCGCGCAATCGAACAGATGAGCGGACGCAAAGTCTTTCTCGAACTGCGCGTCAAGGTCCATAAAAACTGGCGCGATGACCCCTTTGCCTTAAAAGTATTAGGCTATATCACCGACAAAAAGAAAAAACAGCCGTAGACCGGCCTCCCCTCCTTTACTGCAGCGGCCTGAACCCTTCACCCAGCGCCTCGTGCGCCTGACCGATGACCATAAAAGCGTCGGGGTCGGCTCGCTTGACGATCTCTTTGATCTGCGCAATCTCTGACCGCGACACCACGCAGTACAGCACCTGGCGCGGCTGCCCGGTATAAGCTCCGATCCCTTCCAGAATCGTCACCCCGCGCTCCATCACTTTCATAATCTGATCGGCCACTTCCTGCGGACAGTTCGAGATGATCATCGCCGTGCGGAACACATCTGAACCTTCCAGAATCATCTCCGCCGCCAGCCCGCTGACGTAGGTCGTCACCAGTGCATACAGCGCATTCTCCCAGCCAAACACAAACCCCGCCGCCAGGATCACCACCGTATCCGTCGCCAGGTACGCCTGCGAAATAGACATCCCCAAACGGTGATTCAGAATCCGCCCCAGGATATCCGTTCCCCCACTGGTCCCCTTGCCCCGGTACACCAGCCCCAGCCCCGCGCCCAGCAGTACGCCGCCATACAGACAGTTCAGAACCAGGTCATCCACCACGCCGTTGGGGATAAACAGCACCAAAAAGTCTGTGAAGAAAGAAAATGCCAGGATCGAAAGCGCCGTGCGCAGCGCAAACCGCGGCCCCCCCAGGTACTGCCACCCTAAAAAGAACAGCGGCACATTGCCAACAAACACCATCAGGCCAATCGGCCAGTCCATATAGGCATTGATAAGCTGGGCCGTCCCAGAGATCCCGCCGCTAACCAACTGCGCCGGAACCAGGAACAGGCGCATCGCCAGCGCCTGCACCAGGGCCCCTGCCAGAATATAAAGGTAGTCGCGCAGCGAATCCCACGAGAAATCCAGACTGCCGGCCAGCGCCCCCAGCATCTGCCATACATTGAGTTTTCTACGCGCCATCCCGACCGCATCATTCTTACCCACTGCCAACCTCCTGTTAAAAACGCGGACTAGACGCGCGCAATTATACGAGCAAGGCTGGCTTTCTCGGTAGGGCCTTTCCTCTTAATTAACTGCCAGAGAAAGCATATGATTTTCAGTACGGCTTTAAACGGAAAGGCCGGGGGTCGCCGGCCCCGGCCAATCGGGAGGAGAAGAAGAGAAGTCACCCGCCGTGTTGTTCTACCTCATCATACCTGCTTCTCGCCGCCCATGCTTGACGCTTCCTACACGCTTACCTTGTGCTTACCCTACGGCCGGTTAACCCAGCCCTCGCGCACAGCTACCTCGATGGCCTGTTCAACCGAATCGGTCCCCAGCTTTTGCATCAGATGCTCACTGGCAGATTTCAGCTCCGCCGCCTGCATCTTCATCTGAGCGGCCACTTCCTCCTCCGTCTTGCCGGCGGCCAACAACCGCAGAATTTCCAGTTCGCGGAAGGTCAGGTTGTTTTGCTTGTACGCCGCTTCTTGCATCTTCTCCAGCTTTTTACGCACCTGCGGACTCACCCAACCTTTCTGCCCGCGCGCCACACTGCGCACCGCTTCAACGATCTTTCCGGGAGCCTCTCCCTTAACCAGATAGCCCGATACGCCGATCTCTAACAGCGAGCGGATATACTCCCGATCATCGTATGCGCTTAACACCAGGATGCTCACATTCGCGTGCGCTTCGCTCAGCCGGCGCGCCACCTCAATCCCATCCAACACCGGCATTTCAATATCTAGCAGAAGCACGTCGGGTTCTAATTCTTCGACGTACTGCAAGGCTTCCAGACCATCGCTGGCCTCTCCAACTACTTCAATCTCGGGTGCGCGGTCTAATAATCGCCTTAATCCCTGGCGCACTATGTCATGGTCATCAGCCAGAACCACTCGTGTGACGGTATCCTTGCTCATCTCCATTCGTCGGCTCTCCAGGGGCATTGTAAATACCGTTAACATACCTCAACTCCCCGGACTTGCTTGCCCCATCCCTTCTTGTGTGGTATTGATTTCAGTCTGGGTTGATTGCTATCCACTGCCCCTTATGCCTGGAACTGGAGAACTACAAAAAGATACCAGTTTGGCAAATCTCAACGATACACGCTCACTCCCCGCAGCAGGCGCAGCAGCGCCAGCAGCACTACAGAACCCAGAAAAGCAACCAGAATCGTCGTCAGATCAACCCCCCTTAACGGATCAGGGATATTAAAAAGTGCGGTTGCCAGAAACCCGCCCAGCAGCGCCCCCACGATCCCAACGATCATGTTACCGGGCAGGCCAAAGCCAGAGCCGCGCATCAACTCGCCGGCCAGCCATCCCGCAATCAAACCGACGATGACCCAGGCCAGAATCCCCATGCCTACCTCCTGATCCCCCTGTTAACCATGCAGCATGCAAGCCGCGAACTTTCACCAATAACTGTGCTAACTATAAAAGAATGGCGTTTTGTTAACAATTCGGATTTCGCCCCCTTCTCCTGGTAGGGAAGTTCCTATCCGAATCAACCAATTCCTATCCACTTCCTAATGAAAATGGGGCCGCCCACCATTTATTGGGATGGACGGCCCCACAGCCGCTTGTCTCCAATCCTTATAGAGAGTGAGCCCCGCTTCTTCTTTGATCCACCCTCTCTATACCAGCCCTTCGCGCACTGCATACACCGCCGCTTCTACCCGCGATGTCACTTCCAGCTTGGTGAAGATCGCATACAGGTATTTCTCCACCGTCTTTTCGCTAATCCCCAACAGCACGCCAATATTCTGGTTGGTTTTGCCTTCGACCACCAGGCGCAGCACATCCATTTCGCGCGGAGTCAGCTTCACTTCGCCAACCTCATCGCCGCGCATCCACGAAACCATCTGCGCCGCGATCCGCCGGCTTACCCAGCCTTGCTCGCCGTGGGCCACCCCGCGTACCGCTTCGATGATGGTCTCCGGCGCTTCTTCCTTAACCAGGTAGCCGGCAGCGCCCGATTCGAGCAGCTCGCGGATGTAAAGCGGGTCATCATGTGCGCTCAATACCAGAATCTTCACCGGCGAGCCGCTTTGCTTTAACTGCTGGGCCACTTCGATTCCCTTTACGTCCGGTAGTTCCATATCCAGAAGCAGCACGTCCGGCTTCGCCTCGTCAACCAGCCGCAAAGCCTCTTCCCCGGTTGATGCCTCTCCCACGACTGTGATATCCACCACCCGCTCCAGCATGTCTCGGATTCCTCGGCGCACTACCGGATGATCATCAGCCAAAACAACTCGGATCGGACTCATAGGGTTCATTTCTCCATTCCATCCATGTCGCCAGTCATATCAACCATACCTGGCTATTCTACCCGCTAATTTCACAGATACAAGCGCAAGCCCTTGGTTATTTCCCGATTCGTCCCTACCGATAAATGAGAGGATATTCCTGCTTAATCCCTGAGATCCAAGCTCTCAGAGAGTCCTGCTCTCAGAGACCCTTGATCCCCGAGAGCAATCTTCTCCATTCCCAGTCTGATAAAAGATCCAATCCGACCATGCATGGATCCAACCATTCGCACGACCTGTAGCACTGATTTTAAATGTTTATCAAAGAATTTTCAACCGGTTTTACGTCAAGATTCACTCAAGAGACGCCAATCTTTGCCCTCAACCGCTCGCCAGCAGTTGCCTGGCCTGTTCGATCTGCCTCTCCACCGCTTCCGGCCCCGTCCCACCCGGCAGGTTGCGCCGCGCTGCCGCGGCCTTAAAGTCAAACGCCTGAGCCACTCCCTCATCCAGCGCCGGGTCAATGGCCTGCAGTTCTGCCAGGGGCAGGCGGTCCAGTGCCACGCCCAACTCTTGCGCCCGGCGCACCATCTGCCCGACGATAGCATGGGCCTGACGGAAAGGCACGCCCCGCCCCACCAGGTAATCGGCGACTTCGGTTGCCAGCAGGGCAGGGTCCAGGGCGCGGGCCAGCGCCTCTGGGCGCACCCGCAGCGATTCCAGCAGCCCCGCCATGACGGCCAGCATCACCACCAGCGTATCGGCCACCTCAAAAACGGCCGGCTTATCTTCTTGTAAGTCCTTATCATACGCCGAGGGCAGACCCTTTAAGGTCGCCAGCAGGCCGGCCAGCCGCCCGATGATTACCCCGGTCTTTCCGCGTGTCAGCTCCAGCGTGTCGGGGTTTTTCTTCTGCGGCATCAGGCTCGACCCGGTCGCGTAGGTATCGGCCAGTTCAATAAACCCAAATTCAGCCGTGGCAAAGATAATCAGCATCTCCGCCAGACGCGAAAGGTGCACTCCCATCAGCGCGGCGGCGAACAAAAACTCCGCCGCGAAATCTCGGTCTGAAACCGCGTCCAGACTGTTGGCCGAAATCGCCTCAAAGCCGAGTTCGTCGGCCAGTGCCTGACGGTCTACCGCAAAGGTCGTTCCCGCCAACGCGCCAGACCCCAACGGCAGAACCGCACAGCGCGCCCGCATTTGCTTCAGCCGCTCGCCGTCACGCTGGAGCGGCCAGAAGTGCGACAGCCACCAATGGCTGAGCAGGATGGGCTGCGCCCGCTGGAGATGGGTATAGCCGGGCATCATCAGCCCCCGATCCTGCTCAGCCCGCGTCACCAGCGCCGCCTGCACGGCGCGCACCTGCTCCACCACCCGGTCAATCATGTGCAGCGTCCACAGCCGGAAATCCGTCGCCACCTGGTCGTTGCGGCTTCGTCCGGTGTGCAGCTTGCCTCCGGTCGGGCCGATGATCTCCGTCAGGCGGCGCTCCACAGCCGTGTGAACGTCTTCGTCCCCAGGCCCATAGAAAAACTGCCCCGAATTTACCTCTTCCAGTACCCGTTCTAACCCATTGCAGATGATCTCCGCCTCGCTCGCGCTGATGGCCCCGGCTTTCGCCAGAGCCTTAGCCCAGGCCTGCGAACCGCGAATATCTTCCTCAACCATCCGCCAGTCAAACTTAATCGAAGCCTGAAACGCATACGCCAGTTCATTTGGCCCTTCCGAAAAGCGCCCACCCCACAGTTTCATCGCCTCAGTCCCGTTTAAACTTAGAATAATCCGGCGTCTCCGTCTGAGCGGGAACGGAGCCAGCCGGCAGCGTGGTCGTCAACTGGCGCATGGCCTGAACCTTCAGCGGCAGACCAAACAGCTTAATAAAGCCCTCCGCGTCCTGCTGGTTATACACATTATCTTCGCCAAAGGTGGCAAAATCTTCGCGGTACAGGCTGTAAGGGCTTTTGCGCCCTACCGGGATCACATTACCCTTGTAGAGCTTCAGGCGCACCGCGCCGGTAACGTGCTGCTGCGTAACGTCAAAGAAGGCGTCCAGCGCGTGCCGCAGCGTGGTGAACCACTGACCGTTATAGACCAGTTCAGCGTAGCGTTGCGCCAGAAGATCTTTGTAATGCAGGGTATCGCGGTCCAGCGTGATTGATTCCAGCTCACGGTGCGCCGCCAGCAAAATCGTCCCGCCGGGCGTCTCGTATACCCCGTGCGACTTCATCCCCACCAGGCGGTTTTCCACCAGGTCTACGCGTCCAATCCCATGTTTGCCGCCAATCTCATTTAACGCCATAATCAGCTTGGCCGGCGAAAGCGCCTGTCCGTTCAAAGACACCGGGTAGCCGCATTCAAATTCCAGCGTGATCTCTTCGGCCTGGTCGGGCGCATTTTCTGGCGAGACCGATATCTGGTACATCGCCTCTTCCGGCTCAGCCCAGGGGTCTTCGAGAATCCCGCCCTCGTGCGACAGGTGCCACAGGTTGCGGTCACGGCTGTAGATAGACTTGAGCGTTGAACTGACCGGGATATTATGGCTTTGGGCATAGGCCAGCGCATCTTCGCGCGAGCGAATCTCCCACTCGCGCCAGGGAGCGATCACCTTCAGGCGCGGGTCCAGCGCCATGACCGTCAGCTCAAAGCGCACCTGGTCGTTACCCTTGCCGGTGCACCCGTGCGCCACCGCCTCTGCGCCCTCTTGCTGCGCGGCCCACACCAGGCGGCTGGCAATCAGCGGGCGCGCTACAGACGTGCCTAACAAGTACTTGCGCTCATAAACCGCCCCCGACCGCAGCAGAGGGAACAAATAGTTTTTGGCAAATTCTTCGGTCAGATCCTCAATGATGATTTTACTCGCCCCCGAAGCCACCGATTTGGCCGGCAGCCCCGATAATTCTTCCCCTTGCCCAATGTCCGCCGTGTAGCAGATCACCTCACAGCCGTAATTCTCTTTCAACCAGGGGACGATAACCGAGGTATCCAACCCACCCGAGTAAGCCAGAACCACCTTGTTAACCTTCGTGCGACTGTCTTTCTTAATCATCTCAACCTCCTTGACACAAGAACATGGAAATAAAAAAAGCCCTCCGGGTTCGGAGGGCTTTGATTTACGAAAACAGGAAAATCAGGGCTTCCCTGAAAACCGCGTTCCTGCAGGCAAATCAGGCCGACCTTCCCGAACACTTCGGGAAAGTCAGCTCTCGTCGCATGCGGATTGCACAGTTCTGTTTCATAAGCTGGTGAAATCTTAGCACGACTCCCGCCCTGCGTCAATACCTTTTTTAAGCGTATAATCTCCCTATAACGATGATCCAATCCCGCTACCGCCGCATTCTCACGTTCTTCGCCGGCGTCCTCCTCCATCTGTTCTGGTGGGATGTCCTCTTGCCCCGCCTGGGAATGGGCCGCTGGAGCCAGCGCACGCGCTCAGCCCGCCTGGTTGGCGCCGCCGCCCGCTTCCGCGCTTTGGCAATCCAGATGGGCGGCGTGATGATTAAAGTCGGCCAGTTCCTCTCAGCCCGCCTGGACGTGCTTCCCCGCGAAGTCACCGATGAACTCGCCGGTCTGCAAGATGAAGTCCAGCCCGAAACCTTCGAGGCCATCCGCGCTGTGATCGAAGCCGAAATGCAGGCCCCCCTCGCCGCCCGTTTTACCGAATTCGACCCCTACCCCCTGGCCTCCGCTTCCATCGGCCAGGTTCACCGCGCGCGCCTCCTCACCGCCAGCATTGAGAACGGCGCGCCGGTAGTGGTCAAAGTACAGCGCCCCAACATCGAGCAGATCGTCGAAACCGACCTGGCCGCCCTGCGCGTCGTCACCCGCTGGATCGAACTCTACCCGCCGATCCGCCGGCGTATTCACATCCCCGCCCTGGTCGAAGAATTCAGCCGCACCCTGCATGAAGAGATGGATTATCTCAATGAAGGCAAAAACGGCGAAACCTTCGCCGCCAACTTCGCCGCCCGGCCCGATATCCGCGTCCCACGCATTTATTGGAGCCACACCACCCGCCGCGTGCTGACCCAAGAAGAGATCCAGGCCATTAAAGTGACCGATTACGCCGCCATAGACGCCGCCGGAGTCGATCGCGCCGCGGTCGCCAACCGCTTATTCGATGCCTACCTACAGCAAATCTTTGAAGATCACTTCTTTCACGCCGACCCCCACCCCGGCAACCTGTTCGTCTTGCCCGCCGCCGACCCATCGGGAAGCTGGTTCCTCGTTTTCGTTGATTTTGGCATGGCCGGGCGGGTCCCCGAAAACCTCATAGACGGCCTGCGCGAAATGCTCATTGCCGTCGGCGTGCGCGACGCTCCCCGCCTGGTGCGCGCCTACCAGCAGTTGGGCATCTTACTGCCCGGCGCCAACACCGAACTGCTCATCCAGGCCAGCGAGCGCCTCTTCGACCGCTTCTGGGGCAAATCCACCACCGAAATCGTCAGCCTGGGCCAACAGCAAATCATCGAGTTCGCCCGTGAGTTTGGCAACCTCTTATTTGAAATGCCTTTCCAGGTCCCCGAAAATATCATCCTGCTGGGCCGCTGCCTGGGCATCTTATCGGGCATTTGCACCGGTCTGAACCCCGATTTCAACGTCTGGGAACGGATCATGCCTTATGCCCGCCGCATCGTCGAAACCGAAGAAGGCGGCGGTTTGACTTTGCTCAAAGAAGCCGCCGGATTGCTGCAAACCCTCGTAGCACTTCCCAGGCGCGCCGAGACCATCTTACAGCGCATCGAACAGGGCAAATTGGAATTTCAATCCCCCGAACTGCAAAAGCAGTTTGCCCGCCTCGAGCGCAGCGTCTTACGTCTGGCCGGGGCCATCCTGTGCGCCGCATTTCTCACCGCTGCCACCCAGCTTTACCTCGCCGGAGCAAATCAATTGGCCGCCGCCGCCCTGGCCGCCGCCTTCCTCACCCTGCTTTGGGCTTTGGCTAGATAGAAATAGAATTCCATCGCTTCTTGACAAAGCAGAACCGAAACGTATATACTGATTTCAGTTCACGCGTTTTTTACTTGCTGGCAGCAGCATCCGCAAAACCTTATTCATATATTTTCCTTCCCCCCTTTACGCGGGCCATATTTAATAAGGCGTGCTATGGTTTTCCAAGATTCAGAAGCTAAAAAAAGAAGGCTCCTCACTCTCATCCAAATTGGCTTGCTGGTTTTATTTATTGTAGCTTATTGGAATGAAGTCTTTGACCTGCTGGAATTCCTGTTTTTAATTTTTATCAAAGTCATCTTACTGCGCTTCCCGTTTGAAATCCCCGAGACGGCCACGGTGTACTCGCTCTTGAAGTTGGGGTACAACTTCTTTATCGGCTTTCTCGCGGTTTTCTTCTTCTGGATGCTGTTGGTTTCGGCGCAGGCCCTGCTGCCGGTCATCAATGCGCAAGAAATTCAGCGCACCGCCTGGCATTTACTGCTCTTCATCCTGCGCCGTCACGGCCAGGCCATCTTTGTCAAGAATGGGAAGGAACAGCTCTCCGAAGAAGATCGCACCAGCCGCGGCCCCGGCGTCGTGGTGCTGGATTTTAACAGCGCCGTTGTACTCGAAGAACGCATGGAGACCCCCGGCCTGATGCGCCCCCTCACCAACCTGCTGCGCGCCATTTTGCGCGCAATGGGCTTCAGCGACCCGCGCGAGTCGCCCCGTGCCTGCGGACCGGGCATCGTTTTCACCCACTGGAATGAAGTCATCCGCGGCGTGGTGGACCTGCGCAAGCAGTTTCGGATTTTATTCAAAGTCCCCTGCTATACCCGCGAGGGCATCGAACTGACCGCCAACCTTTTCACGGTTTTTACCGTTGGACAAGACCCCGATGTGCTGGACATCACCTTTATCGGCGAGCGCAAACCCGAAAACCTGCGGATTTTGACCCTCGAGCGCCTCTCAGAAGGCCGCGTGCTGGTAAAAGATTTCAGCGACGACCTGGAAGAAGATGATCGCGCCGAGATATATCACTTCGCGCGGGTGATAAGCCATACCGGCGTCTGGAACGATTTTATCTGGCTGCCGCCGCCCCCCCACACCCCGGTTTTCAACCGCGAGCGCGTCTTTGCCGCCGTCTTTGCCCAGGCCCGCGCCAGCGGCAGTAAAGAGGTTTTGCCCTGGACGGAACTGCCCACCCGCGTGGCTTCTGAAATCTATCGGCAAATCTTATCGGAGGTCAATTACGACGAGTTGTACGACATCAAGGGCAACGGAAGCTTCCCCCTTCCTAAATACAAAGGCAAACTCAGGATCGCCATGCGCAACAACGGCATCCTGTCTTTCCGCCTGGTATTCCTCAAGTCCGGCCGGCCCCTCGAGCGCAACGCCATTTACCGGCAGGATGAGTTCGTGGTCTCCGAAGTCCGCCCCCTCACGTCGCCCAAAGTACTGCGCGACCGCGGCATTAAGGTCCTCTTCAGCGGCTTCAGCGACCCCCAGCCCGTCTCTGACGCCGTTTACAAGCACCGCCTCGATAGCTGGCGGGCAAAGTGGGAAAGCGACCTTCAAATTACCACCGCCACGCGCGAGCTGGAAGCCATGCGCGTGCGCAGCCGCGCCCGCGCCCAGGCCCAAAAAGATCTGGCCTACGCCCTCGCTCGCATCTTCGAATCTCAGGATGGTTCTGAAGAAGCCATTGCCCTCCGCATTATGCAGGCCCTCGAAAAAGCCGCCGCCGACCCCCTCACCCGCCAGCTTTTACCCGGCGACACCCTCAATCTAATGCGCACCATCCATGCCCTGCTGCTGCCAGCCGAGATTGGCAAACCCACCGCGCCGCGCAGCCCCGTTCAGGAGAATTAACCGGATGAACAGCCTCAAAGAAAGGTTTGAACTCATTGGTGCTTTCGACCGCCAGAGTTTTTTCGGCCTGGTGCGCCTGATTCTCATCCTCGCCTGTCTGGCCGGCGTCAGCGTTCTCGGCACTTCCCTGTTCGATGAAATCATCCCCGGCCCCAGCCTGCTTGCCGAACAATACCGCCAGCGTTACCCTCTCCTCAGCCACGTCAGCTTGCCCATCCTCAGCACCGTGGTGCGCTTTACCCACCCGCAAACCCTGCGCTACATGATCGCTCCGGTCTTAGCCATCACCTTTGTCCTGATCTCAGCCGCCCGGTTCATCCAGGATATTTATGCGTTAGATAGTTTCAAGCACGCCTGGCGTTATCTCATCGCATCGCTGTTTGCCACCGGCTACCCTCAACTGGTGATCGAGAAAGGCAAAGTTCAGGTCCCCCCAAATGAGGTGAACCTGATTGACAAAATCGGCGGGCCTGGCTTTGTCCTCATCCAGCCGGGCAATGCCGCCATGTTCCGCCGCCTGCGCGGGCCTTCTGGTGTGCGGGTAACGTCCACCTACTTCCTGGAACCCTTTGAGCGCATCGAACAGTGCATTTACCTCGATGACCAACAGGGCGATAGAGACGAAGTCCCTAATCTAATGACGCGCGACGGCATCCGCGTCACTCTGAAAGACGTTCATTTCCGCTACCGCATCAAACAGCAGACCCGCAACGGCGCGCAGGTGCGCAAAACCCTGCAAGACCCCTACCCTTACGACAGCGACGCAATGTGGAAGGTCGCTTTTAACGTTACCGCCGTTGTCGTCCCAGACGATAAAGGCAAGCCAGAAGCCAAAAAGGAAGACAAACCCCCAGAAACGCTCAAGCCAAAATTCAAAGTCGAGGCAGAAGACTGGACCGTGGCCGTAGAACGGGCTGTCATCGGCGGCATTACAGACTTTATCGCCAGTAAGAAGCTGGATGAACTCACTGCCCCCATTGGCTTGCCAAAGAACCCTCGCCTCGAACTGCGCGACGACATCCTCTTCAGAACGATCCAGCGAGCCCTAAACGGTCTGGGCGCAGAACTCATCTGGATCGACGTGGGTCACATCCACATTGTCGAGGAAAGCGTGGATGATCAGCGCACCAGCGTGTGGGCCGCAGACTGGCTGGGCGACGCCGAAGTCACCCGCGCCTATGGCGAGGCCAAGCGCCTGGCCTACCAGGAACTTGGCCGGGCTGAAGCCCAGGCCGAACTGATTTTGGGCATTATGGATGCCTTCAAAGAAACAGCCGTCGAAACCTCATCCACCCCAAGTCTCCGCAATCTCATTCTGGTGCGCACGGCTCAGCTTATTGATGCAATGAGCAGCACGCAGGCAAAAGATACGAAAAGCAAAGAGGATAATAAGGGCAGGGCATGATTACTTTATCTCAGGCGCTGGAGTGGCTAACCCAGCTTAATCCGTCACAGCTCTCCGAAACGAACCAGTTTGCCATCTGGCAAATCCGCAGCGCCGGCATTTCTGACGCCGAAAAAGATCAACGCATTGACGCCCTGCTTCAGAAAGCCCGCGCTTCCGATAACCCCTTCTACCAGGCCGAAGTCTATGCCAACTGCGCCAGACTCCAGGCAGAACGCAACCGCCTGACGCAGGCCGTCAACCTGCTGGAACAGGCCGAAATAATCTATGCAGAGAAACAAGACTCAGTGCGCCAGGGGGTGATCTTATGGATGATGAGTATCATCGAGTGGAAATTGCTCGATAACCTTAAAGCCCATTCCCACGCGCGCCGCGCCCGCGAACTCTTTGAACAGGCGGCCAAAGCCATGCTCCTGGAGAAAAAAGACGGTCGGGTGGATTGGATTCTCGCCCGCATCCAGGAAATGCATGAAGACCTCGCCTCTACCCCCGAAGAAGCCTATCACTGGCTCAACCAGTTCGAGGCAGGCCATCTGAAAGTTCCCAGCATTCAAATTAAAAACGCCATCGAAGACGCTCTGCGCGACAGACAGTTCCCGCGCGTCTACCAGCTAATGAATACCCTGCTCGACCTGACGCGCAACAGCTCCGAACCCAAAGAAACCGCTGAAGTCCTGGCCGCTTGTGGTTTGGTCAATGCCCAGATGGGCAACGCCAGAGAAGCCGTTCGCCTGCTCCGCCAGGCCGCCGCCCAATATTTACCAGAGAGTCACCACCAGGCCATGGTGCGCTGGATGCTGACCCTGATCTTATTTACCCAACCCTTAGAGGCAACTCATGCCATCCAACTCGGCAACCAGTGCATTGAAACCATCCAAAACCTGATGCAGCGCGCCGATGAACACCACCAGCCTGATCGCAAAGCCTGGTACGAACAGCTCGCCGGAAAGATGCGCGCTATTTTGAATAAAAAAATCAAGGACCTGTAAGCGCGCCTTTCAAACCTGGTCCTCAAAACCATCCGCGCGCATGACCAGCCAGTCCCGCTCGCCCGCCGCACCTTGAATCGCAACCTCCGCGTCCGGGTCGGGGATATCCTCCACCGCGAACCGCTCCAAGGCTTTCTGCATCGCGCCGCGTGAACTCCGCGGCGCCGCCAGAACTCTGGCCGCCATCCGGTTTTTCATCAGCTCATACAGCGCCAGCGCCGAGCGGGCATTGCCAAAATGCCCGCGCTGTACCTGTGCCTGAAAGCGCAGGTGCGCCACTGCTTTGCGCCGCGCCTCTTCGGGCAGTTCTATCTGATCGCGTTTGGCGGCATTTTCAAGGATAACAGCCATCTCTTCCGGCTCAAAATCTGGAAATTTCACGATGGTCGCAAACCGCGAGCGCAGCCCCGGGTTGCTGTTCACAAAGAATCGCATTTCGCGTGGATACCCCGCCGCGATCACCACCAGCCGCCCGCGGTAATCTTCCATCGCCTTCACCAGCGTGTCAATGACCTCGCGCCCGTAATCATGCGGGCCTCCCGCATTCAGGGTATAGGCTTCGTCAATGAACAATACCCCATCGAGCGCTTCCAGAATCTTCTCGCGGGTCTTTAAGGCCGTTTGCCCCACATACCCCGCCACCAGATCTGCCCGGCTTACTTCTACGCAGTGCCCCTTCCGCAGCAGGCCTAGAGAGCGGTAAATCTTCCCCATGATCCGCGCCACCGTGGTTTTGCCCGTGCCGGGGTTGCCCACAAACACTATGTGTTGCAGCGCCACTTCTCCCTGAATTGCCGCATGTTTACCCCGCCGCAGTGCTTCCATTTGCAGGCGCATCGCCAGCGACCGCACGAACTGCTTGACGGGCTGCAGCCCCACCAGGTGATCCAATTCCGCCAACACCGTATCCAACTGCGGTTCAGGCGGCGGCAAGTACCCCCGGTACTTCGCCGAGAGATCATCCAACCGCAGCGGCTCGTCTTTTGCCAGCCCATTCTTCACAATCCGCGCCGCCCGCCGTCGGTCCAGAGCTTCTACCAGGTTGCGCATCTCCCCCGCGTTCCCAAAACCGGCTTCACGCGCCGCACACATCCCGGCGATTAAATCCCGAAACGCCGCCGCGCTTTCCTCCTCCATGCGAATGCCTCTGGCAGATAGCATCTGCCTGAAGATCAGCCACAGTTCATCGGGCGTGTAATCGCGGAATTCAAAGCGATTCTCCTGCGGGAAGCGCCGGTGCAGCCCTGGATTCGACCCCAAAAACTTCGCCATCTTATCCGGGTACCCCGCCACGATCACCACCAGCCGGTCGCGGTCATCTTCCATGCGCGTCAGCAAAGTGTCCACCGCTTCCTGACCAAATCCGCCCCGCTCTGGCTCCGTCAGCCGGTAAGCTTCATCAATAAATAAAACCCCATCCAGCGCCTGATCAATCACCCGGTTCGTCTTGGCGGCAGTTCCCCCTACGTATTCTGCCACCAGGTCCGAAGCTTTGGCTTCTACAAGATGGCCGCGTTTCAACAGCCCAATTTCCTGGTAGATCTCTCCCACCAGCCGCGCAACCGTCGTTTTCCCCGTCCCCGGGTTGCCGGTGAACACCAGGTGCAGCAGCGGCGCTTCAATCGTATGATCGCCGCGCCTGCGCTCCTGGTTCAACATCAGCCAGGCCGAAAGCTCAAAGATCCGCTCCTTCACCTCTTCCAGTCCCACCAGCGCATTCAGGCGCTCCTGCGCCGGGCGGATGTCGGCGCGCGCCGCCGCCAGCCAGCCCCTCCGCCGGCAGACCGTCATATCCAGGGTATCCAGGTCCTTCAGACGCGCCAGCCACTGCCGCGCGCGCACCCGTTCCGCCGCCAGCCGGCTTGCCAGCTTGCGCGCTTCATTCTTCCGCACCTGCACGCCGTAATGCCTGCGCGCATACCGGAAGATATTCACCATTTCATCTTCATCTGGCGTTCCAATTTCAATCAGATTGTCGTTTCTGCCCAATGGGCCGCTTTCTCGCAAGATGATACTGCGTAGTTCCGGCACAGAGATACTTTCGGCAATTTCTTGCAGGTGAGCGCGGGTATCCGCTGAGAACAGGAAAAAGCAGGCATTCCGGTTCACAGCCGGCAGTCGCGCCCATTCCCCGGTCAGCCCGGCCAGACTGCGCGCATCCTCAAAAAAACTCAGCGAAGTCTCCGCCTGCACCCATACCAGCGCCGTCCGCCCGCCCTGCTCGTCCTTCATCAGCCAGTCCAGCGTTCCCAGGGCGTGCAGATCCCCCATTCCACCGATAAGGCCGCCCGCCGCCGCGCCACCAGGGTTAAAAATCATCCGATCGCCCAACGGCCCGCCGTTGAGCATCCGCATTTGGCCCGGCGTCGCGCCCTCAGGTCGCTGACTCGCCGCGTATGGAAACGTCAGCGCTTCAGAACACTCATCCAAAAAGTAGATCGCATTCTGTGAGGAATAATAAACGACGCGCTCATAGCCCAATGCCTGTAGTTCGCGCCATAACGCATGTTCAATATTCAGCTCTTCCAAATCCTGAGTGATAAATGCGTCATCCATCCCCAGCCCATACAAGACAAAAAAGCGGCTTTCAGAATCTGGATGGAAGGCGCGCTGAATGCGCCCGATGCGCATAGAGGGTTTCACCGGGGTAAAAGGCGTGTTACAAACCATTGCCAGCCGCTCTCTGAAGTGTATGTGCAGTAGAACGTCTCACGGCGCGGCGGCTATTCCCTGTAACCGGGTCCCCCCCAACAATTTCCGCCTGCTGCACGGCCAGCCCTCTGCGGGTCAGTGACCGGTTGATTTCGCGCCAGCGTTGTAACAGTTCGTGCTCCGTTCTCCTCTGAGCATCAAACGATTTAAGATGCAGCTCATTTTCTCCCAGGTCTTCACCGCGCGGCGCGACCACCACCTCCACTTCGCCCCCTTCCCGGCTCGCCAGCCGTGCCTTGTAGCTCTGGCGCTCATCAACGTTCTCGTAACCCCATTCCTCCAGCCAAAATCCCTGCTCCTGAAGCGCCTGCACCACCAGGTCTGCAATGTTGATGCGCATTTGCGAGTTGAGCGCCCCAATCCTCGCATTCAAGACCGTTTCTTCCCAGGCCGCCCGAAGCGCCGGAATCCGCTCCGCCAGCAGACTGCGCAGTTCCGCACTGCCCGGCTTGGGGCCCTCCGGCTCATACCAGCCAAATATTTCATCCAGCCCCGCGTAGATTTCCTTTAATCCCCCACCCGTCCAATAATCCACGTCCAGTTGAACGTCCAGGCGGTTCCCGTCCAGGTCTACCGCTTCAACTTCCCGATTCGCCTCCACCAAAGCGTGAAGGTTACAGGCCGCTTCCCAAACCGCGCAGTACAGCATTTGCCATTCTGCTTCCAGGTGTTCCAATTCCAGCCGCATTTGTGAAAATGCCCCATACACCTGTTGGGCGGTTACCAATACGGCCTCCGGCATCCCCAATTCCAGGTTTTCGCGCGCCAGCTCTAACTGCTGCGTCAGCCGCTCCACCTGGCCCGGTAAAAAGAAGGAATAGTTATAATTCTGCCGGATAAAATCGCCCAACTGCTCAGCAGAAGCCAGCCACCGGCTGGCAATTTCCACCTTGCGCTGTAAATCACCCGCCATGCGCCCCAGGCGGCGTTCAAAGCTCGAAAGCCGCTCCTGGTTGCGCCGGTGTTCCGCCGCGATTTGCGCTTCAAAATACTGTGCCGCCTGGTCAATCATCTCCAGCGCCGCGTCCCACAGCATCCCTTCGCGTTGGGCGAACATCTGCTCCATCCGGGCCTGGTGCGCCAGAATCGTCTGGCTGGTCATCGTCTCCACTTCGCGGAGATGCTCATCGAACCCCGCTAAAACCCGGCTGAAATGCTCCTGCCGTTGAGTAACCCAATCCAGGTTGGCGCGCAGTCCGTCCTGGCTTTCCTGGTGAATCTGATGGATCACCTCCACTTGAGGCGCAGGCATCGCCTTCAGGTGAACTTCCGCGTCGCGCAGCCGGTCGTACTCTTCCTGGCTGATTGTGATCGTCGCGCGCTTATGCCCGCTCATGGCTCGCCATCCTTGCAGGCTGCATTCTCGCCTGCTCCACTGCCCTGGCAAATGCAAAATAAAGAGACCGTGTCGGCACGCCGATCATAAACGCCTGCCCGTCCGACACTTCGATTTCCACCTTCCGCTGTAACTGGTGAAAATCCACCGCCCTCAGCCGATCGGTCAAATAATGAACCTGTTGATTCGAACTGCCCCGCATCCCCCGGTCATCATTTTTACCTTCCAGATAGGGCCCGTCAATCAATACGTCAATCTCTTGCAGTAGATTTTCAACCCCGGCCTCCGGGGGATTCTTGATTAAAGTGTTCAGCCGGAAACCAGAAAAACAAATGACGTTAATCTCGCGGATTTCTCTGGCCCGGTGAACCAGCCGCGCCGCCGCCGAAGCCTGCAGCATCGGCTCCCCACCGGAGAGAGTCAACCCATTCACTTCTGGGTTCTTTAATAACGCTTCAGCCAGAATTTCAGGGTCCACCAGGTGCGCGGGCTTAATCGGAATCCAGTCTGGAGCAATACAGCCGGGGCAGTGGATGGTACAGCCCTGTACCCATACTGCCGCGCGCACTCCCGGACCCAATGCGCGGGTTGCCGGAGAGACTGCCGCGACGTTTAAACACCCTTTCTCGCCGCCGCCGCGTTGGCTGAGCCGGACAATCTCATCCCCTCTCATTTCTTCCTCCTGAAAGCGCAGTACTTCAGAATGAACCTTCTTTATAGAACATCCATTCTATCACAGTATAGCGATTTTCCCAGGAAGTGTACCTAGCCAATTTTTATGAGCAACATGCCCGTATTGTCACATAAAAAGTGTGATGTATTTTCCCCCTGCTTACCCCAAATCTGTTGGCGTCTTGCGCTCCACTGTCACCACATTCGTAAAAATCGCTGAATTGGGAATTAATATCTTCTTCTCATCTGCTTGCAGCACCGTATACCGCATATTCACCTCGATAACTGTCCCCTCACTGCCCGATACCCCAATGCGGTCCCCGCGCACAAACGGGTTATACAACAGAATCAACAGCCCCGCTAGAAAATTCGACAGCAAATCGCGCAGCGCGAACCCCAGCGCAAACCCGACCAGCCCCAGTCCTGCAATCATTGCCCCCACGTCAATTCCCAACGTCCCCATCGCTGAGACAGCCCCAAATAAGAGAATACCCACTTCCGCGCTTTGTGCCAGCAGGTTGGTAATATCCGCCGGCAGTTTGCGCGTCCGCGCAAATCGCTTTACTCCCCCTTTCAACACCTTCGCCGCGATATAAGCCGCCGCAAAAATCATCAGCGCCAGCCCCAACTGCTTGGTAAAGTTCACCGTGGTCGTAATGGCTTCTTCTGCATTCACGTTCATAACGATACTCATCCTTGTACGATAAGGTTTTGCAAACTTACCCCGCCAGTTGCTTTTTCAATGCCTCTACCGCCTGCGGATAGATCATCTGCAATTCCTTTAACAATTCTCCAACATGTTCATCTCGGTTTCTCGCAGCCACTTCGATGGCACGGCACAACAGCACCATTTTTCGGATGCCGAAAATCCCCGAACTGGACTTAAGCGAATGCGATACCCGCTCCACCGTTTCATAGTCGCGCTGTTCATAGGCTTCCAAGATTTCCCGCACCTGGACCGGCGAATCTTCCAGGTAAGAAGCCGCTACTTCCTCCAGGGCATCCAGCAGGTTCGTTCTCAGGTCGGCCCACTTCTGCGGGTCAATCCACTCACTTTCTTCCACAACTGGCGGTTCATCAACTGCCACATCCCCTTCAACGGCCTGAACCATCGTCTTCCCCTGCTGAGTCAGCGCCGCGGCCAACGCATCCAGACGAATTGGCTTGGTAATATAGCCGTCCATCCCTGCCGCCAGGCATCTTTCTAGGTCCGATTGAAAAACATAGGCCGTCATCGCCACAATGCGCACCGAATCCCAATCCCTCCGTCCCCGGATGTTCCTCGCCGCCTCATACCCATCCATTTCAGGCATCTGAATATCCATCAGTACCAGGTCATAAGGCTGGCGCTCCAGCGCCGCCAGTACCTCTAACCCATTCCCAGCCACGTCCGCGCGGTAGCCCAGGCGGTCTAACATCCGCAGAGCCACTTTCTGATTCACCGCGTTATCCTCCGCCACCAGAATCCGCAGCGGATAGCGTTTTGCCAGTTCCCCCAGCTCACAAGGGTTGCTCTCATCGCCTTCCCCATGGTCATCTTCTGAGCTTTTGCACAATAGATCAACCAGCAAATCAAACAAGACCGATGGTTTCACCGGCTTCGCCATCCACGCAGATACTCCCTGGTTTTCCTGCGCTTCCGGGCGCTTATCCAGCGAAGTCAACAGCACCAGCGGCGTCTGTTCCAGCCCAGGCAGTTTGCGAAGTTCGGCGGCCAGCATCAGCCCATCCATGCCCGGCATCTGCATATCCAGAATCGCCAGGTCAAACCCGCCGTTTGCACGCGCGGCCTCAAGAGCGGCGAATCCGCTCTCGTGAGCTGTAGCTTCCATTCCCCAGGCCTCTAACTGCCGGCACAGAATCAGGCGGTTGGTAGCGTGATCGTCCACGATCAAAACCCGTTTGCCTGCCAACAGTCCAGGGTTAGCCTCAACCCCCGGTTCAGTCCTGGCCGGCTCCAACGCGCGCAAAGGCACCGCCACATGAAAGTTCGAGCCGCGCCCCGGCTCGCTCTCAACCCAAATCTGACCGTCCATTAACTCTACCAGCCGCCCACAGATTGCCAGACCCAGCCCGGTCCCCCCAAATTTGCGCGTCGTGGATGCGTCCACCTGAGAAAACGGCTGGAACAACCGGCTCAACCGCTCCGGCGGAATGCCAATGCCCGTGTCGCGCACCGAAAAATGGATCAAACATTGCTCGCCGCTCTTTTGGGGACCTATGTCATTTTTGGCGTTGTGCAAGCTCACATCCACCACGACTTCTCCCCGCTCTGTGAACTTAATAGCATTGCTCGTCAGGTTCACCAGCACCTGACGCAGACGCGCCACATCCCCCACCACCATCGCCGGAACGTCCGCGCGTATCTCGTAGGCCAGGTCCAGCTCTTTGCCCTTGCTGTGCGGCGCTACAATGTCCAGAGCTTCTTCCACGCACGTGCGCAGATGAAACGGCTGGCTCTCCAGGTCCAGACGGCCCGCCTCAATCTTTGAAAAATCCAGGATGTCATTGATCACGCTCAGCAGGGCGTCACTGCTGGTACGGATGACCTCCGTATATTCCTTCTGGACGGCATCCAGGCGCGTGTCGAACAGCAGGCTGGTCATCCCAATAATCGCATTGAGCGGGGTGCGAATCTCATGGCTCATATTCGCCAGGAAGCGCGATTTGGCCTGCGTTGCCGACTCGGCCTCGTCTTTGGCGCTTCTCAGGTTCGCTTCCATCCGCTTCCGCTCCGTGATGTCTTGCGACGCCCCCACCAGGCGGATCACCCGCCCCCCCACTTCATCCCACACCGGGCGGGCATAATCGCGGATCCAGCGAACCGCGCCGTCGCGCGTCACAATCCGGAATTCCGCCACGTGCGGCTGTCCCTCCAACAAATGATTGAGGTGCCCGGTCACGATCTCGCGGTCATCCGGGTGCGCCAGGCTGACCGGCCCATGCGCCGGGTCTAGTTCTTCTGGCAGAAAGCCCGTAATCCGCGTAGATGCTTCTGTAGCCCACTCCAATGCCATGCGCCCATCCGCATCAATGCGCAGAGAATAAGCAAAATCCGAAATCAACTCTGAGATCAGCCGGTAGCGCTCCTCGCTGGCCGCCAGTTGCCGCTCCGATTGTTTGCGCCGCGTGATATCATGCAAAATCACCAACGTGCCGCAGCGCTCGCCCAGTGCGTTTTTCATCGGCGACCGCTGCATTTCAAAAATCACCCCTCGTTCCCCCCAGGTGATCTCAGCCTCATAGCTGTCTTCCCGGTCCAGCTCCAACTCAGCCTTTAGCTCCGGCCATAACTGCACATCTCCAATGCGCTTGCCAATGGCGCGAGCGCCGCTTGCCCCCATCCAGCCCCTCACCGTCTGATTAAAATCCAGGACCCGCTGACGCCCGTCCAGCGCCAGTATGCCATCTTCCATTAACTCCAACACCTGCTCTCTGGCAAATGGCACTAGTTCAAACAGGTGATAATAAAAGATTCCCCACGCAAATACCGGCATGCTGACCGCCATCAAAATGGGGACGATATCCACGTTGCGGATGAACGGCAGTAACCGCAGCACCCCTAAAAAGGCAAAAAACCAGGGCAAAATAATGCCCAACAACAGCACAAACACTTGCAGGCGGTAGATCAACTGTGACTGCAAAAACTGGATCACCAGAGAATAAACCGCCGCCAGCGCGATAATCAGGCCCACCGCCGCATGCACGCCGTACCACAGCCCCGGCGTAAAGGCCAGCGCCGGAAAAACCCCTTCGGTGCTGATGTGTAGATCAGTGATGAACAAGTGGTGATAGGGGTTGGTCCACACCATCACAATGGTGAAGGCCGGTTCGAAGATCAACAGCGTCTTTGAGACGCGCCCCAGCATTTGCCCCCGCCCGGTATAATCCAGCGCAAACACCAACAGCAAAGCCGGCAGGGGAGCCGAGCCCAGGTATTTGACGCAGAACCAGAAATATTTGCCTTCCAACCCAACCGCGTGAATCTCAAACAAATAGGCCAGCGTCCACACGAAAACCGCCAGCGCGACGCCGGCAAAAGCCAGCGCCCCAGGCGTTAACCGGCGGCGCACCCCCAGATAAGCCAGCATCAGGCTGAACAGGCATGTGACGATCAAAAGAAAGCGAAAAGGAAGGATGCGGGGGTCCATGGCCTCCCATGCAATCACGCCCGACGACGCTCACTCCAATCAAACAGGTGGACGAGAAAGCCCTGATTGGTTTTTAACTTTTTGATTGTATATACCAGTTCGGCGGTGGCTTCCCAATTCTGTGCCTCAATCTGGCGGCGCAGTTCTAGAGCGGTTTGAGCAATCTTCGCCCACTTGGGCCCGCCCTGGTTGTACCCGCCGAACTTGTTGCGCCAATCGCCTTCGGCAAAAGCCCGGTAAATATCTTCCAGCGTCAGCCCGGTGCGCTCTTCATACGGAGCAGTGATCTTGCGCGTGTCTGTCTCGTCTTCCACCTGACGGTACAGCGCCGCCGCCTGCTTCTGTTTATCGCCCTGAAAGTACTGGTTGGTGATATCTGCTTTGGCCGCAATCTCCGGGTGAATGCGCGGCTGAAGCGCCCCAATCTCCAGATACAGGGCGTACACAATTTTTCGGAAGAAAAAAAGCGCCTCTTCTTGTGGGTTCATCCGGCCGCTTCTCAATTTTTCATCCATCAGAGCGTACCTCCTATGGATGAAAAGCCTATTTTTTTTATTTTACCACGTACAGCACCCGCGCGCGCTCGCCAGCTTGTGAGTCTATGCGCACCGGCAGCGCCAGCGCCCGGTTGTGGATCAGACACAGTGCCGCGTTCTCTTCCCGGCAGTAGTAAACCGCTAAATCTACCGGAATCTCCCTGTTTGCGCTTACCTCGACGGGAAAACCAATTTCGTCTCCTTCCGCAAACGTATAGCGTTGCGCATCCGGCCCTTCCCCCACCCGCAGTTGTACCGGCACCTCAGGGTTAAAGTGATACCCTTCCGGCAGACGCACCTCCAGGTTTACCCAGCCTTTCCCCGCCGCCAGCGCAACCGGCTCCATCCGCTCCGCCTCAGTTGGCGCAGACTCCATCACCGGCAGGCGCTCCAGCCCTTTCAATTGAAACGTCCTCACCTGCCGCGTTGATAGGTCCGCCACCCGCACCTGGTGATTGTTCGTATCGGCAATGTACAGCCGCCCCTGGTATGCCTGTACGCCCTCTGGCTCGTACAGCCGCGCTTCCTCCAGGCCGCCGTCGCGCAGTCCAGCCTCGCCGCCGCCCACCAGGGTCTGCACTGTCCCTGCCGCCGGGTCCAGCCGCTTGATTTTGTGATTATACGTATCGGCCACGTACAGCACCCGCTCATCGAAGGCCAGCCCGGTAGGGTGCTGTAACAGTGCCTCACGGGTCGAGCCGTCGCGGTCGCCAAACTCAAACAGGCCCTGCCCAACCAGCGTCATCACTTTCGGTTCGTTAATTAAGGAGATCGCCCGCACCGCGCTGGCCTCTGCATCTGCTACAAACAAATGCCCTAACCCCAACGCCAGATCGCTCGGCTGGTTAAAGCTGGCCTCGCCCACCGCGCCGTCTACCAAAGCCTCGCGCCCGTTCCCGGCAAACGGCCCCAATTGTTCCTCGTTGATAAGCACCCAAATCTGGTGCGAACCGGCCATTGCAATCAATACGTACTGCTCCAAAACGAACACCGCCCAGGGCGAGCGCAGCGGAGTTTCGGTAGGACTGCCCAGCGCCAGCCGCCCGTGCCCCTTTTGTCCGGTTCCGGCCACGGTGCGCACCTCCCCGCTCGCCAGGTCAATGGCCCGCACCGCGTGGTTTTCCGTGTCGGCCACGTACAGGATCCCGTTTTCCGGCGAGCCTTTCAGCCCCATCCCATGCGGGTGTGAAAACCGGGCTTCGGCCCCCGCGCCGTCCTTGAACCCCGCCGTGCCAGAGCCAAACACGCGCGTCACCTGCCCCCCCAGCCCGTCCGCCTCCAGCATCACCTCCACAATGCGGTGATGCCCGCTGTCAGCAATGAACATCCGCTCCCCGGCCGCCAAAACGCGCGCCGGGTAGCGCAGCGGGCGCTCCGGTTCATCCTCTACCGCCGCCTCCAGGTTCAGCGGTTCCGGGTTGAGGATATCGCGGTTTTCGTCAAGAACCTCCTGAATCTCCAGAGCGAAATCCTCCGCCAGAATCTCACCCGATGTTTCCCCCACAATCCGCCCGCGCGGGTCTACCAGCACCAGGGTCGGCCAGGCGTTCACCGCATAACTGTTCCAGGTCTTAAACCCTGCGTCATTCACCACCGGGTGTTCAATTCCATGCCGCATCACGGCCTGGCGGATATTCGCCGTCAGTTGTTCAGAAGGGAACTTGGCCGAATGCACCCCCACCACCACCAGTTCGTTAGGAAACTGCTCGCGTAAGCGGCGCAACTGCGCCACATTATGATGGCAGTTGATTCAACAGTACGTCCAGAACTCCAACAGCACCACCTTCCCGCGCAGTTCCTTCATCGTCAGCGGGCGCGGCGTGTTCATCCACTCCAACCCTTGCGGAAATTCCGGCGCGTGAATCAACCCTTTAAAACGCATAACCGTCCTCCTGATGTTTTTTATAAAAATTGTCAAATTTATTATATCATCGCTTTGCCCCCCAAATTGCGCTTTTTGCCCGCATCCGTTGCGCGCCTTTTCTGTCACAATAGCGGTGCAGTTCCATTTGCACCTTAAAAAATTAAACCTTCTCCCTTCCCCCCGCCCGATTTGTTTCGAATTGTTTTTCGCAAACAATTCGCTCTAGGCCTTCGGCGGATACCCCGTAATCTCCCGTATCTCCTGATAGAGCGGGCGCAGGCGGGCGTACATCTTGCGGTAAACCCGCCGGTACAACTCTTCATAAATGCGGTGATGCGTGGGGTTCGGTTCGTACGATATCCCCATGTGCGTCATCTCGCTCACCGCCGTCCGAAAGTCTCGGTGCAGGCCCAGCCCTACCGCCGCGTCAATGGCCGCCCCCAACCCCGATGCCTCGTATACGTGTGGGCGCGTAGTCGGCAGGCCAAAAATATCTGCCGTGATCTGCATCGCCGCCGCGCTCTGACTGCCGCCCCCTGCCACGCGAATTTCCGTGATCTTCACCCCACTGCGCCGCGCCGTCCGCTCGGCCCCTTCGCGCAGCGCATACGCCAGCCCTTCCAGAATCGAGCGGTACAGGTGTGCGCGGGTATGCACATCGCCAAACCCGATGATCGCCCCTTTGGCCTCTGGCCCAGGAACCTTCAACCCTGGCGACCAATAGGGTTGGAGCGTCAGCCCCAGCGAGCCAGGCGGGACCGAATTAACCAGGTCATCGAACAGTTCCTCCACCTCCACCCCGCGCTCGCTCGCCAGGCGCTGCTCATTATGCCCAAACTCGCGCTTGAACCAGCTTACCATCCAATAGCCCCGATAGATCTGAACTTCCAGGCTGTAAGCGTTAGGTACAGCCGCCGGGTAGGGCGGGATCAGCGGAATCACCTCGATATAACGCGTGTGGGTCGTATTGATCGAAGCCGTCGTCCCATAGCTCAGGCAGGCCACGTGCGGGTCCAGACAGCCCGCGCCGATCACTTCGCAGGCCTTATCAGCCGCCGCCGCCACCAACGGCAGTCCCGCCGGAATGCCCGTCTCCGCCGCCGCCTCCGGCGTCACCTCGCCCAACAGCCCGCACGGAGGCACCAGCTCTGGCAAAATACCCGGGTCCATCGGCACGGCCTGCCATTTCCAATCGGTAGGGCCAGCCCACCGCAGCCGCTTATAATCAAACGGCACGTACCCCACCTGACTGCCCACCGAATCCACGAACTTCCCCGTCATGCGGTACGTCAGGTAACCCGACAGGAACAGGTACTTATGCGTCCGTTGCCAGATTTCCGGTTGGTGCATGCGAATCCAGTTCGCCTCGGCCTCGGCCTGCAAATAGGCCACCGTCTCCGTCATGCCCGCCAGCCAAAAGGCCAGCCCCCACCAGCCCCCCACCGGCTTCAGTCCGGCGGTCCGGCGCTGATCCAGCCATACAATCGCCGGGCGCAGCGGCCGGCCCTGTGCGTCCACGTTAATCACCGTCGAGCGCTGCGTCGTAATCGCTACCCCCGCCAATGCCTCCTTCTGAACCCCTTCCATCTGCCAGAGTTTATGGCACGCCTGACAAACCGCCTTCCAAAACACTTCCGGGTCTTGCTCTGCCCAACCGGGAGCGGTGGAATAGTACGGTTCAATCGGCACGCGCGCCTTGGCGACCAGCCGTCCGCGTAAGTCAAACACCAGAGCGCGCACGCTCTGCGTCCCGTTATCAATTGCCAGGAGATAATCACCTGCCATGCCTGTATCCTTCTCAAGTGATGACCGTGTCTTGCTCGCCGATAGTTATAACACTCATTATGCGAAAGAGCATTTCAGTTCGGTTAAAAAGAACCGGGGCCGCTGCCTTGGTTGGCAGCAGCCCCATAACCCAGATCTGGCTCTAATGCGCTTCTCAGATGCCCGGCATCGGAGGGTTCCCTGCATTCGGGTCTACCGAATCGGCTGCCCGCCGCAGTCCTGCGCTCACCTCCTGGCGTTTTTCCGTCACCATCTGCTCGCCCTGCCCGCGCGCTTCTTCCACGCGCTCGCGGGCGCGGGCAACCGTATCTTCCACCTTACCTCGCCCTGTATCAATCAGCTTGCCGGTTTTGTCGCGGGTTTCTTGCAGGGTGTTAACTGCCCGGTCGCGCAGTTCGCGGCCCTTTTCCGTCAGCATTTCGCGCGTCTCGCGCCCCGACTGCGGGGCCGAGAGCATGGCAGCCGCATACCCTACCATGCCGCCCAAGACATCCCCAGCAGCAAATCACCAAAGCTCGAATGATGTTTGCTCATACTATCCTTCCTATAGTGCTTTCCTTACCGTTTCGCCTGGCGGTTAATATGCCCTTCGGCGATCTTCGTGAGCTTCTTATCCGTCATTTCTTCTTCGCTCAACGTCGTCTCCAATATTTTCGCGAAGTTCTCGTGGCCCAACTGCCGGGCATACGCCCGCGCCGTGCCGTACCCAGAAATCTCATAATGCTCGATCTTCTGCGCAGCAGCGATCATCGCGGCATCTTTCACATCTGGGTCGGCAGTTTCCTGCATCACCTCGCTGCCTTCTCGAATCAGCCCCTGCATTCCCACGCATTTCTTCCCTTCTGGGCTGACCTTCATCTCAGTGAAAATCCGCTCCAGGCGTTCCCGTTGGCGGTGGGTCACTTCCAGGTGTTCCTGGAACCCCGCCTTCAGGTCTGGCGAAGTAGCCTGTTCGGTCATCTTCGGCAGCGCCTTGGTGATCTGCGTCTCCGCGTCATACAGGTCTTTCAGGGTATCAACAAACAACTCTTCAAGATTCTTGATCGGGTGTTTCTCAGCCATAGCGGTATCCTTCCTTTCGTGAATGCCTGTTGGCGTAGGTTATCTCAGGCCCCTCAGATGAAGAAAAGACAGATTTCTCCTCAAAGAGACCCCACCTTTCGGGTTAACGATAACAGCCTGCTTTTCAGCCCAAAAGTTGAAAGGTTCCTCCCCTTTCAGGAAGGGATTCCCCTCATAAAGCTTATCTTTCTGGCAGCAGCCAGTTGCTTCTCGGCGCGGAGACGAGTAGAATTTCATGCGGTCGTTTGCTTAAAACCTTCTCTTTTTATTGATAAGACTGGAGAAAACACCCCATGCCGTATCCCTTTTATGTTCCCGAAAGCGCCATGGCAATTGTGGCGCATCCCGATGACATCGAATTTAGCTGCGCCGGTACGCTGGCTCGCTGGGCCAGGGCCGGGGCGCGCATTTCTTTCGTCCTCTTAACCAGTGGGGATGTTGGCATTTCTGAACCCGGCATGACCCGCGCGCGCGCCATCGAAATCCGTGAGGCCGAAGAGCGCGCCGCCGCGCAAATTATCGGCGCGGCAGAAGTCGTCTTTCTGCGCGAACCCGATGGCCTGCTGCAAGCCACCCTCGAAGTCCGCAAGAAACTGGTGCGCGAGATCCGCCGCTTCCGCCCCGAAGTTATCGTCACCGGCGATCCTACGGTCATATGGGCCGGGCCCAATTACATCAACCACCCCGACCACCGCGCCGCCGCCCTGGCCGCCATCGAGGCCACTTTCCCGGCGGCCGGCCAGCCCAATCTGTTTGAAGAACTGCAAGAAGAAGGGTTAACCGCCCACAAGCCCCGCAAAGTCTACGTCAACACCTGGGGCGAGCCGGCGGATGTGTATGTCAACATTGAAGACACCATCGAAGTAAAAATCGAGGCCCTGCGCGCCCATAAAAGCCAGATGGGCGATTGGGACCCCGGCCCCTCGGTGCGCGAATGGGCCGCCAACAGCGCGCGCGGCAAAGAAATGCTCTACGCCGAGTCGTACCGGGTCATCACCCTCGAAAGCGATGAAGCCTGGGAAAAGATGAAGGCCAAAGCCGCCGCCGCAGTCGCCTGAACGGCTTAATCTCTGAACATCTCCTGCACCAGCGGGCGAATCTTGTCCCAATTGGGCAGCAGCACGTTGGCCCCGCCCTCGGTCGTGAAGGGCGTTACCATATCGCGCCCGATCACCCGGCTGTCAATTCCCCCTGCCCCCGCCCGGACAAACGCCAGCGCCAGCCGCGGCCACAGCCAGACCGGCAGGTTGGTATCGATCGCTTCCCCCGCCGCCTGCGCCGCCGCCGGTAGATGTTGCCAGGAAGAGGGCAGCAGCACCTGCCGGACCAGCGCGCGGATCAGCAACTGCCCGTGCGACATGCGGAAGAAGTCATCGGCCCCCTGCCGGTCACGCACAAAAGCCAGGGCCTGGGCGCTGTTCAGGTGATGAGAGCCAGCGCTGTAGCCGGCCATTGCCTCCGGCAGATCCACCGTCACGCCGCCCAGCGCGTCCACCACCTGCATAAACCCCTCAAACTGGATGCGCACAGTATAAGGGACCGGTTCGCCGAAATTCTGCTCCACTGTCCGCGCGGCGGCAGCCGCTCCACTGCCGGGCTGCGCCGCTTCTGCAAAGAAGTGCGCCGTATTGATGCGCTGCTCGCCCACCCCTGGAATCTCCACCCACAGGTCGCGCGGAATTGACAACATCGCCACATCAGGCCGCAGCGGGTTCACCGACACCAGGATCATGGTATCACTGCGCCCCACCGCCGATCCATCTGGCGTACGGTCAATGCCCAGGATCAGAAAGTTCGTGCGTACTGGCGCCAAAAAGTATGCCGCTGCCAGCGCCACCAGCACCAGGCCCATCAGACAGCCAGTCGAAAGACAGCCCCAGCACCCCTCTGGCCTGCGCCGCCGCGCGCTCCGCGGAACGCGAATCGCCTGGTAATGGTCAAGCACGCGGATGGGTTGCGTGGGAGCGTTGCTCTCATCCATTGAATAAGTTGAATGGTTCTGCATAGCTCCTGCATTGTAATCGATCTTCCCCCCTCCAGCATCCACTGGGGTAGGGAAAACCCTACCTCAGCGGGGTAGGGGAAACCGGGTATTTGCGGTGTTTGGCATGCGCTATAGTGTTATAAACCACTGGCGAAATAGTTTCGAGGTGAGTGGCAGTTTAAAAACTGAAAACGGAGAAGTTGGCTGACGCTCCTGGGGGTCATTCGATAGCTCAGGTAAGCGCGGCATTGCAGGTAACCTTTGCCGTGCCTCAACTTCTAACCAGGCTTAGTCATTACAGATCGGAAGGCCTGGCAGCCGGCAAGACGGTTTAATCTGCCCTTACCCAGAACAACCAGTGCAGAGCAGGAACCCCGAGGTCATATATCCCTCGGGGTTCCTGCGTTGAACACGTTACTTAGCAAGCCAGCACGGCTTAGCCAGGCTCGCTGGCGGCTATTTATAAATCTCCAGGTCGCGGCGGCGCACGCGCGCCAGCGCCCCTTTGGTTATGCTCAGGCAGCCATGTAAATCAACATAGGTCAGCGCGCGCATTGCTTCCAGCGTCTTGAGGACGCTGTCATTGAGCTTATTGCAGTAACTTAAGATTAACCGTTCCAGGCGCGGAAGCCGCTTAAGCACGGCCAAACCCTCGCTGGTGATCGTACACGAGCTGAGATTCAGGCTGGTGAGCTGCTTTAACTCCACCAGGTAAGGCATGCCGGCATCGGTGATGTTACGGTTTTCAGCCAGATCGAGGAACCGCAGCGGCTCAACCCCACGCAGTTCTGCGACCAGGCTCTTTAAAGTGCGGTCATCAATGCCCTTAATGCGCACGCCCACCTCGCAGCCTGCCGGGATGTGAAAATACCCCGGCCCACGGTCAAACTCCTTCCAATCCACGCCGGGCGTCTCTGCCGGGCGTGTATATACGATGACCGGCAGCGCCGATGAAAAGTGGGTTTCCTCTGTCAATTCTTCCTCCCGTCATTCCTGCCGCGGAACTTCACCGCGTAAAGATTGAGGTAACGGCATTATCCATCCGCGATGTAACCACCAGATCGTCCTTCACCATGGAGCCACGATAAGGCCGCTCACCGGGGAACACCTGCCAGCCGGAGATCACAAACGGAACCGGCCCCGCCGCCGCCAGCCATTCCCCATTGTAGCGCCGCGCCAGGTGAACGTGCGTGCCCGTCGCGGCTCCACCCTCGCAGGAAGGGTGGCCGAGGGGGTCATCCGTCTGCACCGGCGTCCCCGCCGCCACGCGCTCGAAGGCGGCCACGTGCAGGTACAGGAGCGACCAACCGGTATGTTCTTTGCCGTCCCCGTCCAGGTCCAGCACTACCTGGCCGTCTTCCGAGCGCGCCACCACGCCCGGGGCGGCGGCGGTCGTCCAATAACGCGAGACGGTACAGCCCTTTTCGACATCCGCCGGGGCGAAGTCAATCCCGCCCAACGGGCTGCCGATCCCCCAGGCGGCATGCGGCCCGCCCGTGAAGCTGATGCGCGTCCCCACAGGAAAAGGGAGTTCCAGGGCCGGCTGTTGCAGGCCAAAGGGCAGCAGGTCGCCCACCGCCGCCGAGCGCTGCCAGGGATCACCGAACCACTCCAGGTATCGGCTGACAAACCCTCTCTCGCCATACAGCACCCCAGGCAGTTCCCCCGGCCCCACCAGCTTTGAAAACAGCGTTTGTAGAGCCACCGTCCCGGCGTTCAGCGTGGGGTCTAGGCGCGCCCGGCTGCCGTTGGCAAACTCCAGCTCAACCACTTGACCGCTGCGCCAGCCATAATACCCGATTGTCAACTGCCTGGCAACCAGGGTAATTTCTTTGTGCAGCCCGGTCATCTCATTGGCGTAAAAACCAATTGGATAGGCTGTCTGGCTGGGGTCGGCGGGCCGTCCCCATACCCAACCAGAGCGATATTCCAGCACTGCCAGGAGCAGGCGCGGGTTAATGGAAGTCTCCAGCGCCACTTTGCGGATGATCTCGGCCCCGCTCAAAGTCTCGTCACCGACCGTTTCCTGATAAGTACTTAGAAAACCGCTCGCCTGACTGACATACTCTTCCACCGAAAAATCGGAGGCGGCGGGCGAATAGATCACTTCGCTGTCGGGCAGCAGCACGCCCCGGTAGGACAGCTCACCCAGGGTATTGGCAAGCACCAGGGGCTGACCAACAGGCAAATAGGCATGGATATCATACTGAGAGGGGTTGATGATTTGTTCAGGGGCCACTCCAAAGCGCCCCGCCAGCGCGGCGGCGGTATCGCCCGGTTGGGTGAGATACACAAAATCGCCGGGGCCAGCAGTGGGCGTAGGCAAGAGCGGCTCAGATGGCGCGGCAGGGGCAGGCGTGTTTTCAGCAGGGGCCACAGGGGTGGCAACGTCGGGCGGAAGCGTTGGAAAAATGCGCGCCGCCACCGTTTTCTCGGCAGATTGCAGCGTCGCCTCAACCGCCAGGGTGGCCGCAAAATCTGTGCGAGGCGCGGTTGGCAGATTGCAGGCCAGTGCCGCGGCCAGCCATACCCCCAACCCCATCCCAATGGGCAGCCACTTACGTTTTTTCCATCCAGCCCAGGCGTGGTGATTGGTCATGCCGTAAATATAACACAACCTGCCGCCGCTTCTCGCAGCCCTTTTCATTTGTGGTATGATTCCCCCACTCACATGGAAACGACGTGCATGGACTATGGAAAGTGATATCGTCTCTGGTCAGCAATCTGCGTGGGTGCTTTTAAAAAAGTTGGGCGAGGGAGACGCCGGCGAGGTGTACCTAGTCGAATCGCTCCTGGAAAAGCATGTAGCGATCTTGAAACGTCCAGGAAAAAGCGCCTTTGCCAGCGATATTATCCGCCAAACGACGCAGATCAACAACGAAGCCAAAATTCTGAAAACCCTGTCGGCCTACCTGGATATGGAACCGGGACTGGGAGTGCGCGTTCCCCGATTGATCGACCAGAGTCGCCCCGGTACCGCTTTCAGTGAGCGGCTGTTTATTGTGATCGAGAAAGCCAGCGGGTTTAACCTCAGCCAATTAGCGCGCGCCGGGCGCATGGGAACGTTAAGCGGGGCCGATTCACTGGCCGAAACCCCCGAAGAACGCCGCTTTTTAGAAACCCTCTCCCAGAACAGTCATGGGGGCGCTTCCTTTTCCTATCGCGTTCTGTTGAGTGTCATCAACAGTCTGTTTGAGATCTTCAGCCGTATTCATAATAACACGTTTGATATTGAAGGCATTCCGGCCAACGGTATCTTGTGGAATGACGTAAAGCCCGAACACCTTTATTGGGACCCGCTGCGTGCCAAGTTAACGGTGATTGATTGGGGCAACGGGCAGTTTCTGGAACGCGATGGTTCTACCCGCGACCGGCGCTTTACTGCGCAAGACGATTACCGCCAGATGCTCGAAGCCTTGGGGCAGTTTATGGAGATGGCCGCCCCCGAACTGCGCCTGCGGCTCTCCTGGCCGGAGCGGCTGCTGCCCCACGAACTGACGCCTGACGTGGTCGCCGGGCTGCGTGAGCGGGTCCAGGAAGCATTACAGAAGGAACTGGATGAGCTGAGCGCAGCCCGCCGCCGCGAAATGGAACTGCTGCGCTCGGTCTCGCAGCAAGGCGCGCTTAAAAACCCCCTGCGCGAGTTAGAAGCCCTGCACGAACAGATCATTTCGTATGGCGAACTGCCCGATTACGCTGGCAGTCTGTATTTTGCTCTGGCTTATGCCGCGCGCTTTGCAAGCGAAGAACTGCTTGAAGAGGCACAAGAAATCTGTGAGTGGGCGGTGGGATTACCCGGCAGCGACGCCGACAGCCTGCGCCTGTGCGCTGCACTGGCGCGCATGGCTTCACGCAGCCTGGATGATGCTCAGCGCGCCGCCCTTAGCCAGTCCGTTCAGGCGGCCCTCGCCCAAGACTGGCCGGCCGTACTGTGGGAGGTTGTCTCTGCTCTGCGCGGCCAGCCCGAACCCGATTGGTGGCAAGACCTGGTCGCCATGGTTCGCCAGCAGGCCCTCGGAGAGCAGGCCAGCGAACCACAACCGCTGCTGGTTGCCCGCCGCACTCTCTTTACCCTGATCCCGATGCTGGAAAAAATGCAAGATCAGGGCCAGTCTTCCGCCGCGCTGCTGCGCCTGCAAACCCTGGTCAAACACCTGCGCGAGGAAATTATCCCTGCCTGGGGGTCTATTGACCCGACGCCCCCATATTCTAATCTGGCCTACAGCGACGTGGATGAAATTCTCGATGAGATCGGAGCCTTTCTGCCCGATGCCCGCTATCACCTCGACCGCGCCCTCGAACCCGCCCGCGAGGCGGTGCGCCAGGTGTTGGGAGAATGGGAACAGGGCAATTTCAGCGCCGCCTCGCGCGGGCTGCGTCAGGTACTGCTGCGCGACCCCGACCGCAAGCGCGTGCTGCGCGCCGAACAGGCCCTCCAGGATGCATCAGCCTGGCTAGACAAAGTTCACGCTGGGCCACAAAACGGTGAACACTACCGCCACTTTGTGACCGAGATAGAGTTTGAAGGCCGCGAACTGCGCAACCATATTGGCCCCGCTGGCTGGTTGGATCTGATCCTCGAAGGCTGCCGCCAACTGCGCCGTGGAGTTTGGCCCCCGGCGCTGTTCACTGAACTGTCCCTCCTGGCGCTGGAAATGCCCTGGCTGGCAAAATATGAGCGCCGCGAGCGTCTGCCCGCCCACGTTATGGATGGCCTTACGGGCACGCCCGCCGAAAATCCGGCCCAAGCCCCTGCCCCGCCAGTCCCAATTGGCGTGCTGAAAGGCCGGCTGGGCGCTGATCAGGATGTGGAGCTATCGGCCCCCCTCGACGGCTGGATTCCCGAAGCGCGCGGCTCTTCTGCCCGCGTTTTTGCGGGAACCCTGCGCAATGCTCAGGGCCAGGCTACCCCTGCCGCGATTAAGCTGATGCGCATGGACAAGATTGACTATGCCCTACCGCTGTTCCGCGAAGAGGTGCTGGTGCTGAACGCCATGTATGATGTTCCTGGTATTACGCCGCTGTTGGAATGCGGTTTTCTGCAAATAGAAGGCCAGGCCAGCCTGCCAGCCGAGCGCGAGGGCGCGGTAGACCGCGCTTTAACGGGCAGTGTCGTCCGCATCGGGCCGAAATCATCGCAAGAGTTTATCTACCAGCTTGAGAGCCGCGTCGCTGAGAACTGGACCCCCTACCTGGCGATCCAACAACGCGAACCCCGACACAACCTGCTGGCCCTCTGCGATATGAGCCTGACCGGCGGCCATTTCCTTCCGGTAGCCGACCTGCTGCAAATTTCGATCCAGATCTGCGAAATCCTGGCCGAAGCCCACCAACGCAATATCGTCTACCGCGATCATAAAATTTTGCATTATTATTGGATAGAAGCCACGCGAGGGGTGTATGTCATCGATTGGAACGTTGCGCGCCTGCACCCCGATGGGCTATCTGATTACGAAAAACAGATGGACCTGGTGCAATTTGGCGCCCGCGCCCTCCATCATATTCTCACCGGGCGCACTGCACCCGGCGCACTGCCCATGGGGCCTACTCGTCCAGAAGAGATTGAACAGGCCGCCAAAACCTATCAGGCCCAATGGACGTATGATGACCAGCGCCTGTCGGTTGAGATTCGCGACCTGGTTGAGAAAGTGCTGGCCGGCGAATATACCAACGCCGCCGCTTTGGGCAATGATCTCAAGCAGTGCTTTCTACAACTACAAGAATAGGAATGTGCATGGCTGACATTGAAACCCTCCAGGCAGAGGCAGCCCGGCTCATCCACCAGGAACCGCCGCCTTTGCCCGAAATTCGGAAGATGATCGTCGAAATGGACGAGTTAATCAACTCGCCCGATTATCAAACCCTCGACCGCGAGCAGCGCGCCCAGGTTCAGGCGCTGTATAAGGAACTGCGCGCCCGCATCCGCGCCCCCGAAAGCACCCCCACCCAGCCCGCTACCGCCGGGCTGCTCAGCGGAGCTTTTGCCGGCGACCCAGGGACTGCTTTTAACAGCGGAAAACCCAAAGAGCGCGAACACGACCCCCAGGCCGAGCTGACCATGCAAGAGGCTGAAAAGCTGTTTTACGGGGGGCGCTACGCCGAGGCCATCAAGCTCTATGACCAGGTATTGGGCATCGAACCGGATTGGGATCGCGCCCGACAGCACCGCAGTGAATCGGAAAACTATTTGCGCACCGGCTACATCCCTTCAGTGGCGCTACCAGCGGAAGCCGCCACTGCCTTTGGCAAGGCGCAATCGGCTGCTCGCCTGGGCCGCTACCAGGAAGCTATGGCCCTGCTTAACAAAGCCCAAAACACCCTGCGCGAAATGGGCATCCAACGCTGGCAGGAAGGCCAGGAGTTCGAGCAGAAATTACAGCAAAACATCGACGCCGAGAGCGTTTATGATGAGGGCGTTAAGCTGTTTGCCAAGGGCCAGTTTGAAGAAGGCATCGAGCGCGTTGAAACTGCCGCCCGCGCAACCGGCCTGCCCAAGTATAACGACCGGCTCCAGGCCATGCGCCAGGTCAAAGAGTCACTGCGCCAGGCCACCGAGATTCTCAACGCTTCTACACCCACACCTAAAGCACTGGCACGGGCCAAGAATATTCTTGAGGGCCTCATTCTGGAATATGGCGAGAACCCCACCCTCAGCCGCCTGAAAACGCGCCTGGACCTGTCGATTCCCAAAGTGATGGAACCTCTGCGCGAGCAGATTCAAACCCTCAAAACCCAGGCCGAGCGCGCGCAAACTCTTGAAGCCGCCCAGGGCAAGCTACAGCAGGCCCGCCAGGTGTTGGATCAGGCCCGCATTCTCTCCGCTGGCGAAGACGGCCTAGAGACCGTACAGGAAGAGATCGAGCGGCTGACGCTCGAAAACCAGCACTACCAGGAACAGCTACGCGAGGCCAACACGGTTCTAAATTCCAACCGGTCCTGGCCGGCCGCCGCTTCGCGCGTCAGCGAAGAAGTGCGCCGCCGCTACCCCAACGATCCGGGGGTTATCCAGTTAAACCGTGACCTTTCCAGCTATCACGCGGCGCGCGCCGGGATTCGGGTGGGGGCTGTCTTGATCGGCCTGGTGATCATTGCCCTGGTGCTGGTCTTTGGCGCGGGTCAGGTACGCGCATATATCCTTTCGCTCACGCCCACGCCCACGGCCACCCCTACCGCTACAGCGACATCCACGCCCACCCCGAACCCCACCGCCACCCAAACGCCTACGCCCAGGCCCACGCACACGCCTTCGCTTACGCCCACTCCCCTTACTGGCACGGTAGCGCGCCGGTTATGGGCACGGACCGGCTGCTACGACAGTTTCGATGCCGTTGGGTCAATCCCAGAAGGGGCCATCGTGCGCTTTTTGCCCGCCGAGCGCCGTTTCGACGCCCTCACTACGCGCGAGTGCGTTCTGGTCGAGTACCAGGGAGAGACGCGCACCATCATCGGCTGGGTGCAATTAGTCGACCTGGTGGCTCCTTGAGTGGACAGCATGCTCATGCAGCATTTTTACCCTGAGAGCCGGTTTGGCGGCTTCACGCAAATTGATGGGACGATCGCCTTCTACGCCCGCGTTAACGCCCTGCTCAGCCCCAATTCTACAGTGCTGGATTTTGGCTGCGGGCGCGGCGTTTACGGCGAGGACCCCATCCCCTTCCGCCGCGACCTGCGCATCCTCAAAGGGAAAGCCCGCCGCGTGATCGGTCTGGATGTCATTCCTGCCGCCGCCCACAACCCCTTTATTGACCAGTTTCACCTGCTCGACGGCCCTACCTGGCCTCTGGAAGATGAACAAATTGACGTACTGATCTGCGACAACGTTCTCGAACACCTGGCTGAGCCCGACGCATTCTTCCGCGAGGCCCGGCGCGTCTTGCGCCCTGAGGGGGTCGTTTGCATCCGCACGCCCAACCGCTGGAACTACATCGCCCTGCTCGCTCGACTGATCCCCAGCCAGCGGCACATGCAGGTGTTAAAACTGGCGAAGCCCGCACTTAAAGAAAAGGATGTGTTTCGCACCTTCTACCGCTGTAACAGCCTTATGGCACTGCGGCGCGCGCTCGCAGCCCACGGCTTTGAACATGCGGTGTTCGGTTATGAAGCCGAGCCTTCTTACCTTTCCTTTTCAAAACTGGCCTATGCACTGGGCGTACTTCATCAAAAACTGGCTCCGGGCTTTTTACGCTCGGCTTTATTTGCATTTGGCCGCAAGAAAATTTCATTAAAATAAACAGAGCGCAAAGCCATTCGCTGAAAGCATCTTCACCGCAAGTGCCGGTAGACCCGGCGAATGGCTGGGGTGAAACGCTCAAGTACGTGGGCGTTTTACAGTAAATGACGCTTACATCTCCAAAAAAGCCGCCGAAAAGCGAGGTTTTGACCATTATGACCCAACCAACACTCCCTGCCGGACAAATCACGGTGTACAGCACAGTCTGGTGTTCAGACTGTAAGCGCGCCAAAAAGTTCTTTGGCGAGCAGCGCATCCCATATGTCAACATCGACATCGAACACGACCCAGAGGCGATGGCGTTTGTTGAAGAGGTGAACCACGGCAAGCGCATTATCCCGACCATCGTCTTTCCAGACGGTGAAATTCTGGTCGAACCAAGCGACGCCCAACTGGCTGCCAAGTTGGGTCTGCAAACCCGCGCCCGCCGCCAGTTTTACGATGTGATTGTGGTGGGTGGGGGGCCGGCGGGGCTAACCGCCGCACTCTATACCAGCCGCGAAGGGCTGGATACGCTCGTCATCGAACGCGCCGGGCTGGGCGGGCAGGTGGGTACAACGATGGTGGTTGATAATTTTCCCGGCTTCGATGAGGGCATTTCTGGCGCCGAGTTCGGCGACCGCCTGGCCCGTCAGGCCCGCCGCTTTGGGGTGGAAATTTTGCGGGCCAGCGAGGTTGCGAACATCGCGCCCACGCCGCCCTATCTATCGGTCCATACGGTGGATGGAACCGAGTACGGGGCCAAAGCGGTACTGCTGGCGACTGGAGCGCGCTACCGCCGCCTGAATGTGCCGGGCGAAGAAGACCTGATCGGCAGCAACGTGCACTTCTGCGCCACCTGTGACGGGCCTTTTTACAAAGGCAAAAAAGTGCTGGTGGTCGGCGGCGGCAACAGCGGCTTTGAAGAAGGCATCTTCCTGGCGCGCTTTGCTTCTCAGGTAGATATTGTGGAGTTCCTCCCCGTTGTGAGGGCCAGTAAAGTGCTACAAGATAACGTTGCTCAAATGCCGATGATGCACGTTTACGTCAACCACGCCGTCAAAGCGTTTCGAGGCCGCCACCGCTTAGAATCGGTCCTCGTTGAAGATCGGGAGACGGGTGAAATCAAAGAATGGAAGTATGACGGCGTGTTTGTGTTCATCGGCCTATCGCCCAATAACGAACTGGCGCGCGGTCTCGCGGAGATTAACGCCGATGGCTTTGTGGTGACCGATTCTGCGCTGATGACCTCAACTCCGGGGCTTTTTGCTGCCGGAGATGTGCGCGCCGGGTCTACCAAGCAGGCTGCCGCTGCCGCCGGCGAAGGCGCGACTGCCGCTCTGATGATCCGCGAGTATTTAAAGCAACTTTAAAAACCACCTGTTTCCTCACTCTACAATTCCCGGCAATGGGTTGAGGTCTGTAATCAGGGTACCCCAGGGCAAAATCACCGTCTGATACCCCAGCGCATACGGCGAAACCTGGTAGGGGTCAAAAGTGATTCGCAATCCCTCTGGCGTCAGGTTCCAGGTCTTAAAGTTTTCAGGGCGGGGCTGAGCGCCATCCTCCCAGAATAACACGCCCTGCCGGTTGAGGTCTTCAATGCTGTACTGCGAAAGCAGGTTAAGGTAATCCACCCCTGGCTTAAACAGGCCGCTTAATTCTAACCGGCGGCCCTGGTTGACATCATAGGTGATGGCTTCTGAAAATGGGAAGGGATGGGCCGCGCCCTGGCTGTAAGTTGATAGGGGGAAGTAGATGCTCCCCAGCCCATCGGCGTTATACAACACCTCATAACTAATCCGCAAAGAGTTCGGACCGCTAACGGTGTCGGGCGGCGGCGCTGCTTCTGCTAACATCGTCCTGAAGCTTTCTAACTGCCGGTCAATCAGGCTGTTTACTTCAGCATTAATCCCCGGCACCGGGCTACCGGCGGAATCGGTGAAGATGGGATATTCGATCTCGATGACCGCTGGAGGGGCATCACTCTCTTCCTGGATGCGCCCGGTCGTGACGGTGAGGGAACTGCCAGCGGGTGACTGCGCGGCGGTCGGGGCCGGCAGGGTGGGCGTCTGTTCTGGCAATTCGGGCGTGGCGTTGGCCGCAGCCGTCTGATCAGCGGCGGCTGTGTGGGTGGCATAGACAGGCAGAGCCGCTTCGAATTCAGCCGTTTGGGTCTGAGCAAGGTCATTCTTCTGAGCAACGGTGGGGGGCACAGCTACCGGAAGGCTGCATCCGATCAGCGCCAGCACCAACCCCAGGCAGGCGGCCAGAATGGTGATAGAGGGTCTCATCCGTTTTCCTTTTTTATCATTCCCCCAACCAGCAGTGATATAGTCCAGCGGCTTTTACTATAATGGTAATCGAGGAGGGAAACGTGGTGAAAAAAGCCTTTCTGATCACTGCCGGATTGCTGGCCCTGGGAATCATCGGGGTCTTCTTACTGATTCAACTGATCCCCTATGGCCGGGCGCACGCCAACCCGCCGGTGGTACAGGAACCGCCATGGGATAGTCCTGCCACCCGGGCATTGGCGAAGCGCGCCTGCTTTGACTGCCACAGCAACGAGACGGTTTGGCCGTTTTACAGCAATATCGCTCCGCTGTCCTGGCTGGTGCAGCGCGATGTTGACGAAGGGCGCGCCAAACTCAACTTCTCTGAGTGGGGGATGGGCAGTTTCGACGAGCCGGAAGAGATTGTCGAGACGGTGCAGGAAGGGGAAATGCCGCTTAGAAGCTACCTGCTTATGCACCCAGAGGCGAACCTGTCGCGCCAGGAAAGGGAGGCTCTCCTCCAGGGGCTGAGGCGAACCTTTGGCGGCGCGAGCGGCGAGAACAGCCGCGACGACGACTAGACCCAGGATGCCCGGAAGCTGATCCGGGCATCCTGGAAGTTGGTCGTAGAACAGGCCAGGGTTAGTCCTCTGCTCCACCGCGCTTGCCCAGGCGGTGATCTAACTGATACAAACTGCCAACGCTCGGGCCGATCTTTTTCAGCATATCCAGAATATCCGAGGCGTTCTTTTCTTCTTCCACCTGCTCGCTCACGAACCACTGTAAGAAAATCTGGCTGGCGACGTCATTTTCAGCCCTGGCGGCCTCGTAAATGCTGAGGATCAATCCGGTGACTTTCTTCTCGTGCGCCAGGGTCTTCTCAAACACCTCTACCGGAGAGGCGAAATCGGCCTGCGGTTGTTCAATCGGCCCCAGGCAGACCTTCTCGCCGCGATCCAGGATGTATTCCAAGAACTTCATGGCGTGCCCCTGCTCTTCCGCAAACTGCACGCGCATCCAGTGGGCAAAGCCGGGCAAATTGACCGATTCAAAGTACGCGGCCATCGAAAGGTAGAGGTACGCCGAAGCCATTTCATGCGTGACCTGGGCATTCATCTTGTCTAAAACGGGTTTGCTAATCATCGTACATATCCTCCTTGAATAGAGTGTGTCTCATCGGTTTGGGTAACGCAATACACTGCGCCCTGGTCTTCAACGTCTGCTGGCGAGCGCCAGTCGTTCAATCCGCTGTTTCTCCATCTGTCCGGCCTGTTTGTCAAGGATGTAATCTGCTATTTATTATAGCAAATTCCCTCTTACTAGACCTACAGCCGTATCGCTGTAGACTGAGACAATTCCATCACTTCTTCCGCCGAGACCTCGCGCCCCAGGCGAGAAGATAGATAAATGCCTTCAGAGATCAACATGGTATTGAGCGCCAGGTCAGCGGTTGGGAGCAGATCCACCTTGCCGTGCAAAGCGGCTACCCAATGGGCTTGAGGGCTGTCGTAGGCAAAGGCGTTGGCGCGCAAATCGTGCAGGCGTCCGTTGAATGCATCGAGGTTAACAGTGGCGTTCAGGTCCAGGTCGCCAATCGAGTGGAAGAAGCCAAATGGTTCCAGCCGGATGCCCCCTTCGCTGCCAACGATCACGCTCCCTTCCATGCGGTCCAAGTGGATGGCCCAGGCTTCGATGATGTCCATCGTCACCCCACCCGCAAAGCGAACGAACCCCAGGCCCAGCTCTTCCACGTTATAGCCGCTGTATTCCCGGCGCGCCGGGTCCATTGGTATTTCCTGGCAGACCTCGCCGCTGATGCGCAACGGCTTTGGGTTATCCATCAGATAGAGGAGATTGGCGATATGGTAAACGCCCATGTCGTACATAGCGCCGCCGGAAGAAATGGGCTTCTGCACAAACTGGGGGCTGCCGTAGCCATCCACGTAGGGCCGCCCGCGCCGCCGAAAGCCCACCGAGCGCGCGTGGTAAATGTGCCCCAGACGACCCTGCTCGATCAGCGCCCGCGCGGCTTTGGTCTCTTTTGAAAACAGGGTGCTTAACTGGATGGACAGCTTCTTACCCGTTTCTCTGGCTGTCTGGTACATTGTGAGGGCATCGCAGTAAGTGCCGGCCATCGGCTTTTCGCAGTAGACGTGCTTGCCGGCCTGCAACGCCGCCACCGTCACCGGCATGTGCAGGTTGTTGTGCAGGCACACATCCACAGCGTCTATGTCATCGCGCCGCAGTAATTCGCGGAAGTCTGTATACACGTTGGGGATCTGGTACATTGCGGCCACGCGCCTGGCTTCGGCCTCGTTGATATCGGCCACCGCCACCACTTCCAGCCCGCCGACCTTGTCGCTCAGTTCTTCCTTCAACTTGCGGTAGGTAGTGAGATGCCACTTGCCAATCTGTCCCACCCCAATTACGCCCAAGCGAACGATATCTGCCATGTTGGTATCCCTCCAGGAAATGTGAAATCGTCGAAAAAGCGCTGTTGGAAACCATTATAGATGGAATCGCGGAGAAGAAGATAAACCACAGATGGACACAGATGAACACAGATGAACCCGGATGAATACAGATGAGTACAGATGAGTACAGATGAGTACAGATGAAAGGCAAGAGAAGGCTGAGGAATTGAATTTTTGAAAAAACAATTCGGAACAATTCGGGCGAAGGCTGACGAAAGCCGCCGCCACAAGGCACGGATGGAACCGGCAAAGCGCACGGGAAGCGAGGAAGGGTTCACACTGCACAGTATGACCGAAAAAGTGCGCAAATGGAATCGTCATTAAGTGCAAACCGAGGCGAGTTTGTTTCGCCACACCTAATGCGGCGTCTCATACAATCTCCCCGTCTTAGACCAACACCTGCGTCTTACCTTAAAAGACAAAACCCCCGGATTTGGCTTTTAGTGCCGATTTCCAGGGATTTATCCTCTATTGAGTGTGGGCGCGGAGGGACTCGAACCCCCGACCTCATGTGTGTGATACATGCGCTCTAACCAACTGAGCTACGCGCCCGGAGATTGACGAGATTATACCAACAGTCCAGTTCTTTGACAAGGGTGGAATGCGGGCGTATTTTAGAGATCAAGTACTAGGACTTACCCAAAGCGGCCGGTCACGTAATCTTGCGTGCGTTTGTCTTTGGGGTTTACGAACAACTCTTTGCCTGGGGCGGCTTCAATCAGCTCGCCCTGTAAGAAGAAGGCGGCGAAATCGGCCATGCGTGCCGCTTGCTGGACGTTGTGCGGAACCAGCACAATGGTGTAGCGCTCGCTCAGCTCTTGCAGGAGGGCTTCGATCTTGGCCGTTGAAACGGGGTCGAGGGCTGAAGTCGGCTCGTCGAGCATGATCACTTCGGGTTCCAATACCAGGGTACGCGCCAGACAGAGGCGCTGCTGCTGACCGCCCGAAATGGCCGTAGCCGGATCGTGCAGGCGGTCGTAGACTTCATCCCACAGCACCGCCTGGCGCAGGGCACGCTCCACGGCCTCATCCAGGCGGCTCTTACGCCGCTCCCCGGCAATTTCCAGCGGGTAGCTGACGTTTTGGTAAATGGTCAACGGCAGAGGCACCGGGCGCGAGAACACAATCCCGATTTTCCGGCGCAGTTCCACCACATCTATGTTGGGGTCTAAGATGTTTTGGCCGTTGAAGATCACCCGGCCCGACATGGCCGCAACGTCGCTGAGGTCATTGAGGCGGTTCAACACCCGCAGCAAGGTGGATTTGCCCCCACCCGCCGGGCCGAATAGAACGTTCACCTGGTTCGCGGGAATATCGAGGCTAACGTCGCGCAGGCTCTCGTAACCATCGGAGTAGCGCACCTGGAGGTGTTCGATGCGAATTTTTACATCCTGGGCAGGCTGCATGGCATTCCTCCTACCACTGGCGGCGCGCACGGGCACGCTGGCGGATGAGCGTGGCAATCAGGTTCATTGTCAACACAAAGGCCAACAGCACCAGCACCGTGCCGTATTGAATCTGCACCGGCATCCCCGGAACCTGGGTGGAAATTACAAAGATGTGATACGGCAGAGCCATGGTGGCATCTAACGGCGAAGTGGGCAGACGCGGCAAGAAGAAGGCCACCCCCGTGAACAGAATCGGCGCGGTCTCACCGGCGGCGCGCTCTAACCCCAAGATCACGCCCGTCAGAATGCCCGGCAGTGACTGCGGCAGTACAATCCGCCAGATGGTCTCCCAGCGCGTGGCCCCCAGTGAAATACTCACCACCCGGAAGGAATATGGCACCGCCCGCAGGGCTTCTTCGGTCGTGCTGATAATCACCGGCAGGGTCATAATCCCCAGCGTCAGCGAGGAGGCCAGGATACTGGTTCCAAACCCCAGGAATAAAACAAATAACCCCAGGCCAAACAGCCCGTACACGACTGAAGGAATGCCGGCCAGGTTGATAATGGCGATGCGTATCAGGCGCGTCCAGCGGTTATCGGGCGCATACTCTGCCATGTAAACCCCAGCGGACACGCCCAGCGGAACCGCCACGACAGCCGTACCCAGCGTCAGGTAAAAAGTGCCAACGATGGCCGGCAAAATGCCGCCGGCGCGCATTCCCTCGCGCGGGTAACCCACCAAAAACTCCCAGTGGATGGCCGGCAGTCCGCGGACGATGATGTAGAGGATCACCGCTACAATCGGCAGTACTGTTACCAGGCTGATGATGCGCATCAGCCAGAACCCCAAGGTCTGCTGAACAGGGGGTGGGATCAGTGGACGAGAAAAGCGCCGGGATTCCACTACGAGAGGACCCTTTCTGAGCGTTTGCGCGTTTTCATGCTAACCGATGAAGCCGCGATGTTGACGCCCAAAGAAAGCACGAACAGGACTACCCCAATGAAGAACAACACATGATAGTGAGGGCTGCCGGTGGCAACCTCGCCCATTTCAGAGGCAATCGTGGCCGTCATGGTGCGGACCGGCATGAACAGGGCATTTAACCCTTGGGGAAGAACCGGGGCATTGCCCGTCACCATCATCACGGCCATGGTCTCACCGATCGCGCGGCCGACCCCCAGCATCAGGGCCGTCAGTACGCCAGAACGGGCGGCTGGGAGGGTTATCCCCCAAATGGTCTGCCAGCGCGTGGCCCCCAGCGCCAGCGCCGCCTGGCGGTAGCTGGGTGGAACGGTATTAAAGGCATCTTCTGCAATGGAAACGATGGTTGGAATGGAAATCATTGCCAGCAGTACCGAGCCAGTAAACGCCGTTAACCCCGTAGGCAGGTTGAGGAACGGGCGCAAGAACGGCGCAAGCACCTGAATGCCCAAAAAACCCAATACCACCGAAGGCAGTCCAGCGAGGACTTCGATCAGCGGCTTGAGCAGGTTATTTACCCAGGGGGGAGCCACTTCTGAAATATAAATGGCCGTCCCAATGCCTAAGGGCAGTGAAATCAGCATAGCGCCAATGGTGACGATTAGCGTTCCACCTAAGAGCGGCCAGATGCCATATAACCCTTCAATCGGATACCAGCGCGTACCAAACAGGCTAGAAATCTCTGCCTTGCTTAAAGCGGGCAGTCCCTCGCGGGCCAGAAACAGCAGGATTAAGGTAACAAACAAGATGCTTGAGTAACCTGATAGTTTGATAATCAGGTTAATCACTCTTTCCTGGTAAATGTAAATGGCGCGGCTCTGCATATCAGGGTTTTCCCGATGTCTGGCTAACGTCTACCACAATGGGGACAAAGCCCAACTCGGTGACGATCTGCTGGGCTTCCGGGGATAAGATCCATTCCAGGTAGGTTTTCACCGCCGGTTTGGCGTTGGCGCTGGTGTACATGTACAGGTCGCGCGCAATGGGGTACGCGCCACTGTTGACCGTCTCGGCAGTCGGCAGGATATACTCACCGCCGGGTTCACGAGCCACGGCTACCACCTTGACATCAGACGTTACGTAGCCTAAGCCATCGTAACCGATCGCGTTGGGGTTGTCGCGCACTTCCGCAATGATCCCTTCCGATGAGGGCAACAGCAGGGTGTCGGCAGAGAAGATGCTCTCGTCAGTTTTACTGCCCAGGCGCACCACTTCTTCAAGGAAATACACATGCGTGCCTGAGTTCGTCTCGCGTGACAACCGCACGATAGGCCGGTCTTCTCCGCCCAACTGCTGCCAGTTGTTCAATTCTCCGCGGTAGATTTGCGAAATCTGCTGCATGGTGAGCTGGCTTACCGGATTATGAGGATTGACGATCACGGCAATGGCGTCGCGCGCGATCACGTATTCCACCGGCTCAATCCCGTTGGCCTCTGCCGCCTGGATTTCTTCTTCTTTAATCTTGCGGGAAGCATTGGCAATATCCACTGTGCCGTTAATTAACCCGGCCAACCCTGTACCAGAGCCGCCCCCGGTCACCGAAATGCGAAAGTCGGGGTGTTCCTGCTGGTAACGCTCGGCCCAGGCCAGCGCCAGGTTGACAATGGTATCGGATCCTTTGTTTTGGATGTAGGCGGAAGGTGGAGACTGCTCTTCGGTTTGATTGGATGCAGAAGTCCCCCCCGTTCCACATCCGCTGAGGACTACCAGGCTTGCTACCACGAGCAGAGAGAAAAACCAGGATTTCACAAAGAAGAATTATACCCCGTCTCATGTTAACAAAATTTAACATTACTTTAACCCATGTAAATGCAAAACGGTTTTGTTAACAATAATGGCGTCCCTCTTGAGAAACACTGGAATCCAGGGCGTATTTTTCTTCCCCGAAAGAGGTATAATTAAGAGGTTATTGGCAGAACGAAAGGAAGTATGGTAGATGGAAATCGGTCACATCCAGCCGGTTGATATTGACGAACAAATGCGCACCGCGTACCTCGATTACGCCATGAGCGTGATCGTTTCGCGGGCGCTGCCCGACGCCCGCGATGGGCTAAAACCCGTCCACCGGCGCATCCTCTACGCCATGCACGACATGGGCATTCGCGCTAACAGCGCCTATAAAAAATCGGCCAGGATCGTTGGCGAGGTGCTGGGCAAGTACCACCCGCATGGTGATTCAGCCGTCTACGATGCGATGGCGCGCATGGCCCAAGACTTCTCAATGCGCTACCCTCTGATTGACGGCCAGGGCAATTTTGGCTCTATTGACGGCGATGCCCCTGCCGCTATGCGCTACACAGAAGCGCGCCTGAATGCGCTTTCAGAATTAATGCTTTCTGATATTGATGCCAACACGGTTGATTTTGCCGATAACTTCGATGGCACGCTGCAAGAGCCGGTCGTTCTGCCCGCGCGCCTGCCCAACCTGCTACTCAACGGGTCTTCGGGCATTGCGGTGGGCATGGCAACCAGCATCCCCCCGCACAATCTGAACGAACTGGTGGCCGCGCTCGATTATCTCATTGAGAATTACGACAACCTTGAGGACGTCACCGTAGATGACCTGCTCACCCTGGTTCACGGGCCCGATTTTCCGACCGGCGGCATCATTGTTGGGCGCGAAGGCATCCGCCAGGCTTACAGCACCGGGCGCAGTAAGCTAACGGTGCGGGGCGTGGTCCGCGTTGAAGAGGCGCGGGGCGGGCGCTATAACCTGGTGATCACCGAAATTCCCTATCAGGTGAATAAAACCGGCCTGATCGAGCGCATCGCCGAATTGGTGCGCGAAGAGCGCCTGGACGCTATCAGCGACCTGCGCGATGAATCGGATCAGCGCGGCATGAGCATCGTTATCGAGCTGAAACGCGGGGCGCAGCCGCGTAAGGTCATCAACCAGCTTTACAAATTCACCCCCCTGCAATCCACCTTCAGCGTTCAGATGCTGGCATTGGTGGATGGCGAGCCGCGTCACTTGCCGCTGAAACGCGCCTTGCAAATCTTTATTGAACACCGCCAGGAAGTCGTCACCCGGCGCACGCGCTTTGAACTGGAGCGGGCCAGGCGGCGCGAACACATTCTGGTCGGGCTGTTGATCGCCCTCGCCCATCTGGATGACGTTATTCAAACGATTCGGCAGGCCGCCGACGCCGACGAAGCCCGCACGCAGTTGATCAACCGTTTCAGGCTGACCGAGATGCAGGCACAGGCCATCCTCGATATGCAGCTCCGCCGCCTGGCGGCCCTGGAGCGCCAGAAAATCGAGGATGAGCACCGCCAGGTGAGCGAACAGATTGCTTACCTCGAAGACCTGCTAGCCAATCCGCGCAAGGTTCTCGGCCTGATCCAGGCCGATCTGAAGGAGTTGGCCGAAAAACACGGAGATGAGCGCCGCACGCAAATCTCGGTCGAAGAGGGCGAGGATCTCAGCGAAGAAGACCTGATCGCCGACGAGCCGGTCCTCATCACGCTCACCCAACGCGGGTATATCAAGCGCGTTTCCACCCGGCTTTACCGCACACAAAACCGCGGCGGGCGCGGGGTGATGGGCCAGGGAATGCGCGAAGAGGACGAGGTTGCTCTGATTATTTCGGCCCGCACGCTGCAAACGGTGCTGTTTTTCTCAGACAAAGGCAAGGTCTATTCCGAGAAGGTCTTTCAGATCCCCGACGCCGGGCGCGCGGATCGGGGCGTGCCGGTCGTGAACGTTCTGGCGTTGGAAGCCAACGAGCGCATTACCGCCGCGGTGGCCGTGCGTGAGTTTAACGACGCGCATTTCTGCGTCTTAGGCACAGTGCAGGGGAAGGTTAAGCGCGTGGTGCTGTCGGAATTTGCCGGGGTGCGTCCGTCTGGCATTATTGCCATCACGCTCGAAAACGGCGACCGCCTGGGCTGGGCGCGCGTGACCGACGGCCGGGATGATATTTTACTGGTCTCGGCCCAGGGGCAGGCAGTGCGCTTCTCGGAGACCGAAATTCGGCCATCGGGGCGGCAGTCTATGGGCGTGACGGGCATGAATCTGCGCCCCAACGACCGGGTGACTTCGATGGAAGTGGCCGAGCCGGGCGGCAGTCTGCTGGTCGTCACCTCGCGCGGCTTTGGCAAACGCACCCCGCTCACGGAGTATCCGGTCAAAAGCCGCGCTACGGGCGGCGTCCACACGATTGACCATAAGAGCCTGGAGAAGATCGGCCTGATTACCGCCGCGCGCGTGGTTCAACCCGGAGATGAAATCACCCTCATCAGCACCGGCGGGCAGGCGCTGAGGCTGAAGGTCAGGCAAATTTCTGAATCGAGCCGCGCCACGCGGGGCGTGCGCCTGATGGACCTGGCTGTCGGTGACGAACTGGTTTCGGTGGCGCGGATTTCGAGCGCCGACCTGACCGATACCGACAACTCCAACGGCGCATAAATTCTCACCACCCCATGATCTGCGTCAGAATGGGCATCACGTCTGCCAGGGCGGGATAACTCCGTCCTTCGGCCCGCCGGCGGTCGCCAGCGATGCCGGCTGCCATGTCGCGCAGGTACGCCAGTTGACTGCGCGAGGCCCCCAACCAGGACAGGGAAGCTACTGCCAGTGAATCTTCGGGGTGCAGGCCGCCATGCACGCCGACTGTGGGCCCACCGAAGTAATAACCCTCTGCATAATTCGAGACGAGCAAGAGGTCTCCACTATTGGGGCCGGCCAGCGCCCGCAGACGAGCTTCGGCATCTACGGCGCGGATTTCAGGGTGTTGAGCTAAGTAGTCACCCACCGGAACGAGCCGCCCATCTGGGGTCAGGGCCTGGTAATGCGCCTGCCAGCCCTGTTGCTCCACACTGCGGGCCAATACCATTGCCAGCGCCCCTTGTAGATCTGGCGACCAGCGGCCGCTGCGGTGCGCCTCCCAGAAGGCGCGGCCTACCGGCAGGACATCGCTCTCAAAGCGCGGGCAGTCGCGCCAGCGGGCGGCGCGGTTCTGCAAATAGACGTGCGCCAGGCCGCCATTGCTGGCAACGACTGCATCGCAATTGGGGCTTTCGCCGGGCTTATCGTGAACATCCAACCCGAGCGCGTCAAACAGGTAGCCCATTTCGCGGTCAAAAGGGAAACTCAGCCGCAGTGAGTGGGTGTCATCGGGGATGACGCGGATCTGGCCGTGATCGGACACGACCGCTACCAGCAACTCTGAGAGCATATCCTGAGCGATCAGCTCGTGGATCAACTGGCCGATCAGGCGGTCCACCACGCGGCTCAGGTAATCGAGCTGAGCCTCTGGGCCATGCTGATGCGACTCGTGATCCAGACCCATAAAATAGGCGGTTAACAGCCCTGGCTGTGCGCCATCACGCAAATCTTCTACAATCGCATCCACCATGCTCTGGTCGTACTGCTCGGCGCTGATACCCACCAACCCGCCGCCTTTGGTGAAACGAGCGATATCCGTCAGGCTGGGCTTCTTCCAGCGGGCGGCCCCCCGGCTGACCATGTGGTAGGCCACTGTAGCAGACACGCCTTGGGCAGCGGCCCGCTCGTACAGCGTCTGCGTGTGGGGCGAGATGGTCTCACCGACCAGTCCGATTGCGCCGGTAAAAGTCAGCACGGCATCATGGACTGCCAGGGTATCGCCGATATCAAAGGCATAAAAGCGAGGAACGCCCCCTGCTCCAGCGCCAAAGCGGTCGAAGAACTGATTGCCGGCAATTCCATGCTGGTTAGGGGCGGCGCCAGTGAACAGTGTACTCTGGGCGCAAAAGGTAATGGATGGGGCGGTACTGCACGGGTCCAGGTGGATGCCCCAATCCGCCTCAGGGCCGCCCAGCAGTCCGGCCAGGTTGGGCGTGAGGCGTTCTTCTAATGCCTGGTGAAACACATCCTGGCGCAAGCCGTCAATATCCAGGATCAGCAGTCGTTTTGGAGCAGTAATCTGGGCCATTTTTCCTCCCAAAAACACTGTACCATTGTGGAATAAGATGGATCAAAAAGTCAAGTCTATATAAAAAAAACCGATTCCGCTTGCACGTTTTAATATTTCTTGCTATAATGACTTTGCTTGAAGTCCGGTAAAAGCTTTAAAACTTGAATTGGTGTGGCCTATTGCCTGACAAACGGAACCAACTGCATAAGGGCAGGGGGCCCGGATTTATCCCAGACGTATTACTTCTAAAATCAAGTTAAAGCGCATGATCTTCCGCCTCGGCGGATGATGCGACTTGACTTAAACCATCTAGTGGAGATTCCTTCGAGATTCCAATCTATGAATATTCTAGAACTTGAAAACGAACCATTGGCAAAACTGCGTCAGATGGGTCGAGAACTCAACGTACCCAACGCAAACCGCCTAAAGAAAGAGTACCTGATCTTGCGCATTCGCCAGGTTGAGGCTGAGCGCGAGGGTTTGGAAGTCCGCGGCGGCATCCTCGAAATCATGAACGAGGGTGTGGGTTTTCTGCGGTCTGATTATCGCATTGGGCCAGACGACGTTTACGTCTCTCAGGCTCAACTGCGCCGCTACGAGCTACGCAACGGCGACATGGTCATCGGACACGTGCGCCCGCCGCGCGAGTCGGAGCGCCACTACGGGCTGATCAAAGTGGAGACCATCAACGGGCTGACGCCCGAAGAAGCGCGCCGCCGCCCGAACTTTGAGGACCTGACTCCCATCTTCCCCGATAAACGCTTTGACCTGGAAACCGACCGTTCGATTCTGGCGACCCGCCTGATTAACCTGATCGCCCCCATCGGGCGCGGGCAGCGCGGCATGATCGTCTCGCCGCCCAAGGCCGGCAAAACCACCATCCTCAAACAAATCGCCAATGCCATCTCGCAAAACTACCCGGATGTTCACCTCATCATCGGGCTGATCGGCGAGCGCCCCGAAGAAGTCACCGATATGGATCGCTCGGTGGATGGTGAAGTGGTGGCCTCTACGTTTGACGAGCCGGTGACCTCGCACGTCCGCACCGCTGAAATCACCCTGGAACGCGCCAAACGCCTGGTTGAAATTGGGCGCGACGTGGTCATCCTGATGGATTCGCTCACCCGGCTGGCGCGCGCGTACAACCTGGTGGTCAACCCCTCTGGGCGCACCCTGTCGGGCGGTATGGATCCCTCGGCGCTCTACCCGCCCAAGCGCTTCTTCGGCGCGGCGCGCAACCTGGAAGAAGGCGGCTCGCTCACCATTATCGCTACCGCCCTGGTAGATACCGGCTCGCGCCTGGACGATGTGGTCTACGAAGAGTTCAAAGGCACGGGGAACATGGAACTGCACCTGTCGCGCCGCCTGCAAGAACGCCGCATTTTCCCCGCCCTCGATATTGAGCGTTCTTCCACCCGGCGCGAAGAGCTGCTCTTAGGGCCAGATATCTTGCAGCGCGTCTGGTTAATGCGCCGCATGTACCTGCAGATGATCGGCAACCCGCCCCAGGGCGCTGGCATGGACCCGGCGGTGGCGACCGAAGCCATCTTGCAGCGCATGATGCGCACCAAGAACAACCAGGAGCTGCTTGAGTCGCTGATGGAGGATGCGTGAGGCAAAACTCCATTGCTGGCGGTGAAGCCCCCGCTTTTTCAACCAACCGTTCCGCCCTGTGGGGGTGGTTATCTGGCCTGACCTGGTTCATCGCCTTCCTGATGATTCTCTTTCTGGCGTGGGTTGCGGTACAGCGCGCGGGAGTGCGTTTTACCACAAGCGCATCCGCCAGTTTTGATGAGGGCCCATTTGCGCTCAATGCCGCCGCTGAAAACAGCGCCCCGGCCGCTCTACCCGACTATAACCCGGTGGATGTGCCGCCGGCCGTCACCCGGCTGGCAAGTCTGCATACGATCATCCCTAACCGCGAGCGCGAATCCATCACGACTTACGAAGTCCAGCCCGGCGATTCGGTGATGGGGATTGCCAAGCAGTTCCAGCTAAAGCCCGAAACCATCTTGTGGGCCAATTACGATCTGCTGCAAGATAACCCCAACAACCTTTCCATCGGCCAAAAGCTTAAGATTCCCCCGGTTGACGGCGTGCTGTACCAGTGGAAGAAGAGCGATACTATCGAAAACATCGCCCGGCGGTTCAAGGCCAAGCCAGAAGACATCATCACCTGGCCCGATAACCGCATTGACATCGCCGACCCGCAGATTGCCGCTGGCGCACTGGTGATGATCCCCGGCGGCTCGCGCGAACTGGTTCAGTGGGTTGTGCCTACCGTATGGCGCGCCAATTCAGGAGCCAACCGCAACCTGCCTACCGGCTGTGACACTTCCGGCGGCACGGCGGTTGGAACCGGGTATTTTGGCTGGCCGGCCGATAACCATTCGCTTTCTGGCAACGACTTCTGGTCGGGTCACCTGGGGATTGACATTGCCGCCGCAACCGGCGCTCCGGTGTATGCCTCTGACAGCGGTGTGGTGGTGTACGCCGCCGGTATCTCCGGCGGCTATGGTCTGATGGTGATGATTGATCACGGCAACGGCTTCCACAGCGTTTATGCTCACAACAGCCAGATTGTGGTCAAATGCGGTCAAAACGTGGGCAAGGGTCAGGTGATCGCCTATGCTGGCAGTACCGGCAACTCCACCGGTCCTCACCTGCACTTTGAGATCCGCTATAACGGCATGTTCGTCAACCCTTGGGATTACCTGCGCTAAAAAACGCGTTTCAGATCATACACAACACTGCGGGCCTGGTCCGGCCCGCAGTGTTGTGTATTTAGCTTCGATTGATTGTTATGGGGTTGGGTTTTCCCAATAAGCCATGTTATCCACCAGGATCGTCAGGTCTTTGGTTTTGTCAGATCCCACAAATATCCCAAAGTAGCCCCGTTCAAAGGTTGCATCCTGCACTTCGGTCAGCAGTTTGCCGTTGACATACAGGAACAGCCGCTTTCCGATCATCATCACGCCCAGGCGGTTGCCCTGGTTCGAGCCGGCGATCACCGATGAATCAGCCGTCCACTGCACCAGCCATTTCATCTCTCCCTTCGTCCCGGCTCGCCCATCCCAGCGGCGCAGTGAATAACGTCCGTCGCAGGTCAGGCCGAACAGGTAGCCCTGATCTGGCTCGTGTAGATTAGGCACGCGGAAGATCAGGCCATAGTGGTCAGAGCCTTCACAGGTCTGCGTGCGGATGTCGGCTTCGAGGTAGAGGTTGCCGAACTCACGATCGAGGGGGTTCGCCATGCGCCAGCCATCGGTGTCGGTCAGGGCCGTCATCACCATATAGCCGTCGCGGAACTCGCTGGCGGTGAATTCATCTCGACCGGTCGGCCATACCCACGTGAACGGGTCGTTCATAGGGTCTGAGGATGATGACGACCCCAAGCGGGTGCGTGGGTCACCAGGAGCAGGGGTGAAGGATGGGTTAAACGTGGCAGTGGCGGTTGGCGAAGCGGTCGGTAAGACTACCAGGGGGGTGGACGTCGGCGAAGGCTGTGGCTCAGGCGTGGCCGTGGCTTCCTCTGGCGCAGCGGTGATAATCTCAGGGGTGGCCGTCGCCACAATTTCTGGGACCGGCGTTTGGGTCTCGGCGGGCAGGGTTGCCAGCGCCTCGGTCGCGGTAGCGACCTGCGGTTCAGGCGTGTTGGCCGGCAGGGTGGTGATCAACTGCGCCAGCCGGGTTTGAATCTGCGCGTCTATAGTTCCGGTAGCAGCCGCGGGGTTCTCCCCCGGCCCGGCGCCGCCCTGTGATGGAAGCGTCAGGCTGCATCCTGCCAGCAACAGCGCCAACAATATTACAATACCGAAAAAGATTCGCTTCATGGCCTGACCCCTCCTGTTTCGACAAAGGCTCTCTCTTTTGAAGGCACAGCGATGCCCCCTTGCACATCCGCCGCCTGTCCCGATCAAAGCATCGTTTTTTAGACGTACTCGCGGAAGAAAAAGTTCCAGAGGCGGATGCGCGTCAGGCTTTGTAGCCAATCTGACGCAAAAAGCCCTTGCGCCAGCTAATATCGCTTTCGGCCTCCACGCCCAGGGGCTTGAAACCATCAATCACGCCAACGATCCCCCGCCCCTCGCCATGCTCGGCCACCAGCACCTGGGTAGGGTTGGCCGTTGCGCAAAATACCCGACAGACCTCGGCCACATTCTTAACCGCGTTCAGCACATTGAGCGGGTAATACCCTTCTCCCAGGAAAATGATGAAACTGTGGCCCGCGCCGATGTTAACAGCGTTCTTTCGCGCCAGCTCAATCATGGCCGGGTCCGTCCCAGACCAGCGCACCAGGCGCTTGCCAGACGCCTCGCAAAAAGCCACGCCGAATTTAATGCCGGGGACCGAGTTCACCAGGCACTCATGCAGGTCTTCTACAGTTTTGATAAAATGAGATTGTCCTAAGATGAAGTTAATATTGTCTGGTTTTTCAACAGGCACCACAAACAGTTCCATTGCGGTTCTCCTTCTCTTAGATTGCGGCGGATTGAGCATCCACTGGATAATATCCTGATAGGTTCACAATTATTTTACACCTTATCTTCTCATCTCTCTCCTGTACAGCCAACTTCGCGCACAAAATTTAGGAAATGGAATGGTTTGTTATTTTTTTTAAGATGAGTTATTATAGTCTTGATGCGTAATTGGGACAGCCCTTACCTGACCGACTGGTTTGCCATTTCTTTAAGATGGTTGATCTTGTTTGGGATCACAGTTGCGATTGGTTCCGCTAAGGCTCTTAACTTTCTCATTATCACGCTGCTGTCGCTGTCTGTGTTGTGGAGCGGCTTTGTTGCGATCATCGCTATTTTTAATACCCGCCTGGCCGCCCACCGGATGCTTAATGTGGTGGTCGATTCGATTGCCGGCCTGGCCCTATTTTTCTTCACGGGGGGCATCTTTGGCCCGGTGAACTGGGCCGCACTGCTGCCGATTACTTTGGCCGCTGTCTATTTTGAAACGCGCGGCGCAATCGCTACCCTGCTCATCATCACGAGCCTGCAAATGGGCATTCTCTCCCTGCGATATCCCCTGTCTGAGACATGGGTTCCGGCCCTCTCCGTTGCGGCTTTTAACGCCGCGGCGGCTGTCATCGTCACTGCGGCCACCCTTCCTTTTTTACGTCGTCTGCGGCGCACCTACCGGGCTTTTGAAAATAAGAGGCTCGAAGGCGAGCGCAACGCCCAACGCCTGGAGCGCGAGCGGATGCGCGCTCTGTTCGGCATGATTGAGACTTTCAGCGCCACCCTCAATTATCAGACCGTACTCGATACTGCCCTCGAAACCGGCATTGCTTCTATCACGAATTCCCATGAGAACGGCAACCCGCTGGCAGGGGCTGTGCTGTTGTTCGGCGAGCATAACCTTGAAATCAAAGCCTCGCGTCACTTCTTCCAGCGCGATCTGCTCATCTCGCTGCCGGCTGAACAGGGGGCCCTACCCGAAGCCCTTAAGCGAGGCGAAGCCTATCTGATCGAATCGCCGGCGCTGGACCCCGAACTTGGTCAACTGCTCACGCTCGCTAACCGCCAGGTGGCCCTTTGCCTGCCGCTCATCCGCGGGATGAATGCGTACGGCATCATGCTGTTCGCGCACAGCGATCCTCGCTTCTTCACTCAGGAGCGCATTGAGGTTTTGCAAATGATCAGCAACCAGGCGGTGATCGCGCTGCAAAATGCGCGTCTGTACCAGGACCTGGCGAAAGAAAAAGAGCGCATCGTTCAGACCCAGGAAGAAGCACAGAAAAAACTGGCCCGCGACCTGCACGATGGCCCTGCTCAGGCCGTCTCGGCGGTTGCCATGCGCATTAATATCGCCCGCAAGATGTTAGAGCGCCCCCTGAAAGAAACCCAACTGAAAGAAATGGAAGAAGTGATGGATGAACTGGGGAAAATTGAAGACCTGGCCCGCCGCACAACCCAGGAAATCCGTCACATGCTCTTTACCCTGCGTCCTCTCATCCTCGAATCGGAAGGGTTGCAGGCGGCGCTTCAGACGATGGCCGAGAAGATGCGCGATCTGTACCAGCAGACGGTTATCCTGGAACTCGACCCTCTGGTGGTGCAGCAATTGGATGCTCCACGCCAGACGGTGGTCTTTTATTTGACGGAAGAAGCCCTTAATAATGCCCGCAAATATGCCAATGCCCCAGAAATCCGGGTGTGCCTTAAATTCCTCCCCAACGACAACTGCATTGCGGTTCTGGAAATCAGCGACAACGGCATCGGGTTTGACGTGCAGGGGGTGTTGGGGTCTTATGAACGGCGCGGCAGTCTGGGGATGGTCAACCTGCGCGAGCGCGCCAATATGGTCAACGGTCTTCTGACGATTGAATCTGCCCCTGGAAAAGGCACGCGCGTGCGGGTCTTGATTCCCCTGACAGTTGAGGCGGCTGACCGTCTCCATCAGGGCCAGGTTAAGGTCGTGGAAAGAGGTTAAGATTATGCCAGCAGTTGCCGGCATTTACTACTCCCTGTTCGACGGGGGCCAGAAAGAACAACCGCCTGTGATCTTACTGCACGGGGCCGGTAGTTCTCACCTGGTCTGGCCTGCCTGTATCCGGCGGCTAGCCGGCCAGCGCGTCTTTGCGCTGGACTTGCCCGGTCACGGCAAATCAACAGGCTATGGCCTGCAATCCATCTCCGCTTACAGCGATCAACTGGTGGAATTTCTGGCCGCCCTGGGGCTGTATCAGGCCGTTTTCGTCGGTCATGGCATGGGCGGGGCTATCGCAATCGAGATGGCCGTTCGTCATCCATCCCATACGGCCGGTTTGGGGCTGATCGCCACCGGCGCGTACCTGGGCATCCCCCCTGAGATGGTGGAGGCGTTTACCAACCCGATCACTCTGGGCGGGGCACTGCACAGCTTTCGACAAAAAGCCTTTGGCCCGGCTACTCCCCCAACATTCATTGAACAACATCTGGAAGGCATGAAAAAGACGCGCCCCAGCGTGCTGGCGGCCGACTGGTTCGCCGCCGCCCAGTTTGACCGGCGCGAAGCCATCTCGCAGGTGAACATTCCCACGTGGGTCATTGTCGGATCTGAAGACCGTCTCACCCCGGTAGCTTTCGCTCATTTTCTGGCAGGGCGCATTCCGGCCGCGCGGCTACAAATCATCCCTGGCGCCAGCCATATGGTGATCCTGGAACAACCGGAGCGCGTGGCACAGGGGTTACAGCAGTTCCTCAACGCGCTGTTTACCGCCCGACGCGCCGGCACCCTGCCCACCAGCCTGCCCGCTGCGCACCCGGCAACGCCCAATTTCACTCCGCCCAACCTGACCGACCTCGACAACCAGCGATAAGGGTAGGGCGTTTACTGCATTGCGTATAAATTGCGGGCCGCGCCCGCCATGCAGATACGCGGTTCGGTAAACGAAGCCGGTAGGGGGAAGTCAACGGCGGGCGGCAGGACCGGATTCAGCCATCTCCCAGGCGCAACAGCAGTGGAATGGCTTTTTGGATCGCCAGCGCCCGATGGCTGATGCGGTTCTTGTGCGCGGCCGGCAGTTCGGCCATGGTTAGGCCGAGGGACGGTATATAAAAGATTGGGTCGTACCCAAAACCGCCCGAACCGCGCTCTTCGTCAATCACCTCGCCTTCTACCTGTCCTTCGGTAAAATACAACTCTCCATTGGGCAGGGCCACGGCCAGCGTACAGTGAAAGCGCGCCGTCCAGGGCCTGGGTTTGCCCTGCAGGTTTTCTAACAAGTAACGGCGGCGGTCGGCATCTGTGGCGTTAGGCCAGGGAGCGTAGCGCGCCGAATAAAGGCCGGGCTGCCCGTCCAGGGCATCCACTTCCAGCCCTGAATCGTCCGCCAGGGTAATGAGGCCGGCGGCCTGGCAGAAGGCCCTGGCCTTCAGCGCGGCATTTTCAGCGTACGTAGCGCCATCTTCCACCACTTCCAGCGTCAGGCCAATGTGCGCAGGCAACAGCAAGTGAAAGGGAAAAGGGCCTTGGGCGGCTGTATCTTCCAGATATACGCCCAAAATTTCCTGGAACTCACGCAGCTTTCCAGGGTTGGTACTGGCGATCAACAAAGGGAAGGCAGGCATAATTTACAATAATTTTATGATAAAAATTAAAAAAAGTTGACTTGCCGATTCGGCTGTGCTATAATTCCTGTGTATTATTATATCTTACACAGAAAGCCTTAACGTGAGTGATCACGCGTGAACTATCCTAAGTATCCCCTCCGAATTAACGTTGGTTTCTTACTCAACCAACAGATCGGATACAGCCGAGATATCCATTTTGATTTTTCGGAGATTATTCTCAGACCAGACCTCGAGCTCACCGACTTTACAGGAATTGCCCGCGCTACCCGCACCCCGCAAGGGATTTTAATGCATGGTGACTTTACTGCCTATGCCGCTGGAGAATGCGTGCGCTGTCTTTCAGAATTTTCTCAGCCGCTCCATGCCGCTTTCGATGAGCTGTACGCTTTCGATAAGCGCTCCGTTACCGAATCGGGGTTAATTATGCCGGAAGATGCCAACATTGACCTCGAGCCGCTGGTTCGCGAATATCTCTTGATCGAGTTTCCAATTAGCCCGCTTTGCCGCGAAGATTGTAAGGGCTTATGCCCTATCTGTGGTCAGAATCTTAATGAGGAGATGAACGAACACCATCACATTGAACTGGACGAAGGCTTGTAATCCTTTAATGTCATAGGTGCCCGCCGCTTGATGAAATTCATCCTGGAGGCCCATCGTCGCCGTTTCATCCAGGGGGCAGCCTTTCAAAAAAATCCGTTTCTCCCGAAACTCTCAATTGAGGAGGGAATGCGTGACAAATCCGGGCAGGCATAAACGCAACACTGAAATTTTAAGTATGCTGCTTGAAAAAGCCGATGTGCAGGGATACCTGACGACCGAAGACTTGATGGAGCTGTATCCGCAGATCAGTGAAGACGCCGACCGGTTAGAAGCGATTGTCCTGGCTCTCCGCCGCCGCGGCGTGGATATTCTCGATCAGGATGACTCGGAAGCGGTTTTTGAGGAAAGCGAAGAAGCCCTGGGCGGGAGCGATTTTGACCCCTACGCAGACCTGACGCGCATCTCCAGCGATGATACCGTTGGGCTGTACCTCAAAGAGATGTCACGCGTGCCGCTGTTAAGCGTGGAGGAGGAATTGGACCTTGCCAAACGCATCGAGCGCGGCAAACAGTCGAAACGCGAACTTGCTCACCTCAGCAGCCAATCTCCCCGAAGAGCCGAATTAGAAGCCCTGCTCGCCGATGGGCAACAGGCCCGCGAGCACTTAATTAAGGCCAATACCCGCCTGGTGGTCAGCATCGCCAAGCGTTACATTGGGAGGGGCGTTCCCTTCCTGGATCTCATCCAGGAAGGGAATCTGGGCTTAATGAAGGCCGTGGAGAAGTACGAATACCAACGTGGTTTCCGGTTTTCAACCTATGCCACCTGGTGGATTCGCCAAACGATCACCCGCGCCATTGCCGACCAGGGCCGCACCATCCGCGTTCCAGTACATATGGTGGATCGCATCCGCCAGCTATACCGCACCACCCACGAGATGGAACAGCGTTTGGGGCGCATTCCTACCACCGATGAACTGGCCGAGGAAATTGGCATCAACACGTCAAAAGTGGAATGGATGATGCGGGTTTCCTGGCTCCCGCTTTCTCTCGAAAGCCCAATTAACGATGAAGAAGAAGATTCGGAACTGGGCATGTTCATCGAAGACCAGGTGACGCCGACGCCTAGCCAAAGCACTTACGCCAACCTGCTGCGCGAAAAGGTTCAAGAGGTTCTCGACACTTTGCCCCCGCGCGAGGCGCGCATTCTGCGGCTGCGCTTTGGTCTGGATAATGGCCGCGCCTACACGCTTGAGGAAGTGGGGCAGAAGTTTGGCCTCACCCGCGAGCGCATCCGTCAGATCAAGAGCAAGGCCCTGCGCCGCCTGCGTCATCCGCGCCGTGCCCGTCAGCTAAAAGATTACTTATAGCCGACTGCGCTCCACGACGGATGTATCCGCCGCCCTTCAGAGCGCGCCTGTGCAGGCGCGCTTTTCTGTGCGCGATTATGATACAATCGGACATATTTTGGATTGCCCAACTTACTGAGGTGTTTTATGTCCGAACCTGTTCTGGTTGCCGTTGCCTGGCCCTACGCCAACGCTGAAATCCACGTCGGGAACCTGACCGGCTCTTACCTGCCGGCTGATATTTTCGCCCGCTACAACCGCCTGCGCGGACGGGATGTGCTGATGGTATCTGGGTCAGACGCGCATGGCACGCCTATCACCGTACGGGCCGACGCTGAAGGGACGACCGCTCTGGATGTTTACCAGCGCTTCCACGCAGGGTTTCTCGATCTCTTCCAACAGCTCGGGCTGACCTACGACCTATTCACCAGCACGCATACCAGCAACCATTTTGACGTTTCGCAAAAGCTCTTTTTGGCGCTCAACGAAAACGGCTATCTTTATACCGCCCGCGAACTGCAGTGGTTTGCGCCTTCGCAGGGCCGCTTCTTGCCGGACCGCTATGTTGAAGGAACCTGTTACATCTGCGGTTACACCAACGCTCGCTCGGATCAGTGCGACCGGTGCGGCAACCTGCTCGATCCGCAGCAGTTGATTGACCCGCGCTCACGCATTGATGGGTCCACCCCAGAACTGCGCGAGACGGAGCATTTTTACCTCGACCTGGGTAAGCTGCAAGATGCTGTGGTGGCGTTCTTGCGCGAGCGCGAATCGTACTGGCGGCCCAACGTTCTGCGCCAATCTCTGGGGCAGATTTTGACCGAAGGGCTGCGCGGGCGCGCCATCACGCGTGACCTCGATTGGGGCATCCCCGTACCCGTCAGCGGGTGGCAGGGGAAATGCCTGTACGTGTGGTTCGAAGCGGTGATCGGCTATCTATCGGCCACGATCGAGTGGTCGCGCCTGAGCGGCCAGCCAGAAGCCTGGCGCAAGTGGTGGCACAGCCCCCAGGCCCGCAGTTATTACTTCATCGGCAAAGATAACATCCCCTTCCATGCGGTCATCTGGCCGGCTCAACTAATCGGCGCCGGCACGGCCTTTGACCGGCTGATGGACAGCCCCCCCTACGAGCCGCTGGTACTGCCTTATGACGTACCGGCCAACGAATTTATGAACCTGGAAGGGCAAAAGATTTCGGGCAGCCGTAACTGGGCTGTCTTTGCGCGAGACTTCCTCACCCGCTACGACCCCGACCCCCTGCGCTATTACCTGACCGTCACCATGCCCGAAAGCAAAGATACCGACTGGGATTGGGAAGATTTCTACAAGCGCAACAATGATGAGCTGGTCGCCACCTGGGGCAACCTGGCGAACCGCGTTTTATCTTTCACCTACAAGAATTTCAATGGGCAGATTCCAGACCCTGGCGAACTGACTGCCGCGGACCGCGAACTGCTCGCAACCATTGAAAGCGGATTTCAGAGCTACGCTCAGGAAATAGAAGCCGTACACCTGCGCGCCGCCCTGAATGAAGCCATGCGCCTGGCCGGAGAGACCAACCGCTACCTCGACCAAACCGCCCCTTGGTTGGCGATCAAGACGGACCGTCAGGCCGCCGCGCGGGCCGTTTTTGTGGCCCTGCGCGCCATCGACTCGCTCAAGGTCTTGTTTGCGCCGTTCTTGCCCTTCTCCAGCGAGCGCCTGCACGCTTACCTGGGGTATACCACGCCCCTGTTTGGAACCCAGTATACCGAAACGGTTCAGGATGCGCTCGGCGAGCATACGGTACTGCGCTATAACGCTCAATCTGCCGCTGGACGCTGGGAAAGCAGTGCCATCGAGGCGGGACGAGCCTTGCAACCACCGCAGCCGCTTTTCAAGAAGCTCGATGCGAAAATTGTTGAGGAAGAACGCGCCCGCCTGGGCAAACCCAAAAGCGTGTAACGGGGATTATTCTTCCTCCCAGTGGACCTGATTACGCGACAGCAGGTCAATCAACCGCAGTCGGCCCGTGCCGCGCCGCCAACGCATGGCGCGGCGCTGGGCCGCGCCCCACACAGCTTCGGCGATGTCATAGGCGGCGTTGGGGCGGCCCAGGCGTTGGGCATTTTGGGTGCGCTGCCGCAGTAACCAGCGATTATCCATCAGCAGGTGCGCGGTGGCCTCTAATACTTCCATGCCGCTGAGCGCCAGGTCTCCGGCTCCATTGCGGACCACGTACTCGGCGTTGCCGATTTCCTGACCAGGGATAGCGTCAATGATCATCAGCGGCCGCCCGCAGGCCAGCGCCTCGGTGACGACCAGGCCGCCGGCCTTGCACATGATCCAATCGGCGGCCTTCATCAGCTCTGGCACATTCGGATAGTAGTCGTACAGCCGCACCGGCAGATGCCATTCGGCAGCGTTGAGCTGACGGTACAGCTCTTCATCTTTGCCGGCCACGACAATCAACTGCAAAGGCGCGCCAAAATGGTTGATGACATTCAATGTCTCCATCAGGCGGTCCACCCGCCGGCTGCCGACGGCTAATACAGTGAGCAGGTCTTCGCGCAGGTTTAAATCGGCGCGGATTTGCATGGGACTGCGCTGGTCGCGCACAATCGCGGGGTTGACCGGCAGTCCGCAAACCATGATCTGCTCCGGCGACAGCCCGGCTTCGAGGGCCAGGTCACGGGCAATCTCTGTAGGGACAAAACACAAGTCTACGCCGTTGTTAAACCACAGCCGGTGGATCGTCGCCAAATCCGTGATTGCCACCATGATGGGGATACTGAGGCGGTACACGGTCATCACCGCGCGCAGGGGAGCCTGGTAGAGAGGATAGGTGCTTAAGATCACATCTGGGCGGTAGGACCGCACCAGATCGCGCATTACTTCAAACAACAGCACGGTCAGGGCCTGCTCCACAATCACTGCCGGGACGGTAGCGTCGGAAGCGTCAAAACCGAGGCGGTACAGTTCGGGCATATTTCTGACCAGGCGGTCATAATCTGACTGGCTTTCGCGCAAAAAGAAAGGCGCGCGGCGGTCGTCCAGCGGGTTGGCGATAAGCACCGTGCAGGCATCACCGTATTTTTCTTCGAGGGCGCTGGCAACCGCGTTGGCGGCGCTGCGGTGACCAAAACCCGCGTCGGCTGTCAGAATCAGGATGCGCCGCTTGCCCGGCGCCGGCAGCGAATAAGTGGGGGCGTTTTCTTGGGGCAAGAAATCATCCTCTGACTGTATTTCCGTTGTCATGCTTTAATCCCTATGCCAGCTTACCCGGCCCGGCGGGCATGCGCATCAGCCAACCGGCGGGGTTCAGCTTAAAGAGTAGTTCCATCACCTGCCCGCCCGGCAGCATACACAGGATATGGATGCCGTCGGCATCCTCCCAAGTGCGCCCGGTCGATTCAATCCGGTAGGTTTGATCTTTCCAGTACACCGTCTCTGGGATCAGCGCGCCGGAGCGCAGCCAGCGCGCGCCCACTTCTACCCGCTCATAGCCCATATCCGTCCTCCCACGTAAATAATCCAGCACCAGGCGCAGGGCCTGACGGGCCGAATTTTCTTTATTTTCACTGCGGCTGCCATTCCACACATAGCACCAGGCCTGCTCAAAGTCTGGGGCGCTCAGGCCGATCCAGGTTAGACCCACAGGTTTTTCGGGCATTCCGCCCCCTGGTCCGGCGATGCCGCTGACCGAAACGCCGATGATCTGCTCCAGTGGAACGGCGTCTGCCAGAGCTACGCGCACGCCACGCGCCATCTCTAAAACCGTTTGCTCGCTGACGGCTCCGTAGGTGGTTAACGTCTCGTGGCGCACGCCCAACAGGCGCTCTTTGGCTTCGTAGGCATAGGCCGTGATGCTCCCCAAATAATACTCTGAAGAGCCAGGCACATTGGTAATCAGATGGCCGATCAACCCGCCCGTACACGACTCGGCGGCTACCAGCTTCAGACCACGTTTGCGGAGCCACTCGCCAACCTCTATTTCAACTGCATCCAGCGCCATGCTTTTCCTCCGAATGTACTTCGATGAGCAAAGGGGCAGACTCCGCCGCTCATCGGCAGATCTATGCGCATTCTTCCCTCCACGATGAGGTAAGCTCCCGGCGGGGCGCAGGCCAGATGCCCAAACATTGGGGATGGCAGGGCTTAGCCGGGAATCAGCGCGTTACCGTTATCCATCAGGAATTAAAACAATCTACCCTGTTCCCCTGCCTGAGAACTGGCGACCGGCAGACCTACCAGCTCTTTAAAGCGGTTGCAGGTGGCCGGCGCATGGCCGGCATAGTCATTATCGAAGAAGCCAAAGATGGCAGCAACGCTCTCCAGGTGAGCGCGCAGAAGCGCCAGCCAATCTTGCAGGCGCGGCCCGCGGTCTATGACCTCGCGGCCGGGGTGCGGAATCACCCCATGTTTGCCAATCCAGCGGATGTAGAGAAAATCACCGGTGGGGTGAATCTGGGCTGGCAGGTCTTCATAATCGGTAGCTACCCAGCCCACGCCGTGCTTCTGGAGAGCGGCTTGCAGACGGTCAGCCACCTCTGGGGTGTGCCAGGAGGGATGGCGAAATTCTACGGCATACCGCGCCCCGGCATAGGCTGTTCCAGCCGGCAGTGCCTGTAAGAAGGCTGTCAGCGGCTCAAAGTCGCTCGCGGTAAAACTGGGCGGAAGCTGCACCAGGAAAGCTCCCAGCTTTGCGCCCAGTGCCAGGGAGGCATCCACAAAGGCGCGCATCTCTTGCCCTGCGGGGGCCTGCAAGCGCAGATCGTGGGTAATACGGCGGGGCGTCTTCATGCAAAAACGAAAGTCCTCTGGCGTGCTGGCAACCCAACGCTGGAGCTGCGCGGGCGGCTGTGGGCCATAAAATGTTGTGTTGATCTCCACTGCGTTGAACACGCGGCTATAGTAGCTCAACGCCTGGCTGGCGGGTAAACCGCTGGGGTAAAAACTACCCTTCCATTCCGGGTAGGTAAAGCCGATCGTTCCGAGGTACCAGTCGACCATTGTTCACCTCTCTATTCATTAAATCACAAACCCGGCGGTTTTGCCAATCCACTTATCAAAAAGCGCAAAACGCCGGTTTCGCTTGACTTATTCCCCACCGGCGTTTACAATTTTGCTATCAATAGAGTTCCTTTCAGGCGCCTTGTCAGGAGAGACAAGGCACAAGGGCGAAACCGGTTCAAGTCCGGTGCTGTCGCGCAACTGTAACTGTGGCTTTGCGGGGCGACCCGCGAAGCGCAGAAGCCAGGTCGACCGCCTGAAGGGTATGGTTCTCCACAGCCTCGCGGAAAGGAGGTGGGAAGCCGGCCAGCCTTGTGGCTGCAAGCCATCCTTCCCTGTCCACGCGACAGGGATTTTTTTTAGCTGGCGGGTGAAAGATTTTACTGTTAATGCCTGAGTGTTCGTTGCCCTTTCTCTATTAACCATTTTGTTGAGGTAATTTTACGATGAAACGTTTCGCTGTCTTAATGACTGCTTTAATGGCTTTGGTTCTGCTTCTGGCTGCGTGCAGTCCTGCCGCCCCCCAGGCGGTTGCAACCCCTACGCAACCCGCCGCGACGGCCACCACTGCCCCTACAGCCACCGCACAGCCAGCTACGCCGACTGTAGAACCCACCAGCGCGCCAACGGCTACCCAGTCGCCCAGCGCTACGCCTGAACCCCTGACGTTCACCGATGCGCTGGGGAATACGATTACACTCAGCCAGCCGGCCCAACGCATCATCTCACTGGCGCCCTCGAACACCGAAATCCTGTTTGCTCTGGGCGCTGGCTCACAGGTGATTGCCCGCGACGATTTTTCGAACTACCCAGAAGAAGCCACCCAACTACCCAGCGTGGGCGGCTCGATGATGGAATACAACCTGGAAGAGATCACCCGTCTCCAACCCGACCTGCTGCTGGCTTCGCCCCTGACGCCGCCGGAACAGGTAAAAGCCATGCAGGAAATAACGCCCAACGTTTACGTTTTGCCGAATCCAAAATCGCTGGATGATCTTTACGCCAATCTGGAAACGGTAGGCAAGCTGACCGGACGTACTGCTGAAGCCGAAGCCCTGGTGACCGATTTACGCGCCCGCGCGCAGGCCGTGCTGGATAAGGTGGCCGCTGTGACTGAGAAGCCCAAAGTGTTCTATGAACTGGACGCTACCGACCCCGCCAAACCCTGGACGGCTGGCCCTGGAACCTTTATTGAACTGCTCATCAACCTGGCAGGCGGAGAGAACCTGGGTTCGGCGTTGAGCGGTGAGTGGGCGCAGATCAGCCAGGAGGAACTGATTGTGCAGAACCCAGATATCATCCTGTTGGGCGATGCGCTGTACGGCGGCATCACCCCAGAGCAGGTTGCGGCCCGTCCGGGTTGGAGCGCCATCGCGGCGGTTAAAAATAACCAGGTGTTTGCCTTCAACGACGATCTGGTCAGCCGCCCTGGTCCGCGCATGATTGATGGGCTGGAAGAAATGGCAAAAATCTTCCACCCTGAGTTGTTTAAGTAAACCATGACGCACAGCGCTGCCCGCCCCTACCTGATCAACCTGGTGATTTTGGCGATCACGCTGGTGTTCAGCGTGGCGGTGGGCAGCGTTTTTATTGCGCCGCCGGTGCTGGCGAGCCTTTTCTACCAGAAACTGCTGGGGCTGCCGGTGGAAGCGGCGCTGGAACCCTTTGAAACGATTATCTTCACGCTGCGCCTGCCGCGCACCGTGCTGGTGGCGATCACCGGGGCGGCGCTGGCCGGCAGCGGGGCCGGCTATCAGGGGCTGTTCCGCAACCCGCTGGCCGATCCCTATCTGATTGGGGTGGCTTCGGGGGCCGGGTTGGGCGCCATCGTAGCGATGAGCCTGCGGTGGCCCCAGGCCTTTTTGGGGTTGTTCACTGTGCCGGTCATGGCCTTCATTGGAGCCATGCTGACGGTCTGGGTGGTTTACCAACTGGCGCGGGTGGGCCGCGCTCTGCCCACTACCAACCTGATCCTGGCCGGCGTGGCCGTCAGTTCCTTTGCATCCGCCCTGACCTCTTTTTTAATGCTCTCATCCACCGGGGAAGTACGCCGGGCGCTGGTATGGCTGTTGGGCGGCGCCACTCAGAGCGGCTGGCAGCCGGTGCTGGCGGAACTGCCGTACATTGTGATTGGGCTGGGCGTGCTGTTAACCCAGGGGCATGCTCTGAACGTGATGCAGGTGGGCGACGAGCAGGCCCAACAATTGGGCCTGCCGGTGGACCAGGTGCGTTTTTGGGTTATTTTTGCCGCTTCGCTGACTGCGGCAGCGGCGGTCTCTTTTGCGGGGATTATCGGGTTTGTGGGGCTGGTAGCGCCGCACGTGGTGCGCCTGGTGTGGGGCGGTGATTACCGCCGCCTGCTGCCGCTTTCGATTTTGAGCGGGGCCAGTCTGCTGTTGGCCGCCGACATTTTGGCGCGGGTGGTAATGGCTCCGCAAGAACTGCCGGTGGGCATGATTATGGCCCTGGTGGGCGCGCCCTTCTTTTTATGGGTGCTGCGCCGGGCCAAACGGCAAAACTTTTGGTAAAAAGCGGGTGTACGTATGCTACGAGTTGAACACGTAAGCGTTGCCTATGGCGAGCGCCCCATCCTGAACGATGTGAGCTTTGAAGTTGGAGCGGGAGAAATCTACGGCATCATCGGGCCGAATGGCGCCGGCAAAACCACGCTGGTGCGCGCCATCAGTGGGGTCGTGCCGCTGACGTCCGGGCGGGTGTGGGTGGCAGGCTGTGACCTGCAGGCGTTGAAGCCCGCCGAGCGCGCCCGGCGCGTGGCCGTGGTTCCGCAGGCCCGCAACCTGCCCCCGGCGTTTACCGGCTGGGAACTGGTGCTGTTAGGCCGCACGCCTTATCTGAACTGGTTGGGGCAGGTCTCACCGAAAGATGAGCAACGCGCGCGGCTGGCAATGGAGCGCGCCAATGCCTTGGAACTGGCCGACCGGCGCCTGGGCGACTTATCGGGCGGCGAGCAGCAGCGC
>DAOUAC010000129.1:0-57700 GCA_034434155.1 Anaerolineaceae bacterium
AACCAGAGCAAACAGCGGCACGTTGCGCACGCTGTACAGCGCCATCACCAGCCACGCGGCCAGCAAGAAAAGATGAGCCGCCGCTACGCGCCGCGCCCGCAGTCCCAACGCCGCGACGACCAGCCCCACCATCAGCAAGAAAGGCCAGGTAGATGGGTCGTGGAAATCGGGCGGCAGGTATTCAGCAGTGTGATTCACCAGGTAGCGGCTGCCAATGTAGCCCACGCTGGTGAACCACAGCCCCACTCCCGCCGGGTTGACCAGCGTCGCCAGAAACGCTGCGGCCCCGCCCAGCAAGAAGGCCCGTCCAAACCCCGCCGGAACAAAATCTGCCCGCCGCGTCCAAAATACGTCCCAGGCCAGGCCTATCCCAACCAACAGCCAGGTGACAAACCCGGCAATAAAAGCCCCATGCAGGTTGGCCCACGCCAGCATAATCACCGGCAGGCGCAGCCAGGCGCGCAGGTAGCCGCAGCGCATCCGCTCCAGCGCGTCAATCCACAGCGCCAGCATCAGAAAAGTGAAGATGTGCGGGCGGGCCAGCCAGTGCAGTGAAGCAGACGCCATCGCCAGCACGGTGACGGCCACCGCCAACAACGGCTGTTGGCTTTTGGCAAGCGCCCGGCGGAACACCAGCCAGAAGGAAAAGGCAATTACTGCCGCGCTGATCAGAACCACTCCATCCAGCCCCATCAGACGATAAGCCAGCGCGAAAATCACCTGCGCCAGCCATTCGTGAGGGACGAGCGGCCGCCCCGCCATCGTGTGCGAGAACAGATCCACTATAGGAACCTGGCCGGAGCTGAGAATGTATTCCCCAATCGTCAGGTGGCGGCCCAGGTCGCCATCCATATTCATCAGGCGCGGCCCCATGCCCACAACGCTGAAGAAAGCGGTCATCCACACCATACTGCCCAGGCTCGGTAACAGATAAGCCATCAGGCCGCGCCCTTTCATTCGCGCGCCTCCCCCAGCCCAATCTGCTGCGGACGCACCACGGCAGACAACCGGTAATAAACGCGAAAATCGCCAATCTGCTGTTCCTGCCATGTCACCCCCAAAGCGCGGAACTGCGCTTGCAGGTAGTGATCCAATGGGGGGTTGCGCGTGGTAATATATGCCACGCGCTCGCTTCTGGCAACCTGGTCGCCGTAGGGCGCGTAGCGGTCGTCGCGGGGGGTATAGCGCAGGTCGAGATGATAGGGCAGGCGCGGGACGAAAATCAATTCCTCGCTCGACAGGAACGCCAGTGGGTAGGCCACCCAATAGTTGCTGTAACCGCGCGTTTCTCCCTCAGCCTTCAGAAAGCGGATTAATTCACCGCTGGCGCGCTGGTCAACCGCCGCGGGTTCATAAAACTGAGTGGTTAACCCAGGGGGGAACCGCCCGGCGCACTGCAGGGTTCCCCAAATAGATGCGCCCAATACCACCCCGGCCATCAGGTAGGGTTGGGCACGAAAACGTCGGACGGCCCTCAGCATACTGGCCGCCGCCAGCGCCAGCGGCGTAATCATCGGCAAGAAATATCGTCCAGAGGGGTCTACGCCAAACGAGGTAAACAGGAACCCGACCGTAAGCGTACCCAGCACGCCCCCCAACAGGCCAAACTCCGCCCGATAAGGTTGGCCCGCCCGCAGGTTGCGTCCCAGGTGGGCCAGCGTGCCCAGCCAGAAGATCAGCACAAAGGGCAGCAAAGGCAGCGCCAGCCATTCTACCTTCCAGGGGGGGCGCAGACCCCACAGGGCCGGGACTCCCAACAGCATGAAGCTTACCAGGTGCGTGCCGGTTCGCGCCAGCCAGGGTTCTTTTTCGACAGCGACAGCACTGCCCAACAGTTCTTGCACGAGAAGCATGGGGCCATGTTGAGCGGCGTACAACCACCACGGCAGTGCCCCTACCAGCGCCCCCACCAGCGCCAGCCCCGCAAACTGCCCCCAACAGCGGCGCTCAGAGAGCCGCGCGGCGGCCCAGGCCAGGTAGAGCGCCGCCGGCGCGCTGTACACCAGCGTCAGCCCGTTGGCCCACAACCCGACGCCCACCAGCAGCCCCCACCCTACCCAGGCCAGGGGCAGGCGGCGGTGCTTCTGCGGCAGGCCAAAGCGCGCCAGCCAGAACGACAGCAGTAAAATGAGGTTGCCGATCAACAGGGCTTCGCCATATCCGCCCAGGCTGGCAGTGGTGTACAAGACGGTATTCACCGCCGGGAACGCCAGCAGCAGAGCCGCCAGCAGGCCGGTCATCAGCGAATCCAGCGCGGTACGGCCCAGCAGGATAATCACAGCGACCGTCCCCACGTATAACAGGCCCTGCACCGCGCGGATAACCCAAACATGTTCGCCCAACAACCAGAATCCGGCGGCTACCAGATAGGCGTCCAGACTGCCCATATAAGCCTGCCCATAAAAGAACGTGGGGCGAGCGCCGTTGAGGATGTGACGGGCCATCAGCGCCACAATGGCTTCGTCGGCGTTGAACGGTATCACATCCCAAACGATGAATACCGCTTTCCAGACCGCGGCGGCCAACAGCACCGCTATCGCCAGAAAGAGCCTGTGCGAAAAACGCCCTCGAAACCACCTGTTCACAAAACACCCATTAATTTGGTTATAATGAAGTCTCTTGAAAGTATTTTAGCCGCAAGCCCATCCCTTGACAACCAACCGGTTTGCATATCCAGTCAACAAATATGCAAACCCCAAGAAGGGTTATGCCATTCAAGCACATCTCATCCCTGGTTTTTCTGGTTCTGCTCGCCGTGTATACCATCGCCTTTTTAGGGGGCGCGGCGGGCGTCCCTTTCCATCCCGATGAAAGCACCTATATCTTCATGTCGGCGGATTTTGAGCAGCTCTTTCGCGCTCCGGGGGCGCTGGCCTGGCAGCCCGAGGCACAAGATAACCCCATCCTGCGCTACCGTATCCAGGATGCTCCGCTGGGCCGCTACCTGATTGGCCTGGGGCGCGCCCTGGCTGGCCTGCCCCCCCTACCCGTTGATTGGGACTGGTCCCGCACCTGGGAAGAAAACCGCCAGGCCGGGGCACTGCCTTCGCCGCAGTTACTGCTGGCCGCGCGGCTGGCCGTCGCCGCGCTGACGCCCCTTAGCGTACTGCTGTTATTCCTCACAGGCCGGCGGCTGGCAAACGAGCGCGTCGCCTGGTTGAGCGCGCTGCTGCTGGCCGGCAATGCCCTGGTGCTGTTGCACGCCCGCCGGGCCATGTCTGAGGGGCCGGTGGTTTTTACCGTTGCGCTGCTGTTGTGGAGCCTGACGGTGGCCGAAAAACGCCCCTGGCTGACGGCCCTGCCCGCGGCGCTGGCTTTTTGCGCCAAACACTCGCTGGCAGCGCTGGCTCCGGTGAGTTTGCTGGCTGTGCTGTGGCAGCCGAAGCGTACTGCAAAAGGGGTGGGGAGCGATCTCCTGCGCTACGCCGCGCTGTTTATCCTGGTGGTGGCCGCGCTCAACCCGGCGCTGTGGGCGCATCCCATCGCGGCGGCGCAGGCCGCCCTGCACAGCCGCCAGGAATTGCTTGCCCGCCAGGTGGCCGACCGTCCAGAGCAGGTCATGCGGTCGCCCGCAGTGCGCGTCGCAGTCATGCTCGGCAGCCTGTTCCTGGTACAGCCCATCTTCGCCGAAACAACCAACTATACGCAAGAAACTCGCCCCGCCGAGCGCGCTTACCTCGCCAATCCGTTCCACAGCCTGCTGCGCTCGCCGGCCGCCGGCGGCGTGCTCCTGCTGGCCTACCTCTACGGCCACCTCGCGCTGATCCTGCAAGCCGCCCGGCGGCGCCCACTGCCCCGCGCCGCCCTCCTGCTGTTAGCCGCTGTGCTCCTGCAGGCCCTGGCGCTGCTGGCAACCGTTCCCTTGCCCTTTCAACGCTATTACCTGCCCCTCGTCCCTCACGCCTGCTTGTGGACGGCCTTCGGCATCGACCGGCTGCTCAAGATTACTCGCATTGCGCGATCCGGCTAAACCTGCCGCGTATAAATTCGGTGATTCTTATACGGGATCGCCCCGGCCGTCACCAGGTCGCGGCGCACCTGCACAGCCGTCTCAGCCATTTGGGTCAGTTCCACGTGTTCGTAATTAAAACTCTTGATCGTTTGGACCATCTCGTAATACAACAGCGCGTTGCCGCCCCGGCCCTGATACTCTGGCAGAACCCCTACCCCGTTAAGCGACAGCCGCCGGGTGCGCTTGAGTTCGATCAGCATATCCACAATTCCCCAAGGCGTCAGGTGACCACCGTGCCGCTGTAGCGCCGCCGAAATATCCGGAAAGCCAAACAAAAAGCCCACCACTTCCTCGTTATAGTAGATCAGCTTAATCAACTGTGGTACCGCCACCAGCAGGATGTTATCTACCGCAAGCTTGATCTCACGCGGCGTGAGCGGGTAATACTCCCAGTTGTTGACAAACGTTTTGTTATACACCTCGCCAATTTGCGCGGCACAGCGCAACAGCTCGCGCTTGGTCTTAAAGTTCGATACCCTAAACTTACCCCGTTCCTTCAGGCGGCGGGCGACCTCTGCTACTTTCTCCGGCAGTTTAAAATTCTCCCCTAAATAACAAGAGACAAAATCTACCTCTTTCTGAAACCCCGCCTTTTCAAACAACACCGGGTAGTAGGGGTAGTTATAATTCATCATCGTCATCATCTGGCGGTGTTCAAAGCCTTCCACCTGGATGCCGTACCCATCGAATGGGCTTAACCCCTTTGGCCCCAAGAGCGTATCCAGCTTACGCTTGCGGCACCAATCAAAGGCCGCGTCAAACAGACAGTTGGCTACTTCCTGATCATCAATGCAGTCGAACAGGTAAAACTGCGCCTTGCGCGTCTGGTGATACTGGTTGAAGGGCTTATTCTCCAGCACAGCGATCCGCCCAACCACCTCTTTTCCCCGCTTTGCCAGGAAAAAATCTCCATCAGAATGCTCAAAGAAGGGGTGCTTGTCGCGGTTCAACATCAGCTTAATGTCGCTGACAAACGGCGGGACCCATTGCGGGTGGCCTCTATACAGGCGATAGTGGAACTGGACAAATTCATTCACCTGCGCCCTGGAACGGGTATCGATCATCTCAATTTCTACCATAGCCGGTTCCTCTCGTATTCTCTTTGGGGTGGGGTCGCATGAGACTTTCGCCAGTATACACCCAATCGGGTAAAAGCACGTCTCATTTCGTCTACAGATTACAAACCCCATTTACCGCCAATTGTGGCACTTGGGAATCCGGCAGTTTTTACAATTCATAAAATGGGTAATTTTAGTATAATTTCTCCATGGCAAACCAACTGATCCATGAAAACTCTCCCTACCTGCTCCAACATGCCGACAACCCCGTCGAATGGTATCCCTGGGGCGAAGAGGCCTTGCAGAAAGCGCGCGCCGAAAACAAGCCCATTTTCCTGAGTGTCGGTTATGCTGCCTGCCACTGGTGTCACGTAATGGCCCACGAATCTTTTGAAGACCCGGCCACCGCCGCGATCATGAACCGCTACTTCATCAATATCAAGGTAGACCGTGAAGAGCGCCCCGATATAGACAGCATCTATATGAACGCCGTCGTCGCCCTCACCGGTCAGGGCGGCTGGCCGATGAGCGTCTTTCTCACGCCAGAGGGTGAGCCCTTCTACGGTGGAACCTACTTTCCACCAACCCGCCGTTATGGGATGCCCTCCTTCCATGAGGTATTAGAAGCGGTAGCCCGCGCCTGGCAAAACAACAGCGCCGACCTGCGCCAGACCGGGCGCGAACTGACCCAACGCCTGGCCGAGCCGCCGCTGACCGGCGCGACCGCCGCCCATTCACTGCGCCCCTCCGCGCTGGATCAGGCCACCCGTACCCTGCTTAACAGCTACGATTGGAAGCAAGGGGGGTGGGGAAAAGCGCCGCGCTTCCCACAGCCGATGGCAGTTGAGTTCTTGCTGATGCAGGCCGCCCGCCCGCAGGCAAGCCTGCGCGAAGAGGCCCTCATGGCCGCCGCCCATGCCCTAAACGCCATGAGCCGCGGCGGGATGTATGACGTGGTCGGCGGTGGGTTTGCCCGTTACAGCACCGACGATGACTGGCTGGTTCCCCACTTTGAGAAAATGCTCTACGATAACGGCCAATTAGCCCTGGCATACCTGCACGCCGCGCAGATCACCGGCAACCTGTCCTTTCGCCAGACCTGCCAGGAAACGCTGGATTTTATTGCCCGTGAACTGACGCACCCCGCCGGCGGCTTTTACAGCAGCCTGGACGCCGATTCAGAGGGGGAAGAGGGCAGGTTTTACGTTTGGTCATTGGATGAACTGCGCCAGGCCCTGGGCGGGTCCGACAGCGAGGATTACCGTTTCTTTGAGCGCGTTTATACCGTCAGCAAGAGCGGCAATTTTGAAGATCACAACATTTTACAGCGCAAGGATCATCTCGACGCGCTGGCCCGCGCACTGGAAATGCCCGAAGCCAATCTGATCGCCCGCCTGTCGGCCATCCACGCCCGGCTGTACGCCGCCCGCGCCGGGCGCACGCGCCCCAGCACCGATGATAAAGTGCTGGTCTCGTGGAACGCCCTGGCACTGCGCGCTTTCGCGGAGGCCGCCCGCGCTCTGGATCGTGCCGATTATCTGGCCGTTGCCCGCAAGAATGCGGCGTTCTTGCTGGATGAAATGTACCACAATGGCCGCTTGCTGCGCTCCTGGCGCAGTGGGCAGGCCCGCCACAACGCTTATCTCGAAGATTATGCCGGGCTGATCCTGGCGCTGCTGGCCCTATACCAGTCTGACCCAAACCCGCGCTGGTTCCAGTCGGCCCGAACGCTGGCCGAAGAGATGGTTGCCAGCTTCCGCGACCCACAGGACGGCGGCTTCTTTGATACCCGCACCGACCACGAAAGCCTGATCACCCGCCCCAAAGATTGGCAGGATAATGCCACTCCGTCTGGCAATGCGCTGGCGGCCAGCGCGCTACTGCAACTGGCCGCCTTCGACGAGCGCCCCGACTGGCGCAGACTGGCCGAAGAGATGCTGGCGGCCCGGCAAGACATCCTGGTCCAGCACCCTACTGCCTTCGGTCAGTGGCTGCAAGCCCTGGATTTTGCCATCGGCCCGGTCTTGCAAATCGCCCTGGTGGGCCCGCTTGATGCAACCGAGATGCAGGCGTACCGCGCTTACCTGGGCAGCGCCTACCGCCCCCGCGTGGTGATCGCCGCGGTCCCCTACCCGCCCCCACCCGGCAGCCCCAGCTTACTCCACGACCGCCCCATGCTCCAGGGCCGGCCTACCGCCTACGTTTGCCAGGGGTTTACCTGTAACCTGCCGGTTAACGACCTGGAAGGATTGAAACAGCAGGTGAAATCATAGTTATTGCCACAGTTTGAACTCGCGGAGAATGGACCCGCCGGTAAATTCGCGCACAATTGAATTATCGGGGACCAAATCAATATCCACCGGCAAGAACCACTCCAAAAAGGTCAGCAGGCGCTTGGCCTCAATGTGCTCTGGCGTGCCAAACTGAACCTGGCGCAGCAGCGGCTCGATTAACGGGCGCAGCACTGCCAGTTCATACACCAGCGCCGAATTAAACATAATATCGGCGTTCTCCTGATAAGGGAAAATGTGGTTTTTCTCGCCGCGCCGCACCGACTCCCAGCGCTGAATCGTCGTCTGGGCCGAGTAGCCGCGCTCACGGGCATCGCGCACGATGCGCCGGATCAGGCGGCTGTCGGTAGTGGAGATGCGGTTGTAGCGGTCGAGGTTGAGCTGCGTCAGGCAGGAAACGTAAATGCGGAAGGTATGGCTGGTGGCAAAGTTGGGGAGCAGATCCGGGTTCAGGCCGTGAATACCTTCCAGAATCACTACCTGGTCCTTCGCCAGCCGCGCGACTTCACCGGGCAGACTGCGTCCTAATTTAAAGTCAAAACGCGGTAACTGCACTTCTTCACCGGCAATCAGGGCTTTTAAATCAGAAGCCAGGCGCTCGCGGTCTAATGCGCCCAACGCCTCGAAATCATATTGGCCGTTCTCATCCAGCGGGGTCTTCTCACGGTCTACAAAATAGTGGTCCATTTCCAGCGCGAAAGGCGAAACCCCCTGAGCCAGCAGTTGCACGGCCAGCCGTTTTGAAAAGGTGGTTTTCCCAGAAGAAGAAGGGCCGGCGATTAAGATAATGCGCGGCTTGTCGGCGCTCTGCAAAAACTGAGCGGCGATTTCTACGATGCGCTGTTCTTGCAGTGCCTCAGAGACGAGGATGATCTCCCGAATCCGCCCGGAGACAATCGCATCGTTAAGCGCGCCGACATTGTCAATGCCCAGGCGCGCCAGCCAGCGGCCATACTCGCGAAACGTTGCCAGCAGTTTGGGGTAATCGGGCAGTGGGCGCAGTTCATCGGGCGCGTGACGGCGCGGATACTGCAAGATAAACCCCTCGTCATTTTCCAGCCGCAGGCTGAACCACTTTAGGTAACCGGTGGATGGAACCATATACCCGTGATGGTAGTCGCGGTGGTCCTCGATGGCATACAGCACCAGGTGTTCCTTGGTGCGATATTTCAAGAGGCGCACCTTATCCGGCTGTTTTTTGGCCTCAAAGTACGCAATCGCTTCTTGCAGTGGAACCAGGTGGCGGGTTAAAGGCAGATCCGCCTCGACCAGCGCGCGCATCCGGGCCTGGAGGGCCTCTACATGGGCCTGCTTCAGAGCGCCAAGCCCCATCACCTGGCAGTAAAACCCGCCCGAAGACACGGAATGGTCAACCGTCAACTCGGCGCCGGGGAAAAGGTCTTCAAAAGCCACTTCCAGCAAGAAGATCAGCGAACGGCGGTAAATGCGCGCGCCATCGGCGCTGGCCATCGTTACCGGCTGCACGTGCGCATCCATTGTGATGGGGTAAGTCAGCTCGCGCAGCACGCTGTTGACAATCGCGCCCACGATTACCGGGTTATCCCATTCGGGCAGGGCGCGTAAAAAAGTCTCGACCGGCAGCCCGCGCCGGCCTGCATACACCCGCCCATCCGGCAGGTGGATTTCTACGGTTGGACGAGGAGGAACTTCCTCGACAATTTCAATGGTTTTGGTTTGCATAGCTACCTGTCATGATTAATGTCGGAAGCTAATTTTAACACATCCAGAGAGAGCACGCGCAGGTGGCCCGCGTCCGCGTAGTCGGCGGGTGATTCACCGGGCTCACAAGCGTTTGAGGTAAAATCTTCCGGCGATTTGCGAACTACCCGGCAGGCATCCAGCTTGAATCTCCCCCACCCCCATTATACCGAAGTTTAGACGCCCCCTCTGGTTCCAGAACCGCCGAATCGGATATAATCTCGCCTATGGAAACTGAACTTACCCCTGCCCGCTGGCGCGTCTTGCGCACTCCGCCCGCCCCCGGCGCGTGGAATATGGCCGTTGATGAAGCCATCCTCGAAGCCGTGGGGCAGAAGCATTCTCTCCCGACCCTGCGCCTGTACGCCTGGAGTCCTCCCTGCCTGTCATTAGGGTACGCCCAACCGCTCTCGGATGTAGACTTTGAAGCCTTGCAGTGCAACGGCTGGCAGTTGGTGCGCCGGCCCACCGGAGGGCGGGCCATCTTGCACACCGATGAACTAACCTACTCCGTCATCGCTCCCCTCGATGAGCCGCGCGTGGCCGGCGGGGTGTTAGAAAGCTACTGCCGCCTGGCGCAGGCTCTGCTCGACGCTCTCAACCGCCTGGGACTGCCCGCCCGCGCCGACAGCCGGTACGACCTCCCCCCCGGAACGCAGCCCGGCGGCCCGGTTTGCTTTGAGACGCCCTCAAACTACGAAATCACCGTCCAGGGCAAAAAACTGATCGGCAGTGCCCAGGCCCGCCGCAAAGATGGGGTCCTTCAACACGGCTCGCTGCCGCTGTGGGGCGACCTGACGCGCATCACCCGCGCCTTGCGTTTCAAAGACGAAGAAGCGCGCCAAAAAGCCGCCGCCCGCCTCTTGGAGCGCGCCGCCACTGCCCAACATTTGGGAGTTTTGCTCAATTGGGAAGACTGCGCTGACGCCTTTGAGGCCGCTTTTGCCGCTACCCTTGCCATCCACTTCCAGCCCGGCGACTTGACCTCCCAAGAGCAGGAGCGCGCCGCTCAGTTAGTGGCCGAAAAATATGCCCATCCTGCCTGGACCAATCACATCCTGTAATTACGGCGGCGGCATGGGCGTGGCCCCAGATGGTACAAAAATCACCTCTTTGTACCCCATGCTGCGGAACATCCGGTCGAGGTAATTTTCGGCATTGGCCTGCGCCTGAGTCAAAATACCGTCCTCCAGGGCGGCGTCTAGAATGGCTTTCTCGGCTACCTGGCGCGCGCTGGTTTCCAGATTCTGGTCGCCTTTGTTTAACAGACCAGTCTCGCGGTCATACACGTAGGATTTTTGATTATCCAGCGTCGCCACAAATACCTGGGGCGGCGGCAGCCGCACGTACAGCACTTCCCCTTCCACCCATAGATCCTCTGGGCGCAGCAGTGAAAGATCTACCCCCGCAATGACTTTGCCGTGCGCCACAAACAACAGCCGGTCTCCGAACAAGAACCCCAGGTCGCCTTGCCCGGTCTCGGCAGTGACGACTTTTTCGAGCGTGTATTGAATGGTCTCCAGGCGCGCCAGCGAGCGCACATCGTGGACAATCGTAATCGGGTCGGGGACGATCGTCGGCGTCTTGTTAAACAGTTCTGCAATGCGGGTTTCCACCCGCCCGCTGGCCTCGCTCACCGGCTCCAGGGCCTTTTGGGCGGTCTGCCGGACCATTTCAGTGATGGCAAAAAAGATCCCTACTCCAATCAGGCCGAGGGTGATCAGGGCGATTAAAAACGTAATCCAACCACGTCCCCCACTTCCGCTCCCGCCCCTGGGTCTGGTTTCCTCTGGGTCATATCTCATCTTGCGTTTCTACTCCTTACCTGCCGGGTATGGGATGAACCTTCCCAGAATCGGCAAACAAATCTTCAAATTGATTATAATCGTTCTCACGATGATTTGGCTTTTTCTCTACCGAGGTTCACAGTGAAGCCAGCCCTTTACCGACAACCACAAGGCAGTCGGCAGTTACAAGCCGCATCCACGCCCCACCTCCCCCCGGCGATTCTTCTCCTGGTGCTGGCCTTGTGGCTGGCGGCCTGCGCTCAACCGCAGAGTGCCACCCTCACCCCCACTGTCACCACCACGCCAGCGCCCACCGCCACGCCCACCCGCCTGCCCACCGTGACGCCCACGCCCTTCCCCCTCGGCAGTCAGGAAAACCCGTTTGTGATTGCCGTGGTCGAGATCACCGCCGGACCGCAAACCGCCGTTGCCGCCCAAGAACTGGCCGTCCGGCTGGCCGCCGCGACTGCCCGCTCGGTGATCGTGCGAACCTTCTCAGATTACAATGATCTGCTGCTGGCGCTCGAAGAGAGCCGCGCGCACATCGTCTGGCTGCCTCCCCTGACCTACCTGCACGCCAGCCGCCGGGGGCTGGCCGAAGCGGCATTGATCACCAGCCATTTTGGGGTTTACCAATACGGCACTCAATTCATGGCCAATACCGCCAGCCAGTTTACCCCCTATTTCGACCCCATCAGCGGCCTCACCTCCGCCGGCCCCGAGACGGCCCTGCCCCAATTTGAAGGGATGCGCCCCTGTTGGGTCGAGCCAGGCTCTCCTTCGGGATATATCGTGCCAGCCGGGCTGTTGGCCTCGCAGGGGGTCTCCACCACTACGCCCATCTTCGTGCAGACCCATACCGCCGTCATCCGCGCGCTCTACATCCAGGGCATTTGCGACTTTGGGGCCACGTTTTCTATCTCCGGCGACCCGCGCACCTCTCCCGCCGTGCTGAACGATCTACCCGACGCCCTCAACCGCGTCCTCATTATCTGGCGCAGCGACCCGATCATCCCCAACCTCAACCTGTCCTTCATTGCCGGGTTGACGCGTAAAGACCGCCAGGACCTCATCGATGCGCTGCTGGTCATCAACCAGACCGCCGAAGGCAAGGCCCTGCTTTCTGCCGCAGCCGGAGATTACCAGATCGAGGACTTGCGCGTGGTGGAGGATTCTCTCTATGACCCACTGCGCGCCATGGTGGACGCGCTCGATCTTGACCCTAAGGATTTCATCGGGAAATAAAGGATAGGCTGTTGTGAAGGGCAAACGCTTCCGAACCATCTTGCTCATCCTGTTGATGATGATCATACTGCTGGCGGGCGTTCCCATCGCCATTGCCGAAATGACCGCCCAGGCCCATCTGTACACCGCCGAGACGGTTCCCGCCAGCCGCGTGGCGATTGTTTTCGGGGCCGGCCTCCAGCGCGACGGCACGCCTTCTGCCGTGCTGAGCGACCGGGTTGAAATGGCCGCCCGGCTCTACTTTGATGGCAAAGTTGAAAAACTGCTGATGAGCGGCGACAACCGCTTTATCGAATACAATGAACCGGGGTCAATGCGCGATTACGCCATCCGCCTGGGCGTACCCGCGCGCGACATCGTCCTCGATTACGCCGGGCGGCGCACCTACGATACCTGCTACCGCGCCTTCCACATCTTCGGCGTCCGCGAAGCCATTCTCGTCACCCAACGGTTCCACCTCACCCGCGCCCTGTTTACCTGCAACAACCTTGGGGTGCGCGCCAACGGCGTCCCCGCCGACAACCGCTCCTACCGTAAAAGCGCGCGCGCTTTCTGGCAGTTCCGCGAGATTGTAGCAACGCCCGTAGCCGCCTGGGAAGTCTGGCTCCTCCGTCCCCTACCCGTCTTAGGCGAGCCAGAACCCATCTTTTAGGTATGATTCATCGTTGACAATATCCAGCTCGTAGAGAAGAAACCTTCCAACCGCTTCGCGCCTTGCTGTCAACCGCTGACGGCCTTTTCTTCCTGGCATTGATCTTGCACCCATTTCATAAAGGAGTTATCGTGAACCGCTCAGAAGCCCTTTCACTCGTTCAGGAATTCGTTAAAAGCCCTAACCTGATGAACCATATGTTTTCGGTAGAAGCCGCCATGCGTTTTTACGCCCAAAAACTGGGGGAAGACGCCGAGATGTGGGGACTGACCGGCCTGCTGCATGATTTCGATTGGGAAATCCACCCCTCTCTCGAACAACACCCCCAGAACGGCGCTCCCATTTTGCGCGAGCGCGGCGCGCCAGAGGTGATTATCCAGGCTATCCTCAGTCATGCCGACCATACCGGCGTTCCGCGCGTTACTCCCATGCAAAAGGCGCTCTACGCCTGCGATGAAATCACCGGGCTAATCACAGCCGTGGCTCTGGTGCGTCCCTCGCGCTCGCTCTACGACCTGACCGCCGCTTCGGTAAAGAAGAAATGGAAAGACAAAGCCTTTGCCGCTGGCGCCAACCGCGACGAAATCTCTCGCGCCGTGGCCGACTTTGGCGTAGACCTGTGGGAGCATACCGATAACGTCATCCTCGCCATGCGCGCCATCGCCCCTCAATTGGGGCTGGAGGGCAATCCCATTCCCGGAGCCTGAAGGCGCCTGCGCATGGATTTTTTTGTAAAACGCTTCTCTGACCACCGCTTATGACTCTTCAAGGGAAAGGCTTCTTCATCTGGAAAATCCGCGATTGCGAAAAAGGCCATCCGGCGGCCATCGCCAGCGCGGCCCAATCCGCCGGGCTGACGCACGTGCTGATTAAAATCGCCGACGGCGCCGGCTCTTTTAACATCGCCAAAGAAGGTCCCACAGACCTGGTTCCGCCGGTCGTCCAGATCTTAAAGGAAGCCGGCCTTCAGGTATGGGGCTGGCAGTACATTTATGGTTATGACCCCGCCGCCGAGGCCCGCGCCGCCATCCGCCGCCTGCGGCAACTGAATCTGGATGGGTTTGTCATTGACGCCGAATCTGAATTTAAACAGCCAGGCCGCGCCGCCGCCGCCCGGCGGTATGCTCAAGAGCTGCGCTCGGCCTTTCCCACGCTCCCGCTGGCCCTCAGTTCCTTTCGTTTCCCGTCTTACCACCGCGCGTTTCCGTGGCGCGAGTTTTTAGCCGTCTGCGACTACAACATGCCTCAGGTATATTGGGAGCAGGCCCACAACCCCGCCCCACAGCTCAAGCGCTGCGTGGCCGAACTGACCGCCCTCCAGCCCTCGCGTCCGGTGATCCCAACTGCCCCGGCCTATAAAGTCAACGGCTGGCGGCCCACCCCGCAAGACTATGCCGAATTCTTCGCCGGTGTCCGTGAACTCCGGCTTCCGGCATTCAATTTCTTTAGCTGGGATGAATGCCGCCGCGACCTGCCCGAACTCTGGCAGGCTATGAGCGCCTATCACCTGGCCGGGGCCGAACCAGCGCCGCAACCCCCGGCCGCCGCCCCCGCGCCGCCTGCTCCACCGCCTGGGATCCTGGCGGACTTTTTCCAGGCCCTTAACCGCCGCAACCTCGATGAGATCTTGCGCCTCTACCACACCGATGCCATTCACGTCTTCGACAACCACCTGGTGCGCGGTGAACAGGCCGTGCGCGCCTGGTACCAAGACCTGCTGACGCACCGTCTGTCCGAGGCTACCTTTACTTACAAATCTTCTTCTGGCAGCCTGCCCGGCCTGCTGCGCTTTGAGTGGAGCGCGCGCGCGCCTTCTGCCGCCGTCGAAAACGGCAGCGATTCCATCGGCGTGATTGACGGCAAAATTGTTGTCCACTATACCGACTTTGGCATCGTCTCACCGGCATAAACCATAAGCAAAGCCATAAACAAAACGACCGCGAGTGCTTTTCTCTCGCGGTCGTTTTGTTATAAGCGATTAGGGGTATTTATTCTTCGGCCTTGGCCCCGTCCGCAGACGCCAGGTTCTGCTCCATCGCCAGGCGCGCTTTTTGCGTTTCTTCCTCGGCGCTGAAGCGGCCCTGCTTAAAGCCGGTACCCGCCGGGATCAGCTTGCCGATGATGACGTTTTCCTTGAGACCAAACAGAGCATCTTCCGCGCCAGCAATGGCCGCGCCCGCCAGCACTTTAATGGTGTGCTGGAACGAAGAGGCCGACAACCACGAGTCAGTGTTGAGCGAAGCCTTCGTCACGCCCAGCAAAATTTCGCTATAGCGTGCCGGCTGCTTGCCCTGGGCCACCAACTGCTCGTTGACCCGCTGCATTTCGCGGCGGTCCACGTTATCCGCCGGCAAGAAGTTCGTATCGCCGGGGCGAAGCACCTGCACCTTGCCCAGCATCTTGCGGATGATGATCTCGAAATGCTTATCGTTGATGTTCTGGCCCTGCGCGCGGTACACCTTCTGAATCTCCGTCAGCAGGTACATCTGGCAGGCCTCACGGCCTTTGATCTTGAGGACCAGGTGCGGGTTGAGCGACCCCTCGGTCAGTGCCGTGCCAGCTTCAATGTGTTCGCCGTCCTTAATCAGCAGGCGCGCGGTGCTTGGAATTTCGTATTCTTCTGTTTCGCGGTGTTCGTAAGACACGATCACCTTACGGCCCTCAATCCGCACGCGCCCGGCATGCTGCGCCGTGATGCTGGCCTCGCCCAGTACGGCAATCGGCTCACTTAATGAGACCGTGCCTTCATCGCGCACCTTGATCGTCCAGTCTTCTGGCACATCGTACTCGTCGCTCAGCATCTCGCTGTGTTCCACGCGCACGACGCGCTGGTCGCTGTAGCGGTCTGACTGAATAATGCGGGCCACGCCGGCAATCTGGCTGATGATCGCCTCGCCTTTAGGCATCCGGCGCGCCTCGAACAGCTCTTCCACGCGCGGCAGACCGGTCGTAATATCGCCGCCCGCCGCCACGCCGCCGGTGTGGAACGTGCGCAGGGTCAACTGTGTACCCGGCTCACCAATGGACTGAGCCGCCACAATGCCTACCGCCGAACCCAATTTCACCATTTCGCCGCGGCCCAAGTCCATGCCGTAGCACTTGGCGCAGATTCCATGCACCAGCTCGCAGGTCAAGGGCGAGCGCACCTTGACTTCATCAACCCCCGCCTCCACAATCCGCCGCACCTGGCTGTGATCCAGCATCACGTCGCGCTCCACCAGCACCTCACCGGTGTTGGGGTCTACCACGCGCGCCGCCGTCATGCGCCCAAACAAGCGGTCTTTCATGCTCTGCCCGGCCACATCGTCCGACTTGCGAATCCAGATGCCGTCCGTGGTAAAGCAGTCTTCCTCATTGATGATAATATCCTGAGCCACGTCCACCAGGCGGCGGGTCAGATAACCAGCGTCCGCAGTGCGCAGAGCGGTATCGGCCAGGCCCTTGCGCGCGCCGTGCGTGGAGATGAAGTATTCGAGGGTGTTGAGGCCCTCGCGGAAGTTCGATTGGATCGGCAGGCGGATAATGCGGCCCGCCGGATCGGCCATCAGGCCGCGCATGCCGGCCAACTGCGAGATAGGCCCAAAACCGCCCTTCGTTGCGCCAGAGCTTGCCATCGTCGAGAGGTTGCCGGTCGGGTCCATGCACTTGCGCACCGCGCTGGCTACATCTTTGGTGGTCTGCTGCCAGATCTCAATAATGCGCTCGTTGCGTTCCTGTTCGGTCAGCAGGCCGCGGCGGAAGGAACGGTTCACGTTCTCCACTTCGCGCTGGGCCTTTGCTAGAATCTCGGCCTTGGCTTCGGGGATGGTAATGTCGGAAACGGCCAGGGTAGAACCCGAGCGCATGGCGTACTCAAAACCAATATCCTTCACCAGATCGGCCACGGTGGTCGTCACTTCCTGCCCGCTGAATTCCAGCACGTCGGCGATCAGGTCCTTCACGCCGCCCTTATCCAGCTTGATGTTGCGGAACTGCACGCGGTCCGGCAGGATGCGGTTGAACAGCACGCGGCCCACCGTGGTGCGGATCAACGCCTCGCGCGGTTCTGGCAGGCGCTTATCGTCGTCATCGTACCAGGTCGTTACCTTCACCGAGATGATCTGGTGAACTTTAAGTTGTCCCAACTGGTAAGCCAGCTCCACTTCTTCCAGGCTGGCAAAGTAGCGTTCTGGGCTGCTGATCTTCGGGTCGCCGTCCATCGTCAGGTAATACACGCCCAAGACCATATCTTTCGACGGGCTGATGATCGGCTCGCCGTCGGCAGGTTTCAGCAGGTTTTTGGTTGACAGCATCAGGTTGCGGGCTTCCCACACCGCTTTTTCAGACAGCGGCACATGAACGGCCATCTGGTCGCCATCAAAGTCCGCATTGAAAGCAGTCGTCACCAGCGGGTGAAGCTGGATGGCACTGCCCTCGATCAGAACCGGCTCAAAAGCCTGAATGCCCAGGCGGTGCAGCGTGGGAGCGCGGTTCAACAGCACCGGGCGCTCTTTAATGGCCTCCTCCAGCACTTCCCAGACTTCCGGCCGGCCGCGCTCGATAAAGCGCCGCGCGCCCTTAACGTTGGCGGCGTAGTTATGCGCCACCAGCTTGGCGATCACAAACGGGCGGTAGAGTTCGAGGGCCATGGTTTTAGGCAGGCCGCATTGGTGCAGCTTGAGGGTCGGACCGACCACGATCACCGAGCGGCCCGAATAATCCACGCGCTTGCCCAACAGGTTACGGCGGAAGCGGCCCTTCTTGCCCTTGAGCATATCGCTCAGCGACTTCAGTTCGCGGCGGCCCCGGCGCGAAAGCGCCTTGCCGCGCTGTGAGTTGTCAATCAGCGAATCGACCGCCTCTTGGAGCATGCGCTTCTCGTTGCGCACAATCACGTCCGGCGCACCCAGTTCCAACAGACGCTTAAGGCGGTTATTGCGGTTAATCACGCGGCGGTAGAGGTCGTTCAGGTCTGAGGTCGCAAAGCGCCCGCCGTCCAACTGCACCATGGGGCGCAAATCCGGCGGGATCACCGGCAGCACCGTCATAATCATCCACTCAGGGCGGTTGGTCGAGCGGCGGAAAGCCTCCACCACCTTCAGGCGCGTAGTGGCCTTCTTGCGCTTCTGCTTGCTCTTCGAGGTGCGCACCTCATGCCACAGGTCTTCCGAGAGTTTATCCAGGTCCAGCCGGCGCAGAATGTCGTAGAAGGCTTCGGCGCCCATATCGGCGCGGAACACCTGCCCCCAGCGCGACTTGAGCTCGCGGTAGCGGCTTTCGCTCAAGAAGGTAAAGGGCCGCAGTTCTTGCAGTTCGTCGCGCACCCGCGAGTTTTGCCCCTGCGATACCGAGGTCTGGTCTTCCAACTGGTTGCGCAGAGCCTCCATAGCTTCTTCCGCTTCAGCCTTAATGCGGTTGATTTCCATGCTGATCTGCTCAATGTCGCGCTGTAAGCTCTCGCGGGTCTGTTTTTCCAGTTCGTCCAGGCGCTCTTTCACCACCCGCTGGATCATCGCGATGTGCTGCGGGGTGATCTGCTTGCCGGTTTCCACAATCGTCACTTGGGCCGACTCGAACACGTATGGGCGGGTGGCCGTCTGGCCCATGCGTTCTTGCAGCATTTCCTCCAGCCGCTTGCCTTCGTTGATGACCGGCTCCAGGCTGTTGGCGATCTGCTCATCCGAGCGGTTTTGCAAGTCCGAACGCTGCTGCTGCAACTCGGCCACTTTGCGGTCACGTTCCAGCTTGACCTGCTTGATTTTTTCATTAATCTGATTGGCCTGCTCGCGCTCCGAAACGTTAATTTCATCTTCCAGGCGCTTCAGCGCCTTGGCGCGGGCATCGTCGTCTACATACGTCACCACATACTGTGCAAAATATAAAACCCGGTCCAGGTTGCGGCGGGAGATATCCAGTAATAACCCCAGGTAAGAGGGAATGCGGCGGGTATACCAGATGTGCGCCACCGGCGTCGCCAGTTCGATATGCCCCATGCGCTCGCGGCGCACCGAGGAGCGCGTCACTTCGACGCCGCATTTGTCGCACACAATTCCCTTATAACGAGGATTCTTATACTTACCGCAGTAACACTGATAATCGCGCGTGGGACCGAAGATTGCTTCGCAGAACAGACCGTCTTTCTCAGGGCGCAAACGCCGGTAGTTAATCGTTTCCGGCTTCAAGACTTCCCCGTAAGACCAACTGCGCACGGTTTCGGGTGAAGCCAGGCTGATACGTAGTGCGGTCAGACCCTTGGTTTCCACAAAAACGCCTCCTCTAACCTATTCCCCAATCCAGAAAAAAACAACACAAGCGCAAGAGAATCTTCGATCTCTGGCGCTTTGCAAGAGTCAGGAATACCATATGATAATCATGCGACCTCGAATTATAGCACGAAGCAAAAAGAAATGCAATCCTTTTTGAAAAAATTCCAAAAAGCATGAAGATTCTGCCAGGCACAATTTTAGCTAATCGGCAACTGCGCCCGCTGCGACTGCTCGCACGGCACTTCCAACGAGAAAACGCTCCCCTTGCCCAACTGGCTGTCTACCCACACCCGCCCGCCGTGACGCTCTGCAATGGAGCGCACAATTGCCAGGCCCAGACCTGTGCCGCGCTGTTGATAGGCCTCGCGCCGCCCACTGCGGTAAAACTTCTCGAACAGGTGCGGCAGGTCCAGCGGAGCGATTCCAATCCCCGTATCATGCACTTCAAACAACACGCTGTTGGCGCGCGCTTCCAAACGCACCTTCACCTGACCCCCTACCGGCGTATATTTAATCGCATTCTCCACCAGGTTCACAATCGCCTGCTGTAAGAGGGCGCGGTCGGCGTCAATAGTGATGTTTTTGCCGGGATTGGCAAGCTCCAGCGTAAGCTGGATGTCTTTCTGCACCGCCTGTAACTGGAGCGAGTTAATCACCTCGTCCAAAATCTCGTTGACGGCGATTCGCTCGATCTGCAAGCCAATCCCGGTTTCGATCCGCCCCAGATCCAGCAAATTGGTAACCAGCCGGGTCATATTCTCGATGCCGGTCACGATCTTGCGCACGTAGCCCTTCTGCTGCTCGTTCAGTTCCCCTACCATTTGCAGCATCGTCGCGTAACCGCGCATCAGGGTCAGCGGCGCACGCAGGTCATGGCTCACCGTCGAAACAAAGTCGGATTTCAACTGCTCCAGTTCCTTAAAGTGGGTCACGTCTCGCAAGATACATACCCGCCCCAACGGGCGGCCTTCTACCATAACAGAAGCCACACTGCCGTAATAAACCTTGCCGTTAGCAAGGGTGATCTCACGCGAGGCGATCCGCTGGCTCATTGGCATCGTCAACAGAGCGATCACTTCGCGCGCCCCGATCACGTCCTGTACCGGCTGACCTTCCAGGGGCGATACAATCAGCCCTGGAACCTGCATCGCCGCCGGGTTGAGCAGTAAAAGCCGATCTTGCTCGTCAATCACCAGCACCGGCTCAGGCGTCGAAGCTAAAACAGCTTCCAGGCGCTGACGGCCTACCTCTGCTGTGGCGTACAGGCGCGAACTGGTCGCGGCCATGGCCGCCTCGCCCGACAGCGTGGTTAAAAAGCGGATTTCTTCATCAGGAAAGCTGCGCGGGCGGTCATAAGCCACCCAAAAAACGCCATAATAGCGGTTTTCGTGGCGCACAGCCAGCGCCAGTAATGCCCCCGGCGCGGCCTGTCCGTTTTCAATCTGCAAGCGGCGCGAGCGGGCCACATTCGGCAGGTTCACCAGATCTTGCTGACGGGCGATCTCAAAAAGCTGTTCATCCAGGTGCGCGTACAGCGACGCCGAAGTGCCCACCCCAAACGAAACCGGCCCCCCCTCGCCCGTATCGAGAGTAACATCGCGCACCAGCACGAAGCGGGCCGCGCCCGCCCCGTTTGCCAGGGCCGCCTCAAGAATCGGGCGCACCGCTTCGCCGATGTCCAGGTTCGCCGCAATTCCCTGACTGACGATCAGCAGGCGGTTCAACTCGTCCAGGCGCGCCTTTAAACTCACGCGCATCTGCTCAAAGGCCGCGCTCAACCGCCCCACCTCGTCCACCCCTCGTACCGCCAGCGGACGGTCTAGCTGCCCCATGGCGATATACGAGGCTTCTTGCGCCAGCACCTTAAGCGAAGAAGTCACCACCCGTAGGCCCAACCGCAGGAACAGGAACGCCAGAACCGAGAAGATCACCAGCATTCCCAACAGCGGCACGGCAATGTCCAGCGCCATTTGCTGTGCCACCTGCGCCGGAACCGTCAGCACCACCGCCCAGGGACGGCCCTCGACCGGGTGGTAATACACGTAACTGCGCGTGTTCCGCGATGATATTTCATCGAAGAAATCGGCCTCTTGTGGACGCAAGCCGGTATACTGGCTCATCACCCGCGAACTGCTGGGATGATATAAAATCAGCCCATCTTCGCTCAGAATCATGCCCTCGCCGCCCAACTCGTTCAGGCCAGACAGGGCCTCGATGGCAGGCTGTGTGAAGGGGTTGGTGCTGAAATCCGTGCGCCCCACCAGCACCGCGGCCACCTCGTCGCCATCGCGGACGGCCGCCAGGAAGGAAACCCGCGCCGAGGTTTGCCCCACCAGCGGTTCGATCACGTAAGCCTGGGTAGTCACGCCCTTCAGCGCCAGGGTGATCCCCATTTTTTCTTCTGAAGTCAGTGTCAGGTTATCCAACGCATCCGCTGGAAAGCCCGACATCTTCTGTCCTGACCGATCAAACAGAATCAACTGTTGAAAATACGGAACCGAGCGCATCCGGCTTGCCAGAGTGTCGCTCTGTTCCTGCTGCGAAAGGTCGAGCAGGTCAGGCGTTCCCATCGTCAGGATCAGGTTCTGGCCAGTCTCCAAAAAATACGGCAGGCTGCTGGCAGCCACCCGCCCCGCGCTGGTCATGCGGTCTTCGATCATGCGTTGAGCGGCGCGCCCGGCCACTACCCAATCGCCAATGACGAGCGTCAGCACGAGCAGTGCCACCAGCGGGACCGTGCCGTAGAAGAAGCGCGCCATAATGCTGCTCTCAGAAGGCGAGGGCACCAGCGGGCGGCGGTTCCCCCAAATCTGCGGAGACAGCCCGTAGATCAATTCGGCCACCACCCCAGCGACCAAGAGTTCACCAGCGCGCGCCAGCGCCAGTAGCCAGGTGTGGTTAAAGGCATAGTCCAGCCGGGCCGCCAGGCTGCCGTTGGTCGCTAATAGGGCGCTGGCCCCCAATACCGGCAGGAACAACACCATCACCAGCCCAACGGCAAACAAGGGGTGACGCAGCAGCCGGTAAAACCAGGTGCGGTAGTTCTGGCGCACCGCCACGCTGAACAGCAAGGCCATGCCGCCCAATTCCAGCGGCGTGAAGGGATGATGGGTTTCAAACAAAGAAAGGAAAATACCGCTCCACAGAGCCAGCCCCACGGCCGGCAGCGGCCCTAACAGCCCTCCCGCCAGAACCCAGGGGACCGCCGCAAAGAACATCAGCGCGGGCGGCTGCACGTCCACCGGCGTCACCGGCACGGGCAGCGTATTCCCCGGCATGCGGATGCCGATCAGCCCGGTCATCAGCGGCGTCAGGACCGCCAGCACCAACAGCCACCACCAGCGTTTGCGCAGGTCTTCGCCGAACCGCTCCCACCACTGCCAGCACCCCCACCCCAGCGCCAGGATCATCGCAATCCAGCCCATCCATCCCAACGGATGATTCGGCCAGGTCAGGTAAACTTGTGATCCAAACAGGCTGGGTACGATCTGCATAGCGGTTATTTTTCCGACAGTGTTTTCAACTGCGCTCCCGGCGGTTTGCCGGGGTTTAAAACGCCAGGCGCAATCCGATTTTTTAGAAGTATATAAAATGGATTATAGCACTACGTCCTTGCTTTCGTATAGAACATCCAACGATCATGTTTTGCAGTGCAAGATTTGTGCCATCACGCGGCGCACGACGTCTTCAATGCTCATCCCATCCGTGTTCACGATCACCGCATCCTGCGCAGGTCTCAGCGGAGCCACTGCGCGGGTGGAATCAATCGTATCGCGGCGCTTCATCGCCGCCAGAATGTCTTCATAACAGGCCTGGTCGCCGCGCGCGCAGATTTCGTGGTAGCGCCGCCGCGCGCGCTCTTCTACGGTAGCATCCAGGTAAATTTTTAAGTCGGCTTCCGGGAAAACCACCGTGCCGATGTCTCGGCCCACCATCACCACCGCGCCGCGCCGCCCAATGGCGCGCTGCTGTTCCGTCAGCGCCTGGCGCACCCCTGGGTAAGCCGATACCTGCGAGACGTTGGCCTCTACTTCTGGCGTGCGGATGGCCCAGGTGACATCTTCCCCATCCAATAACACGTCATACATGCGTCCATCGGCCACGCTGGGCGGCTGCACGTCAATGTCTATTTCGCGCGCCAGCGCGGTGACCGCCGCTTCATCCTCCACCGAGTGCAACCGGCGCAGCGCCGCCAGAGTGGCCGCGCGGTACATCACGCCGGTATCAAAATACAGGTATCCCAACTCGGCGGCCAGCCGCAGCGCCACCGTTGATTTTCCCGAAGCCGCCGGGCCGTCAATGGCAATTATTTTCGGTATGCACATAATACACCTTCAATCCTGGTCGTTCCGCGCAAGGGCAGAACCACCGAGGTAAGTTTGGTCTAATTTTACTGGCGCGGTTCTTCGGGTGCGCTGGCATCTGGCCCAGGAGCCGCCTGATTCTGAGCCTGCCCGCCCACAAACAGATCACTGCGCGCCCACAGCACGACCGGGCGCGCCTCCATAGGAATTTCACGGAACATCAGCCAGCGGAACCAGGCCTGCGCCCCAGTGATATTCCAAACCGGCGACTCCAGCAAGATAAAATCTTGCCCCCGGTAGCTGGCCCCTAATTCTGGCTCGCTGGTTTCCGCAGTGATAACGAAATCGGGCGCTGCGGTGGCCTCCACCGCACTGGTGTAGCGCGCCTTTGACTGGTCGCGCAAAATCCACTCCAAAGCTGGTGAAGGAATATTCACCACAACCACTTCCAGTTGACCGCGCGCGCCGGTATTCCACAGAGACACATCTTCGATGGTCTGGCGGAGTAAATCGCCATCGCGGATGGTCGGGCCAGCGGTCCATAGTTCAGCGGCAGGGCGGCCAGCCAGCCCAGAGGCGCTCCAGGTGGTCATCAGGGTAAGGAACAGCAGTACCACAGCCACGCTCCACGCCAGGCCGTAGCCAGCGGCGCGCCACGACCAGCCCCAACCCACCAGCAGGGCCGTCAGCAGCAGCAGCACGAGCGCCGCCGCCAAACCCAGCCCGTTAGCCGACTGAACACGGGCGGCAGCCACATCCGCCGAGATGCCCACCGCGCTCAACCCCATAAAGCCCAAAATCACCGCGCTTAAGAGCGCCTGCCCCAGCGCCGGCAGCCGCTCGCTGGACGGGCGGCGGAACAGCCGCACCGCCAGAAACGCCGACAGCCCCCACAGCGGTGGCAGCACCCATACCAGGCCACTCACAGCGCGGCCCGGTGGCAGCAGTGCCAGCAGCAGGGCCGCCGCCGCCCACGCCGCCAGAAACCGCGCCGCGCGCGCTTCCCAAAAGAGCGCGGCGCTCGCCAGCCCTGCAATGGCCGGTAAAAACCCATAAAACAACAGCCCCTGCATCACGCGCACCGCCGGCACATCCCCTGGCTGCACCCACGACTGCACATAAGCAACCAGGCTTTGCGCCGCCGCGCTCCAGCCCGCCGGCATGAAGAAAAACAGCGATCCGGCCAGCAAAAACGTTCCCAAAGCATACCACCCGGCAGTGCGCCACTGGAAAGGCGCTTCGAATCCCCCTTCCGTTTCAGTGACAACCTCCGCCAGAGTTTCTTCTCCCTTACGGCTTAAAAATGCCGCGAACACCCAGGCCGCCAGCGCCAGGCCCAACGCCCCCTGCCAGATCCCCGGCCCCGCCAACAGCGCCAGCCCCGCGCAGACTCCCGCCAGGCGCGCGCGGCCCGTCAACCCAAAGCCCACCGCAAACAGCACGCCGGTCAGGGCCATCACCGGACTGCCCGCCTGCCGCGCAGCCGCAACCAGTCCGGGGTCAATTGCCAGAAAGAAAGCCAACAGCACAGCCGCCGCGCGGCCCAACGGACGACGGAACAACCAGGGCGTTACAACTAGCAGACTGCCCACCAGCGCCGGCCAGAAGCGCGCTATCCAGTTGCTCGCGCCAAACAAGAACATTCCGGCAGTGGTCAGCGCCAGGTAGAGCGGGTGCGGGCTGAGCAGGGCCGGCGGCTGGCCGCGCGCATAGTTCAGGGCCTGCAAGGCCAGCGCCGCTTCCGAGTCGGTCAGCGCCGCCGCCCCCAAGTTATTCAGCCGGATGAAGCCGGCCAGGAGCAGCGCCAGAAGATAAAGCCCCATTTCAATATTGAGTTTCGCAAGTCTCATGGCTGCCTTGCTTCTCCTTAATGTTCTGGAACCTCGTAGACCGTGGCCTGCCCGCTCTGAAAAGCCACCGGCAGGTAGCGGGCAAAGAACGAATCCACCGCACCGTATTTGCTTTTTTCCAGCGAACCTACCAGAACGTAGCGCACGTGGTAGCGGTCCAAAACAGCCTGGGCCTGCTCCCAACGCCGGGCGCGGTACAACTGCTCTATATCTGGCTCGCGCGACCCCATCTCTTTAGCCCCGCCGCGCCACTGGCTTTCATGTCCGGGCCACCCCAAGACGCCCGGCAGGCCAGAGAAGGTCGCCGCGCGCGCGTAACCAGAATAACTGCCGCCCACCGCTTCAACTACCACCCCATAAGGGGCCTGCCGCAGCCATTGGATGGCGGCCAGGTCATCAGGCGCGAAGCGCGCCAGGTGACTGGCCCCGTCCAGCGTCCAGTTAGCCGGGTCAAAGCCGCGCGTGCGCTCCCACAGGCCAAAGGTCGGGTAAGCCAGCGCCGCCGTCAGCAGCGCCAGCCAGGCGGCCCGCCCGGCCCAGGCCAACGCACCCTGCCGGGCCTGCCACAGCCGCGCCGAAGCATACGCTGCCGCCAGCGACCAGACGATCCAGGCCTGGTAGTAGAACTTAAAAATGGTGTTCATCCGCCAGCCAAACTGGTCGCGCAGGTAAAAGAACTCTGGGAACAGCACCAGTCCCGCGCCCACCAGCGCCAGCAGGGCCGCAAAACTGCCGCTTTCCGCGCTGTGTGCGCCTTCCGCCAGGGCCTCAGCCCCGCCTGCCGGGCGGCGCTGGCTGATAAGCGCGGCGAAGCTCAGTATCAGCGCGGCCAGCAGAGTTAACCAGGCCCCTGGCTGTGTCAGCCGCCGCGTCAGCGCCTCTACGATCAGGGCAGAGCCGCCCGCGCCGCCGTAAATGCCCGCCGCCGCCTCACTGCGCGTGACGATGACCAGCCCCATCAGCATCGAGAGCAGCCACAGACCCGCCACCAGCCCCACGGCTAACAGCCCGGCGGCTTTCCAGTCCGCCGGCCCGCGCCGCGCGCGGATGAACAGCCATCCCCCGATGGGAACCAGCAGCGGCGCAAACATCACCCACAAATGCACACCGCGCGTAAAGAACACCAGGCTCGGCAGCAGTCCCCCCGCCTGCGACTGAAAGCCCAAATAAAACGGCAGGTAAGCAGCAATGCCAGCCAGCCCCAGCGCCACCACCAGCGCGGCCAGGCGGGTCAGATGCGGCCACTGCCAGCCCACGCGCCGGAAGGCCGCCAGTCCATAGGCCGCGCCGTACAACGCCAGGTAGATGGGAAAATCCCAAGTGTTGAGGAAGGCCAGCCCGCCCAGAACGATCACCGCCAGCCAGGTTTCTCCCATCCGCGCCAGGCGCAGAATTTCAACATCCTCGCTCGCCGGGGCCTCACTGCGCGCCGCTTCGCGCACATACAGGTGCAGCGCCAGCCCCACCGCCAGCAGCACAAACGGCATCGCCAGCACGTGTGGGTGCAGATCGCCTAACAGGTACGAGAAGAACGGAAACTCGTCAATAATCTCGCGCGGGCCGCCGGAGAAGTCAAAGTCTTGCAGCACGCGCGATGCCCGCCACCACCAGATGCCCCCCACGCGCTCTGGAACCCACGAAAACGGCTGTGCTGGTGGGTTCACCAACTCCTGAATGCCCAGCCAGTTCCAGAATGGCGAAGCAAGCGCCCCGGCCTGCTGCTGCCAGAACACCCCTCTGGCGTGCAGCATCTCCAAAAAACCTTCCAGATTGCTGACGATCAACAGAAACAGCGGGGCCAGCAGACTGAGAGCGTGGACGTTGTGGCCGCTGGCCCTATCTTTGCGCAGCGCCAACAGATTATATAACAAACCACTCGCCGCCGCCGCTGAAAGCGCGAACCAGCCTGCCAGCGCCAGGTTAAAGGCCACCTCGCCCGGCGTCCCGGTGATGTGCGCCAGCATCGCCGTCAGCGCATACCCAAAATAATAATACGAGATGGCATAGCCCGACAGCCAGGGGTCGTGCGGCGGAAACGCCGGAGAGCGCAAAATCGCATTGATAAACGCCAGTTCCATCGGCTTTTCGGTCCCCGCCACGTCCGGGTAGGTCCCCCGCACCCACACCCACGCCAGAAAGGCTACAGCAAAGACGCCCTCGGCCAGCCACACAGTCTTGCGGTTCTCGCCCAGCCAGGCGCGGATGGAAGCCCCCCCCTCGCGCCGCAGTGCCCAGGCCGAGAAGGCCCCTGCGACCACCAGCCCCACCAGCACGCCCCCAGCCGTATTTTCGAGGATGTGGAAAGAGGTCAACAGCCACCAGGCATAGCCCCACAGCAGCAGCCCGGCGGGTTTTGCCAGCGTCAGGCCGCGGTCCGGCAGACAGGGCAGCAGCCGGTACAGCAGCGGAAATGCCAGCCAGCCCGCTGCCAGAATTGCCAGATACCAGAAGAGAACGTCGAGTATCAAGCCCGGTCCTGCCTTTTAATTGCCCGCGCCCACCCGGTAGATGACGGTTTCGCCGTCGCGGTAGATGGCGTGCCACAGAACGCCGTCAAGATCTTCAAACTTCGCCAACCCGGCAGGCGTATAAATGGATCGTTCCAACTGGCCGACGATGATGTACTCCACATCGTATCGCTCCAAAAAGTCTTGGGCCATGTCAGGGTTATAGGTGTTATAAAATTCGCCGATCTCATTAACCCGCTCGAACACCCAGGTATCGGGCGTCACCGCGCGCTGCTGGCGCTGATGCCAGTTCCAGCCGACCACGCCCGGCAGCCCGGTGTAGATGGTGAAGCGCGAACCCCAGCGGTATTCGGGCGTGTTGGCCTCTACAATCACCGGCGACCCCTCGATATTCTCCTGCATCCAGCGGATCGCCCGCGCATCCTGGCTGAGGTCCATGTCGCGCTCCTGTTGGTAGGTGGAATAGAACATGTAGGCCATTCCATCCAGGGTATGAGGAGCCTGTCGGGCCATGCGGTCGGTCATTTTGTCCATCCCAGCCAGGAAGGGGAAAAGCAGCGCCCCCCCTACCAGGGCTATCAGAGCAATTTGCCAGCCCAGACTGTTCCCCGGCGACCAGCGTTCTGGCTCCGCCGTGCTGGCTTCTGGCGCGCGCCAGAGCGCACCGGGCAGCGCCCACAGCAGGGCCGCGCCCGCGCTGATCGCCATTAACGTCCAGGCCTGCAAATAGAACTTAAAGACCGTGTTCATGCGCCCAATATCCCCTTGCAGGCGGAACACCTCCACAAACAGGGTGAGGGCCAGAGCTGTGCCAACCATAAACAGCACAGCGCGGCGCGCATCGGGCATGTGAGGGCGCAGCAGCAGCACCGCCGACCACAGCCCCAGCACCACCACCAGCCAGGCGATGCTCACCCCCTGCACCAGCAGGTAGAGCGTCAGACCGGCGGCCCCCACTCCAACGAGGATAAACACAGCGCGGTAGCGCCGCACCCGGCGCAGAGCCGAAAGCGGGGTGGTTGCCATCCAGTCTATCGCTTCCACCACCAGCCACGAGGTGATCACAAACAGGAACAAGCCCCAATGCGTGGTATACGACCAGAACGGCGTGTGATTCTCCGTCCAGCGTTCCACTGCATTGTAGCCCTGCCCATACCACTGATTATAAGGCGCGTACAGCGCGCCAGAGAACAGCGCCAGCGCCGCCGCGCTGATCCCCGCCACAATCAGCCGCCGCAGCCACAAGGGGTAAGGCAGTGCCTTCAGCACGCCGGGGCCGCCGTAGCGCAGCGCGGTGTACACCAGCGCAATGCACCCCAGGGCCAGGTAAGTCGGCCAGTCCCAGGTGTTGGTTGGGCGCAGTGCGCCAATCGCCAGCGCCCCCACCAGCAGACCGGCGGCTACCTGCCTCCAACCCTGCCACTGCCATTTGCCCAGCACCACCGCCAGCGCCCACGCCAGCGCCAATACCGTGACCGGCAGGGCAATCATATGGGCGTGCAGGTCGGCGTACAGGAAGGTAAACGCCGGAAACTCGGTAATCGGCTCGCCCGGAAACGCCCGGCTGGGAATCCAGTACCAATCTCCGGGGTAAAACGGCAGGCGGCTGCCCGTCAGCACTTTGCCCAGCCCTTCCACCGTCCAGGCCAGGTGTGTGATCAGCGGCGCTTCTTCAAAAGGAACCTGCATATCCGCCAGGCGCTGAATCCCGTGCCAGATCATGCGCACGCTCCCCAGATTGCCCACGAACACCAGGGCCAGCGCCGCCGCCAGCCCCCCCCAGAAGGGCGCACCGAATAACGCAGGCCGGTCTGCCGGTCGGCGCGTGCTTTTCAGCAGATTCCAGCCCATTGAGAAGGCTCCCAACGCCAGCATCGCGTACAGGCTTGGCAGAATCAGGTTATAGGCAACTGCCGGGACAATCCCCAGCCATTTGACCGGCACGCCCACCAGCACAAACCCATAGTAATAATAATTAATGTAGCCGCCCGCGAACCAGGGGTCATACGGCGGGAAGCTGGTGCTTTTTAGCACCGCGTTGAAATACGAGAAGTCCATGGGCTTCTCGCCGCCCTTGTAGGGATGCCACAGGTCGGGGTTGGCAAAGCGCACCAGCAGGAAAAGGACAAAAAAGGCCAGCGCCAGGGCTTCCACCAGCAGGTAGAGCTTCCAGCGATCACGCAGTTCGGCCACGATCGCCCGGCGATCCGCCAGGAAAAGCGCCAGGTTGAGCATCACCAGGCCGGCCAACACCATGCTGATTGTCTGCGGCGAGAACGGGACGCGGTACGATCCCAACAGCCAGACCGGGTACGCCAGGGCCAACAGGCCCACCATCCGCGCCAGTGGATAGCCCCGGTCGGGCAGACTGCGCAGCGCCAGGCGTGTCAGCGGGTACACGACCCACCCCAGCCCGGTGATTACCAGGTACCAGACCACCGCGGCCAACCCCGGGTAGCGGTTGAGAAGCGCGCTCGTGTCGAACAACTGCGCCCACGTCCCCCCCCGGCGCTGCTCTGCCAGGCGCGCGGCCGGCAGTAACAGGTTGGCCGGGTAAGGCGGAGCTTTGCGCGGAGTCAGGTGGATGACTTTGGTCAAATCCACCCCGCCCAGCACATCGCGCACGTGATTGGGGTCATAGGCGTCTGTCTTTTGAAAGATCAACACCTTGGGATGGTCATAAACTGAAAAGGCTTCTTCAGCAAACTGGCTGTTAAACACCAGGCCGCCCAGGTTCGGCTCAGACGCAAAGACTCGGATCAACTCAAAGCCCAAATTGCCCTGGAAGGTCCCCGGCTGCGCCACGCTGTAACACCAGGTGATCTCACGGTCTTCTGGACAGCCGATCAGGTTGCGGTAGTAGGCGCTGGTGAGAGGGTAGCGTTCTGGCACGCGCGTAGTGGTTCCCCACTGGCGGTTAGAACTGATGAAGATGTAGTCGGCCTGATCAAGGTTCGACAGGAAGCGTTTGAGCTTATCGGGGTTGTCATCCCAATACATCTCAAAGTTCAAATCACTGCGGAACACCCCCGCCGAATAATCGTAGGGGTTAAAGCCATCCAACGGCCAGGGCAGGGCGTCATCCCACGAGGTTTCGTTAACCTGCTTACTGCCGTAGAGGGCAATCCGCCCCGGGCCTTCCACAAATTCCAGTTGCAGGCGGTAGTTCTGCCCGTCCACCAATTCCACCGGCTGGTTCAGTTCAAAAGTGTAACTCTCGCCGCGCGGGTCTTTTCCAGCGGCAAAGGTGTCACGCAGTTCGGCGGTTGCCAGAGATGTATAAGGCCGGCGGGTATCGTACAGTGACAGGCGCAGAGTCTTGGGGGCCGGGTTCCATTCCCAATCAACGATGTGCGGCAGCGTCACCGCGCGCGTTACCCCGGCCTGGATGGGTTTAAAGACCGTCTCAAAGTGAAAACCGGCTTGCAGCGCATCCACCGGCTCCGGCAGTATCTGAGTGACGACCCCATCAGGCGTAAACAGCTCCAGGCTGACCGTCCCGCTCAGGTTCAACGGCTCCACGCCGCCCTGCAAGATCACCAGGTAGTACGTCTGGCCCGGTTCGACCTGAACCATGGGGTTAAAAGTGATCTGAAAGCTTTTGCCGCGCGGGTCACCGCCAGCTTCGGCCCTGAAATTCTCGTGTATCCAGCCGGTGGCAATGGCCCGGTTCCCGCTGGGCGAATCGCTCAGCACCGCCGTGAGCGTCTTGGACGCGCTGCCCACGCTGGCAATGTGATCGAAGCGCACCTGTAGAAGCTGGCCCTGCACCAGCGGTTGGAAAGCCAGCGCCAGGGGCTGCTCGTTAACCAGGGCAAACCCAGAGCGAAAAGCCAGCGGGTGCTGGACGTTCCCCTGCGGGGTTTCGATCTGTAAATTGATCGGGCCGGGCATGTTCTGGTAAATCCAGCGGCTGGCGGCCACGCGCGTCAGCGGGCGGGTATAAATCTGGAAAAAGGCATAGGCCCACAAAAAGGTGAGCGCCAAAACCAGCGCGCCCAGGCCCCAGGCCGCCGCCCGCCTCACCCGCAGCCGTCCCCACAGCCGGGGCTGGCGCTCCGCCAGTTCTACTACCGCCCACGCCGCGATGATCGCCATGCTGGGGTAAATGAGCAGCAGGTAGCGCATGGTCGGGTTCCACGAGGTGGCCTGCCAGGCGAAATAGAGGGCCGTCCAGCCCCACAGCAAAAAGTGCTGGCGCCACTCGCCCTGGAGCATCCGCCAGGCCATCCAGGCAAACCCGGCCCACGCTAACACCCCCAAAGGCAGCCCCAGGCCCCACACCACCATATTCTGGAAAGGGAACCATACCCAGGGCCGTCGCGCCCACTGCAATGCGGGAGGGAAATCTACATCTCCGGCGGCCTGGGCGCGTTGATCGCGGATATTTTGCAGCCATCGCGGGTTGAGGCTGAAATCGGTAAAGCCAGGGCCGCTGAACGCATAGGGCTGGCAGATGCGGAACACCAGCACACTCACCACGGCGGCGATGAGCAGGTTGCGCAGGTACACAATCGCCCACCGCTCGCGGTCTTCTGGACTCAGGCTTAGCCAGCGGATCAGCACCGCCCCCGGCAGCAGAATCGCTAACGGCGCGGCGTTAATCTTTGAGGCCATCGCCATGCCCAGGGCCACGCCAAACAACACATAGGGGGGGAGCGTCTCCCAATATTTATAGGCCAGCCCGATCAGGCGGTCAATGCGGTCCTCGCGCGGCTCATCCGTAACATCCTCACCAGCCACATCGGCCTGGAACTCTCTGTCCGGCACAGCCGCCCTTTCCTCAGCCTCACTGCCGCCCGCCATGCGCCCGGCCAATGCTTCGCGCGCGCGCAGTTCGCTCCGCAGGGGGTAAGTAGGCAGTAACAGCGATGCAAAGTAAAACGCCAGAAAGCCAAAGAAATTGGCAAACGTATCCACTGTGTAAAAATGGGACTGCTGGATGGGCAGTGCCTGGAACGCCGCAAAGGCCGCCGCCAGCAGGCTGAGCGCTGGCTTGCGGTACAACCGGTTGGCGATCAGGTACACCAACAACACCGTCAGCCAGTCCATCAGCGCCGAAACCTGCCGGCCTACCAGGTGGATCTCATCATACCCCACCTGATTCAACCACTCCGCCACGTAGCGCACCATGAACACCGGCAGGGTCCCATAGACATAAAAGCCATATCCCCGGTTGTGCGGGTTGAGCGTGGATTTTTCGGTATCAAAATACTCTGCCACGTCCTGCACCGGCTCCAGCGCGCTGGAGACCATCGTTAAGAAGCGTTCATCGGGGTGCAGGTGAGTGTAATCATCCCAATTGAGGCCGGTAAAGCGGAAGTAAGCCCCTGCCAGCAGTACGGCCACCAGCAGAAGATCAAACACCCACGCGCGGCGAGAAGACGAGGACGGTTTCGCGTTCATTGGGTTTCTCGGTTGGGGTCTACGACCGGCGGGTTGGTGGCAGGCGGAACCAGGAAAAGGATAAATTCCTTGCCAGACGTGCGCGACGCCCGCAGCCAGTAACGGCCTTCGGGGTAGAGTTCCGCCAGCGTGTTGAGTGAGCCGGTATCTTCCTTATTAAGAATAAACAGCTTCGCGTCGCGCGAAGTCACCGTTCCGGGCAGGCGCTCCGGCGCGATCGCCAGGTCGCGCTCCGGGTGGCCGGCTTCAATCCCGACCAGACGGGTATCCACCCAGTAAGGATAGGCCACCACATAGGCGTTGTTCTGACTGCCGGTCAGTTCTTCAAAATCACGAACAACCTGACCCATCTCGCTGGAATTCCATGCTAAATTCCTGAAACTGCGGTCGTACTGGTTAAACAGCAGATCGTAGTTCTGCCAGGATGCCCAGGTAAACAGCGCCAGCCCCACCATCCACGCCATCGCCAGCCCCGTGCGGCCCGGCAAACTGGCGCGCATATGGCGGATAAGCGCCTCTAGCCCGATGCCCACCAGCAGAAAAACCGGAAGGTAAGCCGCCGCCGTGCGGTTGAGGTTGGGGTTTTCGTTGGGGAAGGCCAGTGACATGATCGAGGGCAGTAAAAACAGCGGGATCGAAACCAGCAAGAAAAGGTCTTGCCAGCGCCGCTGACGCGCGTAGCGCGCCGCCACCAGCGCTGCGCCGATCAACAACAGCGCCGCCGAGGCAACATCCAGCGCCGGCCGGTGCGTGACCGAATGCACCCATACGTCGCCGTCATCGTAGAAAAACATGATTAAGGCGTTCCAGGTATTCTGCAAAAAGATCAGCGGGGCCGGGCCAGGCAGGGGACGCTCCACCTCGCCAAAGCGGGTAATCGAGCGGTACATGAACATCTCCGGGTCGTCAAATGCAAAGCGGCCCAGCGGCATAAACACCGCCAGCGACACCAGCGCCACAATCGCCAGCCCCAACAGAGCGCGCTTGCGCAGTTCGCTGTCGCGCTGGTGCAGGATATACAGCGCCACCCCCACCACAACCACCAGCGGCACGATGCGGTATGAGGTATACCCGTGCAGTCCGAACCCTAACCACAGCCCGGCCTTGATAAAATCGTTGCGGTTTAAATTACGCAGGCCGCGCAGCAGGTAGAACAGCAAGGGCGCCGCGAAGAACGGGTACAGCGGAAAGCGCAGACCAATCCGCGCCATCATATTGCCCCAATAGCTGATCCCGCAGAAGGCCAGGGCGAACAACGCCACCCAGCGGTTGCCCAACTCGAACCCTAAACGGTAGAGGTACCATAGCGTAATCAGCCCCGCGATGACCGTCCCCAATTTGAGAGCCATAAACGACACCGGCACGTTGAACAGGATGGTCATTAACGCGGTCCAATAGAACTGGAAGAACTCACGCCCGGTGTTGCGCGGGAAAAAGACGTGGAACTCACCGCGCAGCACATCCTGCACGTCCAGCAGTTTTTCGGCGTGATCGCTGACCATCTCCGCCGGAACGTTATCCAGCCGGTAAAAGCGGTAGAACAACACCACCGCCGTCACCACCAGCACCAGAATTCCCCACTTCGAGAGCGTGATCTTCCAGGCCGGTTGGCGGAGCAGGCCGCGCGCGCGCGCCCACAGCGAGGGCGCCGCCGCGGCAGGCGGGTCTGCAAATGCCCAAACGATATAAATGACCGACAACAGCCACAGGGGGGTATTGAACAGCGTGAAGTTGTGATGCTGCCCTTTGGGCGCGCCGAAAAAGAGGAAGGTGGCCGCCATCAGCACCACGCCGATCAACAGCCCTTCCCAGCGAATTTTGAGCGCATCCGGCGCGGGGTTGGCCGTGGGCAGTTCCGCCGGGACAATTAAGCGCCGGAAATAAGCAAACACGATCACCCCGGCGCACGCCAGGTAAAGGGCCGCCGCCAGCCCCACCGAGCGGTCAGGCGGTTCCAGCAAAGACTGCGCCGCCAGACCCAGCAGCAGCGGAGCCACCGCCGCCCATGGGAAACGCGCCGCTTCGCGCCGGTCAGCCGCAGGCGCGGCGTAGGCACGCGCTCCACCCATATCCGCCTGCCGGGCCGCATCAACCGCTGGAAGAGCATCTTGCGCCGCAAGGCCCTCTGGCACTGCGGGGGTTTCAACCGCAGCGGCTTCCGGCTCTTCTGGCGCTCGTGTCTCCGGCGGCAGTTCCAGGGCTGAACGCTTCCAAAACGCAAGTTTCGACTTCACATAGTCCAGGACACTTGGCTCTTCCATAGATCACACTGTTTACCCAGGATTGGAACCGGCTTTTTGAATGATCCGCAATGATACTTCATCTACAAGAATGGTACAAGGATTAGAGGGTTCCCTCACCAGCCGCAGGACCCGGCAGGGAGCAGGGAGAGCAGCTTTCCCTATGCGGATGAGTCCCCTCCAGCGCGGCGGGTGATATAAAACGAATACACCCCTTCCGCGGAAATCGGGTTGTGGAAGACGCGCCGGGTAATCAGCCAGGAGATGACCAGCGCGGCGCGGCTGCGCACTGGAACCCAACGCCCGATCAGCTTTTTGCTCACCAGGTTGGGCAGGCCCAGGGCGTGACCCACTTCCATCCAGTGCAGGTCGCGGGCGGAGAAGTAATCCCAATGCCGCTCGATCTCAAACCCGTAGCGCGCCAGGCGCTCCTGCCAGACCGGGAAAGAATCACAGTGGTGATGGCGCGAGATGCGCTGAAACAGATCCGCATACCATCCGGCGGCCCCTTTCAGGCCCAACTGCTGGAAGGTTTGGGTTCCCAACAGCAGTTGGGGGAAGCGGTGATTGGGCGCGCAGAACACAAACCGCCCGCCGGGACGGATCACGCGGGCGATCTCCTGGATCACCGCGTCAATGTGCGGGATATGCTCCAGCACCGAATTGCTGACGACGCTGGCAAAATAGCCGTCCTCAAATGGGACGCGCGCCCCATCCGAGCAGACATACGTGCAGTAAGCCCCGCGCGACTTCGCTTCCAGCAGCGGTCCCCACCAGGGGTCCAGGCCCACGTCGAGCGGGCGCTCAAATGCTACCGAAGCAAAATGGCCGTCACCGCAGCCCAAATCCAAGACCGGGCCGGGCAGGTCCAGGCCCTGGTAAAACTTGTCCTCCACCGCCCGTACCATCGCCCGAAAATAGGGCAGGTCCAGCAGATGCCGCCACAAAATCTCTTCAGAGGCTTCCATGCTCATCGTTTGGCTAATAACTCCTTAAAAAGTTCCTCATACTGGCGGGCCACCGTGTCAGCAGCATAGCGCCGGCGCACTTCGGCGGCGTCGCCGGCGTACTTACGCGGTGCATCCAGCACCTCACTAATCGCCTCGGCCAGCGCCTGCGCATCGCGCGGCGGCACAATCCGCCCCATGCCGGTTTCGCGCACAGCACAGCGCACGCCAGGCAGGTCCGAAGCTACGGCGGGCGTGCCGCAGCTCATCGCCTCCACCTGGACGATCCCAAACGACTCGGTAGCGTTCAGACTGGGCAGCACGGTGACTTCGCAAACGCGGAAAAAGGCCGCCAGTTCCACCGGCGAAATTACACCGAGGAAAGTCCAGTGGTCATCGAGCTGTTCAATCAGCGGCGCGAGCTTGCGGGCATATTGTTCTTCGCCCAACACGTTCTGATACTGCCCCACCATCAAAACCCGCGCAGTGGGATGTCTTTTGAGGATGATTGGCAAGGCTTCGATCAGGTATTCCACGCCTTTTTCAGTCGCCAGACGCGCCACCATGCCGATAATGCGCTGGCCCGGCTCCACCCGGTAGCGCCGCCGGAATTCTTCGATCTCTGCATCAGTTACCGGGGCCAACTCCACCGGGGTCGGCGCTACCCGCAGCTTATTCAGGTAGCGGCGCAAAAAGGGCGAATGTTCGGCGTAATCACGGGTGTTATGCACCACCACGTCTGACCCCTTTACCGTGATATGGCTGGCAAGGTGCGACCCCTGGTTGGCGATCCAATGGATCAAGCCTTTGGGCAAAATCAGGTCGCAGTGGTAAGTGGTGACGACCGGCTTGCCCATCAGCCGCGCCATCCACGCCAGATAGGCGGCGTCCATCTGCGGTAAATGGAGGTTGACCACATCGGCTTCGCGAATCAGCTTCCAGGCCCACAGAGGCATTTGCGGCATAATCACGCCCTTGCTCAAGTGGAACAGCACTGCCGGGCGGATGATCCGCACCCCGTGCTGTACCTCACGCTCCGGCAAATCGCGGTGAAAGCGCGAGGTCAAAATCGTCACCTGATGGCCCCTTTTCACCAGTGCGCGGGCCAATCGCTCGGTATAAATGGTCAGCCCGGAATAATGCGGGCGATAATATGTTAATCCGATTAGAATATGCATCTTCCGAAACGGCGTCAGGCGCTTTTGGCAGAGCGCAGTTCAGCCACCAGCTCCGCCAGGCTCTTCCCCTCCTGAGACATGCCGTATGCTCCTATCAGACTCGAAGAAATCAAGTGCGTAATATGCACAATCAAGGCATATGCCAGGGCCATCTCTGCTGGAAACCCCACCAGCGAGAGCGCCGCTACTGCCGCTCCTTCAAACACGCCAATCGAGGCCATCGTAGAAGGCAGTGCCCCGCCCAGGTTAGCCGCGCTGATTGCCAGCACCGCCCACCAGAAGGGCGTTGCTGGCATGAGGGTATACAGCACCAGCCAATCGCGCAGCATTGCCAGCCCCCAGGTACTCGCCATCCACAGCAGGCTGAGGAAGAAGAACTCGGGGCGCGCCAGCACCGCAAAACCATCCAACAGCGATTTAACGCGCGGCAGTACCCAGCGCTGTAAAAAGGCCCGCCGCCCGGCCCACCGTTCCAGCCGCCCTTCCAGCCAGGCGCGGTTGCGGGCGGCCAGGTAAACCACCAACAGCCCCGCCACAATGGCCGCCAGCAAAAGAGACGCCAGCGGGCGAGCCTGCTCCATCTTCAACACCAGAGGCAGGGTCAGCAAAAGCAGTGCGGCGGCAAATGCCACATCGTAGGCGCGTTCCACCACAATCGTCGAAAGCACCCAAAACGTTCCCAGCCCGCTGCGCCGCCCCATCAGAAAAGCCCGGCCCAACTCACCCACGCGCGCCGGCAGGATGTTGTTCAGGAAGTACCCCTCGTTCATCACCACAATGGTTGTGAGAATGCCTGCCCGGCGCTGTAAGAGGGTATGCCAGCACAGAGCGCGGGCCACCATCGAAACCAGGTAGAGGGCCGTCGCCGTCGCCAGCGCCCCAACCGGGAACGCCGCGATCACCCGCAGAAATTCGCGCCAATCCACGGCATAGGCCAGAAACGCCAGCGCCGCAACAGTCAGCGCTACCCCCGGCAGCCAGCCCAACACCGAGCGCGCCTTCAAGCGGCCGGCCGCACCAGGCGACCCTGCCCTCATTCCTCCTCCAGGCGCAGCACCGCAAAGAAAGCCTCTTGGGGAATCTCCACCATTCCCACCATTTTCATGCGGCGCTTGCCCCGTTTTTGCTTTTCAAGCAGTTTTTTCTTGCGGGTAATATCGCCACCATAGCACTTTGCCAGCACGTCTTTGCGCATGGCCTTGATGTTGGCCCGCGAGATGATCCGCCCACTGGCCGAAGCCTGAATCGGCACGTCAAACTGCTGGCGCGGGATGATCTCTTTCAGCTTCGATACGAGCGCCTGCCCCTTGTGATAAGCATCCTCGCGGTGAACAATAGCCGCCAGCGCGTCCACCGGCTCGCCGTTGACCAACACTTCCAATTTGGTCAGGTTGCCGGGGCGGTATTCTAAAAACTGATAATCCATCGAGGCGTAGCCGCGCGAGCGCGACTTCATCTCATCAAAGAAATCAACGATCAATTCCGACAGCGGAATTTCAAAATTCAACTGCACCCGCCCCGGCGCCGGGTACTCCTGCCCCACAAAAACCGCGCGCCGCTTGGTCGCCAGTTCCATCATCGCGCCGTAATAATCGGTGGGGGTGAAGATCTCCAGCTTCATCCACGGCTCGCGGATTTCCTGGATAATGCTCTCATCAGGCAACTGCGCCGGCGAATCGATGCGCAGGGTTTCTCCGCTCAGCGTAACCACCTCATACTCCACCGATGGCGCGGTGACGACAATATCCAGGTCATATTCGCGCTCCAGGCGTTCCTGGATGATCTCCATGTGGAACAACCCCAAAAACCCGCAGCGAAAACCGAAGTTCAGCGCCTGTGAGGTCTCCGGTTCGAACTGGAGCGAAGCATCGTTCAGTTGGAGCTTTTCCAGAGCGTCGCGCAGAGCAGCGTAATCTTCGCCTTCCACCGGGTAAATGCCAGCGAAGACCATGGGCTTGGCTTTCTGGTAGCCGGGCAGCGGCTCTGGCGCGGGCCGCAGCGCGCTGGTGATGGTATCGCCCACGCGGCACTCGCGCACCGTCTTCAGCCCGGTTGCCACGTACCCTACATCCCCGGCGTTAAGCCGATCGAGCGGGTGCATGGCCGGGTCAAAGTAGCCGATTTCCACCGGGCGCACGTCCACGCCGGTTGCCATCATCCTCAAATTATCATTGGCCCGGATACAGCCTTCAAACACACGCACGTAAGCGACCACGCCCTTATATGCGTCATAATGCGAGTCGAAGATCAGGGCGCGCAGGGGGGCATCGTCATCCCCGACCGGCGGCGGAATGCGCCGCACCACCGCTTCTAAGACCTGATCCACGTTGCGCCCTTCTTTGGCCGAAATGCGCAAAATCTCTTCATCCGTGAAACCCAGCAGGTTGTTCAACTCTTGGGCCACTTCGTCTGGGCGCGCGGAAGCCAGGTCAATCTTGTTAATCACGGGGATGATCGTCAGGCCGGCTTCCAGCGCCAGGTAGAGGTTCGCCAGCGTCTGAGCTTCCATGCCCTGGGTGGCGTCCACCACCAACAGGGCCCCTTCGCAGGCCATCAGCGCGCGGCTGACTTCATAGTTGAAATCCACGTGTCCGGGAGTGTCAATCAGGTTCAGCTCGTAGGTTTGCCCATCAGCGGCCTGATAGGCCATGCGCACCGCCGAAGCCTTAATCGTCACGCCCTTTTCGCGCTCCAGGTCCATGCTGTCTAACACCTGCTCGGTCATCTCGCGGTCCGAGATCGTCCCGGTCATTTGCAGCATCCGGTCGGCCAGCGTTGACTTGCCGTGGTCTACATGGGCAATGATACAGAAGTTGCGAATATACTCTTTCATAAGCGGGTGAAGTATAACTTAAATCCCCTCAGATGAGAATGACGCTCTACTATATAAGACTCGCCGCTTAAAGCGGGGAATGCACCCGTCTACAGAGCTTCCTCATCCACAGGTTTAGAGCCGGGCTGTAACGCCTTCTCTATCAGGCCGCCGGTATCGGCCAGTTCCTCGCCCGAAGCCGGGTAGATTAAATCCGCCAAGAATTCCACGTTGCCCTTTGGCCCCTTCAGCGGCGAGCGGATCAGCCCGCGCACCGTGAAACCCCGCCCCTGCGCAAACGCCAAGGTTTCTTCCAGCACGCGGCGGTGAATCTGCGCATCCTGAATCACCCCATCGCCCCGGCTGACCTCACTGCGCCCGGCCTCGAACTGCGGTTTGATGAGCGCCACCACTTCCCCCCCCTCTACCAGCCATTGGCGCACCACCGGCAGCAGGATTTTGAGCGAGATGAAAGAAGCGTCAATCGTGACCAGCGAGATAACTTCTCCAAAGCCCTCGACATAGCGGGCGTTGGTGCGCTCCATCACCACCACGCGCGGATCATTGCGTAGTTTCCAATGCAGCACCCCATAACCCACATCCACCGCGTAGACCTTCGCGGCCCCGTGCTGTAACAGACAGTCGGTAAAGCCTCCGGTTGATGCGCCCACATCCACGCACACCCGGCCATCCAACCGGTCGAGATGAAAGGCCATCAGGGCGGCCTCTAACTTCTCCCCGCCCCGTGAGACGTAGCGCGGCCCCCGCTCTACGACAATCTCCACTTCTTTAGGAAAGGCCGTAGCCGGTTTTAAGACTACCTGCCCATCCACGCGCACCTGACCGGCCATCACCAACTTTTGGGCCTGACTGCGGCTTTCTGCCAGCCCCCGCTCGGTTAACAGTACATCCAGACGAGTTTTTCGCATCACAAGACCATTTTAACGCACGAACCCACTTAATGGCGAAGTTATGCTATCATAGCTTGCATGTTCAGAGCCTTCATCAAAACTTTACGCATCCGCCAGTGGCCCAAAAACGCTTTCCTGTTAGCAGCAGTGGTGTTTGACAGGCAGCTCAGCCTGTCGAACCCAGAGCCATTACTGCGCTCGTTGGCCGGAGTATTCCTGTTCTGCCTGCTCTCCAGCAGTATTTATATCGTCAACGACATCATGGATATCGAGGCAGACCGCAAGCACCCCACCAAACGCTTCCGGCCCATCCCATCCGGGCAGTTGCCGATCCCGCTGGCCGTTGGCGCGGCGCTTGCCATGATCGTGATCGCACTGCCGGCCGCTTACCTGCTCGCGCCCTGGTTTTTCGTGATCGCGCTGACGTATCTGCTCACGAACCTGTTGTACTCTTTGTGGCTCAAGCACGTCACCCTGGTGGATGTGCTGTTGATCGCCCTGTTCTTCGTTTTGCGCGTCAGCGGCGGCGTGGCAATTATTAACGTAGAGCGCTTCTCGCCCTGGCTGTACGTGGTGATGACCCTAGGGGCGCTGTACATCGGGTTTGGCAAGCGCCGCGCCGAGCTGACTCTGCTGCAAGGGGACGCTAACAGCACCCGGCGCGTGTTAGATGGCTACAGCCTGCCGCTTCTCGATCACCTGATTACGGTGGTCTCCAGCAGCACCGTGCTGGCCTACAGCCTCTACACCTTTTCCGCGCCCAACCTGCCCGTCAATCACAGCATGATGCTGACGATCCCATTTGTGCTGTATGGGGTCTTTCGTTATCTCTATCTCATCCACGTCCAGCAGGAAGGCGGCGCGCCCGAAGAACTGCTCCTGACCGACCGGCCGTTGCAGATCACCATTGCGCTGTGGATGCTCTCCGTCCTGATTATCTTCTACCTGCTGCCCCGCTTTTTCCCCGATATGCTGCCCTAGAAACCGCTCATGCCCGCATTTGCCGCCTCTGCCCCCGGAAAGATTATCTTATTTGGCGAACACGCTGTCGTCTATGGGCGACCGGCCATCGCCGTCCCCGTCACGCAGGTACAGGCCCGCGTAACGGTAAGCGCCAACCCTGCCGCGCCGCAGGGCCAGGTATGGCTTACCTCGCGCGAAACGCGGCTCGATGGCCCCCTCAACGCCCTGCCCGCCGACCATGCCTTTCAAGCCGTCGTCCAGGGCGTGCTGGAGGCCACGGGAGTAGCGCGCCTGCCGGCAGTGCGCATTCAAATCAGCTCCACCATTCCGGTAGCTGCCGGGTTGGGGTCTGGCGCGGCAGTGGCGGCGGCGATGGCGCGAGCGCTGGCCGCATTTTTGGGGCGGCGGCTGAGCGATGAACAGGTATCTGAGATCGCCTACCAGGCCGACCGGAAATTTCACGGCGCGCCATCGGGCATCGACAACACCGTTATTGCCTACGCGAGGCCCATCTGCTTCGTCAAAGGCCAGCCTTTCCAGTTCCTTGCCGTCCCCGTCCCCTTTTCTCTCGTCATCGCCCACACCGGCATCGCCAGCCCCACTGCCGCCGTCGTCAGCGACGTGCGCCTGCGCCGCGAGGCCAACCCGCCCGCTTTCGACCGCCTCTTTGATGCCATTGCCCAGGTGGCGGCCCAGGCTCGCCAGGCCATCGAGACCGGTCAGGTGACACAGCTCGGCCCGCTGATGAACCGTAACCACGCCCTGCTGCAAGAACTGACCGTTTCTTGCCCTGAGCTCGACCGCCTGGTCACCGCCGCCACCACTGCCGGCGCGCTGGGGGCCAAGCTCAGCGGCGGCGGGCGCGGCGGCAATATGATCGCCCTGGTCGAACCAGACCGCGCCGGAGCGGTAGAAGCCGCCCTGCGCGCCGCCGGGGCCGTCCATACCATCCGCACCACCGTCGCGGAGAGCCGCTAAATGCCTGGCCCCGGTTTATTGTTCCTTAAATTGGGCGGGTCGCTCATCACCGATAAAGACAGCCCTTCCACCCCGCGCCTCGCCATCATCGAGCGCCTGGCAGATGAAATCGCCGCCGCCCGCGCCGCCCAACCCGGCCTGTCCCTGCTCTTAGGCCACGGCTCCGGTTCCTTTGGGCATACTGCCGCCCGCAGGCACGGAACCCGTCAGGGCGTCCATTCGCCGCAGGAATGGCTGGGATTTGCCGAGGTCTGGCGCGAGGCCCGCGCCCTAAACCAGATTGTGATTGATGCCTGCGCCCGCGCCGGCCTGCCGGTGATCGCTTTTCCACCCTCCGCCGCCGTCCTCGCCCAAGACGGCCAGCCCCTGCGCTGGGATATCGCTCCCCTGCGCGCCGCCCTGCACGCTGGGCTTATCCCCGTCGTCAACGGCGACGTGATCTTCGACAAAGCGCGCGGCGGAACCATCCTCTCCACCGAAGAAGCCTTCCTCTACCTGGCTCACCGGCTCCGCCCCCGGCGCATTCTGCTGGCTGGCCTGGAACCGGGCGTGTGGGCTGACTTCCCCACGTGCCGCCATCTGATCCCCACCCTCACGCCAGAGACCCTCTCCGGCCATGATGTGCACCTGGGCGGCTCGGCCAGCGTGGATGTAACCGGCGGCATGCGCGAAAAAGTCCTCGCCATGCTGGCCCTCTCCGCCGCCATCCCTGGCCTAACCGTTCAAATCTTCACCGGACTTGAACCCGGCCTGCTCACCCGCGTGCTGCTAGGCGAGGCCGCCGGAACGACCTTGACGGCCTGAATAAAAAAAAGGAAACCGTATGACAGAACGGCAAGGCTCTCTCGCTTTGCGGTTAAAAGTTGAATCTTCCACAAAATCGGGTAAGATTAACCCAGCCTGACCGGCAATCCTTGGGGGAATCGCCAACCATCGCACTCGGAGAGAATAACATGATCTTCACGCGCGAAAAACTTGAAGAAATCGAAAACCTCTCACTGGCCCCGTATGGCATCCGCAGTAAAAATTCACGGGGGCGGCTGTACCCGGAAGATGAGCCGGAGTACCGCACCCGCTTTCAACGCGACCGTGACCGCATTTTGCACACCACCGCCTTCCGCCGCCTGGAATATAAGACCCAGGTCTTTATCAATTACGAAGGTGATTATTACCGCACCCGCCTGACGCACACCCTCGAAGTCGCCCAAATTGGCCGCTCTGTGGCCCTGGCCCTGGGAGCCAACGAGACCCTCACCGAAGCCATCTGCCTGGCCCATGACCTCGGCCACCCACCCTTCGGGCACTCCGGTGAGATGGGCCTCTCGCGCCTGATGCGCGATCACGGCGGGTTTGACCATAACAAACAGTCTTTCCGCATCGTCACCCAAATGGAGCGCCGCTATCCAGAATTCCCCGGCCTCAACCTCTCCTGGGAAGTGCTGGAAGGCATTGTCAAGCACGAAACGGAGTACGATGTTGCCGATGCGCGAGACTTTAACCCCGAACTGCGCGGCCACATTGAAGCGCAGATCTCGAACCTGGCCGACGAACTCACCTATACCGCCCACGACCTCGATGACGGCCTGCGTTCCGGCATGATTACCGCTCCCATGTTAGAGGGCATTGCCCTGTGGGAAATCCTGAGGCAGTCCATCGGCTGGGAAGGGGGCGAACTGGACGACATGACCCGCCACCGCCTGGTGCGCCGCCTGATCGGCATTGAGGTAAACGACCTGGTGCAAAGCACCGGTCAGCGCCTGCGCGAAAGTGGCGTGCGATCAGTAGACGAGTTGCAGCGTCTGCCTTATAATGTAGTGGGATTTAGTGAAGATATGCGCCGCCGCAACCGCGAATTGAAGGATTTTCTGTTCAATAACCTCTACCGCCACCATCGCGTCATGCGCATGGCCGTCAAAGCGGAACGCATTCTGACCGATCTGTTCAATGCTTACTGTTCCGAGCCGGCCATCCTGCCCCGGCACGTGCAGGCCCTGGTACCCGAGCAGGGACTGGAACGTACGGTCTGTGATTACATTGCCGGCATGACTGATCGGTTCGCAGTCGAAGAACACGTCAAGCTGTTTGACCCAACCCGGCTTCCCTGAATAGATCTTGCCTCATACCAAGGAACGATTTGGGGCAGTACCACCCAAATCGTTCTTTCGCACTCAGTTTTTTGAAATACGAGTCATAAGGATGGTGTTGTGATGAGCGAAGTACATTACCTGACCGCCGAAGGCGCCGAAAAACTAAGAGCCGAGCTGGAATATCTGAAAGGGCCGGCCCGCGAGCAGCTTTCTCAGCGGCTGCGCGCGGCCATTCAGATGGGCGACCTTTCGGAAAACGCCGACTATATTGCCGCCAAAGAAGAACAGGGATTCCTGGAAGGCCGCATTTTAGAGCTCTCGGAAATCTTGAGCAATGTTCAGATCATTGACGACATACAGCGCGTCAGAGGAACCGTGGACATCGGCTCGCACGTGACGATCCAGGAAGAGGATTTCGATCCGGAAACCTATCACATTGTCGGCCCGAAAGAAGCGGACCCTGGCAATTCGCGCATCTCGCACGAATCGCCCATCGGCAAAGCCCTGTTGGGGCATCAGGTGGGCGACGTGGTGACGGCGGAAACGCCTAACGGTACAATCCGCTTCAAAATCTTGAAGATCGAGTAAAAACAACCTGTTAACGGATCAAAAAATGCGGAGCTGTGATAGGCCCCGCATTTTTTTGCCGGTTGGAAAACTTCATGCCTGTGGCGGTGGCGCCGCTTTCGGCCAGATAGCCAGTTCCAGCGTCATCTGCTCGAAGAAGCTGTTGGGCGGCAGCGCGCCCTGCCCATAACTCATATTCACCACGCGGGCTTCGAGCTGTAACGTGGCGGTCTCTAACACCATGCGCTTGCCGGGTTCCGCCAGCACCGGCTCACCCTTCAAGGCCAGCCGCTGCGAGATCGCCTGGTCGTTGAAGGCGTGCGCGCTCATTAACACCTTCGTGACCGTTTGAATATCGTTCTTATCGAACAGCCAGACCTCAAAGGCCGTCACCTTCTTGGGGTCGCCCACGCCGATGGTCTCTGAAATGCCCACGCCGCACTCGCCCAAAAATTCACCAGTGGGCGAATCGATGCTGAACGAATCATCGTACAAATCGTTGCCGATGGTATAAGTGGTGAGGTATTGGGCAATGGGGGGTTCCTGGCCTTCGGGGTAGGTCGGTGCGGCTTGCGGAGCCACCGCCGCGCCGCCGACTTTAGCGCTGCGCGCCAGGGCCGGCTGGCGGTTGCGGAACAACAACAGATATAACAGCGCCCCCAACAGCGCCAGGGCCACCAGGCAGACGACCCCCACCACCAACAGCGAAGGCCCGCGGGCTGGGGCTTCGGGCGTGGGCGTCGCGCCGGGGACGGCCCCCACCAAACCGCTAAACGCGGCAATTTCTTCCTGGCTCAGCCCATAAGCCGCAGCATTGGCCTGCACCGCCGCCAGCACCTCTGGGCCTTTCTCACCCAACTCTGCCCAGCCCTTTTGGGCCAGGGCCGGGTTTTGGGTGCGCGTATAGTTCTGGATAGTTAAGGCCAGGTAATCCTGCTGCAGGTCTACCCGCAGATGCCTTGCGGCCGCATCCGTGTACTCGACAGGCCAAAACACATAGCCGATTAGCAGGCCGATGATCAGGCCCACAACCACGCCGACGCCTCCGGCGATCCACATCTGCCTGCTGATTTGCCCTAGATACTTATCCATATCCTTGCTCCTGATTGTCGTTGACTATGCTGCGAATGGGCCAGCTTCCAAAAACTTTTAGGAAATTTTAATCTATTTTAGAACAAACTCCCAAAGGATGCAACTCAGATCGGGTTGTTTCTTCCAATCCATTGGATGAGCCGGCTCCCCGTTGGACTGGATTGAAAAACAGAGCCGCACCCCGGCCAGTTCTTTGGAACAGGATGCAATTTCTGTGCCAGGGTCGTCAATCGGGGCGGTTTTGCTCGTCTCTCCCGCCGGCGGGCTGATGTTCCAGGCCGCCCGCCTCACCCTCCATCACCTGTTCTTGCAAGAACATCTCCTGGCAGTTCAGACACTGCGCCTCGCGCTTGTTGGCGATCACCAGCAGGCCGCCGCATTTGGGGCAGGGAGTGGCAATCGGACGCTTCCACGAGGTGAACTGGCAGTTGGGATAAGTCGAACAGCCGTAAAAGATGCGCCCCTTGCGGGTTTTACGCTCCACCAGTTCGTTGCCGCATTCCGGGCATTTCACACCGATCTTTTCTAACCAGGGTTCGGTATAGCGGCATTCGGGGAAGTTACTGCACGAGATAAACTTGCCAAAGCGCCCCCAGCGGATCACCAGATCGTGGCCGCAGTTAGGACAGGCTCGCCCGATCTTTTCCAACTCCGCTTTGGTAGCAGGCATTTCGGCCCTGGCACGCTCAACTTGCGGCGCAAACGAGGAATAAAAGCCGCGCACCACTTCTACCCATTCGCGGTCGCCGCCGGCTACTTCGTCCAGGTCTTTCTCCATGTTGGCGGTAAAGCTCATATCCACGATTTCGGGGAAGTGTTCCACCAGCAAATCGTTGACCAGCATCCCCGTTTCGGTAGGGATCAGACGCTTATTCTCGCGCACCACGTACCCGCGTTCCTGGATGGTCGAAAGGATCGGCGCATAAGTGGAAGGCCGGCCAATGCCAAACTCTTCGAGAGTTTGCACCAGCGAAGCCTCGGTGAAGCGCGGCGGCGGCTGGGTGAGGTGCTGTTCGGGGATCAGACGCACTAGGTCCTGGCGCTGGCCTTCTTCGAGGTTGGCCGGGATGCGCACATTGTCGCTGTCCTCCGAAGCCGCGTCCTCGTCGCGCGCCTCTTCATAAACAATCAAAAACCCAGGAAAACGCAGGGTGGAGCCAGAAGCGCGCAGCAGATAACGCCGCCTGGTTTCTTCGGTGGTCACTTCGACCGTCAGCGTGTCAAACACTGCCGCTTCCATCTGTGAAGCCACAAACCGCTGCCAGATGAGCTGGTAGAGCTTAAACTGGTCACTGCTGAGGTAAGGTTTCACCTTTTCGGGCAGGCGCAGTACCGATGTAGGGCGGATCGCCTCGTGGGCCTCTTGCGCCTTGGCCGCGCGGGTGCGGTATTGCGGGGGCGTAGGCGGCAGAAAATCACTGCCGTAGGTCGCGCTGATATACTGGCGCACCTCTTGCTGGGCCACTTCGGCCACGTTAGTCGAATCGGTGCGCATATAGGTGATCAGGCCGGTACTGCCGTTTTCACCGATCTCCAGGCCTTCATACAACTGCTGTGCCAGGGCCATCGTCCGGCGGGCCGTATACCCTAACCGGCGCGAGGCTTCTTGCTGAAGCGTGCTGGTGATAAACGGTGCAGCCGGTTTGCGGCGGCGCTCACTCCGCCGGATGCGGGCCACCCGATATACGGCCTTTTCCAGATCCGCCAACAGCTCATTCACCACTTCCTGATTGGGCAGTTGCGGCTCCTGGTCATCTACGCGTGCCAGTTTGGCCCGAAAAGCCGCTTCTCCACCCTCCGGCTTTAGCTCAGCCTCGATGGTCCAGTATTCCACCGGCACAAACGCTTCGATCTCGCGCTCGCGCTCTACCACCAGCCGCAGCGCCACCGACTGCACCCGCCCCGCCGATAACCGGCTGCGCACTTTCTCCCACAACAGCGGGCTGAGGCTGTAACCCACCAACCGATCCAGCACCCGGCGGGCCTGTTGGGCATCCACCAGGTCCATATTGATACTGCGCGGGTGCGCGAAAGCCTCGGTGATGGCCGGCTGTGTGATCTCATGGAACACCACCCGCCGGGCAAGTTCCGGCTCAATCTCCGCCGATTCGAGCAAATGCCAGGCAATCGCTTCGCCCTCACGGTCGGGGTCAGTCGCCAGGTAAACTTCTTCGGCCTGCCTCGCCAGTTCTTTCAGTTCTTTAACCAGCGGGCGCTTCTCATTGGGAACCCGATATTTGGGCTTGAAATCATTCTCCACATCCACCGAAAGCTCCGAGCGCAGCAGGTCGCGCACATGCCCAACCGAAGCCTTCACCGTGTAGCCTTTGCCCAAATAGCGGCCAACCGTCTTGGCTTTGGCCGGCGATTCGACGATCACCAGCTTGCCCTTGCGTTCTGGCGGTTCTTTCTTTTTCTTCGCCGGCTGAAGTCCCTCATGGGCCTCGGTGCGCCCCATCCGGTACAGTCCGGTTCCGCACACGCCGCAGGTTCCGCGCGTCACCGGGGCGCCGGCGGCGTTGAACTCGGCCTGCGGATTTTGAATTTCTCGTTTGGTTTTACACTTCACACAATAAGCTTCCAACCTACCCTCCGAAAAGGCTTGTGGGAATCAACCTAACCATCCTACAGATATTGGGTCTCCTTCTTTTGCTTCAGAAGGTTCACGACCTCGCGGACGCGCTGTGCGCTGTGACGCGAACAAACCAACAGTGCGTCGGGGGTGTCAACAACGATCAGATCGCTCACCCCCAGGGTGACGATCAGACGGTCCGTGTCATCTGCCACAATCAGCGAATGGGTCGTATCCAGCCCCAGGTGATTGGCGTCCAGAGCCACGTTCCCCTGTTCATCGGCCTCAAATACTTCAAAAATCGATTCCCAACTACCCACATCATTCCAACCCAGGTCCGCCGCCGGTAGTACGGCCACGCGCTCGGCGCGCTCCATAATCCCGTAATCAATGGTCTCGGTTTTAATCGAAGGCCACTCGGCCTGGATCACCTCATACGGTTGGCTGTCGCCCCAGGCGCTGCCAATCCGTTCCAATTTCTCCGCCAGCTCTGGCATCAGCTTCTGAAACTCTTCCCAAATGCGGTCTACCCGCCAGACAAACATGCCAGAGTTCCAGTCGTGATCGCCGCGCTCGATAAACTTGCGGGCGGTGGCTTCATCGGGCTTCTCTTTAAAACGCGAAACGTGAAACGCCGTAAAGCCATAGTCCGCCAGGGGCTCGCCGCGCTGGATATACCCGTACCCGGTGGCCGGAAACGTCGGGCGGATGCCCAGCGTCACCAGATAGCCATCGCGGGCCAGAAGATAGGCGTGAGTCAGCAATTCGTGGAAGTAGCTGACATTCGCAATCAGATGGTCGGCGGCCAAAACGGTCATCACCGCCTGAGGATCGCGCCGGTACAACGCCGCCGCCGCCAGCCCCACCACCGAAGCCGTCCCGCGCGGCATGGGTTCAATCAAGAAATTTTCCGCCGGAATGCCCGGACACTGCTTTTTCAATTCCTCGGCCTGGTCGGCCACCGTGACCACAAAGGTGCGCTCAGGTGGGAACAGCGCCGCGATGCGGTCTACGGCCAGTTGAAAGAGCGTGCGGTTGCCGCCCAGCCGAACCATTTGCTTGGGGCGCGACTGGCGCGAAACCGGCCACAGCCTCGTTCCACCGCCGCCGGCCATGATAAAAGCATAGTAATTTTCAGTCATGTCGAATTTGCCCGGTATTCCGTTGGTTCTTCCCGTATGATGGAAAAATTCATGCCAGAGGACTGGCGCACCATCCCTTTTAATTCCATGATCGTCAGTGTAGCCGAAACCTGTTCAATTGGCAAGCCTGCCGCTATACAAATGGCATCAACGTGTTGGGGTTCATCCTCCAGGATCGCCAGAAGCCGCGCCTCAACATCATCCGCTGGCAGCAGCGAACGCGCCTCGCGCTGCGCCGGGACTTTGCCTAACTGAAGTTCCTGCAAGATTTGCTCGAAGTTCAAAAGCGGCTGCGCGCCCTGCAAAATCAACCGGTTGGTTCCCTTGCTCTGCGGCGCGTAGATGCCGCCGGGGACGGCGAAAACGTCGCGGCCCTGCTCAGCGGCGAAGGTCGAGGTAATCAACGCGCCGCTGGTTTCGCCAGCTTCGACCACCACCGTCGCCAGCGATAGGCCCGCGATGATGCGATTACGCGGAGGAAAATTAGCGCTGTCGGGCGGGGTTCCCAGGGGGTAATCGCTGAGAAGCGCCCCCTGCACGCGGATGCGCTCGGCCAGTTGGACATGCTCCGGCGGGTAGATGCGGTCTACCCCGCTGCCCAGCACGGCCAGGGTACGCCCCCCGGCTTTCAGGGCGGCCTCGTGCGCCAGGCGGTCTACCCCGCGTGCCAGGCCGCTCACCACGGTGATGCCGCTGCGCGCCAGGAAAGCCCCCAGTTCTTCAGACACCTGCCGCCCATAAGCCGTCACGCGCCGGGTTCCAACCACGGCCACCGCCCATTCGTCTTCGGGCAGCAGCGAGCCGCGCACATACAGCACCGGCGGCGGCTGGTCAATCTGTTTTAAGCGGCGCGGATAGCGTTCATCTTCCCAGGTTAACACCTCAACGCCCTGCTGCTCGATGGCGGCCCACACTTTCGCCAGATCTACATCTTTGCGCACGCGCAGCAGGTTCTCTAAAATCCGCGCTGGCAGTCCCGCGCCGCGCAGCCCATCGAGGGGGGCTTTCCAGGCCGCTTCCAGACTGCCAAAATACTCCAACAGGCCGCGCACGCGCACGGCCCCAATCCCTTTAACCAGATTAAACCCAACCCAATAGGCTTTGGGGTTCATTTCATGCGCCCCCGGTCCTAGAGATATTCCGGCGGGCGGACGCGGACAACTCCCTTTTCCAGTTCCACCGCGAGAATCACATCCTCAATCGCTGGCAGCAGCAGTTCTTTGGCGTCGGGGGTGCGGATGACGTAAACGTCGTTCGCGCCCGTTTCCAAAATCTCGGTCAGGATGCCCAAAGTCTGCCCGGCTTCATCTACTGCTTGCAGTCCGATCAATTGATGATGGTAATATTCGCCCTCAGGAAGTTTGGGCAGAGAGCTAGCCTGAACATAAACGTGCAGGTTGCGCAGGCGGCCCGCCTCTTCTGGCGTGCCAAACCCTTCAAAGCGGATAATCAACTGACGGTCATGCCCGCGCTTGCCGGTAATACGCAGCGGCTCGTGGTTTTCGCCCACGTAAACCGTTTTGCCCACCCGCAGACGCTCAGGGAAGTCCGTCAGCACATCCATCACCATATCGCCTTCTACGCCGTGCGGGCGGCGCAGTTTGCCGACGACCAAGTAAACAGGCTCGCCCGAGCGGGGCGAGCCTGAGTTGGAGTCAGAGGATGGAAGGTTCGGGTTGAGGCGTCGCCGTCTCATCGCGGCTCGATCACGTCCAGCGAAACCTGCTTCCCCTCGCGGGCGGCCGCCACGCGCAGCAAGATGCGCATGGCATTGGCGACCCGGCCGCTTTTGCCAATGACCCGGCCCATATCGTCTCTGGCAACCCGCAGTTCCAGGCGCACCTTACCGCCGCCGCCCCGCGACTGTCCGACGCTTACCTGGCTGGGATCATCCACCAGCGAACGAGCAATATATTCAATCAGGTCTTTCACACTTCCTCCTTATACCCCAGGGGGGTTGCCCGGCTTTGCGCCGGCGCCGCCGGGGAAGGGTTACTTGCTCTGGCGCGCTTCCGCCGCGGTTTTGGCTTCGCTCAGCAGGGTTTCCACCGGCTCACCGGCCTTGTAGCGGTTGAAACGATCCAGCGCGCCGGTGATGTTCAGCAGTTTGACGACCGATTCGCTCGGTTGAGCGCCTTTGCTCATCCAGTCGTACAGGCGATCCTCTTTGACCTCGATGGTAGGCGGATCAGTGCGCGGATTATAGAAGCCAAGTACTTCCAGGAAGCGGCCATCGCGCGGGCTTTCTTTGTCCGCGGCGACAATACGATAAGTGGGCTGGTGCTTAAGACCGGTACGGCGTAAACGAATACGAACCATTGAAATCTTTCTCCTTAGAATACAAAAACTCTCGTCTTCATAGCAGGTCACTGAGCAACCGGCCTGGAGCGCAGGGCAGGCGAGGGACGCGGAAGGGCGCGTGATCTGCCCCGGCCGGCGGCAGGTTATCCAAACAGGCGGGGCAAACCGCGCCCACCGGTTTTTTGAATCGTTTTAAACATGCGCTGGGCCTCGCGGAACTGCTTAATCAGGCGGTTGACATCCTGAACTTCAGTACCCGAGCCGCGCGCAATCCTCCGGCGGCGGCTGGCGTTGAGAATATCGGGGTTGCGGCGCTCGCCGGGGGTCATCGAGTTGATGATGGCTTCGGTCATCTTCAACTGATGTTCCGCATCTTCTGGCGAAATACTGCGAGCCATCTGCCCCAAACCACCTGGCAGCATTTCTAAGATTTGCGCAATCGGCCCCATTTTGCGCACCTGTTTAAGCTGTTTGGCAAAATCATCCAGGGTGAACTGACCGGCGAGCATCTTTTGGGCCTGCTCGCGTGACATCTTCTCATCGAAAGCGGCCTCGGCGCGCTCAATCAGGCCGATCATATCGCCCATGCCCAAAATGCGCGAGGCCAGCCGGCCAGGGTCGTAGATTTCTAACCCTTCGATGCTCTCATTCGTCCCCAGGAACTTAATCGGCACGCCGGTGACAGAACGGATCGAAATGGCCGCGCCGCCGCGCGCGTCGCCGTCCATCTTAGTCAGAATCAGGCCGGTCAGCGAGACGTTGTCGCGGAAGCCTTCGGCCACGTGCAGGGCTTCCTGGCCGATCATGGCATCTACCACCAGCAGGATTTCAGCGGGCTGTACCTTGCTGGTGATGGCCTTGAGTTCGTTCATCAATTCGTTGTCTAACTGCGAGCGCCCGGCCGTATCGGCGATCAGCACCGAGTAGCCGCCTTTCTGACCCTGCTCTACGGCGTGGGCCACCAGGTCAGGCGGTTTGACGCCCGGCTCGTGAAAAACCGGCACGCCGACCTTTTCGCCCAGGGTTTGCAGTTGTTTCACGGCCGCCGGGCGGTAGGGGTCCGCGGCGATGAGCATCACCCGCTCGCCCTGAGAACGCAAAATGCGCGCAATCTTGGCGGAGGCAGTCGTCTTCCCAGAACCCTGCAAGCCCACCAGCATAATCAGACGCGGGCGCGGGCCGGCCAGGTTCAGGCGCGCTGGCTCGCCCAGGGTGGCGATGAGTTCTTCGTGGACGATCTTCACCACCTGCTGAGCCGGATTGAGAGCTTTCGATACTTCCGCGCCCACCGCCCGCTCGCGCACGCGCGCCACGAACGTCTTGACGACGCTGTAATGCACGTCGGCCTCGAGCAGGGCCATGCGCACCTCGCGCATAACGGCATCCACATCCTGGTCCGTCAGCTTGCCGCGCCGCCGCAGTTCCTGGAAGATCGCATCTAATCGTTGGGTTAAGTTCTCAAACACCGTTTATTCGCCCGCAGCATCCACACACATAGAATCATCGCTTCCTGCCAGCGCAGGAAGTCAACACAATCCCGAATTTTAGTCGGTAAAAGGGCAAAGGTCAAGGGTGCGCCTGGCCTTCTTCATTAAACACACAACAGCGCCCGCATTGGAATGCGCCCGCATTGGAATGCGCCGCATCTTTCCTCCCTAAAAAGGGTTAACATTATTATCATTGTTTGATTATACTTGTCGCACCAGACTACCGGCAAGACTCCAGGAGGATTAACATGTCGAAAGTGGCCTTGGTTACCGACAGCACGGCTTATATTCCCCCTGAACTAACCCAGGAATTAAACATCCATACGGTTCCACTTCAGCTTATTTGGGGGAACGAAACCCTGCGTGACGGCATAGATATCCAACCAGATGAGTTCTACCCCCGGCTGCAAAGCTCAAAAATTCACCCCACCACCTCACAGCCCTCCCCCGCTACCTATATCGAACTGTATCAACGTCTGCTGGACGAAGGCCACGAGATCCTCAGCGTGCACATCTCCTCCAAGCTCTCCGGCACCATGGACTCGGCCACCCAGGCCAAAGAACATTTCCCAGGGAAGCCCATTGAGCTGGTTGATTCAAACACTACCTCAATGTCCATGGGCTTTCTCGTCCTCGAAGCGGCCCGCGCCGCCCAACGAGGCGCGACCCTCGCAGAGTGCCGGGCGCTGGTCGAAAAAGGACGCGAGCATACCGGCGTCCTGTTTGCCGTCCAAACCCTGGAATACCTGCGCCGGGGCGGGCGCATCGGCGGGGCCCAGGCTTTTTTGGGCACGGTGTTAAACCTCAAGCCTCTGTTGGAACTCCGCAATGGCCGCATCGAAGCCGTTGAGCGCGTCCGCACCATGAACAAGGCGGTTGACCGCCTGCTCGATCTGTTCCAACAGCGCGTCGGAGACCGCAGGCCGGTGCGCATCGCCTGCGTCTATTCCAGTTCGCCCGAAGAGGCCCGCCTGCTGCTCGAACGCGCCCGCCAACGCTTTGACCCCACCAGCATTGCCGAGCTGTTGATCGCCCCGGTTAGCCCCGTCATCGGCGTTCACGTCGGCCCCGGCTGCATGGGCCTGGCCTTTATGGCGGGAATGTAGGTAAACAAGCCGCTTCTTCATAGGGACAATCCTATCTCCACAGCGGGAGCTTCCGGGTTGAGCCAGCCTCCACCGGGCAGGTATGATGGGTTATGGAACGATAATCAGCACCCTGTATACCAGTCAGACTGTGGAGGATCAATGGCAAAAACAGTTGTTGCAATTTACGAAAACTTTCAAACGGCCAACAACGCGGTGCGTGAGTTGGTTGATAGTGGCTTTCCACGTGAGAATATCAGTATCATCGCCAATAACGCGCGCGGCGAATTTGGGCAGTTCACCCCTGGCCGCAGCGGCAGCGAAAGCACTCCGGTCGCCGATGAGACCGGGGCCGGCGCGGGCGTGGGCGCAGGCATTGGCGCGGCGATTGGCGGCATCGGAGGCCTGCTCGTCGGCCTGGGTGCATTGGTCATCCCCGGCATTGGCCCGGTGATCGCCGCTGGCCCGCTGGCTGTGGCGCTTTCTACCCTTACCGGCGCGGGCGTCGGCGCGGTAGCCGGCGGCGTGACGGGCGGACTGTTGGGCGCGCTGATCGGCCTGGGCGTGCCAGAATCAGAAGCCCAGTATTACGCCGAGGGCGTGCGCCGCGGTGGAGTTTTAGTGACGGTGCAGGCCGACGAGTACAACGTCAACCAGATTACCGATATCCTCAACCGCTATGATCCCATCAATCTAGAAGAACGTGCCAGCCTGTGGCGCGAGCAGGGATGGTCCGGTTTTGATCCCAATGCCGCCCCCCTGACCCGTGAAGATATGGAACGCGAGCGCGCTCACTGGCAGATTGCCACTACCGGCGGCGCCATGACCGATACTGCGCCGGATGCCGTGGACAACCCCGACTTCAGCACCCAGAGCAGTTATTACCGCACGCATTATGATACTTACTACCGCGATGCTGGTTACCCCTACGAGGAATACGTCCCCGCCTATCAGTATGGCTATTCCCTGCGCGCCAACCCGCGTTACCGGGGCCGGCGCTGGGATGAGATCGAGCCAGACATTCGCAGCGATTGGGAAACCAGCCACCCTGGAACCTGGGAGCGGTTTAAGATGGCAGTGCGTCATGCCTGGGAAGAAATCATGGATTAAACTGGACGATTGAAACCGTCTGCCTATCCAGCGAGGGGTCGCCCCCCTCGCTTTGTTTTGTATCGGCAAAGCCACCCGCTTTCACCCTTAAAGCGTATTACAATACGGTATAAGAATCAACATAAACCGAATAAACCACTATCAAGGGGTCAAGCGCATGAACAACTATCCCGATATCGGCGTCCAGGTAGGCGAAATTCTACTGCCTAAAATGGGCACGGACCTGACCAAATGGGCCGTGATCGCCTGCGATCAGTTCACCTCTCAGCCCGAATACTGGCAGCGGGTAGAGGAATTTGTCGGCAGTTCTCCCTCCACCCTTCACCTGATTCTGCCAGAGGTCTATCTGGGCGCCCCCGATGAGCCGGAGCGTGTCCAAAAAATTCAGGCGACCATGCGCGCTTATCTCGACCAGGGTCTGCTGGAGCCGCACCAGGGGCTGTTATACGTAGAACGCTCGGTGATGGGCCGTACCCGCCGGGGATTGATGCTCGCGCTGGATTTGGAGCAGTACGACTATCGCAAAGAGTCACAATCGCTCATCCGCGCCACCGAAGGGACGATCTTAGAGCGCCTGCCCCCGCGCATGCGCATCCGCGAGGGCGCGCCCCTCGAACTGCCTCACATCCTGGTGTTGATTGACGATCCCCGCCGCACGGTCATCGAGCCGCTGGCGAGCGCCAAAAACCAACTGCGCCCGCTTTACGACACCCCGCTGATGTTCGGCAGCGGCAACTTGCGGGGCTATCTGGTGGATGATCCGCAAATCGAAGCCCAGGTTATCGCCGCGCTGCGTGCGCTGGCCGACCCCCGTCATTTTGCCGCCCAATATCAGGTTCCCCCCGATCGGGGCGTGCTGCTCTTTGCCGTTGGCGACGGCAACCATTCGCTGGCAACTGCCAAAGCCATCTGGGAGAAAATAAAATCCCAGGTGGGACCCAATCACCCGGCCCGCTATGCCCTGGTGGAAATTGAAAACGTCCACGACGACGGCCTGATCTTTGAGCCGATCCACCGCGTGGTATTTGGCGTAAAAAATGACCTGCCAGCGGCCCTAAAGAACTTTTTTGGCGAGCGCGCGAGCGTCTCGCCGGTGAGCGGCCCGGCGGAGATGGTCGCGGCGGCCCGCCAGTCCACGCCCGCGCGGCAGGTGGTGGGCCTGGTTTCGCCCCAGGGCTGCGCCATCCTGAC
>DAOUAC010000130.1:0-54660 GCA_034434155.1 Anaerolineaceae bacterium
TCAGCCGGAAGATTGGGTGACCGTCTCCGGCTGTCGGCAGGCCCTGGAGGGCTTTTGGGCCGAGCGCGAGGCTTCACTTGCCTGGCTGAGCCAATTCGCTCAGCCAGACCTGGACGTGACCTTTCAGGCCCCCTGGGGGCCGCTGCGTTCAGGTGAAGTGCTGGCCTCGTGGGTGGAACATGACTTCCTGCACCTGCGCCAGATTATCGAACTGCTGTATGCCTGGAATGAACAACAGGCCGCGCCGTATTCCGTGCGGTATGCGGGCGGATGGTGAAAACGAACCTGCCGCAGAATTTTGAAATCGGCTCTGCCGAACAGCCTGTTAACGCTCAGCCGCTTTCAGCGCGTTAGCGGCCTCTCCGTAGCTCCAGCCGTCCAGGCGGGGAGGGGTCAGCCCCAGGGCGCTGAGCATACTGCTGATCTGCTCGCGGTGTTCGTGCGCGTGGTTGATGATCTGGACGATCACCACCCACGGCTCCACCAGATACCCGTCTCTCGTCTCCAGATGGGCCGGCAGTGAGCGGTTCGCCGCGTCTTTGACCAGGGCAATCAACCCTTCTGCGCTGGCACGCTCGACTTCCTCAAGCTCTGAAAATTCGAGGGGAGGCCGCGACCGGCGTTCCTCAAGGGGCCGGGTGAGCAGTGCCAGGTAGTTGCGTTGGGCAGAAACCAGGTGTAACAGCGTCTCGCGGATGGTGCCGCGGGTAGCGGTGGTAGGGGGCGCATCGAGCTGTTCGTCACTCAGCGCGAGACAGGCCTGGATGATCCGTTGATTGGCCCAATGGTTATGCTCGAACAACTTTACAAGCCAGTTTTCGCTCATCAAAAATCTCCTTCCCTCCCTTACCGGCCAATTTCGAGCCAGATCGTCACCTCGTCGCCTAAATCAAGGTTTTCGAGTTTACGGACGCTCGCCCGAACCGGAACCAGATAGCGGCCGTCTTTAGGAAACAACGACGTTTTCCATTCGGTTTTGCCAATCCGGGCTTTGACCGGGATCACCCCCCAGCCATACGTCACGAACCCGGATATCGTTTGGATATCCAGGCTCTCGGTCTCTGGAACGGTAACAAAGTACCAGGGGGCGGGGCCGCGCCAGAACCAGATTTTACCGGTGAACTCGATGTTCATTCATTCCCTTACCCGGAGCAGGCTGGCGATCCATTTCCCTTCTATTATATAGCGATTAATCTCCCGGCTGTGGCTCATACTCTGGTTGTGTTGGCGCCGGCGCGCGGTGAAAGAAGATCCATAAGCCGGGCAGTGCCATCAGCGCGCTGGACAGCACCAACAGCGTTTCAATGGAGACCACATCGGCGACTGGCCCAAACACCAGCATCCCAACCGGCATGACGGTATTGGTGATCAGTCCTTGCACGCCGAACACGCGCCCGTGCATCTCTGGCTTCACCAGTTCTTGCAGTAAGGTCACGGTAGAAGCGCTGAAGAACGGCATGGGCAAGCCCGCCAGGAACATCAGGACCAGGTACAGGGTCCAATCATGTGCCAGACCTAACCCGGCAAACAGCGCCGCCCAGACGATGCACCCCAGCCCGATGGTGCGGAAACGGTTCGAGAAGCCGCCCCACCAGGTCATCAGCGCGCCTCCCAGGATGGAGCCGGCGAAGAAGGTAATCTCGTTGGCCGTCAGCCGCCAGACCTCTTCGCCAAACGAGCGCGCCACCAACAGCGGCGAGAGGAACGCCACCGGCGTGACCAGGAAGAAGGTAAAGGCGAAGAAGATAAATAACGCCTTCACCGGGCGGTTCTGCCCGATGTAAGCCAGCCCGGCGCGCAGGTCATCCAGATGGCCGGTCGGCTGGCCCCCTTGCGCTCGCGGGTGCGGCGGCACTTGCAGTGCCAACAGCAGCCCCACCGCCAGCGCCGCGGTGATCACGTCTATGAAGAAAAGGGCCTCAATCTTCGACATAGACAGCAGCGCCCCCGCCAGGATGGGCGAGAGAAGCCAGATAAAGGGCTGGATGGTGCTGTTAAGGCTGTTGACGCGCATCAGCCGGTCTTCAGGGACGATCTGCGGCAGCAGGGCGTTCACTGCCGGAGATTGAATGCCGCTCCCCAATGAGCGCATGGCAGAGACCAGGTAGATCAGCCACAGCTCGCGGTAGCCGAACCAAAAGAAAACGGCCAGCACCAGCGTGCTGGCGGCGGTGAGCGTGTCCGCCCCGATAATCAGCCGCTTGCGGGGGTAGCGGTCGGCCCACACCCCGGCAAAAAGCGTAATCAGAATCTGCGGCAAGAAGCCAGCCAGGGTGGAGATCATCAGCACCGTCCCCGACTGCGTGGTGAGGGTAATGTGCCAGATGATGGCGTACTGTACCAGCATTGACCCGAACAGCGACAGGCTCTGACTGGTAAGGAACAGGGCCGTTTTTCGTTTCCATTCTGGTTGGTTCTCAGCGGTCTGATTCAGAGCCTTTGACATTCGATTTTCCTCCCATCCTTTCCCTCGGTTGGATCTGTTGAGGTCTTCTCGCTTCCAACCGAATGGATATAGTGGATAGATTTAGTACTATTAGTATAGATGTTCTAAGAATATAGAGAGAATCAGATAAATGTCAAGCCCCCAATATTTCCAGTCTATAATATGCTCACATCACATCTCACGAAAGGGATTCTTACATGCCCCCTAATCCTGTCCTTCGCAAATTGGGCTTTTCGGATGCCGACCGGCTCGTCATCATTCACACCGACGACATCGGCATGTGCCAGGCCAGCGTTCAGGCGTTTGCCGACCTCTACGATTTCGGTCTCATTTCCTCCGGCGCGGTCATGGTTCCTTGTCCCTGGTTCTACGAAGCCGCCCGCTTCGCCCGCCAGCATCCTCAGGCTGATCTCGGCGTTCACCTTACCCTCACCTGTGAGTGGCAGACCTACCGCTGGCCTCCGCTTTCCACCCGTGACCCTGCCTCTGGCCTGATTGACGAAGAAGGCTGTTTTTACCGCAGTACCGCCCAGGCCCGCCAGTATGGCCGTCCTGAGGCCGTCCAGGCGGAGATCGAAGCGCAGGTGGAGCGCGCCGTCCGCGCCGGGCTGGCCCCCACCCACGCCGACACGCATATGGGCGTCCTCGCCGCCGAAGCCTTCCTGCCCGGCTACGTCCGCCTGGCCGTTGCCCGGCGACTGCCGGCCATGCTCTTCCGCTGGAACGAAGGCGCGGAACGCGCCGCCCACCTGCCCCCTGAGGCCGCCCAGCGCGCCGCGTTCTTTATGAACCTGCTCGAAGAACTCGGCCTGCCCCTCATGGATAACCTCGTTGGGATGCCCCTCGATCAGCCCGACCATCAGCTTGAACTTGCCAAACACCTCTTTAGCAATCTGCCGCCGGGGATCACCCACTTTATCCTCCACCCCTCGATTGACACCCCCGAACTGCGCGCCATCACCCCCGACTGGCCCAGCCGCGTTGCCAATTACTACACCTTCCTGAGCGAAGAACTGCGCGACCATATCCGCTCCATTGGCGTGCAGGTCATCGGTTACCGTGCCCTCCAAAACCTCATGCCCGATCCCGCCTCCACCCTCGCCGCGCTGGATGCCATTCTTGCCAACCCATAACCTTTTACGCTTTCGCGCCCGGGTGGATCAACTGCTTTTGTCTGGAGGAAAATCATGTCTCAAACCCCAACTGCCGCCGCTCCCATCCGTCTCAGCCTCGGCTTCAAAGTCACCTGGGGTATTGCCGCCCTCGGTACTTCTCTCATTTCTGGCATCTACGGCGCACTGCTCCCCATCTTCTACCAGGACTACCTCGGCCTCGCCGCCCGCTGGATTGGCCTGGCTTCGCTCATTTATGCCATCTGGAACGCCATTAACGACCCCCTCTTCGGGTATATCACCGACAGCACCCGCTCGCGTTGGGGGCGGCGCATCCCTTATATGCGTTTTACCGCGCCCTTCCTGGCCCTTACCTTCATCCTGGTGTGGTTTGCGCCCCCCAAGGCCGGCGAGCAGGCCCTCTTTTGGTGGATGCTCCTTTCCATGCTGCTCTACGATACCGCCTATACCATCATTGGCTTGTCTTACTCGGCCCTTTTGCCCGAAATCAGCGAATCAGACGTAGAGCGCAACGGCCTGCAAATTTCCTCTTCTCTATTTGGCTTGTTGGGCGTTCTGCTCGGCTTCCTTATCCCTGACCTTTTCCGTCCCAAAGCCGGCATGGAATCTAGCCTTTGGCCTATGCAGTCTGCCATGGTGGTGGTGGGCCTGGTATGCATGACTCTCATCATCCTCACCACCTTCCGGGTCAAAGAGCGCCTGGAATTTTCCGTTGTTGATCAACCTCTCGGCCTGTGGCAGTCACTGCGCTACACCCTAACCAGCCGTTCTTTCCTGGTGCTGGTAGCCGCCAACTTCATGTCCATCCTGATGAACTCGCTGGTGGTTGGGGCCATCTTCTACCTGGCCGATTACGTGATGCAGATGAATACCATGCTTCTGCTGGCCTGCCTGTTCATCCCCCTGCTTATCGGCGTGCCGCTTACGACGGTCATCCGCGCCCGGCTGGGCGTTGTGCGCACCCAACAGGCCCTTCTGGTGCTGGCCGGGATCGGGCTGGTGCTGATTACAGTCGTTCCCACCGCCCTCATTCCCCTGTGCATCGCTCTGGCCGGCTTTGGACTGTCTGGGCCGCAGACCCTTACCAACGTTCTCTTTGCCCAGGTCGCCGATGAAGATGAGGTCCGCTCTGGCGTGCGCCGCGAAGGGGCCTTCTTCGGCGTCAACGCGCTCATCACCAAGCCGGCTCAATCGGTGGCCCTGGCCCTCTCCCCCTTTATCCTCGAAGCGACCGGCTTTGTCACCCGCGAACAGAACGCCGGCCAGATTTTCCTTGACCAGCCATCCTCGGCTCTCTTTGGTATCCGGGCCATCGCCGGACTGATTCCCGGCCTTGCCATGCTCTTGGGCGCGCTCATCCTCACCGCCTACCCACTGCACGGCGAATACCTGAAGAAAATTCAGGCCCAGGTTCTAGAAATGCACGCCCGCAAGCGCGAAGAACTGGCAAGCGCCGCGGCCCGCTCCGCCGCGCCTGTATCGGGTAAACCTGCCTTGGAAAGCCGCGAGGGACAGTCATAAATAGGTTTAGGTAATTTCAGGAGATCAGGATGAAATACCGCATTTTAGGCAAAACCGGCTTGCGCGTTTCTGTGGTGGGCGTTGGGACGTGGCAGTTTGGCGGCGAGTGGGGCCAGGCGTTTGACCAGTCTCAGGCCGATGCCATCCTGGGCCGCGCCCGCGACCTGGGGATTAACCTCATTGATACCGCCGAGTGCTACGGCGATCACTACTCCGAGCGCCTGGTTGGGGCCGCCATCCGCCGCGATCGGTCGAATTGGGTTGTTGCCACCAAGTTCGGCCATAAATTTCACGCCAACTTCGAGCGCACCGATCACTGGTCCCCGCAAGAGGTCATCGGCCAGTTAGAAGATTCGCTGCGCGCCCTGCAAACCGACTATGTAGACCTGTACCAGTTCCATTCCGGGAAAAATGAGGTCTTCGACAACGAAAAATTGTGGCAGGCCCTGGCCGAACAGGTGCGTCTGGGCAAAGTCCGCCATTTGGGCCTGTCCATCAGCCCCAACGACAATCTCTATCAGACCGAGCGCGCCTCTGGCGTGGGGGCCGAAGCCATCCAGGTCATTTATAATCGTCTCGACCGCGTCCCCGAAGCCGCCGTACTGCCTTCCTGCCAGGCCCAAAATCTGGGCGTGCTGGCGCGCGTCCCCCTGGCCAGCGGCTTACTCAGCGGCAAGTACCGTCCGGGCACCAGGTTCACCGTTGAGAGCGACATCCGCTCCCGCCGCGACGACGCCGACATCCAGGAAAAACTGCGCCAGGTGGAAGCCATCCGCCAGACCGAAGTTCCAGAGGGCGTGCCTATGGCGGCCTGGGCATTGGCCTGGTGTCTCAAGCACCCCGCCGTTACCTGCGTCATCCCTGGCTGTAAAAACGTCGAGCAGGTCGAATCGAACGCCGCCGCCGCCGACCTGGCCGCTTAGGGGTAAATCTGCGCCACCGACGGCACAATATGCGTCGGAACGTAGGGGTATAGATCCACTTCTTCCAGCCGCGTGACCCCGCTCAGCACCAGGATCGTCTCCAGACCGGTCTGCACCCCCGCAACCATGTCGGTATCCATGCGGTCCCCAACCATCACCGTGTCTTCTGAGTGGACCCCCAAATAATTAAGAGCCGAGCGCATCATCAGGGGGTTGGGTTTGCCCACGAAGAAGGGGCGCACGCCGGTGGCCGTCTCGATCAGCGCGGCCATAGCCCCGCAGGCTGGCACGATCCCGGCTTCGGTGGGTCCGTTGGCGTCTGGGTTGGTGGCGATAAAGCGCGCTCCAGCGCGGATCAGCCGCGCGGCCCGCGTCACGGTATCGAAGTTGTAATTGAGAGTTTCACCCAACACCACGTAATCGGGGTTGCGCTCGGTCAGGATGAAGCCGGCCTCGTGCAGTGCTGAGGTCAGCCCACTTTCGCCGATCACATAGACCGTTCCACCGCGTTTTTGGGCCTGTAAAAAGCGCGCGGTTGCCATCGCTGAGGTGAAGATATGTTCTGCCGAGATGTCCAGCCCAATCTGCTGCAGGTTGTGGGCCAGGTCGCGCGGCGTGTGGCGCGAGTTGTTGGTCAGCAGTAAAAACTTCGCTTCCCGCTGGCGCAGCCGCCCAATAAACTCGCTCGCGCCGGGGATCACGCTACTGCCGCTCACCAGCACCCCGTCCATATCGATCAGGTAGTTCTTCCGTTGGTCCATCCGCAGTGCTTCGACCTGTTGCGCTGCCATAGCTTCGTCTCCCACTTTTTTGTTTATTGTACTCGAAGCTTTCGCTGTTTAAAATGCCAGAGCGTCAGGAAAAGAATGCTTCCTGACGCTCTGGCATTTTAAGGGATGATCTTTCTCTTAGTCCGCTGGCTGGGGCTGGGTCGTAGTCTCATCCTGGAAGAACGCGTACTCTTCTTCCTTCTGGTGGCGGAACTGGCGGGTGTAGAGGTGATAGTACTTGCCGCGCAGGCGCAGCAGTTCCTGATGCGTCCCCTGTTCGGCGATGCGCCCGTTCTCGATCACCAGGATGCGGTCGGCCCGCCGGATGGTGGAGAGGCGGTGGGCGATCACGAAGCTGGTGCAGGATTTCATCAGCGTCTCCATCCCGCGCTGGATCAGGCTTTCGGTCAGGGTATCCACCGAGCTGGTGGCCTCATCCATCACGAAGATTTCGGGGCGCGCCATAATCGCGCGCGTCAGGCTGATGAGCTGTTTTTGGCCGACCGAGAGCAGGTTGCCGCCCTCGCCCACCGGCTGATCGTAGCCTTTTTCGAGCTTCATAATAAAGTCGTGCGCGCCGGCCAGTTTGGCGGCTTCCTCGATTTCCTCATCGGTTGCATCCAGGCGGCCGTAGCGGATGTTATCGCGCACCGTGCCAGAAAACAGGTGCGGCGTTTGCAGTACCACCCCAATGCGCGACTGAATGGCGTGGAGCGACAGCTCGCGGTAATCGCGCCCGCCGATTTTGATGGAGCCCTTCTTTGGCTCATAGAAACGGCACAGCAGGTTGACGATGGTAGACTTGCCGCCGCCGGTTGGTCCCACCAGGGCGATGGTCTCGCCGCGCCGCACGTGCAGGTTGAAATCTTCCAGCACCGGCTTGTCGTCCTCATACCAGAAGGAAGTGTGGACGAACTCGATATCCCCACGGATGGTGCCGGGGTCGTGCGCGCCGGGGCGGTCGGCCACGTCGGGGACGGCGTCGAGCAGTGAGAAGATGCGCTCGGCAGAGGCAATGGCGTGCTGCATTTCGGCAAAGATGCGCGCCAGGTCCTGAATCGGCCACATCATAAACGTAATGTAGCTCACAAACGCCTGAATGCCGCCGATGGTCATGCCGCCAATTTGCGCCTGAAGACCGCCAAACCACACCACCGCCCCCAGCGCCATCGCCGAGATGATCTGGACGGTAGGCAGGAATAAGGCGCTCAACCATGCGGCCCGATAAGCGGCCCGGTACATCTCGCCGGTCAGCTCGCTGAACTCGTTCAGGTTGGCTTCCTGGCGTCCCAGCGCCTTCACCACGCGCACCCCGGTGATGTTCTCGTTGTAGGCCCCTGTGATCTTCGAGTTGATCTTGCGCACGTTGCGAAACTCTGTCAGGATGCGCTTGCGGAACTGGACGGCCACGTATAACAGCACCGGCAGGGCCGCCAGCACGATCAGGGCCAGCTTCCAGTTGATAATCAGCATGAACGCCATCGAGGTGATGATGTTGGTGATGCCCCAGGTCGAGTCGAGCAGGCCCCAGGTGACCAGGTCGGCTACGCGGTCCGAGTCTGACGTAACGCGCGCCATAATCCAGCCCACCGGCGTCTTGCTGTAATACGAGAGCGAGAGCGACTGCAAGTGGTTGAACATGCGCTGGCGCAGATCATAGCGGATTTTCTCGCCCAGGATGCCAACCATATAGATAAAGGCGAACACCATGCCCGCCTGTGCCAGCGTAAGCACCCCATACGTTCCGAGGATGTTGAGCAGCGCATTCAGGTCGCGCGCCACAATCCCTTCGTCAATGATGCGCTTGCTGAGAAAGGTAAACAGCGAGTCTAACCCAGACACGATCAGGATCGTGACCAGGAACCCTGCCAGGAACTTCCAATGCGGCTTCGCCAACCCCAGAATGCGCAGGAAGGTCGCGCCGCTGAACCTGGTCTGAAACTCTTCTTCTTCAAAGTAATCACCCGGCACTGGCTATCTCCTTGTTTAACTCTTCTTCGATGCGCGTTTGAATGTTATAGATTTTGCGGTAAATGCCATCCTGTTCTAACAGGTCCTCATGCCGCCCGCACTGCACGATGTGCCCGCCGTCCATCACCAAAATGAGGTCGGCGATCATGATGCTTTGGATGCGGTGGGCGATGATGAAGGTGGTGCGGTCTTTCATCAGGTTTTGCAGGGCCTGGCGGATTTCGGCCTCCGTCTCGGTATCCACCGAAGAGGTCGAATCGTCCAGGATCAGGATGCGCGGGTTCTTCAGCAGGGTGCGGGCAATGGCAACGCGCTGTTTCTGCCCGCCCGAAAGGGTCACGCCTTTTTCGCCCACCAGGGTGTGGTAGCCCTGCGGGAAGGATTGGATCACGTCGTGAATGGCGGCGGCTTTGGCGGCGGCTTCGACCTCTTCCTGCGGCACTTCGCGCCCAACCCCATAGGTGATGTTCTCACGGATCGAGCGCGAGAACAGGAACGGCTCTTGCTCCACAATGCCAATATGGCGGCGCAGGTAGCGGCGCGGGTAGCGCTTCAGCTCCACCCCATCCAGCAAGATTTGCCCGCTGGTGTAGTCGTAGAAGCGCGGAAGCAGGTTCACCAGGCTGGTCTTGCCCGACCCGGTAGAGCCGAGCAGAGCGATCACCTGACCTGGCTGGCACTCAAAAGAGATGTCCTCCAGCACCTTTTTGCCCGGCTCGTACTCAAAGCTGACGTTTTGAAAGATCAGTTCGCCGCGCGGCGGGCCGGCGGGGTGAACGTCGCCGCTGTCGAGGTCTTCGCGGTTTTCGCGCAGAATATCCATCACCCGGTTGTACGAGACCATGCCGGTGGAAATCTGCACGATCAGGCGGCCCAGGTTGCGCATGGGGAAGATGATCCAGACGATCAGGCCCATGTAAGCCAGGAACGTGCCGACGGTGATCTCGCCGCGCATAGCCATTGTGGCGCCCACGTAGTAGCCGAGCAGGATTTGCAGGCCGCAGATGACGTCTGAAACCGGCCAGAACATCGAGTGCATTAACAGCAGGCGCTTGCCGCGCTTGAACTTCTCGAAGTTGTCCTTCTCGAACTTGTCAATCTCGTACTGCTGGCGGGCAAAGGCTTTTACCACGCGCACGCCGCTCAGGTTTTCTTGCAGGGTGGTTGAAAGCACCGCGTCCTGTTCCTGGAACTGCTCATAGGCCTTGGTGATCTTGCGGAAGAAAAAGGCCGAGGCCAGCACTACCACCGGGATCGCCACCACCGAAACCAGGGCCAGTTGGACGTTGAGCCGCAGCAGCGCGCCGAAGTTGATGACGAACAGCAGCACCACGCGCCCAAAGCCAATGGCCTGGTCGCCAAAGAAGCGCCGGATGGCATCTACATCGGAGGTGGAACGTTGAATCAGCTCGCCGGTAGAAGTGCCGCTGTGGTACTTGAACGACAGGTGTTGAATATGGTCGTAAATGTAATTCCGTAGCCGGCGCGTGGTCCCTTCGGAGGTCTGCGCGGCCCAGCGCCCGCTGAGAAAGGAAAACCCCCCTTCGATCAGGGCCAGTCCTACAAACCCCAGGGCGATCAACGGCAGGCCAACGGTTGGACTCGACTCGCCAAAGTAACTGTCAACGAAGTAGCGCAGGAGCATGTACGTGACCATCTTGGCCCCGGCTGAAATGCCCACGCTGACAACTGCGCCGAAGTACTTGAGGCGAAAACCGCGCATCAGGCGCCACAGCCCGACGAAGCGGTTGTTGGATATGGCGTTCTTTAGATCATAGTTTAAGACAGCCTGAGCAATGGACAATTGATTGACCCTCCTTCTTTCTACAACGATTCTGCCGGCACAGCAGTTGCGGCGTTCCGCGCCGGCGCTGTATCATGACTTAATCAAACAGGCCGCGGGTTTGTGACAGTCCGCGGCCAGCACAGGGCAATAAAAACGGCCACGGAGCCTGGAGCGCACCCGTGGCCGTCAGTCTCTACTGACTGGTTTCACCTGGGTACAGGCGCACTCCGAGAAGGGATGGCAGCACCACCACGAAAACGCGGTGTAGAGCTGACCTTGGTGTAGTGGAGGATATACTTCGCCATTAACCTTTTTCCCTTCCAGGAGATTAGAATCACCTTAATGAACACAAGCAGTTTAGCACGGCTCACCGGAGATTGTCAAGAGGGCAAAAATCGAAAATTCTGGTGATGTGTATTTTGGATTTTTGTAAAACAAAGAGCTGATACCTTATTTTTTTTGCGCAAAGGCAGTTCAATTCGTTGGTGTAAATACAAAGCATTTCCATATTTTCTCCCGAAAAAGTGGATGAAGTACGCTTGTATGACCGTCCACAGGCATGAGTTCTCGGTTATCTGGATGTGCAAGGTGCTGGGGTGCGGCGCAGTGGGTATTACGCCTGGAGGCACCGCCCGGAACTGATACCCAGCGCCCGACCTGTTGCATCACTCCAATCATGGCAGCCAATACACCGCCGAGGCCTATCCAACCCTGTTGGAAAAAGCTCACTGTCAGGTGAGCATGAGCCACACCGGCGACTGTTACGATAACGCGGCCATGGAGAGCTTCCTTCCTCCCCTTTAAGACCAAAACCATGGCGAAAACGGCCATTTTCGAGCTCATTCTCATTAAAATTTGGTGCAATCGCCAACATATACATTCCACATTGGGCTACCACAACCCAGTCGAATTCAAACGCGATCTTGGACATAAATCCAGTTCACTTTTTCGAGCCACCCCAAGAGTTTGGTTTGGGCTCTCAGGGTATCCCCACTTCATTTGACATCCTTGATAGACCAAGTGGAATATACAAAGAATGTCAGATAAAGTTTAAGCTATTACACCTTCTGGTTACTGCGATTTTCGGCCGATTGTTTTCCTATCCTCGGAACCCCTTCAGCAGATTACTGGGCACTTTCGCCAATAAGCTGTTTGTAGTTTCCGCTAGCTGCTTCATGTACTTCGTGGCGAGCTGGTTATCTCCCTTTGCTCCAGCATTCTCCATTTGATTAATCAACTGTTTCAATTGGTTACAATCATCAGGTGTTAGCTGTGATTGCTCCATGGCCCAATAAGCCCAAAATAAGAACCGGGTCTGCGGTGGGAATGCTTGTATTTGGGCCTGGATACGCTCAATCATTGGTTTTGCACGGTTTTCATCTTTGGTATCAATCATTTGTTTTGCTTCTTCTATTAACTTGTTCGATTTCTCAATATCCTCCTCACGGATATGACGGCTGATGGCCTTCATATTCGCCATCACGTTGAGTATAAACGTCCATACATCTAGTTCATCTAGCGCTTTAGAATCACCATCTGACGCAGTCTTGCCGCTGCCACTAAAATGGAAGCTTTTCTGTACCAGAGTCTCTTCTTTCATACGCTTAAGGTAAGAAAGAACGGTTAAGATTCCATCCCCATCAATGCGCATTTCAACGATCACGGGCGTATCTTCTGGGGTGCCTGGCGGAATTCGGTCATTGATTACCTGGCCCACATACTCCCACTGATCCTTCTTGGCGTCTTCCTGTTCGAGTTCAAAAACAGGGATGACGATTACTTCTTGTCCGCTGTGATTGGTATAAAAGGTGGCTGTATGGGGTTCAAAAGTTGGATATCCCGTTCCTTTCGGTATCACTATCTTAATGCCACTATCCTTGCTGGTCTGCTTGCTTTGCAATGCCTCTACCCCCAAGTGTTTGGCCGTGATGTCTCCAATACGCATATAGGGGATTTCTTGCTGATCACCTTCCGATTCTTCTTCGTCGTCCTCCACAAACGCCCCTAACGGCACGTTGCAAGACCAACACTTCAGCCGCCCCTGACGATTAGCCTTTCCGCAGTGGCCGCATTCGATCACCGGCATATCCCCATCTTCTTCGCGCGGCTTTTTGCACTTCCCGCAAGTTTCCTCTGTACCCTCATTCATCGAGTGGCAGTACGGGCATAGCCACTCGATCGGGATGGATGTTTGCACTGCCGCGCCTAAAGCCACACACTGCATCGGATCTACATCAATTTGGATTTTGTCTCCGAACATTTCTTTTAAGCGTCGGCGTACCAACGGGATGCGTGTAGACCCCCCTACCAATAGAACCCGATCAATTTCATCTACCGAAATCTTCTCTTCGGCCAATGCGCGTTTCACAATATCCAGGGAACGCTCTATCAGGCTGCTAATCATTTGCTCGAATTGTGCCCGAGTAAGCGTATAATCAAGGTTTACTGGACTGCCTCGTTTAGATTTCGCAATGCCGGGCGCTACTGCACGCCCGTGCTCTTCGCGTGACAGGTTGATCTTTAGCTGCTCCGCATGGCCCTTTAGAATATTCATTATAGATTCATCATTGCTAAATTTTTCACCGGACTGTTGTTGAATCTGTTGCAGCATCTCAGTCATAATGAGGCTGTCAAAGTCATCCCCGCCCAAAAAGTTATCACCGTCGATTCGTAGGACTTCCAAATTCCCCTTGGAAACCAACAAAATTGAGACGTCGAACGTCCCACCACCCAGATCATACACCAGAACGTGTTCGGGTTCCGTGATATTCTCCTCAACCCCAAAGGCAAGCGCGGCGGCGGTTGGCTCGTTGATGATACGTAGCACCTGTAGCCCGGCCAGCTTACCGGCCTCGCGGGTGGCATTTTTCTGACGCTGACTAAAATAGGCTGGTACGGTGATCACGGCATGGGTAACTTCTTCACCCAACTCTTGCTCGGCATCTTTCTTTAGCTTCTCGAGGATCATGGCAGAAATTTCAACCGGGCTATAGTAGGTGTCGCCTAGTTTAATTTCCACTTCTCCGTTCTCCGCTTTGCGTACCTGGTAGCTCAAATGTCTGCCAAGAGCCGCTTGTGTCTTTTCATCGTCGAAATCGCGCCCGATGAAGCGTTTTACCGAGTAAACAATATTTCTTGAGCCACTATTGCGCCAGTCTTTGCCTTCTTGCCCTACATAGCGTGCACCCTGCTCTAGTGCAACTACTGAAGGCGTGAGCGAAGAACCGCTTGAGTTCATAATAGGTTTGGGGTGACGCTTTTTCCAATACGCGGCAACGCTGTTGGTTGTACCCAAGTCAATACCAATGATGCGACCCATAGTTGTTATGCTCCTTTATTTTGATATTACCGTGACGGCGGCCTTACGAAGTACTCGATCTTTCCAAAAATAGCCCGTTTCTACAATTTGCCCAATCACAAACTCGTCACCGTTCCCATGATCATCACGGGCAACAATACGGGTATATGCAATCGGTGGGCGCTCTCCAGGCGTTAGCGGAATGGGGATTATGGCGCGCCTGCGCAGCAACTGGCGTAAGCTTTTGCCTGTTTCAGTAGTTGCCTGAAACAACTGTTTCAACCCCTTGTATACCGGCTCCAGGTCCTGATCAAGCGGATCAGGTGGCGAAAAACGTTGTAAACGCTCAATCGAATCGCACAGTTTAATGACTTCCAGGAATCTCGACTGTTCCTGTTGATCGATCCAACGCCGCAAATCTTTTTCATTGTCTTCTAAATCATCGAACAGATCTTCCCACGTTTCATGGCGCCAACGCGAGGGTTGTTGCGGCGTTTTATGATAGTCATGCTCTTTCGCGATAAAAGCAAATACCATCTCCATTTGCACGCTGAGCAGTACAAAGCTCTTGTAATAATCGCCGTAAATAGAGGTTGCGCGGTCATCAAGAACAGGGCGATCGGCCAAAACAGATTGGTAACGCTGGTAGATGCGTTGTATCTGCACCTTTAACCTTGCATGCCTGTGATGCGCTGAGCGAATCATTGCTAACTGTCTATGCCAGAGATGCTGGCATTGTACACGTAATTCTGTGCAATTTACTATTACTTGAGCCATTTCGTTTCAAATTCCCGCAGTCCGTCGAAATCAGCATTCATTTTCATCTCCACGTTTGCCCTTGGTTCTGCCATTTCATTAAAGAAGTGATGTACAACCGCTTCCGTAAAATGCTGTAAATCCTCTTGATACACAGCCGCTAAATCGAGCAGTGATAACCAGTCAATAATTTCTTCTCGTTCACTATTGTCCGCCTGCTGTACGGCAAATGGTAGAGTTAGCGCATCGGCTATAATCCGCTCCTCCGGTTTCCGCAATATAGCATAGGCTGAACTCACCAGATGCTTTTTACTACCCCTGATTTTCTTTGCGAACGCCTTTTCAATAGTTTTTTTATCGGCATTCAATGGAAGGTCAAGCACTTCGTAAGGGTTGTTATCATTTATCTCCATAGTCTGTAATACCCTCCCCTACCTCAGGTAACTGAGGTTTCTAAGTGCGGCATGGTTATCTGGATCATATTCTAGTGCTGTTTTGAAGGCTCTGATCCCTGCATAATAGTCGCCCTCGTGAAATAGCTGGACGCCGTAATCATTCCATAACCCAGACAGCAATGGATGAATTTCTACATCATTTCGATCATATGGCAATTTAAGGATCGGTGTTAACGTATCGATGGCTGACCTGAGATAATTTTGCTTGGCCTGGCTGACAGCGTAATCTATTGCCAGCGTGGCATACAGGGTAGCTGTGCGAACCGTTTGTGAGAAGTGATACATTTTTCCGCCCAGGTCGAAAGCATCTGCGTAGCGATGTTGCTCATACGCTTTCACCGCCTTGTGCAAGTACACCTCTGCCATACCCTCACGTGCACGCGAATTATCAGGCGATAGTTTCATCGCCTCTTCAAAACGTTTTTGGGCTATATTTTCTTGTTCATTTTTCATTGCTTCATAACCCCAGCGGATCAATGTTTCAGCGAGCATTCCATCCAGTGTTGTAGAAGTGGTCGAGATTCTCTTCTTTACTTCTTTTAAGTAAAGAACATTCTTTTCAAGGTCAGGTTGTTCTTCTTGTAACCGGTGTTTCACCCATTCTACGCATACTTCTACATACAAATCTTCGACCCCTTTCTGTTTTGGGCGGAGAAACATCAGTTTTTTTGCCTGGATTTCTGCCTCTTGCCATTGATTGGCTTTTAATAAACTGCGAATATACTTCTCCAAAATAATGGCTCTTTCCTCATGCAATTTTCGAATATGTCTGGCATTTTTTGACGAAGCTTCTAAGTTTGCAAGCTGTTCGATGGCTTGTTTGAATTGACCACATGCGGCCAGTAGGTGAATCTCGCCTAGCGGTGAGAAGGCAAGTTGCAGGGTGCGTGCATCGGCTTTCGAGAGTCTGCTATCATTAGCAGCTCTTAACAGCTTCTTAATAACTTTTTCACTCGAATGAATTTTGGTCAAACCAGGGCTGATCCAACATCGTAGACTGCTGAAGGCCGTTGTCTTACTCTCTGAACAAGCGGCAATGAGCCTGCGCGCCGCCTTGGTGGCGTTAATTTCCTCATCGAGCAACACAGTGTAGTAATGATATTGGTCTGCCTCCAACGCTTCAGCGTTTGCTTCACGCCCATTAAAGTAAGCTTGAAGCATCTCAGGAATGGTTTCAAGCATCACTAATGCAACGTTGACCTCATCGAGCCCACCTTCATACACTGGGGCACGTAATTTCTTCCACTGGTTCCAATACGATGTGTCGGTGAGCGTAACCGCCCAATGTCCAATCGCCTGCTTCCACAAACTATCTTGCTGAGCTTTGTCCTTCCCACCCGACCCGGATTCAATGGCCCAGCGGGTATAGAAGATCGCCAAATTATGGTGACAGCGAGTATCCCCCGGCTGGGCTTTTAAAGCGCTGAGTAAGTGTTCTTCGACCTCTGCGAAGTGTTTCGCCTGCCACCATTGTTTCAACAAACTATCTTTGTGCTGATCAAACAGCATTTGTAAATGTTGTTCCAGTTCGGCGTCACCCTTTGCATCTTCCATTGCTTGCAACCAATTACCGCAAAACGCCCAATATAGGGTTTGCACGCGCCGCCTTATGATAACAGGGCTAATCCACTGGGTTTGGGTAGACGCAGATGACAACAAGGCTGGTTGTCGTATGTTTGCCCGCATCTGCCTAATCAGTTGCGATGAACGCATAGCTTCCACAAACGGTTGTAGTTCGGACGTTAACGCGGTCAACGAATCGAATGGGTATTCATCCATTTGATCTGGTTGGTTCGACAACTGTTCAGAGAGCCATACAGCCGCTTCAATTGCTTGGGTTGGCAGGAACTGTGAAGCGCCATATCTCTTCGCTGTTTCCAGGAAATACTTGCGCGCTATATGTGGTTTTTCGGGCAGTAACCATAATCCACGCAAAAAGAGGTAAAGGCCACCACCGGCAAAAAACTTTTGAAGCAACTCAAAGAAAGTTTTATCAAGCGAAGGATCGTTCTTTTGAGAGGCTTTACTGGCGAGATAATAGGCTGCCAGTATGGGGTCTTTTGGCGACTGCATGGCCGCTTTATGGAACATTTCTTCGGCGACTTTGGGTTTGCGATAGAGCAAGAATTGCGTTGCTCCTGCTCGCTTGAGTGCTTCGACGCGTAGAGATTGTGGAAACAGTTCAATTTTTTGATTCTCTGCGAGAGCTGCCGGGTTATCGAGCTGATGTCGACACTCCTGATATTCTATCGCAGCCAATTGTTCGTTAATGATTTTTGCTTTTGCAGGGTAATTGTTCCTTAGTTCCTGCCAGTATTGCAGCCCTCTTTCAATATTTCCTGCATGAAGATTCGCCCATCCCGCATGGTATAACCAGACAAGATCTTTTCGGCCAAGTTGATTGACTCGTTCGAGTGCATTGAGAGCCCAATCGTATTGACCAGCATGGTTGAGACAAACGGCCTGTCTCAACCACTCTGCGCAGATGGAATAATGATCGGCTGCTACTAACCATTCTTGACGCATCTCCGCTAAATATCCCAGGCACCGATGAGCTTCAGGATGTTCAGGAAAACGATCAAGTACCTTGCGAGCAGCTTGCTCAGCAGCCTCCATACGCTGCGCTTTAATGGCCCACCGACAATACCACATGGTTATATCTACATCATCGGAAGTCAGGCGAACCAAAAACTCTAATAGATCAAATGCTTCGAGCGAATAACTGGCGGTACGCAAAATATCTTTTGCAGCCCGAACGTTACTTTCCGTTGGTTTCCGACGGATAAACTCTTTATAGATCATCAGTGCTTCGGGGTGAACATCTTTACATATAGCGAATACTCGCGCAATAAACCCGATGCGCTGTTGCCATACCGCTTTATTTACCAGTGTCCGATAATAGGATCGGTAGTTAGGATTCTTGAGGTAATTAACGGCCCAGAACCCAAGGGTAGCGTCAACGTACACAGTACTTAATTCGTCATTCAGGCCGTTACTTTTCTGAATACTATTTAGCTCACCAATAATTTCTTGAAACAGCGCACCAGCCCGATCGATTTCTTGCTTCCATAAGGCATCTTGTGCCTCCAACAAAAAGGGTTGCCAATACTTAGCCGTATTCTTTTGTGATATTCGACCCAAACCAGGCAGGGGCATTTTTACATCCAAACAAATGAAATCTTCTTTCCATCGATCTCCAGATGGAGCCATTGTTCCAGATGGTTTTGCTTTTGAAGAAGCATTGTACTCAGTGGTACAGCAATTAAATTCTCAACAACACGTTTAATTGCGCGAGCACCACTTTCTGTGTGTGCCGCTTCATTTGCAATCAGTGCCAGTATTCCATTGTCATAACTCAGCCGAACGGACTGATCAGCGAGGCGGACAACTAATTTATCTATCTCCATCCGCGCGATCTCAGCCAGATCATCCAGATCAAGTGGGCGGAAGTGGATGATATGATCAACACGATTGAGAAACTCGGGACGGAAGAAAGAACGAATAGCCTCTTCATTCATTTGAGGCTTTTGTTCTCGTGTTGAGACCATAAATCCGAAACCGCCTGAACGGTCTTGTTTCGCGGTTAAGTTACTGGTCATAATAAAAAAGCAGTTCCGCCCATCGGCTAATCGGCCATGCGAGTCGGTGATGCGACCCTCATCAAATAGTTGCAGAAAAAGATCATAGATTTCAGAGCAGGCTTTCTCGACCTCGTCAAACAATACAACCGAATAGGGATGGTCGCGAAGTGCCTGGGTTAGCTGCCCGGGCTGATCATAGCCAACATATCCAGGAGCCGAACCGATCAAGCGTGAAACATTCAAGCGCTCGGCATATTCCGACATGTCAAAACGGATCAATGCGTTTTCAGAGCCAAATAATATTTTTGCTGTTACGCGTGCCAACTCGGTTTTTCCAACGCCCGATGGCCCGGTAAAGAGAAACACCCCTTTGGGACGACGCGGATCGCGCAGACCCGTATAGGCCATGCGAACCGCTTGCGCAAAAGTTTGAATAGCTTCCTCTTGCCCTATCACATATTGGCTGAGTTCTTTTTCGAAATGAACCAGTGTCTTCCGTAACTGCTGATCGATATCGCCAACCGGCGTGCCGGCCATCTCGGTTAATATCTCTGCTACAACAGCTTGTGTGACAGAAGATAACCCCTGAATTTCAGCGCGCGCAAACGCTTTAGCAAGCACATCAATCGCCTTATCTGGAAAGTGTCGAGAAGGCAAATAGCGATCTGCCCAACGCACCACTGCATCAATCACACCTTCTTCAATCTTGACCCGATGATGCTCTAAATAGCGTGGAAGGACCTGCGCGAGAATGTATCGCGTTTCCTCGGTCGAAGGTTCAGTGACTGAGATCACATGAAATCGCCGTACTAATGCGGCATCCGACTCAACATAACGCACATAATCTTCATTGGTTGTTATGCCAATGCAAGTGATATCACCGCGAGCAAGTGCAGGTTTGAGAATGCTCACGGCGTCAGGCCCACCATGCGAGGTCGTTCCTGTGCCAAGCAAGGCGTGGAATTCGTCAATGACTAGAATAATATCTCGGTTCGTTTCCAGTTCTTTTATGAGTGCATTGATGCGTTCTTCGAATTCACCCCGAAAGGAAGTCCCGGCAATTAAAGCGGCCAGGTTCAGTTCAACCAGTCGGGCATTTTCTAGCTTGGCCGGTACTGAACCCTCGGCGATATTTTGCGCCAAGCGCTCAACAATCGCCGTTTTCCCAACACCTGCCGGCCCAATCAGGAGTGTACTGTTTTTCCCCTGCCGGAGCAGTACCTCGATCAACTGCTGCACTTCTTTTTCTCTGCCAATCACCGGCATAAGCTGCCTCTGACGAGCCAGGGCCGTTAGGTCTCTACTGATCTGATCTAACAGTGGCGTTTTCTTCTGACTGAAAGCCTCAACCGGCAATATGATTCGCTGCGACAGCCATTCGATGATGCGATGATCTTGACGCAAAATCGCCTTAAACAAATGCAATGGGGTGACCTCATCGGCACCTTCTTCCGTTGCCACCTTTTCAGCGCTGTGCAGCATGCGCAAGTAATTTCCAGATGGCTCGGTGTATTCACAAGGGGCGGAATACCAGGAATTAATATCAGCCAGAAGATCGAGAAGCAGATCACGGTCATCCTTCTTCTGGACTTGTTTCAGCCAATCTTCCCCAATTGGGGTTTTTAGCAACACATATAAGAGGTGAACATTATCCAATTCTTCGTGATGGTGCTCTTGTGCCATTCGCAACGCGGCATCGGCAATATTTTGAGCTTCTTGTGATAAGCTATATACGCTCATAACCGATAACCTTTATTTTTTATAATGGTGTTTAAGGATTTTATTTGCTGAAAGTATAACATAAGTGCTGACTACCCACAAATGGTAAAAGAGTTGCCTTTGCTGAATTTTCAGTTACTGAGGTAGCTCGTATCAACAAGCCGATTTGCCAGCCGCCGGGCCTTCTCCCTATCCATTTCGACGGCCTTCCCCTGGGCAAGAGGATATATAATAAGTGAAATACGCGCCGCGCCACCCATTCTTTTCTCGATCCAGCCTCACAGCCAGATTGCGGCGCTGTACTTCCGGCTGAGATCGAGACAGCAGAGGTCTTTCATGACTCAAGATCCAGACTCCCGGCCAATTCGGGTAATGATTGTGGACGACCACGCCGTAGTACGCAGCGGCCTGGGGGCGTTTTTGATGATATTCGATGATCTGGAATTGGTGGGAGAGGCCAGCAGCGGGCAGGAGGCTATCCAAAAGATCGCTTCGAGTCGCCCGGATGTAATTTTGATGGACCTGATTATGCCCGATATGGACGGAGCCAGCGCCACCCAGGCCATCCGCGCGCGCTGGCCGGAGATTCAGATCGTCGTGTTAACGAGCTTTCGTGACGATGAACTGGTGAAGGGCGCGCTGCAGGCCGGGGCCATTGGTTACCTGTTGAAAAATATCAGCGCCGACGAACTGGCCGAGGCCATCCGTGCGGCCTATGCGGGGCGGCCCACTTTGGCCCCCGAAGCCGCGCAGGTGTTGATCCAGGCCAGCCGCAAGCGCGACGAACCTCAGTATGACCTGACCGAGCGCGAACGCGAGGTGCTTTCGCTGTTGGTGCGCGGGATGAGCAATAATGAGATTGCCGAGCGCCTGGTGGTCAGCCGCTCGACGGTCAAATTCCACGTGAGCAGTATCCTTTCCAAGCTGGGGGTTGCCAGCCGTACCGAGGCGGTGGCCCTGGCGCTCCATAATAAACTGGTAGAATGAGCGAAGATAGGAATGAGCAACGAGCGTGGAGGAATGCAATGAGAATTGGGGTGGTTTTTCCGCAAACTGAATTTGGCAATGACCCGTCCGCGATCCGCGATTATGCTCAGACGGCAGAGGGGCTGGGGTTTACGCATGTGCTGGCCTATGACCACGTTTTGGGAGCGAACCCTGAACGGCCGGGGGGCTTCAGCGGCCCTTATAACTATCAGACGCCTTTCCACGAAGTTTTTGTGTTGTTTGGTTTTATGGCGGCCGTCACCCAAAGGCTCGAACTGGCGACCGGCATTTTGATCTTGCCACAGCGGCAGACGGTATTGGTTGCCAAGCAGGCGGCCTCGCTGGACGTTCTCAGCGGCGGCAGGCTGCGGTTGGGGGTGGGGCTGGGGTGGAACGAAGTGGAATATATCGGCCTGAATGAGAATTTCCACAACCGCGGCAGGCGCATCGAAGAGCAGATAGACTTGCTGCGCCGCCTATGGGCCGAGCCGCTGGTGGATTTTAAAGGCAAGTGGCACACCATCCCCGATGCCGGCATTAACCCCCTGCCGGTCAGGCGGTCAATTCCTATCTGGTTTGGAGGACACGCCGAGCCGGCACTGCGCCGCGCCGCGCGCCTGGGGGACGGCTGGATGACCAATCACCGCAGTCCAGCCGACGCCCGTTCAGACCTGGACCTGCTCGAACGCTGTTTAGAAGAGGCCGGGCGCTCGCGCAGTGATTTTGGTCTGGAACCGCGCATCTCTTACGGTTCCGGCGACCCAGAAGCCTGGGAAAAGCTGCTGCGCGGCTGGCAGGAGGTTGGGGCCACCCATCTTTCGTTTAATACGATGGGCGCGGGGTTCAAGACTCCACGCGAGCACATTCAGGCGGTGCAGAAATTCGCGGATGTGGTCCTGGCGTAACCGGGCCGCGTTCCGTTCTGAGCCGTCGTGAAGCATCCCTTTCTGAAATCTCCACAATCCTGGCGCGTCCTGGCCGTTCGATGGGCGGCGCTTCTCTCGGCTGCGCTGTTCTGGCTTTCTGCGTGCGCTGTGCCCGGCGAGGCCGACCCGGCGCAGGTGGATCCAACCGTCCCGGCGGTCACGCTGAACGTCATGGCGGCGGCCTCGCTGACCGGGGCTTTTGAAGAACTCGGCGCGCAGTTCGAGAAGGGGCATCCGGGCGTGCGGGTGCAGTTCAATTTTGGCGGTTCGCAGCAACTGGCTCAGCAACTGGTTCAGGGCGCCCCGGTGGATGTGTTTGCCAGCGCCAACCAGAAGCAGATGGAAGCCGTGATCACTGCCGGGCGGGTGGAAGCCGGAACCGCCCGGCCCTTTGCGTTTAACCGCCTGGTGGTGGTGATCCCAAAAGAAAACCCGGCCGGTCTGCGCGGTCTGGCAGACCTGGCCCGCCCCGGCCTGAAGTTGGTTTTCGCCGCGCCAGAAGTGCCGGTGGGTCAGTACAGCCTGGATTTTTTAGCAAAAGCTTCAGCCGCAGGAACCTGGGGAGCCGATTATGGGGCCAGGGTGCAGGCCAATATTGTTTCGTATGAGGAAAGCGTCAAATCGGTGCTGACCAAAGTGGCCCTGGGCGAAGCGGACGCCGGCATTGTCTACGTCAGTGATATCACCGGCCCCCAGGCCGCCAGGGTTTGGCGCATGGAAATCCCGGATGATCTCAACGTTGTGGCGGCTTATCCCATGGCCCCGATCCGTGATTCAGCCCACCCCGCGCTGGCGCAGGCGTTTGTGGATTGGGTGCTTTCGGAGGAGGGGCAGGCTGTTTTAATGAAATGGGGGTTTATTCCGGTCTCTCAATAGCCTGCGTTGGCTTCTTGCTGTCAATTTCATACTTGACACTGTTAAATTAACTGTTATAATGACAGTGTAAAGAGGTAACGTATGGCTGATGAAACCTATGACATTCAAAAACTGGTGCAGGAGAGCGGCGTGCCGCGGCGCACGATCTACTTTTACGTACAGCAAGGCATCCTGCCGCCCCCAGAAGGGGCCGGGCTGGCCGCTTATTACACCCGCGAACACCTGCTGCGCTTGCGGCTCATCCCTGTACTGCGCGGGCAGGGACTGCGGCTTGATGACATCCGCGCGCGGCTGGCAGGCATGAGCGCGGCGGAGATGGAGCGCCTGCTGGCGCAGGCCGAAGCTCAACCGCTGATCCGCGCGGTGCCCGTACCTGCGGCCGAGCCGCCTTCTGCGCCGCCCGGCTGGCAGGGGCGGGCGATGAGGCTGTATACACTGCCCGGCGATATCACCCTGTTGGTCCCTGCCGACCGCACGCCTGAAAACGACCCCCGACTGCGCCGGCTGTTGGAGGCCGCCGCCGAAATCTACCAGGTCTCAGGCGTGGCGCGCCCAGACAATGGGAAAATCCATACCGAGATTGATTCAACTCAGGAGGCGTAACCATGCCTGAACTCCATCCTTCCCCCGCAATTTGGCTGCCTCAAATCCGCCTGGCTGAAGAGCTTAACAGCGCCCTGCCGCTGGAACATACCGCTGTTGAGGCGCGTCTGACCGGCCCGCTGGCGGTGGTGCAGGTGACACAGCGGTTTGGCAACCCCTTACAAGAACCAGCGGAGCTGGATTATCTCTTTCCACTGCCGGAAGAAGCCGCCGTTACTGCTTTTGAACTGCGCATTGGCGCGCGCCGCATCACGGGCGACCTGCGCGAGCTGGAGGCGGCCCGCGACGCCTACGAGCAGGCGCGTCACGAGGGCAGGCGCGCCGGTCTGCTGGAGCAGCGCCGCTCCAATCTCTTCGCGGTGCGGCTGGCAAACGTCCGCCCTGGCGAGACGATCTACGCCAGTCTCAGCTACCAACAGCGCCTGAAGTTCGAGGATGACGCCTATGAGTTTATTTTCCCGATGGGCATCACGCCGAAGTACGACAGTCCGAAGCACCCGCGGGAAGGCGAGGGAACTCATGCGCCTCTGGCGGATGCCTCTGAAAAGATTGGGCCGGTGGAGATTCACGCAGTGGTGGATGCCGGCGCCGCCCTGACCGGCCAACCGGCCAGTCCTTCGCACCCGCTGGCGGTGCAAATGCTGGACGAGCGCCGTTTTGAAGTCCGCCTGGCTGGCCCGCACATCCCCGATCATGATTTTGTACTGCGCTATCGCGTGGCCGGTGATCAGGTGCGGGCCGCGGCCTGGACCTGCCCGCAGGGGTCCAACGAGATTTTTCTGGCGACCCTCATGCCGCCGCGCCTGGAGGACGAACCCACCCCGTCGCCGCGCGAGTTCATCTTTGTCCTCGACCGCTCCGGCTCGATGACCGGCGAGCCGATCCGCCAGGCACGCAACGCACTGCGCGCCTGCCTGCGCACCGCCGGGCCAGAAGATACCATCCGTATTTTGCTGTTCGACAACGAACTGGAATGGTACCGTCCTGAACCTTTTCAGGTCACGCAAAAGGAACTGGAACAGGCCGACGCCTTTTTGGGGAGGGTGGAGGGCCGGGGTGGAACGGAGATTGTGAGGGCTATCGAGGCCGCCCTTAAACTGCCGCCGGACCCCCGCAGGATGCGCTTTGTGGTATTCCTGACGGATGGGGCCGTCTCGGCGGAGGAGCGCGCCCTTGACCAGGTGCGCAGTCAGATTGGCCCGGCGCGGGTGTTTACCTTTGGGATTGGCCCATCTGTCAACCGCGCTCTGCTCAGCCGCATGGCACGCCTGGGGCGGGGCCGCGCTGAGTTCTTGCAGTTGGATGAGGATATCGAGGGGGCCATCATCCGCTTTCAAGATTCCGTGGCTTTTCCGGCGCTGACCGACCTGAACCTGGCGTGGGAAAATGCCCAAAGCTGGGACGTGTACCCGGCGCGTCTGCCGGATTTGTATGCCGGACAGCCGCTGGAGATCTGCGGGTTCTTCAGGCGCACCGGCGGCCCCGTGCGCCTGACCCTGCAAGGCCGGCGCGCCGGGCAGGCAGTGTCGGTAGTTGTGACTCTGCCAGAGCCCGCGGCGCCGGGCGGTGATGCAGATGCCATCGCGCGGGTATGGGCGCGGGCGCGCATTGACGACCTGCTGGAGCAGTGGGAGCTAGAGCCATCGAAAGCCGGCAAGCTCCGGGCAGAGATGTTGGGCCTGGCGGTGCAGTACCGCCTGGTGACTGAATTGACGGCTTTCGTAGCGGTGGACAGCGCCGGAGAGGCCGCTGGCGGCGCGCCGCGCGTGATCCACGTGGCCCAACCACTGCCGCAGGGGCTAAACCGCGGCATTTTTGCCGGCGGGCCGCAGGTGCTGTTGGCCGCCGCAGCGCCCTCCCCGGCGATTGCGGCGAGCGGCAGTGGACTCTTTCAGGCAGGGCTGCCCAGGTTCATGAAGCGCGCCAAGTCCCCAGATCCGACCGGGGCAGGCGACGGGCCGGTGGAAATGGCCGCGCCACCGCCTCTGCGCCGGGGGACCGAGCGGGCAGTGCCCGGCCGGGCAGAGGTGGAACCCCAGGCCGGTGCGAGCCGCCAGGAATGGCTGCGCCTGCTGGCGCGCTCACAGCGGGCGGATGGGTCGTGGGGTGGAGACGGCGAGCAAACCGCCGCCGCCCTGCTGGCTTTTATCCGCGCGGGGCATACCACGCGGGTAGGGAACTTCCGATCGGTGCTGCGCAAAGCGGTGCAGTGGTTAAAGGGCCAGAAACTGAACGGTCTGGCCGACTTTGTGCGGGCGAGGGCGCTGGCTGAACTGGCCGAGGCCACCCGCGAGCCGGGCGACCGGCAGGCCGCTGAAGAGGCCCACCGAGGCTTGCCCAGGCCGGGGAATGCCCTGGAAGCCGCCGCTCTGGAGGGGCAAGGCCGGCCCCCATCTGATATTCAGACCCTGGACGACCTGCGCCTGGCGGCGCTGTTAAAAACCCCTCTGCCTGTGCCGCCTGCGCTGTTCCAGGTGAAAGATGCGGCCCTGGTGAAGGTTTGGGCCGCGGCTTTGGGGTAAAAAGAAAAGCGGCGCGGCGCCGGAGTAGCGTTCTCCGGCGCCGCGCTGAGCATAGATGGCTTTTTTTAATGCCTGCGTTTGTGTTTGAAACCCCATAAGGCCAGGGTGAACAGGAACAGGGCCGTTGTTAACATGCCCACCGGCAGGAGTTCGGGAGGAATAAAGGCCGGCTGGGGAGCGCCGCCGCGGCGCTCGCCGGAGAGGATGGAACGGAAGTTTAGGATGCTCAGGCGGTGCGCACGCAGTTGCAGCCAGCGCATGATGCGCCGCGCCAGTTCAGGACTGCCAGGATGACTGCGCGAGATTACTTCGATCACCAGCACGACTTCGCCGTTCTCGCGCCACAGGATGGTGGGAGACCACTCGCCAATTTCGCTGTGAATAGCGGTGGTGACGTAAGTAAAACCCTTGCGGCGGGGTTCGTCAATTACCTCAGTGATTTCATTCAGGGCGAGGACTTCCAGCACGGGGCGAGAACCCATCGCCAACATACGAATGCGCTGTAACACCCGGTCGCCTACCTGCACATCACGCCCGGCCAGTTGATAATCAGAAGTGTTAATCATCACCTGGGGCGGGTAAAAGCGATCACGCATGGCAATTTGGGCCGCGCGCCGGAATAGCTGGCCGGTAGGGTCTATGCCCAGCAGTACTTCGTAGCGGTCAACGTGCCAGTTTTCATCAATGGTCTGGCCGGGATTATAGGTAAGGGGCGCGCTGCGCCACTGTTCCAGGTAAACTGCATCATTTTTAGGATTCCCAAACCAACTGAGGACGCCGCCGCCGGGTAAGTTCATGCTGTTTGCTCCTTTGCTGAGTAGGTCAATCATACCCCGGTTGTCGAACTTTTGCAAACGTCCAAAATGGTTGGTTTGGTGGATACGCTGTGGGCATCTTCGGTTAAAATCAGCCCTATGAAGCGGTTATTCATCATTTGGGCGCCGGTATGGATCTGGATGGCGGTGATCTTTCTCTATTCATCCATATCGGACCCCTTTCGAGCTTTTCCACAGTCGTGGAAAGAGCCGCGCGTAGAGACCACTCCCGATCGGCGGCCGGCCGAAGAGCGAATTGCGCTGGTTGAGCAGTTGGGGCGCAACGGTCACGTGCTGGAATACACGGTGTTAGGGTTCCTGGTATACCGCTCGCTCTGGCTGATGGATCAACCGCGCCGGTTATGGCCGGCGGTGGCGCTGACGGTGGCGCTGTGCTTTGTCTACGCCCTGAGCGATGAGATTCACCAGTCATTTGTGCCTTTCCGCGCCTTTCAGCCGGCTGACCTGCTGTTAGACAGCCTCGGAGCGCTGGCCGGCGCGTTGGTCGCGGCGTTGAGATTTACAAAGAAGAAGAAAGAGGCCGCTCGTGTTTGAACCCAACAGCCTGCTGCTGTATAAAAACCGCCCGGCCCGGCTGGTGCGCGTTACTGACCGGATTGAAGTGGAATTGGAGAACGGTGAAGTCCACAAAGTGCGTCCGAAAGACGTAATGGTGCTGCACCCCGGCCCGCTGATGAGCTTTAAGGAACTGCAACCTCTGAAGGGTGAAGTAGAAACCGCCTGGGAAATTCTGGCGGGCAGTCAGACGCGCCTGCAAGACCTGGCCGAACTGGCCTACGGAGCTTACACCCCCGCGACCGCCTGGGCGGCCTGGCAGCAGGTGGCCGAGGGGGTTTACTTTGAAGGCTCGCCGGAGGCGATCACCGCGCGCAGCCCGGCAGAGGTGCAGGCCAGACAGCGCGAGCGCGAGCACGCCGAGGGCGAGCGCCGCGCCTGGCAGGCTTTCGTGGCCCGCTTGAAGCGCGGCGAGGTTTTGCCGGAGGATCGCCCATACCTGAAAGACGTAGAAGCCCTGGCGCTGGGGCAGGGCGAGCGCAGTCAGGCACTGCGCGCCCTGGGGCGGGTAGAGACGCCCGAAAGCGCCCATGCCCTGCTGTTAGAGCTGGGCGTCTGGCCGGTGACGTTGAACCCGTACCCCGCCCGCCTGGGCGTTGATTGGAGACAGCCCGATCTGCCGGTTCCACCCCTGGCAGACAGTCCACGCCGCGACCTGACGCACCTGCCCGCCTTCGCCATTGACGATGAGGGGACAGATACCCCCGACGATGCCCTCAGTCTGGACGGCGGCCGCGTATGGGTCCACGTGGCCGACGCCGCGGCCCTGGTGTTCCCTGACAGCCCGCTGGATCTCGAAGCGCGGGCCCGCGCCCTCACCCTGCATCTGCCCGAAGGGGCACTCCACCTGCTGCCGCGCGCGCTGATCGAGCAGTTGGGGTTGGGCTTACAGCCCGTCAGCCCGGCTCTATCCTTTGGCATGGACCTGACCCCAGATGGGGAGGTGACCGGCTTCGAGGTCGTCCCCAGTTGGGTGCGGGTACAGCGCCTGACCTACCAGCAGGCCGAGGAGCGCATGGAGATGGAGCCGTTTCTCAGCCTGGAACAGCGTATGACCGCGGTGCGCCAGCGCCGCCGGGCATCTGGCGCGGTGATGATTGACTTTCCTGAAGTCAAGATTACGGTAGATCAGGGCCAGGTCTACCTGCGCCCCATTCTGCCGCTGCGCAGCCGCGCATTGGTCGAAGAAGCGATGATCCTGACCGGAGCGGAGACGGCGCGCTTTGCCGCCAGCCGGGGCTTAGGGCTGGTTTACAGCCAGCAAGACCCCCCGGAGACGGACGAGCGCCCTACAACGCTGGCAGGGATGTTTGCCATCCGCCGCCTGCTCAAACGCTCGCGCTACACCACCGCCCCCGGCCCTCACAGCGGGTTGGGAGTGGGGGCCTATACCCAGGTTACCAGCCCACTGCGCCGCTACCTCGACCTGGTCAACCATCAGCAACTGCGCGCCCTGCTAACGGGACAGCCGCCGCTGGCTGAAACAGAACTGGTGGAGCGCCTGGGAGCGATCGAAGCTGTGATGAACGCCGTGCGCCAGGCTGAGATTTTATCGGAAAAACATTGGACCATCGTTTACCTGCTCCAAAACCCCGACTGGCGCGGCGAAGGGGTGGTGGTTGATAAGCGCGGCGCGAGCGGCACCGTCATTATCCCGGCGCTGGGCTTAGAAGCGCGCGTTCATCTACCCCACGATGAGCCGCTCGACAGCCAGGTGATGCTCCGGCTGACGGGCGCGGCGCTGGCTCAGCGCGACGCCAGCTTTCGGGTGGAGCCACGCTGAACGCTGATGGTGTTATAATTTTGAAGCTGGCTGTGATATTTAACGCTAATCCCTTCCGGATAATTGGCCGGAAGAATTTTGCCCAAAATGCTTGCGGGCCTGGTGAATTGCTGGGGTAAAACGCCTGGTCATCTTACCGGCTGTTTCGCCATATACGCCGGGTAACCGGCGTTATGCTTACAAAGCATTCTGTGAGCATCCTGTCCGATGAAAGGATGGAATCGGGAGAATGAGAGCTTCCGTCATCGTCCCCGTGAAGAACGGCGCTGCGACTTTACCAGCCTGCTTGCAGGCGATCCGCGAACAACAAGGGATCATCTTTGGCACGGATTTCGAATTAATTGTGGTGGACGATGGCTCAACCGATGCGACCGCCGAGGTCGCCTGCCGCGCAGGGGCCAGGGTCATCTCACAGCCCAATGCGGGGCCGGCGGCGGCGCGCAACACCGGCGTGCGCCACGCCTGCGGCGAGATTGTCGTTTTTACCGATGCCGACTGCGTCCCCGCACCCGATTGGCTGGTTGAAATCCTCGCGCCGTTCCAGAATGAGCAGGTCATGGGGGTTAAGGGCGTTTACCGCACCCATGAGCGCGCTCTGATTCCCCGCTTTGTACAGCTTGAATATGAGTCAAAGTACGAGCGCATGCGCCACCAGGAGCGCATTGATTTCATTGACACCTACTCAGCCGCCTACCGGCGCGAGGTGTTCCTTGCCAATGACGGTTTTGATGAAATCTTCCGCAAGCCGTCCGTTGAAGATCAGGAATTTTCCTTCCGGCTGGCGGGTAAAGGCTATCTTCTGGTTTTTCAACCCACAGCCGCCGTGTATCACCGCCACGATTTAACCCTGCGCGAGTATTTCGAGCGCAAGTTCGGCATCGGCTATTGGAAGGCCATTATGCTCAACTGGCTTCCTGAAAAGACCTTCAACGATTCGCACACCTTGCCTTCTCAGCGCTGGCAAATTGCGCTGTTGGGCCTGATGCTGGCATCTCTGTTGGCCGCGTTGATCTGGCCGTTCTTTGGCTGGGCCGCGCTGGCCTGCCTGGCGCTGTTTGTGCTTTCGACGGGTTCTTCGCTGGCCTTCATTGCTAAACGTGACCCGGCTTTACTGCCGATTGCTGTGCCGATGATCTTCGTGCGGGCTTTCGCCCAGGCGGTGGGGCTGGTGGTGGGGATGCTGCATACCCCCCGCAGTATCCGCCGCAGCCGCAAAGGGCTGAATATGGCAGAGCGGGCGCTCAAACGGCTGATTGATGTGGTGGGGGCTGTGGTTGGCCTGGTGGTTTCTGCGCCGGTTCTGCTGGTGGCGGCCATTGCGATTAAGTTGGACAGCCCCGGCCCGGTGGTGTTCACCCAGGTGCGCGCCGGTGAAAACGGTAAGCCGTTTCGGATTTATAAACTGCGCACGATGGTCAATGGGGCCGAGCATAAGCTTGGTGAAGTCCTTAAAGATAACCCCTTAAAAGGCCCGGTCTATAAAATCCCGAATGATGCGCGCGTCACGCGGGTAGGCAAGATCCTGCGCCGCTGGAGCATGGATGAAATTCCGCAGTTCTGGAATATCCTGCGCGGCGAGATGAGCCTGGTCGGCCCGCGCCCTGAGGAAGTCTGGGTGGTAAACTGCTATAACGATGCGCAGCGCCAGCGCCTGCTGGTCAAGCCCGGCCTGACCGGCCCTATGCAAGTGGCCGGACGCGGGTTGTTAGATATGGATGAGCGCGTGAAACTGGAAATGGATTACGTTGAAAACTACTCTTTGTGGAAGGATATCCTTATCCTGCTGCGCTCGGTCCGCGCTGTTGTGAAGGGTGACGGCGCTTTTTAATTCAATCCTGGCTTGCGTTATCCGATTACTTGCATTATACTGTTGCGAAATCGTTGCGATTGACGCTTTTTAGCTCTTGCAAGTTGCTCTGCTTGCCTGGGGCGGAGGTCGTGAGTCGTAATCACAACGGAAGGGGGGAAGAAAATCTGAATCAAGAGAGGGTGTTACCAATGGCAGTGAGCTGGTATGCGATTCAGAGCAAGCCGAACAAAGAAGATGCGCTCTTTAGCCAGTTGGAAAATCAGGGATATGAGGTCTTTTACCCGTGTATCCGTGTCCATCCTGTCAACCCCCGCGCAAAGAAGATTAAGCCCTATTTTCCGGGCTATATGTTTATCAATGTTGATCTAGAAAAAATTGGGCTTTCTGCATTACAATTTATGCCGTTTGCCAGAGGCATGGTGACGTTTGACCAGGAGCCAGCGACCGTGCCAGATGCGCTGATCCAGGCCATCCGCAAACGGGTACAGGAAGTGAACGAAGCAGGGGGTGAATTATTCGACGGTTTGCACAAAGGCGATACGGTCAAAATTCAAGATGGGCCATTTGCCGGCTATGAGGCCATTTTTGATGTGCGCCTGCCGGGCAGTGAGCGCGTGCGGGTGCTGATTAAGCTCTTGAGCCAGCGCCAGGTTCCGGTAGTGCTGGAAGCCGGGCAGATTCAGCAGTGCAGGCCCACCGTCGAGGAAAAACCGGCCGTCCAGCCGCGGAAAGCCGATGGTCAGCGCAAACCCCGTTAAACTGCGCCGTCCGGGTGCTACCCCTTTGCGATAACTGTAGGCAACGCATAGACCGGCCTCGCGGATGACCAACGGCCGGTGATTGCACAGCTCATTTAAGCCAGAATCGGAGGTTAACATGAAAGTTCTCGTTACAGGCGGCGCCGGTTTCATCGGTTCGCATGTGGTCGATCAGATGATCGCGGCCGGGCATGACGTGGTGGTGGTGGACAGCCTGATTACCGGGCGCAAGTCGAACCTGAACCCCAAAGCACGCTTTTACCAGGTTGACATCCGCAGTCCAGAACTGCGCCAGGTGTTCGAGGCCGAGCGCCCCGAAGTAGTGGACCATCACGCCGCACAGATGGATGTGCGTAAATCGGTAGCTGACCCTATCTACGATGCGGATGTCAATATCCTTGGCACGCTTAATCTGCTCAATTTGTGCGTGGAGTTCAAGGTTCGCAAGGTCATTTACATCTCGTCCGGTGGGGCGGCCTACGGTGAGCCGGTCTATCTGCCGTGCGATGAAAAGCACCCCATCCAGCCGCTTTGCCCGTACGGGGCAACCAAATATATGACCGAGCTGTACCTGTATATGTACAGGCAAACTTACGGCCTCGATTACACCGTCCTGCGCTACCCGAATGTCTACGGCCCGCGCCAGGACCCGCACGGTGAGGCCGGCGTGGTGGCGATTTTCACCGGCCAGATGTTGAAGGGCGAGCCGGTGCGGATCTTTGGTTCTGGTGAGCAGGTGCGCGACTTTGTCTATGTGGCCGACTGTGCCCGCGCCAACCTGATGGTACTCGACCAGGGCGGCGGCGAAGTCTATAACCTGGGATACGGCCTCGGCACATCTATCAACCAGATTTTTGCCGAACTCAAGAAGATCACCCAATACCCGCGCGAAGCCATTTATGCCCCGGCCAAGCCCGGCGAGACCTTTCGGATCTACCTGGATGCTTCTAAGGCCCGCCAGCAGTTAGGCTGGACGCCAACCATTGGCCTCGAAGAGGGGTTGTGCAAGACGGTGGATTATTTCCGCGCGGTGGAGATGGCGGAGAAGTAGATTGGGCTTGAAGTCACGGCCTTTCAGCGAAGAGATCACCGGCCTGGCCGGGGCGCTTGAGCGCAAACTGCTGCGCATGGCGGCCCGGCACAGGCTTTCGCGGCGCAAATTCCTGGCCCTGATGGGCCGGGCCATGCTGGGCGCGGCCCTCACCGGTGGGGGAGGCTGGGCTTATGTCAGCGGCATCGAACCAACCTGGTTTCAGTTAGAACGGGTGGAACTGCGCCTGCCGCGCCTGGCTCTTGACTTTGATGGCTTTCGCATCGCGCAGATCACCGACATCCACCTGAGCGAGTCGCTGACCATCGAGCGGCTGGCGGAGGTGGTTCAGACGGTTCTGGCGCAGAAACCCGACCTGATCGCCATCACCGGAGATTATGCAGACGATCTTCATACCCTGCGCACCCACACGGACGACCTGATTGACGTACTGCGCCCTCTGATCTATCAGGCTCCCCTGGTGACGGTGATGGGCAACCACGATTATTGGGTGGGGGCCGATGCCGTGCGCTGGGTGATTCGCTCGGTGGGGATGAGTGAACTGGCGAACTACGTGCTGATGCTCCGGCGCGGGGCGAGTGTGCTGTACATTGCCGGGGTGGATGACGTATGGGAACGCCACGCGCGCCTGGGCCGGGTGCTGAACCAGATCCCCGATGACGGTCACGCAGCCATTTTGCTGGCCCACGAACCAGATTTTGCCGACAGCGCCGCCCTGAGCGGGCGCTTTGACCTGCAAATTTCAGGCCATTCGCACGGCGGCCAGGTGGTCATTCCCTTCTTCGGGCCGCCGGTGCTGCCTTACCTTGCCAAAAAATACCCGTCCGGCCTCTATCAGGTGGGCGGCATGATCCAATACACCAGCCGGGGGGTAGGGACGATCCCGCCGAGGGTGCGCTTTAACTGCCGCCCTGAAATCACCCTGTTTACGCTCCGCTCTGGGCGCGAAGACTGACCTGTTAGAGAATCATCTCCAGTTCAATTTCATCTCGGATGGGGATGCCATCGCTGCCGATGGGCGGGATGGCCTTGTATTGGCGTGCCTCTTCAACGGCGTTGCGGTGAACTGCCACCAGCACAAAGCCGCGTTTCTGATAGAAGCGCAGGGCGTTGAGATTATCGTTGGTGGTGATCAGCCACAACCGGCGGCAGCGGCGCGCCTGGGCGGCGGTTTTTACTGCTTCGATCAGAGCGGTTCCAACGCCCAGGCCGGGGCGCAGACTGTCGAGGGTGACGATTTCGCAGGCGTCGCCCTCGACCCGGTACGTCACCAGCCCGATCCGTTCAGAACCAGCATAGGCCGCGAAGCCGGGCAGGTCGCGGGGGTAGTAGATTGCGCCGTGCGCCACTACAAAGTCCGCGCCCCATTGTTCAGCTACCAAGCGGTTGACCCAAGCGGCGTCGCTGGATTGCAGTGGGCGAATGTGAAATTCTGCCATAAAAAACCTCAATTCACGATTGATTTTATCTGTTAAAATCGTGTGGGTCATTTCAACCGACCAGCGCATCCTCTAAAGAAGTTTAAATCAGGAGACCATCTACATGGAATACCGACTCTTGGGCAAATCAGGCTTCAAAGTCCCCGTTCTCACGCTTGGCACGGCCACCTTTGGCGGCAGAGATGATTTCTTCAACGCGTTCAACACCACCGATGTGGCCGCGGCCACCCGCCTGGTGGATATCTGCCTGGAAGCGGGCCTGAATATGTTCGACTCGGCGGACGTGTATTCGGGCGGCGCGGCTGAACAAATTTTGGGCGAGGCGATCAAAGGCCGCCGCAGTCAGGTGATTATCTCAACCAAAGCGACCTTTGGCAGCGGCCCCGGCCCCAATGATGTTGGCTCTTCGCGCTTTCACCTGATCCGCGCGGTAGAAGGCAGTCTGCGCCGCCTGCAAACTGATTATATTGACCTTTTTCAACTGCACGGGTTCGATGCCCAAACACCGGTCGAAGAAACTATCCGCGCGCTGGATGACCTGGTGCGGGCCGGCAAAATTCTATACACCGGCTGCTCGAATTTCTCCGGCTGGCATCTGATGAAGTCACTGGCAGTATCTGAACGCTACGGGTGGACGCGCTACGTTGCTCACCAGGCGTATTATTCGCTGGTGGGGCGCGAATATGAGTGGGAGCTAATGCCGCTGGCGGTGGACCAGAACGTTGGCTGTGTGGTATGGAGTCCATTGGGGTGGGGCCGCCTGACCGGGCGCATCCGGCGCGGCCAGCCCTTGCCCGCCGACAGCCGCCTGCGCAGTAAACATGCCCTGGAAGGCGGCCCGCAGGTTCCCGAAGAATACCTCTATCGCGTGATTGACGCCCTGGAAACTGTATCTCAACAGACTGGCAAAACCATCCCACAGATTGCCATCAACTGGCTGTTAGGCCGCCCCACTGTTGCCACCGTCATCATCGGCGCGCGCAACGAGGCCCAACTGCGCGAGAACATCGGCGCGGTGGGCTGGCGGCTCACCCCCGAACAGGTGGCTTTGCTGGATGAAGCCAGCGCCGTCCCCAAAATTTACCCCTACTGGCATCAGGCTGGCTTTCACCGCAACCCCTTCCCGGTCGGTTAACGAAACAACAAGAGCAGGCTTTTGGGCCTGCTCTTGTTTTGGCTTACACTTAATTAATCCGATGACTATAGGGGGGAGCGTCCAGGCAGGGCGCGGACAATGCCAATGAGGACCACGGCCCCTAGGAACGCGACGAGTAACGACCCGATGTTAAACCCATTGACCGGGTCTGGGATGCCCAACAGGGCTGAGGCCAGAAAACCGCCGACCAGAGCGCCAACAATGCCCAGCACAATGCTGAACAAAACGCCGCGCCCGGGGCTCTTCATCACCGTATCGGCCAGCCAGCCGGCAATCAAACCAACCAGAATCCACGATAAAAGACCCATTTTTCCTCCTTTAGAACAATGAAAATGGTTCGGCTTGCTTCACACACACCCATGCGAGTCCGCCTGCGTGCGCATGATTGTATTATGGGTCGTTTTTGTGAATATTCTAATGGGGAGTTACCGTTTTTTATTGGGGAAATTCCCACGCTCGCCCGAGCAGAAATTACCCCATGCTTACAAATTCATCACCTGGAGCGTACCTGCTGGTCAAAAGATCAATGCGCTCCTCTCCATAAGACCGGTACGGTTTCCGCTGTGCGCCGGATGTGCCTGATCTGGCAGGATCTTACACTGTGAGAGATCTATTCCACGTGAGGAGCAAAAGATGAAACCATTGTTGGTGAGTTTACTGAAAACCCTGACCTGCGGGATTGTGTTTTTCGTTGGGACCATGGTCGGGGGCATCGCAGCGGGATGGTTGGGTTTGCCAGCCCCTGCCATGCCCGAAGGCAGTGAGCCTGGCGCGCTGGCGGGGCATCTTTTCCTTGCCAGCCTGGGCATGGGGGCTCTGCTGGCATTCCTGGCCGGGCGGTTGAGGGGGCGGTTCTGGGCGCGCTGGTTAGTGCTGGCGTTCTTTGGCTGGGTAATCTATTCGTTCACCACGTACGTTGAAGCAAAGATTTATACGACCTTTTCGTCTGCCTCGCTGTATAAAGTAGTCATGGATCTGGTAGCCTTTGTCGTCAGCGGCGGGCTGGCCGCCGGTTGGTTTGCGCCGCATGGAAACGGTGTGACCTCGCCCTTGAGTCAAATGATTCCACTGCGTTCGCCGCAGGCCTGGGCCTGGCGGCTGGCAGTTGCCTGGGCGGCCTTTCCGGTTATTTACCTGGCTTTTGGCAAAGTGGTAGAACCGTTGGTGATTGACGTATACCGGCAGGGCCAACTGGAAATGACCGCGCCCGGTTGGGGGCAGATCGTTCCGGCGCAAATGCTGCGCAGTCTGCTCTTCCTGCTGGTGTGCCTGGCCGTCATGTTCCGCTGGCAAGGGTCGCGCCGCGCCTTATTGAGCAGCCTGGCTGTGGGCATGTTTTTGCTGGTCGGCGGGCTGTATATGCTTCAAGCGTACTGGTTCCCGCCGGGTTTTCGCCTGGTTCACAGCCTGGAAATCCTGGCCGATTCGGTCGTCTACGCGCTGTGTCTGGGGGCGTTATTTACGCCGCTCGCCCGGCCTGCTGGCGCGCAGGCGCAGTCTCTACGGGTGGGTTGAAATTGGCCCTGGTAACAGAAGATGGCATTGTGCTGCTGCCGGGCCATTCTTTCATAATTTCAGAAGCAGGCTGCCGTTGGAGTCAAACCAGGTGCGGGCGGCATAATCGAGGGCGCGCAGGGTTTCAGGGCGCAGCGCGCGCGCGGCCCGTCCGACTGGGGCGATAGGCACGCCGCGCTTGCCGAGAAGATACTTGGATCCAAGCGGGTGGACGGAGCGTTGAGCCAGTTTCATGGCGCACAAATGGTTTTGCAGCCGCTCGGCGTCTGGGTCGTGGGCGCGGGCCTTATCAATCACCGTGGCAACGAGGTCGGGGAGCCAGATTGCGGCAATGGTCATAGACCCCGGCGAGCCGGCGCGCAGGGCATCGAGCATCAGCGGAGTATTGGCCTGCAGGACAGCGAGGGGCGTTCCGGCAGTGGCGGCGAGGTGGGCGCGAATTTTATCGAGGTCGCAGCTGGTTTCTTTATAGGCCACGAAGCGCCCACTGCGGGCCAGGCGCGCTACCAGGCTGGTAGAGAGGTGGAAACTGCGTGGGACGGGGCATTCGTATAGACCTAGCGGCGCGGCCACCTGTTCTGCCAGGGTGAGATAGTAGCGTTCCAGTTCGTCGTCGCTGTTTAAAAACTCCGGCACGAGCAGCATCACCACGTCGGCCCCGGCGTCTGCCATCTGACGCGCACAGCGGATGTGTTCTTCCAGACTGCCGCCGAAGTTGCCGGTTGCCGCCACCGGAACGCGCCCCTGGGCGGCCCGCACGGCCTCGCGCACCAGCAGCAGGCGTTCTTCAGGCTCCAGGTGAAACATCTCGCTGGAGAGACAGCAGGCGTACAGCCCGCCAACGTGATGATGCGTATACCATTCGATCATGGCGCGGTATGCGCCGCAGTCAATCTTGAGTTCGTCGTCAAAAGGCGTAACCATGGTGGGCCAGGCCCCTGCGAAGGTTGACATTGGGTGACTCCCCTTCAATAACGCAGAAATTAAAAGAACAAGCGGCTCACTACTCCCACTCCAGCGCCAGCCAGCACCAGCCAGGTGGCGTTGACTTTATATTTGAGGATGACAGCCCCGGCGGCCAGAGCCAGCAGTACCGTGAGCGGGTCTACCAGTGAAGCCTGGGCCAGTTGGAAGGTCACGCCTGCCATCAGCCCCAGCGAGGCCACATTCACGCCGTCCAGCAGAGCGCCGGCCCAGGGCGAGGCCCTCAGCCGCGGGATGAGCGGGTTAGAGAGCGCCACGAAGATGAACCCCGGCAGAAAGATCCCCACTGTGGCGACAACTGCGCCTGGAATGCCGCCCATCAGATAGCCGATGAAGGTGGCGGTGGTGAACAGCGGCCCAGGGGTGATCTGCCCGACGGCTACGGCATCGAGCAGTTGGCGGTCGGTCAGCCAGCCGAGGCGCTCCACAAAGTCGGCCCGCAAAAAGGCCAGCAGGACATACCCACTGCCGTACAGCACCGCGCCGATTTTCAGGAAGGTGAAGAACAGCACCGGCAGGGTATACGGCGAGGCAAGCACCAGGAACAGCTTTTCGCTCAACCAGCGGGGGCGCTCGCCGGTTTGTGGATCAGACAAGATCGCGGAGAGCCAGGGCAGGGCAAGAGCGGCTGTGGGCGGGGCTTTGCGCAGGCGGGGCAGGTTTTGGATGAACATCACCGCCAGGCCGGTCCCCAACAGGATAAGAATTTCATTGGCCCCCAGCAGGTAAAGTGCCAGCACCGCGGCCCCAGCCAGGGCGGTCAGCGGGCCTTTGACAGCACTGCGCCCCAACCCATAGAGGGCTTGAAAGATGATGGCAATGATCACCGGCTGAATGCCGTAAAATAACCACCCGGCTTGGGGCGTACTGCCATAGCGGGTATAGGCCCAGGCCAGTACGCCGACGATGAGCATGGCCGGCAGAATGAAAGCCGAACCGCCTGCGAACAGCCCGATCAGCCCGGCGCGCAGGTAGCCGATGTGCATGGTCATCTCGGTGGAATTGGGGCCGGGGATCAGGTTGGTGGCTCCCAGCAGGTCGAGGAATTGGGCATCCGTCAGCCACTTGCGGCGCGTCACCACCTCTTCGCGCATCAGGGCGATGTGGGCCGCCGGTCCGCCGAAGGCCGTGAAGCCCAGGCGCAGGAACAACAGCACCACTTCGCGCAGCGGGTGGAGTGAGGGCATCATGGGTTAATTGTAGCCGGAATTTGATATACTTACGCTAACAGGCTCGCTCAGTGTGCAGCGGGTTTTCTGAATTCTTTCCTCAAGGAGAATCGTTATGACCACAGTCCCCGAAGCGGCCAGGCCCCTGGTCGAATTGCAGCCCGAACATTCCTTCTTCATCGGGATTGATTCAGACGGCTGCGCGTTTGACACGATGGAAATTAAACATAAAGAGTGCTTTTGTCCGAAGATTATTAAGCATTGGGGCTTGCAGCCGGTCTCGAAATACGCGCGCGAGGCGGCGGAGTTTGTGAACCTCTATTCGAAATGGCGAGGGATCAACCGCTGGCCCGCCCTGGTGATGGTCTTTGACCTGCTCCGCGAGCGCCCCGAAGTCCTGGCGCGGCGGGCCGTTATTCCCCAGGCCGAGAAGGTGCGCGCGTTTATCAATTCGGGTCATCCACTGTCTGACAGCGGCCTGAAAGCCTACATGGCTCAGCACCCCGATCCTGAGCTGGATCAGGCCCTGGCCTGGTCGCAGGCGGTCAACCGCGAGATCAGCGAGATGGTTCACGGCGTGCCGCCCTTTCCTTACCTGCGCGAAAGCCTGCAAAAACTGACCGGACAGGCCGATATGATCGTGGTCTCGGCTACGCCTACCGAGGCGCTGGTGCGGGAGTGGGAAGAACACGATATCGCCCGCTACGTGCGCGTCATTGCCGGGCAGGAGATGGGGACCAAAAAGCAGCACCTTAAGCTGGCGGCGCAGGGCAAATACGCCGAGGACCACGTGCTGATGATCGGCGACGCCCCCGGCGACATGGAAGCGGCGCGCTCGATCAACGCCCTGTTTTACCCGATTAACCCAGGCCACGAAGAAGATTCGTGGGAGCGGTTCTACAAAGAGGCCCTGCAAAAATTCCTGGACTGCGCTTACACTCGTGAATACGAGGCCGGGCTGATCGCCGAATTTGAGAAAGCCCTGCCCGATACCCCACCCTGGAAAAAGTAGTTTTCGAATAAAGAGAGGAGAAATCATGGATAAAGCCAATATCGGCGTGATTGGCCTGGGCGTAATGGGCCATAACCTGGCGCTCAATATGGAACGCAACGGCTTTCGGGTGGCCGGCTATGACCTGGACGCTAACAAGACCAAAACCTTTCTGCAAGGCGAGGGGGCCGGCAAGCAGATTATCGGCGTTTATTCGCCCCAAGAATTGATGGCGGTCCTTGAGAAGCCGCGCCGCATTCTGCTGATGGTCCCCGCTGGCCGCCCGGTAGATGATGCGATTGCTCACCTCAAGCCGTACCTGGAGGCGGGAGACATCCTGATTGACGGCGGCAACTCTTTCTTTCAGGATACCGAGCGCCGCAACCTGGCGCTGGCTGGCGAGGGTTTTAACTTCGTCGGGATGGGCGTTTCGGGCGGCGAAGAGGGCGCGCTGTGGGGTCCCAGTCTGATGCCCGGCGGCCAGCTCGAAGCCTATCAGGCCCTCGAACCGATCCTGAAGGCCATCGCCGCCAAGACGGCCGATGGCGAGCCGTGCGTAGACTATATGGGCCCGCGCGGCGCAGGGCATTACGTCAAAATGGTGCATAACGGCATTGAGTACGGCGATATGCAGTTGATCGCCGAAATTTACGATCTGCTGCACCGCGGCGCGGGGCTTTCGGCCCTCGAACTGAGCGCCATCTTTGAGGAATGGAACGCGGGCATCTTGCAGTCGTATCTGATTCAGATCACGGCGGAGATTTTGAAGAAGGTTGACCCAGATACCGGCAAGCCCCTGGTGGATGTGATCCTGGATGAGGCCCAGCAGAAGGGAACCGGCAAGTGGACCAGCCAGAACGCCCTGGACGTGGGCGCCCCGACCCCCACGATCAACGCCGCCGTGGAGAGCCGTATTATCTCGGCCCTTAAAACACAGCGCGTGGCCGCTTGCGGTTTGCTGACCGGCCCATCCGAAACCTACACCGGCGACCGCCAGCGCCTGGTTGATGCCGCCCGCGATGCCCTGTATGCCAGCAAGATCACCTCTTATGCTCAGGGTTTAGGGCTGCTGCGCATCGCCTCGGAGGAATACAAATACGATATTAACCTGGCGCGCGTGGCGCGCGTCTGGCGGGCGGGTTGCATCATCCGCGCTCAACTCTTGGGCGACATTATGGAGGCTTACACCCGCAACCCGGCCCTTGTTAACCTGATGCTCGATGATCACTTCCGGGGTGTGCTGGCGCGGTCACAGGCGGCCTGGCGCTTCGTCTTGCAGACCGCCATTGGGTTGGGCATTCCAGTCCTGGCCTTAAGCGCCTCGCTGGCCTATTACGATGCCTACCGCAGCGCCGTACTGCCCGCTAATCTCACCCAGGCCCAGCGCGACTATTTCGGCGCGCACACGTACCGCCGCGTAGACCGCGAGGGCGTTTTCCATACGGAGTGGAGCCAGTGAACAAGAACGTGATCGTCGCACAGTCCGGTGGGCCAACGCCGGTCATCAACAACACCCTGCTCGGCATCTTCGATACCTGCCGTTCGATGCCCGACCGTTTCGGCAAAATCTACGCCGGGTATCACGGCATCGAAGGAGTCCTGCGCGAAGAACTGCTGGACCTCTCGGCCCAGCCAGAGGAAGAAATGGCCCTGTTGGGGACGACCCCTACGGCGGGCAGTATTGGGACCTGCCGCTATAAACTGCGCAGCAAGCAAACGGAAGATTTTGACCGCATCATCGAAGTGCTGAAAGCTCACGAGATCGGCTACTTCTTCTACATCGGCGGCAATGACTCGATGGATACGGCTCATAAGGTAGCTCAACTGGCGCAGTCGCGCGGGTTAGACCTGGTGGCTACCGGCGGCCCCAAAACCATTGACAATGATGTGGGCGACAGCGAGTTTAAGCTGGTGGATCACACCCCTGGGTACGGCAGTGTTGCGCGCTACTGGGCGCTGAACATCCAAAACGCCAATGAAGAAAATGCCGGCTCCAGCCCGGCAGACCCGGTGCTGGTCATTCAGGCGATGGGGCGCAAGATTGGGTTTATTCCGGCGGCGGCGCGCCTGGCCGACCCTCACCGTGAAATGCCCCTGCAAATCTACCTGGCCGAAGCCGGCGTGACTCTGCCGGAGATGGCCGACCTCGTCAACGACGAATTAAAGCGCAGTGGGCGCTGTATTGTGGTGGTGAGCGAGGGCCTGGACGTGGGCGACGTCGGCGAGGTCAAAGACAGCTTTGGGCATACGGTCTTTTCGTCCAGCAAAAGCACGGTGGCGCAGATTGTGGTCAACTACCTGAACGAAGTGGGCCTGGCGGCGCGCGGGGCGGCCCGCTCGAACGTCTCCGGCACGGATCAACGCGGCAATATGATTTACGCCTCCACCGTAGACCTGGATGAGGCTTATAAACTGGGGCAGAAGGCCGCGCTCATCGCGGTAGAAGACGGTTCAGGCTATATGAGCACCATCCTGCGCGAGCCGGGGCCCATTTACAACGTGCGTTACGACAAAGTTCCACTGCAAGTAGTGGCGAATTCAGAGCGCAAGTTCCCGGCCTCGTGGATTGCCCCCTCACGGGTGGATGTGACGGATGAGTTCGTCCAGTATGCCATGCCGTTGATCGGCAGAGATTGGCCGAGCGTCCCGTTGGTGAACGGCTTACAGCGTTTTGCGCGGCTCGAAAAAATCTTCGCGCCGCAGAAACTGCCGGCTTACGTTCCACAGGCGCACCGCTGAGGAATCTGGGGCCGCAGGGGCGGTTGCACTGCCCCCTGCGGCCCGGGCTTTGGCCTTTCTTAAATTTTCTGGCGCGCGTTTACAAGCCTGGAGAATCATGGTATAAACAAAGTACCCTGCTGTGCTCGTGCTGCTGCACTACCGGTTTTGGGCCAACACCTGTAATCACGGGAGCCATATTTCCAGCAGTTACGCGATAGGCGGGCCGCAGCTATGTTCTGCATCAGCAGCGCCAAGGCGGAAAATCTGCTGGTGAGGTTCCCACTTACGAAAGCAGGTTCAAAACATCGCACCACACGGCATAGCGGGGGAGTTATTATCCTTTCTGGGGCTGCATCCTGGCAGCCCCAGGCTCGTTAAACTAGCGGTGGCGGCGTTCCAGCTCGGCCTGGATGGCGCTTAACTCGATGCGCTTGTACGCCAGCAGGACCAGCAGGTGATAGGTGAGGTCCGAAACCTCTTCGATCAGGCGCTGGTCGCCCTGGCCTTTGGCCGCCAGGATGATTTCCATGGCTTCTTCGCCCACTTTCTTTAAAATTTCATCTTCTCCGGCGGCCATCAGCCGGGCGGTATACGACTGCGCGGTGGGGTGATCGCGCCGCTGGCAAATGATCTGGTAAAGATCGTCGAGGGTCATGAGAACTCCAATTCGGTAATTTAATCAGAAGGCGGGTTTGCATCGGGGCTGTTGGCCGCTGTCAGCGGCCTGAAGAAGCAAGACACATGGCCGGTGTGGCAGGCCGGGCCAGCCGGGTGGACGCGCAGTAACAGGGTGTCGCCATCGCAGTCCACCCACAGGTCTACGACGTGCTGTACGTTGCCCGAAGTGCCGCCCTTGTGCCAGATTTCCTGGCGGCTGCGCGACCAGAAATGGGCCTGGCGGGTGTTTAAGGTAAGGTCGAGGGCCGCGCGGTTCATGTAGGCCATCATCAACACCTGGCCGCTGTTGGCGTCTTGTACAATGGCAGGCACCAGGCCGCGCTCGTCAAAGTGGATCAGGGAAACGTCTATGGCATTCATGGCGAGGGCCTCACCGGCACGCCGGCCTCTTGCAGGTATTTTTTGAGGGCCGGGATCGCCATCTTACCGTCGTGGAAGAGTGAAGCGGCCAGGGCGGCATCGGCCTTGCCGGTAGTCAGCACCTCGGCAAAGTGGGCGAAGGTCCCGGCTCCGCCGGATGCAATCACCGGCACCGAGACGGCCTCGGCCACGGCACGGGTCAGCGCTACGTCATAACCGGCCAGGGTTCCGTCGGCGTCCATGCTGGTGAGCAAGATCTCGCCCGCGCCGCGCGCCACGCCTTCCACGGCCCATTCGACGGCGTCTTTGCCGGTTCCCAGCCGCCCGCCGTTGATGAACACTTCCCATCTCGCCGCGCCCGGCGACTGACTGCGGCGCGCGTCAATGGCAAGCACCACGCACTGACTGCCGAAGCGCTCCGCGCCCTCGCTTAACAGAGTCGGGTTGCGCACCGCCGCCGAGTTGACGCTCACCTTGTCGGCCCCGGCCAGCAGCAGGCGGCGCATATCTTCTACACTGCGGATCCCCCCGCCCACTGCCAGGGGCATAAACACCTGGTCCGCCACTTTGCGAACCACCTCAACGACCGTGTCGCGCCCCTCGTGGGTAGCGGAAATATCGAGAAAGACCAGCTCATCGGCCCCGGCGGCGTCGTAAATACGGGCCTGTTCCACCGGGTCGCCGGCGTCGCGCAGGTTAAGGAAATGGACGCCCTTCACCACGCGCCCGTTGGCGATATCGAGGCAGGGGATGATGCGTTTTGCTAACATTGTGATTTTCCTTCTTAGAATGTTGATCCCAGATGAATATCCAAGAGGTTCTCATCTGGGCTTCAAGTTCTTCCAAACAGCTTTTGCGGGTTGATGCTCCCTTCGTAGAGGGCGCGGCCCACGATCACCCCGGCCAGGCCGGCGGCGCGGGCGGCGTCAACATCTGCCAGACTGGAGACTCCGCCTGAGGCGATGACGCGCAGGCCCGACGCGCGCGCCAGCTCCACCGTAGCGGGCAGGTTCAGGCCGGTTTGCAGGCCGTCGCGGGCGATGTCGGTGAAGACCAGCCAGCGCAGGCCCTGCGCGGCCAGGCTTTGGGCCAGTTCTAAAGCTGTTGCGGGGGTTGCATTTTGCCAGCCGCGTACCTGCACTCTGCCGCCGCGCGCGTCCAGACTGGCCCCTACGCGCTCTGCTCCCCAGCGGCGCAGGGCTTCCTCCAGCGCGGCGGGCTGTTCTACGGCCAGCGTTCCGAGCATCACCCGCTGGACACCGGCTTCGAACGCGGCGGCGATGGCCTCCAGCGAGCGCAGGCCGCCCCCAAACTGAACCTGTACGCCGCCCTGGGCCGCCTCGGCCAGAATGGATTGCAGAGCGCGCCGGTTGGCCTGGTCGGGCTGGTCGAAAGCGCCATCCAGGTTGACCACGTGAAGCCAGCCGGCACCGGCCTCGATCCAGCGGCGGGCCGTCTCGCGCGGCTCGGCGCTGTAGTTCGTCTGGCGGTGGGGGTCGCCTTCTTGCAGGCGCACCACCTGACCGGCGCGCAGGTCAATGGCGGGAAAGATGGTAAAAGGTGGGGGAGGGGTCGGCATGGGTCACAGCTCCAAAAAATTTGCCAGCACTTTTTGGCCTACCTTCTGGCTCTTTTCGGGGTGGAACTGCACGCCAAACACATTTTGGCGCTGTACGGCGCTGGCATAGTGGATGCCGTAATCGGTGTGGGCGGCGGCATCGGCGGGGTCGGTGGGGGCGCAGTAATAGGCATGATTAAAGTAAGCGTAGGCCCCTGGTTCCAGGCCCCGGAACAGCGGGCAGTCAGGGCGGGGCCACAACTGGTTCCAACCGGTGTGCGGCACTTTCAGGCCGGGCATTGCGCCAAAGCGCACTACCCGCCCCGCCAGCACGCCCAGGCCGGGGTGCTGGCCCATTTCTTCGGATAGCTCAAACAGGGCCTGCATTCCCACGCAGATGCCCAGGATGGGGTCTCCCCGGCGGACGGCGGCTTGCAGCGGCTCCACCAACCCGCGCGCGCGCAGTCCCTGCATAAAACTGCCAAAGGCCCCCACGCCCGGCAGTACAATCCGGGCAGGGGCGCGCAGGTCGCGCGGGTCGGCGGTGACGCGGACGTTAAAGCCGATAGCCTGGATGGCATTATGAACCGAATGCAGGTTGCCGGTTCCGGCGTCAATCAGAAGTGCATCATAGGATGTCTGCATGGGTCCTCTTACATTAAAATTCCTTTGCTGGAAGGGACCTGGCCGGCGCGGCGCGGGTCGATTCGGGTGGCGGCGCACAGCGCGCGCGCCAGGGCTTTAAAGAGCGCCTCGGCCTGGTGATGATCGTCGCGCCCATAGCGGACGGCGGCGTGCAGGGTACAGCGAGCCTGAACGGCAAAGCTCTCAAAAAAGTGTTGAAAGAGCGAGACGGGCAGCCCGCCCACGCTGGGGCTGTGCCATTCCACCTGGAAGATGGAATACGGCCGCCCGGAGAAATCCAGCGCCACCCAGGCCAGGCTTTCATCCATTGGGCATTCGGCGGAAGCCATGCGCACTATTCCGGCGCGGTCGCCCAGGGCCTGCTGAAAGGCGCTGCCCAGGGCCAGGCCGACATCTTCCATCGTGTGGTGCGGGTCAATGTGCAGGTCGCCGCGCGCCCTGACGCCCAGGTCGAACAGACCGTGAACGGCAATCTGCGCGAGCATGTGGTCGAGGAAGGGCAGGCCGGTATCAATCTGATGGCGGCCAGAACCATCTACATCCAGGCGGATTTCCACCTCGGTTTCGCCGGTTTTGCGCTGGAAGACGGCCGTCCGACCCGGTGCGGACTGGGGGGGGGCTTCTGGCCCTGCCGTAACCGGGATAGCGCCTGAATTCTGCGCAGCGGGGTGGCCCTCAAGGGCACGCAGGGCCGCGAGGACGGCGTCGGTATCTTGCGGGCGGCCCACGCTGATGCGAATATAGTCACGCAGCAGGGGAGTATTGTAATAGCGCACCAAAACGCCCATCTGCGCCAGGTTTTCTTTCAGTTCCAGGGCCGAACGGCCTTCGACTTTGCACAGAATGAAGTTGGCCTGCGATGGGAAAGGCCGCAGATAAGCAACGGCGCGCAGTCCGGCGAAAAGCCGCTCACGTTCGGCGCGCAGGCGGGCGACGTTGCCGGCCAGAACGTCGAGATCGCTCAATGAGGCCAGCGCCATGGCCGCGGCGGCTACGTTGACGTTATAGGGCTGTTTGGCTTTCCACAGCACCGGCATCAACCAGGTGGGAAAGGCCCCATAGCCCACGCGCATCCCCGCCAGCCCGGCCCACTTGCTGAAGGTGCGCAGTACCACCAGGTTTTCGAGCGCAGGGACCCATTGGATGCGGCTGGCAAGCTCGCCCAGCTTCCCGCCTTCCGAGGTGAACTCCACATAGGCTTCGTCAATCACCACCAGCAGGGGCAGTGCCAGCAGTTCTTCCACCTCGCCGGGGGCTGGCAGGCCGCCATCGGGGTTGTTGGGGGCGGTGAGAAAGAGGATCTTGGGGGCGCGTTCCTGCACAGCGGCGCGGATGGCCTCGATATCCAGGCTAAAACCGGCCTTGCGGGGGATGTTAACGACCTGACCGGCGTTGAGCAGGGTGTCGAAGGGGTACATGCCAAAGGTTGGCGGGCAGTTGATCACGCAGTCGCCCGGCTCTAACATGACGCGCAGCAGCAGGTCAATCAGTTCATCTGCGCCCGCGCCGGCCAGCAGGTTTTCGGCGGGTACGCCGGTAAACCCGGCCAGGGCGGCGCGCAGGGCGCGGCTTTCGGGGTCGGGGTAAATGTGTGGAAAAGCCAGTTCCGCGAGAGCCTGGCGCGCTTTTGGCGAAGGGCCGTAGGGATTTTCGTTGGCGTCGAGCTTGACGATAGCCTCCACCGGGCGGCCCAGGCGCGCCGAAAGCACTTCAAACGGCTCAATTGGCGTATAGGGAGGAAAATCGTTGAAGCGGGCGGCGGTCTTCATGGCTCGCCTCCGGCGGCGCGTGCAGAAGCCGCGGCGGCGTGCGCGTCTAACCCTTCCGCGCGGGCAATTTCAGCGGCGGCAGGGGCGATCTGCCGGGTAGTCGCCGGGTCGAGCGCCACCAGGCTGACGATGTGGACGAAATCCAGCACGTTCAGCGGCGAGGCGAAGCGTGCCGAGCCGCCGGTGGGCATTACATGCGAAGGCCCGGCCACATAGTCGCCCAGGACTTCAAAAGAATGCTCGCCCATAAAGATGCCTCCGGCGGCGTTAATCTCGCTCGCCAGCGCCCAGGGGTCGCGCACGGCCAGGCAGAGGTGTTCGGGGGCGTATTCGTTGGCAAGCTGGACCGCTTCGGCCAGGTCGCGGGTGAGGACGGCCCCACTGCGGTTGGCGAGCGACGCGCTGATGATCTCGGCGCGCCCGCGCTGCTCTAACTGGCGGCCTACCTCAACCTGGACTTTCTCGATCAGCGCGCGCGAAGGGGTCAGCAGAATCGCGGCGGCCAAGACATCGTGTTCCGCCTGAGCCAGCAGATCGGCGGCCACCCAATCGGGACGGGCGTCTTCATCGGCGATGACGACCGTCTCGGTAGGCCCGGCCAGGCCGTCAATGCCCACAATGCCGTAGACCTGGCGCTTGGCGAGGGTGACGAACAGGTTGCCAGGGCCTAAGATTTTATCCACCGGGCGGATCGTCTCGGTACCAAATGCCAGGGCGGCAATGGCCTGAGCCCCGCCCATGGCGTAGACCTCGGTAATGCCCAGCAGCGCGGCAGTCGCCAGGATGATAGGGGCAATTTCGCCCGATCCACGCGCCGGGGGAGCCGCCAGGACGATCTCTTGCACGCCCGCCGCCTGGGCCGGTACAGCCGACATCAGCACCGAAGAGGGCAGTGGGGCCGTTCCGGCGGGGACGTACAGGCCCACGCGCCGGATGGGGCGCACGAACTGGCCTAACGTGCCGCCCAGCGTTTGTGTCATCCAGGATGTGACCGGCTGGGCCTGATGGAAGGCACGCACCCGCGCGGCGGCCAGTTCCAGGGCGGCACGCCGGGCGGCGGGCAGTTCAGCCAGCGCCTGCTGCATCCGTTCTTCTGAGACGCGGAAGCTGGCGGGCGCTTTGCCGTCTAATTGGGTCGTCCAGTGAGTCAGAGCGGCGTCGCCGCGCTCGCGCACGTCACGTAATATGCGCTCTACCACCTGGGCGGGGGTGAGCGGCTCGCCAAACAGGCGGTTGATGCTCTCCTGCACGCGCGGCGGAACGGTCATATCGTCCATCGGCTGGCGCTTGAGGATAGTTTGCTTTGCAGTTGGGACGTCATAAAGGGTTAGCATAAGGTCTCCGGTAAAGTCGTTAAGGGTGGGGTTCACTTTGCGGTCTGCAGGGCTTGAAGCATAGCCATGTAGCGGGGCGGTTCTTCTTCAAAGATGTACGTCACCGGCATGACAACCACGCCCGAACCGCCAATGGCGCGCAGTTCGTTTATGGCCTGGAAGATGCGGCTGCGCGGTACGATCACGTTCACCGCGTACCAGTTGGGGTCCATCGAGCGCACCACCACCCGCGAGATGGTGGGCCCTTGCAGACCGGCGATGGTGGGCTGTTTGAAAATCTCCGCCGCGATGGCTTCTGGCGAGGAACCGCGCATGTTGGCGAAGATTGCCAGGTTTTCGCTGGCGCGAATGTGGGCCTCGAAGAATTCCAGCAACTGACGGGCGACTTTTAATGCAGTGGGGTTGTTTTTGAGGGCGTTCAGGTTGGCGATCAGGGCGGCCTGCGAAGGCTGGATCAACCCATCGGGCAGGGGGCGCAGGCGGTTGTCGCGCAGAGTCTGGCCGGAAGAAACCAGGTCTGAGATCATATCGGCGTAGCCGATGGCGGGGGCGGTTTCCAGCGTCCCTTCCGCGGAGATTAACGTATAAGGGATGGCGAAGCGGTCGAGGAAGCGCCCGGTGAGGACGGGGTATTTGGTCGCCACGCGCACCGGGCGGCCCAGGCGTTGGACGTAGCTTTGCAGACCCGCCATATCCAGCACGTCTTCCCAGGCTTCGGGGACGGCCAGGTTAAGGTAACATGCGCCAAAGCCGAGGTTATCGTGCAGTACCAGAATTGCGCCGTTATCGCCCCGGCGCTCTTCGAGAACGTCAATGCCGGTGATGCCAAATTCCACGCTGCCGTCGCGCACGCTGACGACGATATCCGCCGGGCGTTGGAACAGGACGTGCATTTCGGGCAGGGCCGGGATGGAGGCTTCGTACTGGCGCGGGTTGGGCTTGTAGATTTTTAACCCGCAGGCGCCGAAAAATTCAATGGCATCTTCGCTCAGCCGGCCTTTCGAGGGCAGCGAGATGCGCACCAGAGGGGGAACTTGGGGGGCAGTGGGCATGGGGTCTCCTTAAGTTTAAAGTGGTCAGAAGAAATCTGGCAATAAAAAAACCCCCCGGCGACCGGGGGGTAGATGCACTTGGGAATTCCGCCAAACGGAACCAACCTCCACCGGTCAGGCAGGGGGGAGGTGATGATGATGATGGAAGCGGGCAAAAGGTTTGGCAAGCATGTTGTGTACTATAACAGACGGTGGAGGAAATGTCAATGCCGGAAATGCCGCACGCCGGTAAAGAGCATGGCAATTCCGGCGCGGTTGGCGGCGGCGATGGATTCTTCATCCTTGACCGACCCGCCCGGCTCCACAATGGCCGTGATGCCCGCCGCCGCCGCCGTCTCAACCGAGTCGGGGAAGGGGAAGAAGGCGTCGGAGGCCATCACCGCGCCGCGGGCGCGCTCACCGGCGCGCTGAATGGCGATGCGCACGCAGTCAATGCGGTTGGGCTGCCCGCCGCCAATACCAACGGTGGCCTCGCCCCGGCCCAGCACGATGGCGTTCGATTTGACGTGCTGGCAGGCTTTCCAGGCAAAGCGCAGAGCGGCCAGTTCTTCGGCAGTGGGGGCGCGGTCGGTCACCACCTTCCAGGGTTCGGCATCCTGCGGGTCGCCCATGTCGCGGGTTTGCCACAGCAGGCCGCTGTTGACCGTGCGGATTTCATAATCGGGCCAGAGAGAAGGTTCAGGCATATCCACCAGGCGGCAGTTCTTGCGCCTGGCCAGCTTTTCGAGGGCCTGGGGAGTAAAGCCCGGGGCGATGATGCACTCCACAAACAGACTGCCCAGGGCGTCCACGGTGTCCTCATCGAAAGGATGGTTGGCGGCGATGACCCCGCCAAACGCTGAGATCGGGTCGCTTTGCAGTGCCAGCGCAAAGGCTTCGGCCACGCTGTCGGCGGAGGCGATGCCGCAGGGCGAAAGGTGTTTGACAATCGCCACGCTGGGACGGTCAAAAGAGAGGGCGGCGCGCCAGGCGGCGTCCAGGTCGAGCAGGTTGTTATACGAGAGGGCCTTGCCCTGCAGGATATTGCCGCCCAGCGGGCCAGCCTGGGGGTTCAGGCGAAACAGCATGGCTTTCTGATGCGGGTTCTCGCCGTAGCGCAGTTCGGTAGCCGGATAGAGCGAGAGCCAGGCCGGAGGCTCACCAGCGGCGGGGGCCTGTTCCAGTGCGCCAGCCAGGTAGGCGGCGATGGCGGTATCGTAATGGGCGGTGTGCTGGAAGGCTTTCACCGCCAGCCGGCGGCGGGTGCTGTCGGTCACCTGTCCGCGCGTGCGGATTTCCTCAATCACCACCGCGTAGTCGCACGGGTCCGTCACCACTGCCACGCGCTCATGGTTCTTGGCCGCCGCGCGGATGAGGGCCACGCCGCCAATGTCAATGTTCTCGATGGCGTCTTCCAGCCGCACCCCGGTTTTGGAAATGGTCTCGCGGAAGGGGTAGAGGTTGACGACCACCAGGTCAATCAGGCGGGCGTGCAGACGCTGTAAATCGCTTTGGTCGCTGACGGTTTCACGGGCCAGAATGCCGCCGTGAACAGCCGGGTGGAGGGTTTTAACGCGCCCCCCCAACACTTCGGGACTTCCGGTGTAATCGGCAATCTCTTGAACGTTCAGGCCGGCGTCGCGGATGGCCGCAGCCGTCCCGCCAGAGGCCAGCAGATGCCAGTCGAGCTGACTCAGCGCGTGGGCCAGTTCTACCAGCCCTTGTTTATTGGAGACAGAAAGAAGTGCAGTAGGCATAGTCGTTTATCCGTGTCCACCCAGATAGGCTTCGATCACCAGGGGGTTCTCCAGCAGTTCTTGGGCGTTCCCTTCCAGGGTGACGCGCCCGGTTTCTAACACATAGCCGCGGTCGGCAATCGAGAGGGCCATCTGAGCATTCTGTTCAACCAGCAGGATGGTGGTACCCTGGGCGTTGATCTCGCGGATGATCTCGAAGATTTGCTCCACCAGAATCGGCGAGAGGCCCATCGAAGGCTCGTCCAGCAGCAGCAGGTTCGGGCGTGACATCAGGCCGCGGGCAATCGCCAGCATTTGCTGTTCGCCGCCCGAAAGCGTGCCGCCGTATTGTTTGCGGCGCTCGCGCAGGCGCGGGAAGCGCTTCATCACGGCTTCCATGTCGGCTTTGATCCTCTCGTTATCGTTGAAGATGTACGCGCCCATTGCCAGGTTTTCTTCAACGGTAAGCTTGGGGAAGATGCGCCGCCCTTCGGGAACCTGAACTACGCCCAGGCGCACGATGTTTTGGGGGGGGACTTCGATGAGACTCTGGCCCTTAAAGCGGATATCTCCACTGCGCGGGCGCAGCAGACCCGAAATGGTGTTGAGCGAGGTGGATTTCCCGGCGCCGTTGCCGCCGATGAGGGCAACGATTTCGCCCTGTTCGAGATGGAAGTTAACCCCCTTGAGGGCGTGAATAGCGCCGTAAAAAACATTGATGTTTTCAACTTCAAGCATGCTCATGGACTTGCGGCCCTCTCTTTTCGCGGCGGAACCGTTCGGATAGCTTGGCAGCGCCCGGACCGAGGTAAGCCTCGATCACCCGGGCGTTCGATTGAATCTCGCGCGGCGTGCCTTCAGCAATTTTAACGCCGTAATCGAGTACGGTGATCTGCTCACTGATGCCCATGACCACGCGCATATCGTGTTCGATCAGCAGAATGGTGATGCCCAGGCTGTCGCGCAGGTTTTGGATGAAACGGGTCATCTCTTCGGTTTCCTGGGGGTTCATGCCGGCGGTCGGTTCATCGAGCAGCAGAAGTTTGGGCTTGTTGGCAAGTGCGCGGGCGATCTCCAGGCGGCGCTGCGCGCCGTAGGGCAGGTTGCGGGCCAGATTGTCGCCCATACCGGCCAGGTCTACGTAGCGCAGCAGGCGTTTGGCCTCTTCGATCGATTCGCGTTCCTCTCTGACGAAGCGTGGGTGGCGCACGATGGCATCAACCCAAGTACTGCGCAGGTGTGGGTATTGACCGATCAGGACGTTTTCCAGGGCGGTCATGTTGGCAAACAGGCGAATATTCTGATACGTGCGCGCGATGCCCAGGTGGGCGATCACATCTGTTGAGAGGCCCTGGATGGGTTTGCCGTAAAAAAGGACCTGCCCGCGCTCCGGCTTGTAAAAGCCCGAAATGCAGTTAAACAGGGTGGTTTTGCCCGCGCCATTCGGCCCGATGATGCTGGCGATGCTCTGTTCCTTCACCGTCAGGTCCACCTGGTCTACGGCTGTTAGCCCGCCGAAGATTTTTGAGACTTTTTGGGTTTCAAGGCATATGGTCATGGGTTAGTCCCCTTCTGCTTTCACGGCGGCCGCCGTCTTTTCGGCGGCTGGCTCAGCCGCCTGGCTGTGATTTTCGAGGTTCGGGCGGCTGGCCGGCCACAACCCTTCGGGGCGCAGGATCATCATCACAACGAGCAAAGCGCCAAACACCAGCAGGCGGTAATCTTCTAACTCGCGCAGGATTTCGGGCAGACCCTTGAGCGCAAATGAACCCAGGATGATGCCCGGAATGCTGTTGAGGCCGCCGACGATTGCCAGCGCCAGCACGTTGATGGAGACCATCAGCGAGTGATCTTCTGGCCCGGTAAACTGGTTGCGCGAAGCAAATAACGCCCCGGCCAGCCCGGCAAACGCCGCGCCAATTGCCAGGGCCAGCAGTTTGGATTGGAAGGTGTTAATGCCAGAAGCGCGCGCGGCGATCTCGTCTTCGCGGATGGCGACCCAGGCCCGCCCGGTGCGCGAGTTTTGCAGCCGCGCGGTGATAAAGACAAAGATCACCACGAAGATCAAAATGAGATAGAGAAAGTTCACGTCTGAGGCCAGCGAGTAGCCGAAGATAGAGGGGAGCATCACGTCGCGCACGCCTTTGGGCCCGGCGGTGATAGGGGTGAGCAGGTCTGAACGCAGCATAATGCGGATGATTTCGCCAAACCCCAGGGTGACAATCGCCAGATAGTCGCCGCGCAGCCGCAGGATGGGCAGTCCCAACAGGATGCCCGTCAGCGCGGCCAGCAGCAGGCCCAACAAAAGGACCAGCCAGAAGTTCCAACCCAGGGCATGCGGTTGAGGGGCCGTCAGCAGGGCCATGGTATAGGCTCCAATGGCAAAGAAAGCCACGTACCCCAGTACCAACTGCCCGGCCATGCCAACGATGATGTTCAGGCCCAGCCCCAGGATGACGTACAACCCCACCGTGCCGATAATGTAGTTCCAGTACGAACCCCAGGCGC
>DAOUAC010000131.1:0-18976 GCA_034434155.1 Anaerolineaceae bacterium
CCACGTCCCCTACGGCGCGCGCAGCGAAGAAGAAGTCCGCGACTTTGCGGTGGAAATCACCCGGTTTCTGGTGGCGCACGGCGCCGGGCTGATTGTCGTAGCCTGCAACTCCGCTTCTGCCGCCGCCCTGATGCACCTGCGGGCCGCCTTTCCTACAGTTCCCTTTGTGGGCATGGAGCCGGCCGTCAAACCCGCCGCGGCAACCACCCGCAGCGGCGTGGTGGGGGTGTTAGCAACCCCGGTGACATTCCAGGGCAAACTCTACGCCTCGGTGGTGGAACGCTTTGCCCAGGGCATTACCATCTTGCAAGACACCTGCCCCGGCCTGGTGGCGGAAATCGAAGCCGGCAACCTCACCGGCAGCCGCGCCCGCACCATTCTGGAGCATGCCCTACAGCCCATGCTGGCCCAGGGGGCCGACACCATCGTGATGGGCTGTACCCATTACCCCTTTGTTATCCCGCTGATTCAGTCTATTGTAGGGCCAGACGTGCAGGTGATTGACCCCGCCCCTGCCGTGGCGCGCCAGACTCAACGCCTGCTGGAAGCCCGTGGATGGGTCTCCCCAGGGCCGCAGCCAGGGAGCGTTCAATTGTTCACCACCGGGCCACGAGAGCAGATGGTAGGAACTCTCCCTAGATTAATAGAGGAAGAGTACCATGTACAAGTTGCCCTTTGGCACTATGGAAAATTAGCCGGGTGACGGTGTATACTAGTAAATAGTATAAGGAGATAAATATGCCGCGCATTGAGATTGACCTAAATCCCGTCACGCACATCACGACGGACGCTATCGGCCAACCGGGGCAGCGCGTCTTCTACATTCAGGGTCAGACTGCCGATCGCGTGGTAACAGTCATCGTCGAAAAGGTCCAGATTCAAACGTTAGCTCTGGGCGTAGAGGATTTCCTGGCTGAACTGATGCAGCGCTATCCGAATCTCACCCCGGCTTCCTCTGACTATGACGAATCCCTTATGCACATCGTTCCCCCGGTAGACCCGCTCTTCCGCGTCGGCGAACTGGGACTGGCCTACGACCCCGACCGCGATCTGGCCGTGCTGGTCGTCCGCGAGATCCAGAACGCCGAACAGGACGACCCGGAAGAGTCCAGCGTCATCCGCTACTGGTGTACGCGCTCACAGTTGTTGGCGCTGAGCCGGTGGGGGCTAGAGGTTTCAGGGCGAGGCAGGCCCACCTGCCCGCTGTGTGGTCAGCCCATTGACGTTGCCGGGCATTTTTGCCCGAAACGCAACGGCCACAAACATTAGTGGGAAAGATTGCGTCGTACAGTTCTGCCCATGGAGAGCGAGCTTACCAGCCAACAGGAAAGGAAGACGCAACCGGAGAAGGGGAGAAGTCATTTGCCCCTGTTTTCTGGCTGACGCGCCGATCCAGCCATCACGGGATAGAGAGCGCAGCCCGCTGACAGGATCGAGTCGGTTTAGAAGTATTGGAAAGATGGATGATCTTTATCTGTTGGACAAGTCCTGGGTATTAAGGGCCTTGCAGAAAGGTGAATTTGATCTGCAAGGTCAGTTCTTAAACGGTTCGAACTATACCTTTTTGGGCAAGTTGAATTTTGAAGGCCGCTGTCTTCAGATCGTTTATAAGCCTGTGCGCGGCGAGCAGCCTTTGTGGGATTTTCCGCACGGCAGCCTGGCACGCCGCGAGGTGTGCGCTTATCTGGTCAGCGAGGCCCTGGGATGGGAACTGGTTCCGCCCACCATCCTGCGCAAGAACGGCCCGCTGGGGACCGGGTCTTTGCAGCAGTATATCGAGCATGACCCCAACGACCATTACTTCAATTATGAAGAAAAGGATCGCCAGCGTCTGCGCCCGGTGGTATTGTTTGACCTGATCCTCAACAACGCCGACCGCAAGGGAGGGCATATCCTGCGGGATGCGCGAGATCACCTTTGGTTAATTGATCACGGCCTGTGCTTTCACTGCGAAGACAAACTGCGCACCGTCATCTGGGATTTTAGCGGCGAGCCGATTCCACAGAATCTGCTCGATGACTTAAAAAGGCTGGAGAAAGCTCTGTGCGAGGGCGAAACGTTGTATCTTGAACTACAACAGTACCTGCGCACCAGTGAAATTGTAGCAATGGCGACGCGGATTGCCCGCCTGTGTGACAGCGGTGAGTTCCCGGCCCCGCCCGCCTCGCGCAGATCTTACCCCTGGCCGCCTGTTTAAAATTTTTCCAGTCCATTCAAGGCTATGCTCTGAATGGACTGGAAACGAATACGCAACCATCCGGGAGTACATTGTGGCCCACATTTCGCTTGTGCTGGTTGGGTTTGGGAACGTAGGCAAAGCCTTTGCCCGGCTGCTCTTAAAGAAACGCCAGGAGTTAGCGGCGCGTCATGGGCTGAGCTTTCAGGTCAACGGCATCGCCACCGCGCGGCACGGCACCGCTATCAACCCTGCCGGGATTGATTTGGAACGTGCTTTGGCGCTGGCTGAGAGCGGGCAGTCGCTGGCGGTGCTTTCAGCGCGGCCAGCGCCAGAGGAAATAGCCGCTTTTATCCGCGCCTGTCCGGGCGATGCTCTGCTCGAAAACACCCCTGTTAACCACCATACCGGCCGCCCTGCCGCCGATTATCTGCGGCAGGCGTTGGAACAGGGCATGCACGCGATCACGGCCAACAAAGGGCCGGTCGTCCATGCTTATCAGGAACTCACCGACCTGGCAAAAGCGCAGGGCCGGCGTTTTTTGTTTGAATCGGCGGTGATGGATGGCGCTCCGATCTTCTCCCTGTTCCGCGCCGCCCTGCCGGCTGCCGAACTGCGTTCCTTTCACGGCATCCTCAACTCTTGTACCAATCTGCTGTTGGAACGGATGGAGAGCGGCGAATCGCTCGCTGAAGCCGTGCGCTACGCTCAGGCCATTGGCATCGCCGAAACCGACCCCAGCGCCGATATTGACGGCTGGGATGCGGCCATCAAAGCGGCCGCTTTATGCACCGTATTGATGGGCGCGCCCCTCAAACCTAATGAGGTGGAGCGTGAGGGCATTCGCGGGATTACGCCCGCCCTGCTGGCCGAAGCCGCCCGCGCGGGAGAACGCTGGAAGCTGGTGTGCAGCGCCCGGCGCGACGATACGGGCAGGGTGCGCGCCAGCGTAGCACCCGAGCGCGTAGGACCAGGCTCGCCGCTGTTCAGCGTGCGGGGAACCAGTTCTTACGTCCAGTTTGAACTGGATGTACTGCCCGGCCTGGGAATTGTGGAAAGCGACCCCGGCCCCGAAACCACCGCCTACGGCCTGCTGGCCGACCTGATCCATGCCGCGCAGGATGCATAAGGCGATGAGCGACGTATTTGTAATCGCCACTGCGCAGCAAGCCCTGGATCCTGGCATCGAGCCAGCTTTGGCGGCCCGCCGCTCCGGCGAAGCGGCCGCGGCAGCGCTCTTACAGCGCGCCGGACTGCAAGCGCGCCACGTACAAGAAGCCCACTGGCTGGCCGGCCCGCACCTGGACGCGCCTGCCTGGCCCTCTGGCGCGCCCGTTTTGCGCTGGCCGCCGGGTGAACTGCTCGATCACTTTGTGCTACACGCTGTGGCGCGTACACTGCGCCTGGGCGAGCGCGAACTGGTTTTGGTAGGACAATTGAGCCAGCCGGAGAACCCCGACGGGCCCTCTACGGGGGCCTGCACGGCTCTGCTTTTGGGCGCGCCTGCCGCTCTGGGCCGGCACAACCTGACGGCTCGCGCGCGGCTGGCGTTGTTCCTCTCTGCGAGCGGGCCGCCCGAACCCAGCCTGGACACAACCGCCAACCTTCTGAACGCGCGCGCCGAGGCCGCGCAGGCCGCCTACCGGCAGAACGCCGAAGCCCTGGCGCGGGCGCTGGTTTCTGGCAGTGCCGATCTGGCTGGCCTGGCGGCGGAAGGTGAAATTGACCTGCTGCCCGCGCCGGGTGAGATTCACTGGCTGGCCGCGAACGTCCCCTTTGCTGAAGCCGCCGTTCAGGCGCGGTTCCCCCAGGCTCAAATCATCCGCGCCGCGCCCACACTGCCCGGCGGCGCGCTCTTCCTGCTCGCTGACCTGCTCCAAAACCTGGCCGGCAGCCGCCGGCAGTGGGGCTTACTGCTTTCAGCGGCCCCTCACGCTGGCCTGGCGACGCTGGTAGAAAGGGTTTAGTTTAATACCATGTCCACCACCATTTACCTGGCGCTCGGCTCCAACCTGGGTCAACGCGCCGCCAACCTGCGCGCGGCCCTGGCGCTGCTGCCCCCTGGGGTGAAAGTCACCCGCGCTTCCCCGGTCTATGAAACCGACCCCTGGGGCTACCTGGATCAGCCTGCCTTTCTGAACCAGGTCATTGAAGGCGAAACTGACCTCTCCCCCGCCGACCTGCTGGCGCACCTGAAGCAGATCGAAGCCACCCTGGGCCGGCGGCCCACCTTTAAGAACGGGCCGCGCCTGATTGACCTGGACGTTCTCTTTTACGGCGACCAGGTCGTGGTCGGCGAAGGCTTAGCTATCCCTCACCCCCGCCTGCACGAGCGCGCCTTTGTACTGGTCCCGCTGGCAGACCTGGCCCCGGCTCTCATCCACCCGGTCCTGGGCAAAAGCGTAGCCGAACTGCTTGGCGCGGTTGAGCGGGGGGGCATCCGCCGGGTCATGACCCGCCTGCCTGCCTTTGGCCTGCGCACCTACGTGATGGGCATCCTCAACGTCACGCCCGACAGCTTCTCTGGCGATGGGCTGTTACAGAGCGGCGCCCCGCTGGAGCAGTCTTTGCAGCAGGCCCGCGCATTTGCAGCCGCCGGAGCCGACATCCTGGATGTTGGCGGCGAAAGCACCCGCCCCGGCGCGCAGCCCGTCAGCGAGCAGGAAGAGTTAGAGCGCGTTGTGCCGGTGATTGCGGCTCTGCGGCGCGAACTGGATGTGCTGATCTCGGTAGATACCTACAAGGCCGGCGTGGCCGCCGCCGCGCTAGACGCCGGGGCCGATTGGGTCAATGATGTCTGGGGCCTGCGCGCCGATCCTAACCTAGGAACCGTCACCGCTGAACGCGGCGCGCCCATCATCCTGATGCACAACCGCATGCAGCCCGCCAGCGCCGAACTGCGAGAACGACTCGGTGGGCGTTATGTGGGCGTCCACTATGATGATTTGCTCGGTGATATCTGCCGTGAGCTACTTGAGAGCGTGGCGCTTGCCAAAGCCGCTGGCATACCGGAAGAGAATATTCTGCTCGATCCCGGCATCGGTTTTGGCAAAACCGTAGAGCAAAACCTGGAACTGCTCAACCGCCTGGATGAAATCTGCGCGTTGGGCTACCCGGTGCTGTTGGGGCCTTCGCGCAAATCCTTCATCGGCTATACCCTCAACCTGCCTCCCGACCAGCGTTTAGAAGGAACCGCCGCGGCGGTGAGCATTGGCATCGCCCGGGGAGCAGATATTGTGCGCGTGCATGATGTTGCGGCGATGGTGCGCGTGGCGCGCATGGCCGACGCTATCACGCGCTCGCGGGGGGTGCGCCAGCCCCTGCCCTTTGCTGAGCGCGTCAGGACGGTCTCTCATGGTTGAAACCCACCCCGAAGCTTCTGCCGGTCTGCTTTCCTTACAGGTCGCCGCTTTTCAACGGCTGATGGCCGGTCAGGCCGCCGCTGTTGACACCTCACTGCTGAAAACCCTTCTAGCCGAAGATGTTCCCTCGGCCACCTGGTCGGCTTTAAACAACCCACAGGCATGGAGCGGGCCGGGCCCGGCGCTGCCAATAGCTGCCGGGCTGCTGTTGGCCCTGGCCGACCGGGTCAACGCTGGCCCGACGCCCCTGCTGTTGGAGCGGCTGGTCGAGCCATTAGAGCGCATGGCCGATCTGACCGGGCCAGAGCAGGCCGGGGCGTTGTGGGTTGAGATTGGCCGCGGCCGCTATCACCAGGCGGAGTACGAACCGGCCCGCGCCGCTTTTGAGCGCGCGCTGGAGATTGACAAGGCCCATATGGGAGCCGAAAGCCTGGCCGCCGCGCGCGACCTGCATTACCTGGGCAGTATCGAGCTGGCTTTCGGCAACCTGACCGCCGCCGCCGCCAGTTTTGAGCATGCCCTGCGCATCTCTGAAGCGGCCCCCGGCTCGCCGGAGCTCGCGCGCGACCTGGCGGCCCTGGGCCTGCTGTACAAAGAGCGCGGCACGCCAGAGGATGCCCGCCCCCTGCTGGAACGTGCCCTTCAAACCGACCAGGCCCTGCCCCGCCCCAACCCGCCCGCGCTGGCCCGCGATCACTACGCCCTGGGCCTGCTCTGGCAAGACCTGGGCGACCTGGAAGAAGCCCGCGTGCTGTTGGAACGCGCCGTCAGGCTGGCTGAGGAACACCTGGGCGCGGCCCACCCGGAGACGGCCCGTTATCTCAACGGCCTGGGCGGGGTACTGCGCGATTTGGGAGCCATCGCCGAGGCGCGCGCCACCCACGAGCGCGCCCTGGCCGCCGACCGCGCCGCCTACGGCGATTCACACCCCAATATTGCCCGTGATCTGAACGACCTGGGCGTTGCGGTGCAGTCCGCTGGGAACGTCCAGGAAGCGACGGATCTGTACCGCCAGGCCCTGGCAATGGACCGCCGCTTCTTCAACCCCGATCACCCCAACATTGCCCGCGACCTGGCGAACCTGTCTGAAGGGCTGCGCGCCCTGGGCGACCTGCCCGCCGCCCGCCAGGCCGCCGAAGAGGCCCTGCGCATCTTTGAAAAGGCCCTGGGCGCCGCCCACCCCGTCACCGGCACGGTGTGGAATAACCTGGGTCACATCTTCCAACAACAAAACGATCTCCCTGCCGCCAAAGAAGCCTTCGACCGGGCGCTGGTAATTTTGCAGAAGCGTTACGGCCCTCAACACCTCAACGTTGCGCTGGTGTTGGGCAACCTGGGCGCGGTACTTCTCATGCAAGGCAAGTTGATGGCCGCGCGCGTTTCGCTCGACCAGGCCCTGCGCGTGGCCGAAGCGCATCTGGGCTCTTACCACCCTACGGTGGCGGTTATGCTGAACAACATGGGTGAAGTCATGCGCCTGAGCGGCAACCTTCCAGGGGCCAAAACCGCTTACGAGCGCTCGCTGGCAATTGATGAGCAGCTTTTGGGGCCGACTCACCCCAATGTAGCCGTGCGGTTGGGCAACCTGGGCCGTGCCCTGCAAGCCATGAACGACCTTCCCGGCGCCGAAGCCGCCTACCGCCGCGCGCTGCAGATTGATGAGGCCCATTATGGGACAGATCACCCCCGCGTGGCTTCGCGCCTGAACAACCTGGGCCTGGTGCTGCACCAGAGCGGCCAACTGGATGCCGCCCGCTCGACGCTGGAGCGCGGGCTTGCCATCGCTGAGCGCGCCTTTGGCCCCCAGCACAGCGAAGTGGCCGCGCTGCTCTTTAACCTGGGACTGATCTTGCAATCACAAGGCGACCTGGCAGCCGCCCGCGCCGCATACGAGCGCGCCCTTCAGATTGACCGGCAGTTATACGGTGACCGGGGACTGCCCGTAGCCCAACGTCTGAAAGCCTGCGCCCGCCGCTGGCAGGAGATGGGCGAGCTCACCGCCGCCCGCGCCGCTTACGAAGAGGCCCTACAGATTGAAACCGAAGCCTACGGCCCCGATCACGCCCGCCTGGCCGAGACTCTCCACCATTTTGGCGGGCTGTTGGCCCTGCAAGGAGAGACGGAAGCCGCCCGCGCCGCCTTCGAGCGCGCCCTGCGCCTGCTCACTGCCAGCCTTCCGCCCCGCCACCCTAAGATACTCGCCATCCGCCAGAGTCTGGAAAAGCTTTAAAACGTGCGCCTGTTGGCGCATTTGAAATACGGTCTTCCCTGTGGTAAACTGGATATTAACGAGCGCAATAATACAGGTATGGGGGTTGATGCGCGCGCGGCTCGCTGTCTAACAACTTAAGGAGGATCGTTATGGAGCTTTCCGCTGACCTTAAGCGGGAGATGTTCTGGACGATGCTGTTGGCCCGTCGTACCGATGAACGCGCCTGGGCGCTTCACCGCCAGGGCCGTATTGCCTTTCACGTCTCGGCAATTGGGCATGAGGCGGCGCAGGTGGGCGCCGCCTTTGTATTGAAACGCGGTCACGACTGGGTGGCCCCCTATTACCGCGATCTCGCTATGATGATCGCCCTCGGCCAGACGCCCCGCGACTTTGTCCTCGCCCTGATGGGCAAACGCGAAGAGCCGAACTCCGGCGGGCGGCAGATGCCCAGCCATTGGAGCTTCCGTTCTGCCAATGTCATCAGCCATTCTGCGCCGGTCGCCACTCAATCGGTGCATGCCGCCGGCATCGGCCTGGCAATCAAACTCCATAAAACCGACCAGGTAGTGCTGACCACCATTGGCGAGGGTTCCACGTCGCAAGGCGAGTGGTACGAGGCCGTCAACTGGGCCGCCATCCACCGCCTGCCCGTGATCTTTATGGTGGAAAACAACCAGTATGCCATCTCTTCGCCCAAAGAAAAGCAGATGGCGGTAAAAACCGTCGCCGAAAAAGCCTGCGGGTTGGGCCTGCCGGGCGTGCAGATTGACGGCAACAACCTGGAACTGGTGTATCAGACCTTTGCGGAGGCTGTTGCGCGCGCCCGCGCGGGCGAAGGCCCCAGCGTTATCGAAACCCTGGTCTACCGCATCACTCCCCATTCCTCTGATGACGATGACCGTTCTTACCGCTCGCGTGAAGAGGTGGAAGAGCATAAGCATAGAGACCCGCTTCTGCTAACGCGCAATCAATTCGAGCGCCAGGGCGTGCTGACGCCCAAAGTTGTAGATGAAATGGAGGCCCGCGCGAAAGGCCTCATTGATGAGGCCGTCCAGTACGCCGAAGCCGCCCCTTACCCTGACGTAGAAGAAGGCACGTACCCCGTTTACGCTGAAGACATCCGCGAAAAGGAGGTCAACCGTGGCTGATAAGACCCTGATCGAAGCCATCCGTCAGGCAATGGATGAGGAAATGGAGCGTGACCCTTCTGTATTCATCGTGGGCGAAGACGTGGGCAAGCGCGGCGGCGTGTTCCGCGCCACGCAAGGGCTGTATGAGAAGTACGGCCCCGAGCGCGTCATCGATTCGCCTCTGGCAGAGCTTTCGATCGTGGGGGTGGGCATCGGCGCGGCTCTCTACGGCATGCACCCCATCTGCGAGATCCAGTTCGCCGATTTTATCTACCCCGCCATGAATCAGATCATTTCCGAAGCCGCTAAGATGTGCTACCGCTCAAACGGGGTATGGACGGTCCCGATGGTCATTCGCGCCCCTTACGGCGGCGGCATCGGCGGCGGGCTGTACCACTCGCAAAGCGTCGAAGCCTTTTTCACCCATATCCCCGGCCTCAAGGTCGTCATTCCCTCCAACCCCCGCGACGCGCGCGGGCTGCTCAAATCCGCCATCCGCGACCCCAACCCCGTATTGTTTTTTGAGCCCAAAAAAGGCTACCGCCTGATCCGCGGCGAAGTCCCCGCTGAAGAGACGCTGGTTCCCATCGGCCCGGCGGAGATTAGCCGCGCCGGGCGCGACCTGAGCGTGTTTGCCTACGGCATGATGCACGAATACTGCCTCCAGGCCGCCGAGAAACTGGCCCGCGAAGAGAGCATTGACGCTGAAGTCGTAGACCTGCGCACCCTCTATCCCGTTGACCGCGAGACCATCCTGGCATCCGTCCAAAAGACCGGCAAAGCCCTGATCGTCCATGAAGACAACCTCACCGGCGGGTACGGCGCTGAAATTGCCGCTACCATCGCCGGTGACGCCTTCACCTACTTAGATGCCCCCATCCGCCGCCTATGCGGTCCAGACGTTCCCGCCGTGCCGTTCAGCCATCCCTTGCAGGACTGGTTTATGCCCTCTGTCGAGAAGATTACACAGGCCATCCGAGATTTACATGCCTATTAGATGAGTTGACAGTTGGAAAGAGAGGCAATCCAATACTATGCCAGAAGCACGTTTTCTTACTGTCAACTTCCTTACAGGAGCCACACCATGCCTAGCCAAATCATCATGCCCCAACTGGGCGAATCGGTTGTTGAAGGGACGGTTGCGCGCTGGCTGAAGTCCGAAGGCGAGGCCATCGCCGAGATGGAACCCCTGCTGGAAGTCAGCACGGATAAAGTTGACAGCGAAATTCCTTCCCCGGCTTCCGGCGTTCTTCTTAAAATCCTGGTTCCTGCCGGCGAAACGGTGCGGGCCGGCACGGTGCTGGCCTGGGTTGGACAGCCCGGCGAAGCCATCCCCGGCACGGAGGGCGGAGACGGCGAAGCACAGCGGCGAGAAGGGACTTCTTCCGTCACAGCGACCGGCCCGGAAAAAGAAGCTGAATCGGCAACCGAGGGAGCCAATGGCTCCACCCGCCCGGTTACGGCGGGGCGCAGCCGCGACCTGGGGTTCATCTCGCCGGTGGTAGCGCGCATGGCTCAGGAACACAACCTGGACCTCGCGCTCATTACCGGAACCGGTCAGGGCGGGCGCATCACCAAGAAAGACGTCGAAGCCTATCTGGCGAACATCCAAAAACAACCCGCCGCCCAAACCGCCGAGGCTCCCCTGCCTTGGGAGACACCCGGCGAAGGCGACCTCTTCCGCCCTACCGAAATGGTCTTCCAAAAATCAGCCGGGCAAGAAGCTACCCGCCCACTGCACCAACCGGCCTCACTCACGCCAGAAGAACAGCCTGCCGCCCCCGCTTTGCCCCCCGGCCGGCTGATCCCTCACACTACCATGCGCCGCAAGATTGCCGAACACATGCTCTACAGCGTGCGCACCTCGCCGCACGTCACCACTGTGATGGAAGCCGACCTGCACCGCGTAACGGCGCATTATCAAGCCAATAAACGCTTGCTGGAACGCGACGGCGTCCATCTGACCTACACCGCCTATTTCGCCGCCGCCGCCGCCCAGGCGCTCCGCGAGGTTCCCCTGGTCAATTCTTCGTGGACGGAAGAGGGCATTCTCATCCATCCCCAGGTTAACCTGGGCATTGCCGTTTCGCTCGGCGACGAAGGCCTGATCGTCCCCGTCATCCACAATGCCGATGGCATGTCGCTGTTGGGGCTGGCGCGCGCCCTCCAAGACCTGGCCGCTCGCGCCCGCAGCCGCCGCTTGCGGCCGGATGAAATTCAGGGGGGGACGTTCACCATCACCAATCACGGCATCAGCGGGTCACTGCTGGCGACGCCCATCATCCACCAGCCCCAATGCGCCATTCTAGGCGTGGGCGCCGTTCAGAAGCGCGTGATCGTCACCTCTGAAGACGCTATCGCCATCCGCCCGATGGTGTACCTGTCGCTCACCTTTGATCACCGCATCCTCGACGGTGCTGCCGCCGACAGCTTTTTGGCCGCCGTTGTGAAAAGACTGGAAGCATGGCATTAAAGCGGGTAAACGCTCTTGTGACAGTGAAAAGCCGCTATGCTTCCTTCCAATCCAATCCGCCTCATAGTACAATCCATTGGGATACGTAAACACTGTGGGGTAACAATGGAGATGCTACCGTGAGCGAAAACCAAAACTACGATGTAATCGTGATTGGCGCGGGGCCGGGCGGCTACGTTGCCGCCATCCGCGCGGCCCAATTGGGGTTAAAGACCGCCGTGGTCGAAAAGCAGTGGTTAGGTGGGGTCTGCCTGAACGTTGGCTGTATTCCCTCGAAGGCTCTGTTAAAGAACGCCGACGTGGCCCACACCCTGCGCGAGCGCGGCAAAGAGTTCGGCTTTTCATTTGACAACCTGAAGCTCGACTATGCCGCTGCCGTCAAGCGCAGCCGCCAGGTTTCAGATCGCCTGGTGCGCGGCGTGAGCTTTTTAATGCGCAAGAACAAGATTGACGTTCACGAAGGCACCGGCCTGATCAAAGACAAATCCACCGTGCAGGTGACGTATAAGCAGGACGGCCAAACGCGCGACCTGAAGACAAAGAATATCATCGTCGCTACCGGGGCCGCGCCTATGTCCATTCCAGGCGTGCAGGTGGATGGCAAAAAGGTCATCACCTACCACGAAGCCATTTTGCAGGAACACCTGCCGCAGTCGGTCATCATCATCGGCGCGGGCGCTATCGGTGTGGAATTCTCGACCGTCTGGAACGCCTATGGGTCGAAAGTGACCCTGGTGGAGATGCTGCCGCGCATCCTGCCCCTGGAAGATGAGGAAACCAGCGGCGAACTGGCTAAGGCTTACCAGAAACGCGGGATTCAAATTCTGACCGGACACCGCGTGATGGGGGTCGAAACCACCGATGCAGGCGTGCGCGTGCGCGTCTCGCCAGGCGAAGGCCAGCCCGAAAAGACCCTCGAAGCCGAGCAGGCCATGGTGGCGATTGGCTTCCGGCCTAACAGCAAAGAAATTGGCCTGGAGAACGCCGGGGTGAAGCTCTCACAGCGTGGGTTTATCGAGATTGATGAGCGCATGGCGACCAATGTCCCCGGCATTTACGCCATTGGAGATGTAACCGGCCAGTTGCTGCTAGCACACGTGGCCTCGGCCCAGGGCATTGTGGCCGCCGAGAACATCGCCGGGGTCGAGACGATCAAGTTGAATTACAAGATGATGCCGCGCGCCACTTATTCGCACCCCCAGGTGGCCTCTTTTGGCTATACCGAAGCCGAGGCGAAGGAGCAGGGCTATGAAGTCAAAGTGGGGCGCTTCCCCTTCCAGGCCAACGGCAAGGCGCTTGGCCTGGGCGACTACGGCGGCTTTGTTAAGCTCATCACCGATGCCAAATACGGCGAGATTTTAGGCGCTCACATGGTCGGCCCGGATGTGTCGGAACTGCTGCCCGAACTCACCCTGGCGCAGATGATGGAACTCACTTCTGCGGAGATCGCCCGCAACGTTCACGCACACCCCACCCTGAGCGAGGTCTTAATGGAAGCCGCCGAGGCCGCCGAAGGCCACCCCATTAACGCCTAAAAAAACTTCACGCAAACCAAAAGCGGCGCGAGCGCGCCGCTTTTGGTTTGCATCAGATGCTAAAATCCTCGCCGCGCCATACGCCGTGTTCCGGCGGGTGCGGGAAGTGTTCTCTGGCAGGCGCTGGCTGGACCGGCTTGCCGTTCGTCATCTTATGATGACTCTCCAGGTGGCCGTGCAGTTTCAACTCCAGCATTTCCAGCTTTTCGAGCTTGCCATCACGCGGATAGCCTTCTCCGGCCAGGGCCTTCTCGACCTTCTCCAGGCGCTCCATCAACGCGGCAACCGTTACGCCGATGGTATCGGGCAGTACGTTGTGGTTCAGATCGGGCCCCTCGCTGGCGGCGCGGGGTTTACTGCGCACCACTACCTGCCCCGGCACGCCCACCACCACCGAGTTCGGCGGGACCGGCTTGATGACCACCGCGTTAGCCCCAATGCGGCTGCCCGCGCCCACCACAATGGCCCCCAAAATCTTCGCGCCGGCCCCTACCACCACATCATGTTCCAGAGTCGGGTGGCGCTTGCCTTTTTGCAGTGTAGTTCCCCCCAACGTTACCCCGTGATACAGGGTCACATCGTCGCCCACTTCGGCGGTTTCGCCGATCACCACGCCCATGCCGTGATCAATGAAGAAACGGCGGCCAATGGTGGCACCGGGGTGGATTTCGATGCCGGTCAGGAATCGGAACAGGTGCGAGAGCCAGCGGGCTAACAGCCGCGCCTGCTTCTTCCACAGCCAATGCGTGATGCGATACCCCCAAATGGCATGCAGTCCCGGGTAGGTGAGCAGGATTTCAAGCGTACTGCGCGCCGCCGGATCGCGGTCAAAGACCGATTGAATATCTTCTTTCATCATACGGATAAAAGTTCCCACCATCTTACTTCCTCCCGGCGTGGTCACGCCCCGCGTCACGCACGCCTGTTCAACGATTCCCTGCCCTGCTAACCACCCCACCTTGCGGCAGGAACGATTAAGCATAGAACGCCCAATCGTTCCTGCCTGCCTGTTTCCTTAATCCGCCAGATCGGCAAACAGCGCCGTGCTCAGGTAGCGTTCGCCGAAGGACGGAATAATCACCACAATCATTTTTCCGGCGTTTTCTGGCCGCTTAGCGACCTGCACAGCCGCCCACACCGCCGCGCCAGAAGAAATGCCCACCAAAAGGCCCTCCTCGCGCGCCATGCGCCGCGCGGTGGAGAAGGCATCTTCGTTTTTCACGCGCACGATTTCATCGTAAATCTTGGTGTTCAGCACGGCTGGCACAAACCCCGCCCCAATTCCCTGGATGGGGTGCGGCCCCTTCTGACCGCCCGACAACACCGGCGAGGCGTCTGGCTCGACGGCCACCATGCGCACCTGTGGCTTGCGTGACTTTAACACCTCGCCCACCCCGGTGATCGTGCCGCCCGTGCCGATGCCGGCCACCACAATATCCACTTTACCGTCTGTGTCGCGCCAGATTTCTTCGGCGGTAGTGCGCCGGTGGATCTCTGGGTTGGCGGGATTCTCGAACTGCTGTGGGATAAAATAGCGTGGGTCGCTCTGGGCCATCTCGGTCGCCCGGCGGATGGCGCCGGCCATGCCCTCGCTGCCGGGGGTGAGGATTAGATCGGCCCCGTAGGCGCGCAGAACAATGCGGCGCTCTTTGCTCATCGTCTCTGGCATGACCAGGGTGCATTTGTAACCCCGCGCCGCGCATACGAACGCCAGCGCGATACCGGTATTGCCGCTGGTCGGCTCTAAGATGATCGTATCTTTGTTGATCTTACCGGCCTTCTCGGCGGCATCAATCATGGAAACGCCAATGCGGTCCTTCACGCTGTGGGCCGGGTTGTAAAACTCCAGCTTGGCAATCACTTCAGCAGCCGCGCCATCGGTAACGCGGTTCAGGCGCACCAAGGGGGTGTTACCGATGAGTTCGGTGGCATCGTTGGCAATCTTCAGGTTGGCTCGCTCTTCGATATTCATGGTTCAGTTCCTCTCTGGATATGGATAGGGTTCGATGATAATTAAAAAACGGCCTACCGACAAAAAACAAAAGCAGCGAACGTAGCTCGCGCGCGACAATCATCATTTTTGATTGCGGGGCTGTAATCGCTGCCTTGCCGGTAGGCCGTTATGAATGGACCGTTAAATCGGTTGTGAATGGGCGAGGCAGTGGCTTAGCGGCCCCGCCCTGGACACATGCAATTGAGCATGAATAGATCTCCAAAATTTATGAATTTCACCATGTTTATTCAATTATAAAAGGGTTTCTGGTTCTGTCAATAGCAAAATTAAAGCTCAGGTTCTCTTTTTCTTGGGTTCAGAAAATGAGCGCCCGCCCCAAAGTGGTACAATTTAACCGACAGCATATATGAGGGATGGAAGATGATGCAATTTGTTAAAGACTTACTGGCAAAACCATATCCTCCTCAGACGAAAGAGGAAGTGGAGCGATTGCTGGAAGAACTGTTTCGGATTGGCAAAACTGATGATTTCCTCTCCGAGCGTCCGGGCGGTGGGTTTAATTCACAGTGCCGTCACATCCGCACCATTGAGATCGGCAAGCGCCTGGACCAGATTGGCGGCCTGGAATTGATGGAATACGCCAACCGCCAGGTGAGGCGCAAAATCGGCAAGCAGCTCAGCTCGCATCTGGAATACGCCTGGAACGGCGTGGGCAAATGGATGGCATAAAACGATGTTAAGTCTCGAAACTATTGGCCGCTGGTTGGTCGCGGCGGGCGTGGGGCTGGTGGTATTGGGCGGCGTCATCTGGCTGGCCGGGCGGCTGCTGCCAGCCGGTAAAGACCTGCCCGGAACCATCCGCATTCAGGGCGCGGGCTTCACCTGCGTCTTTCCACTGCTGGCGTCGATTCTGATCAGCATCCTGCTGACGGTAGTCTTAAACCTGCTGGCCCGCTTTCTCAACCGCTAGACGATCAACACCTTTCCATCCCCAATCCAGGCAGCGCATCGGTGCACCCTGCGAGCTGCGCTCACAAGATACACCGATGCGCCAAACGACTGCTTAGCGGAAGTTCACCGGCAAGTACATCTGATGCCAGGTAGACTGCGCCTTCAAGCGGGTAGCAAAGGCTACACGGCCGTTGTGCACCGAGGTAAGTATCACCTCAACCGTGTCTATCTGGTTCTGAAGGCTGTCCGGCGGGATATCTACGCTGAGGATCACCGTGCGGCTCTCGCCCGGCATGACGCCGGTCAGGTCACCAGAAGCCAGGCGTATCGGCCAGTGGTTCCCCGTGAACGACAGGTTGTAATCATCTCGCACGTTGCCCTGATTGGTGAGGGTGATCGTGAAGTTCACCTGCCGGCCAACGTACCCGACCCCTTCGGCGCGGTCCAGGCTGGCCGTCACCGCGTAGACATTGCGCGAAATCGTGGTGAGGTTGGCAGAGCGCTTCTGGTTGGGGTCGTTTTGCGAGGTGACGGTAATCGCCGCCGCATCGCTGCTGCCATCCAGCGCCTCCGCGGGGATGCTGACCCGCACCAGAACGTTGCGGGTTACGCCAGAAGCCAACGGGTCACCCAAGCCAGTCACAACGGTAGGCCAGGCATTGCCTGACACCACAGCGGTAAAACGATCCATCCGATTGCCGGTATTGGTCAGAGCCAGCGTGTAGGATACGTCTACCATTGAAGTGCCTTCCGCGGTGATGGCTGAGGGGGTCAGCGTCAGGCCGGCGACATTCGCGACGGTTGTCGTCAGAGTCACCGTATCGCTGGCCGCCGCGGCTCCGACTACTCGCGCTGTGACCGTCAGCACATCGCTCGCATCGGCCTCCGCCTCCGCTGGAACCATGACTGTAACCGTGAGCGCGCCGGTCTCGCCGCTGTTGATTGGTCCGACCAGGGTCGCAGACGGCGCAGACAGCCAGGTATGACCTGCCAGTTCGATCAGCACCGTGACCGGCAGATTGCCTACATTCTGGATGTTCAGGTTATAGATCGCGCTTTGGCCCGGCCCAGCCGACTGTTCCCCATTCACCGCTTCAAGGTTAATCTCAAACACCGGGCTGGCTGTAGTGGTGAGGATGGCGCTCGCCGCCGCGCTGGGGGCATGGGAAGAAACAATGGCAATGTTTGCCGTGTCGGTGGTGTTTCCAACCGCGTCTGCGGGAACCGCTACGCTGACCGTCAGGACTGCGCTCTCACCCGGCTCGACCGGCCCAAGCGTGGACGGGGCCGTAGCTGCCCAGGCGCTGCCTGTTACGCTGATCGTAAAGGTATCGGCCGTGTTCCCCAGGTTGGCGACTTCCAGCTCATAAGCGGCTGTCTCGCCGGGTCGGGCCTCTCCCGTCTGAATGGCCGGCGTCACCGCGAGGGCATACACTGGGGTGCTGGTCGTGGTCAGAACGGACACAGCCGTCACCGCCGGGTCTTCCTGCGAAGTCACCTGGATGCTCACCGCGTCGCTTGCACCCCCTGCCGCGCCAGCCGGCACGCTGACGACCACCTCGAAGGCGGCGCTTTCGCCCGGATCGAGCGGCGGCGTCATCTGCGGGGTCACTACCGTCCAGGTATTGCCCACAGCCGTAATATCATAGCGGCCGGTCACATTGCCCTGGTTAGTGACAGTGAGGGTATAAACGCTGTTCGTGCCTGCCAGGGCTGACTGCGCGGCAGTGTCGGGCGTCAGCGCCACCGTCAGAACGCGGGGCAGTACCTCCAGCGCCACCGGCACTCTTTTCTCCGGCGTGACGCTGTCGTCCGTCATCACGATCAGGCGGGCGGTGTAATTCCCTGGGGCCAGGTCGGCGGCATTCAGGGTGATGGTTGCCGTGACGGCGCTGTCTGGCGCCACGCTGCCGGCTGGTGGAGTTTCTTCCAACCACTCAATTTCTGAAAGGATCGAAGCACAGGTCTCGTTATCTATCGTACGGAAGTAGTTTCTGGCGTCGTAGCTTCCAGGTCCTGGGTATGGATACCCGTACGTGCTCCAGATTTCGCTGTCGCCGACCGCGCTGGTACAGAACCCGCCGCTGTTCGACATGACTTCCTTGGGCAACGCCGATGGGTATTCCGTCCAGTTTCCGCCTGGCCATTCACCGATGGCTAACCGCTCGACGGCATTGGTAGGTTCCCTACCCTCCCCGCCGTCAGCGTCGCCGCCGAGGGCATAGAGGGCCTGCCTGGTAGCGGCCAGCCCAAAATCGGCCCGGGCCGATGTAAACACCGGACCGCTTTCCCAGGTGTCGGTGTCCATGTCGTAGCGCAGGGTCAGGTTCTGGTTGGCATCAAACGTTGAACCATATCCGCCAACGATATACAGGTAAGAGCCAACCTGGGCACTGCCCGGGGCCACCGTCCCACTTGAAACCGGCATGGACGTGCCGCTGCTCCACGTACCGGTGGCAATGTCGAAGATATCAACAGCGGGGCTGCTGCCGCCCTCGTAAAAGTCATTATCGCCGCCGATCAGATAGAGCCTGCCCTTCCAGGCCCCGGCGGCCGCGCCCCACACCTGGCGGGGCAATGCCGGGCCGGTGCTCCACGTGTCGGCGTTGATGTTGTAGATGTAAAAGCGATCCGTGCCGCTGCCGCCCATCACGTAGATGAACCCGCCGTAACACACCGCGCTCGCGCCCTCCGCGCCAATGGGGATGGGCGCCAGCGCCGACCAGGAATTCGCATCGGCATCGTAGCGTAAGTTCTGGTTCAGAATAACGCCAGACCAGTTTACGCCGCTGATCATATAGAAACGGCTGGAATCACCCGGACACTGCGCGCGCGCATACCGCATTGGAATCGAGTAGCCAGGGGGAAGCGGCGCGCCTTCGAACCAGGCCAGCGAAGTTACCTCCGGGTGCTCCGCTTGCTCTCCGGCCGGCGCGCCTTCCGCTTTCCAGCGCACTGAGAGCGGGCCAACCGCGGCCGGCGGGCTGAACTCACCAGCGGCGTAACCCGCCGCTGGCGGGTCGGTTTCCAGGGTTTCGAGGATGGCGTATTCCATAGCCCCGGCGCCCTGGTTGAGGATTTGCAGTTCCTCCACCGCCGATTCGCCGGCAACCGCCGTTACCGAAATGCTCTGCGGGTCGGCGGCCGGGCAAGATTCGTCCACGCGCAGGTCCAGGCGGCTGT
>DAOUAC010000132.1:0-7654 GCA_034434155.1 Anaerolineaceae bacterium
TATTAGACGCCTCGCGCATTCTCGAATATCACGAAGCCAAACCCTGGCGGCGGGTGTTGATCGTCTTGAACCAGCGCGATGGCAGTGAGTACACCTTCGATTCAGACGGCGATGGGCGGGCCGAGTATCTCCCCGCGGCCATGTGGGGGACGCACTCTGGCAACCGCTACCCGCCGATTGTAGGATCGGATGGGACGTTGTACTTCAGCAACATTTTCCAAAACCAGAGCATCCCCCAGGGGCGGGTGATGGGCTGGCGCTTGGGCCTGGATATGCTCAGCCAGATCGGCGGCCAGGGCGCGGTGGATGAACCGCAGGCCATTTCGATGGGCGGGAATATCATCTACCGCAGTGTCTGCTGTGACCGCGTGGGTGATTTCTTCTCCACCCTCAGCGGCGTGCGCCCTGGCGTGCTGTGGACCTATGCCAACCCCCTGGAACAACAGATTCCGGGCTACGACCCGATGTGGCGCATTGACCCCGCCTCGCCGTACCCGCGCCTGCACGGCAATTACGGCACGATCAACGGCATCTACAACAGTCACGGCGACCAGAACCCGATGATCCCTTATAACGGGCGGTTGTACATCCACCGCAGTAATACCATTATTGCCTACGGCCCTGGTGACGGCCCCGGCGGGCTTCCACTGCTCACTGCCGCCCCGGCGGCTCCGGCGGCCCCGCCCCTGGACCAGGCCGCGCTTCAGGCCCGGCTGGAAGCTGAAGTCCTCAAAATGGTTGAGGCCGGCCATCTGCGCCCCGGTTACTACAACAACGGGCAGTTTAACTACTCACAGTTGACGAACTACTTTGAAAACCCCGGCGACACGCTCTACACCCTGTCTATTGCCCTGCCGTACCTCTCGCCGGAACTGCAAACCCGCGTGCGCGATTACCTGCGCGCCGAGTTCACCACCTATTTCGACCAGGCCATGATCGCGCGGATCGGTTGGAACGTAGGGGCCGCGCGCGAAGCCATGCCCCTGCCGCCCGAAGCGCAAAGCGCCCTGGCGGAGTTGGGCCCGCAGGCCGCCCCCGACCGGCGCTCGTCGTGGGCTTACCCGCCCTTTAATTTCTATGCCCTCTGGAAATACGCGCAGATCTTCCCGGAATCGGCGGCGCGCGCCTATGACCTGGCGCGGAGCAAACTGCAGGTCCCCGTTCCGGCGGCAGACAGCGTTCTGCTGGAACGCCCATTTGAACACAACGCTTATATCACCGGGCTGACCGGCTTTTTGCGCCTGCAAGAACTGGCTGGCCGCTCTGTGGCAGACGCCGCCCTGCGCGCTCAGGTAACGGCGGAGCTTCAACGCCTGGAGACCCTGCGCGTGAATAACTTCCGCAAAGACAGCCTGTACGTCAACGGGTTCGGCAGTTACCACCTGCGCGTGCTGAACATCTCGCAGAACTTCCTCTATCTCACCCCTGAATTGGGCGATACGCTGGCCCGCTCGATTTTGCCGCAGGTGCAAGAGGCCATCCGCGAGTACAACGACGTGGCCCCCTACTGGTTTGTGACGCGCTACAACGCCACGGTCAACGAGGGCGGGCGGCAGAACCTGTATGACGTCCCCGCCATGTTCCAGGCGCGCGCCTATATCCTCAAAGAAAGCCGCGACAGCCTCTCCGCGTATCTGGATGTACCCGCCTTTGAGCGCGGTGATCTGTTCTACATTCAAAACCTGGTAGCGGCTTTGCAGGCTCCGTAAAGAGAACCTATCCTTTCGAATAAACCCTAAATACACCTTTCGGTGGATATATCCACCCGAGAAATTGAGTATGCTAAGGACGACAACGTCCGCATACTCAATTTCTCTTTCGAGGGTTGCTATGATCGCACCAGTAACTGAACGGATGCCGCTGACTGACCAGGGTCTACCTGCCCCCCTTACGCCTGCTCAATGGACCGACCTGCGCCTGGTAGAGCGATGCCGGCAGGGCGACGGCGAGGCTTTTAACGAACTGGTGATCAACCACCAAGACGCGGTCTACCGTCAGGCCTATTGGATCTTGGGCGAGAAAGAAGCAGCCGAAGATGCGGCCCAAGAAGCTTTCTTCCTGGCGTACCAGAAGCTCCACCGCTTCAAGGGCGGCTCGTTCCGGGCGTGGCTGTTGGCGATCACCACCAACGTCAGCATTGACATGCTGCGGCGGACCAAAAAGCGCCCGGTACTTTCACTGGAAGTGTTTGAAGACCAGGAAGAGTATGGGTCGTGGGGCCGTGATGACCAGCCTCTGCCGGAACAAATGGCCGAGCAGGCCTGGCGGCGCGCGAGCATTGAAGATGCCATCCGGCGGCTGCCGCTGGACGCGCGGGTAGCAATTGTGATGATTGACATTCAAGAGATGGATTACCAATCGGCGGCGGAGGCCCTGCGCGTGCCGCTCGGCACGCTGAAAAGCCGCGTCTCGCGCGCGCGGGTAAAATTAATGGAGATGCTGGCCGTCGAGAATTAACCGAACGCGCCCCTGGGGCGCCGGGTTCTGCCGGTCTCACCCGCCTCAACGCGTGAAAAACCCCTGCAGGGTTAAAAACGCAACCCGCAGGGGTTTTATGTTCTGCGCAGGGGCTTCAGCCCCGCGTTCACCCGTCCGCGCGGGCGGGGATCGGCGGGGGTTGAAACCCCCGCCTCAGTACATGCAAACCCCTCATGGGGTTCTCTTCCTCAGCCCCGCAGGGGCCTTCACGTCCTAAGCAGGGGCTTCAGCCCCGCGTTCACCCGTCCGCGCGTGGCAGATCGGCGGGGGTTTTAACCCCCGCCTCAGTACATGGAAACCCCTGACGGGGTTCTCTTCCTCAGCCCCGCAGGGGCTTTCACGTCCTGAGCAGGGGCTTCAGCCCCGCGTTTTCGCCCCAATCCGCGCGGGCGGGGATCGGCGGGGGTTGAAACCCCCGCCTCAGTACCTGCAAACCCCTCACGGGGTTCTCTTCCTCAGCCCCGCACGGGCTTTCACGTCCTGAGCAGGGGCTTCAGCCCCGCGTTCACCCAATCCGCGCGGGCGAGAAAACCTCGCCCCTACGCTTGCAAACCCGCCTTTTTGGCACAAATCTTGTACAGCATTTCCCAGAGTCCGCGCGGCGCGCCCGCAAGATCGCACCAGATTCAAAAAAACGACCCTGCGCGCCCTACGAGCGGACCAGAAAGGGTTGGGATGAAGCACATCACGCGCATTTTACTGGCTCTGCCGTTACTGCTTTTGCTGGCGGGAGCGGGCGGCGGGGTTGTTGAATCGCTGGCGGGGGCGGGCGCCCTGCGCAGTTACCCCCCTCACGGCCATATGATCGAAGTGAACGGCCTGCGCATGCGGCTGAACTGTGCCGGGAGCGGCGCGCCCACCGTGATCTTTGATGCCGGCTGGGCCGATACGGGGTTGGTGTGGCAAGACGTACAGGAGCGCGTGGCGCGGCGCGCACGTTCCTGTACGTATGACCGGGCCGGCCTGGGCTGGTCAGACCCGGCCCCCGGCGGCGCTCCGCTGACCGCCGCGGATGCCGCCCTGCGGCTGTACCAACTGCTCCAGGCCGCGGGCGAGCCGGGCCCTTACCTGCTGGTGGGCCATGATCTGGGGGCCGCCAACCTGCGCATGTTTGCCCTGGCTTACCCGCAAGATACCGCCGGGCTGGTGCTGGTGGAAGCCGCCACCCTCGAAAGCTTCGCCGCCCGCTCGCCCGCGCAGGCGCGCAGAGACAGCGCGGACCTGGTGATCTTGGGGGTGGCCGCCCGCCTGGCCCCTGCCGGCCTGCACCGCTTATTCTTCAGCGGCGGCTTGACCCCTGTGGACCTGCCCGCGGCCTGGGCTTCGGCGGGCCGGGCGGTGGCACTGCGCGCGCCGGGTATTCAGACGGCCTACCGCGAGCGCCTGGGATGGAAAGACAGTCTGCGTCAGGCAGGGCCGGCGGAACCTGGCAGCCTGGGCGACCTGCCCCTGGTGGTGCTGATCGCGGCTCGCCCCGCCCCTGTGCAAGATGAGGCCGCTCATGTCCAGGCCCTCGGACTGCTGGCGGGCCTGTCTGCGCGCGGGCGGCAGGTGATCGTGGAAAACAGCGACTCTTACATCCACCTGCGCCGGCCAGAGGTCGTAGCCGAGGCGGTAGAGGGCCTTCTGCCTTAGCGCCGCGCGGCCCGTGCCAGATGTCGCCTCAAGATATGACATTCTTCCTGATAATTCGATCAAAACCCGTTTACAATGATTATGGTGTCTTGGTTATGTAACGGATAGGTTACGCTGTTCGTTGTATTCGTCAGCGGATCGAATCGCCCTTTCCAGGGTAAAGATGAGAGGGGGATAGGCTTTTACCTGGAAACTGCTTGATCAGATGAATCTGTAGCGCGGCCGCTCCCCCTTATCTCACATGGGCGCTTAAGGAGCGATGATGGCTTTTTCATGGATCGCAAAACTGTCAACGGCCTCGCGTTCCGTGCTGGCAGGCGCGTCTGGCGGTCTGGCCGCCTCTACGGCGCAGGCGGCCGGCGCGGCGGTGAAAAAAAGGGTAGAATCACTGCAATCACTGCGCCTGTTCGCGTCGCTGGGAGTGTTCCAGTATCATCTCTGGAATAATTATCTTCAGGTGCATATCAACCATCCTGGGACAGACTTTTTCCTGGTGTTAGTCGGGGCGGTGGCGGCGTTCAGCCAGGCGCGCTGTATTCCAGAGGGCAATTGGGGGCGCTATATCCTCTCGCGGGTGGTGCGGTTGTACGTCACGTACATCCCGCTGTTTCTGATTACGGTAGGGGTCAAGTGGGATGAAATGACGTGGGATTGGGCCTGGCGTTCTTTTCTGCTCATCCCCACGCCTGGCCGCCTGCCGGTGATCGGCGCGACCTGGATGCTGGCCTTTTTTATGCTGTTTTACCTGCTGTTCAGCCTGGCGATTCTGGCGCGCCGTGAGTGGACGCTTGTGCTGGTGTTCGGCGCGTGGGCGGGGGCCGTAGCGGCGCATACCTGGTGGGGCTGGCGGCCCGGCCTGCCGGAACATTGGGCCAACGTGCTGTTGGCCGAGCGCAACCTCGATATGCTGTGGGGCTATCTGGTGGGCCTGGCACTGCGCCAGAATTGGGTGCGCCTCTCTGCGGGGCGGGCCTTGTTTTGGGTGGGCGCGGCCGGCATGATCGGCGGAACTTATTTGCTCAACATGGTCCCTACCGAGGTCAACCGCTCGCTGTTTTTAGGCATTCCGGTGGCCCTGTTTGTGTTGGGGACGGGCGCGCTGGAACGCCTGCATGCGCGAGATGCCATCGTTCACCTGCTCACCCGGCCCTGGCTGGTATGGTTGGGGGGAACTTCTTATGTGCTGTACCTCAGCCATCCACTTTTCTTGCAGGCCTGGAGCCGCCTTCTGCCGATGACGCCCGCGCTGGTCCCGCTGATTACGTTGGGCGGGGTGGCCGCGGCGGCGGCGATCACCCTCGGTTGGGAACAGCCCATGCTGAGCCGTCTGAGGGCCTGGCTGCGGCTCGACCGGGGATAAATTCTATTGCACTGCCCTATGGTTTCCAGCGTAAAGCACCGAAAATAAGAGCGATGGAAAACCCTATGCTCACCTATCGCTGGTTAGGGGTGGCCGGGCTGGAAGTGACCCTGGCAGGCCATGCCCCGCTTTTGATTGATCCCTTCTTCACCCGCCCCGGCTGGTGGGCGGTGCTGACAGGGCGGCGCGTGCCCGCCAATGAAGCCCTGGCGGCGCGTTACGCTCCGCGTGCCGGCGCGGTGTTGGTGACTCACCCGCATTACGATCACCTGATGGACGTTCCCGCCGTTGTGCGGCACACCGGAGCGGCGGCGTATGGCTCGGCGTTTACTGCCCAACTGCTGGCCTGGCACGGCATCCCGCCCCAACTGGCGCGGCAGGTTGCTGTTGGAGATATTTTTGAAGCCGGGCCGTTTGCGGTGGAAGTTCTGCCTGCCCGCCACACTCCACTGCCGGCAGGCCGCCTCTACCACGACCGCCTGCCCCCACTTCCCCCTACCCGCGAGCGCCCGCTGCGCCTCTCTGATTACCGCATGGATGCATCCTTCGGTTTTCGCATTCGGGCCGGAGGACTTACGCTGTTGGTAGGCAGTGCAGACGCTGAAGCCGATGTGCTGTTCCTCGCGCCCTATTTCGCGCCAGAGGTGCTGGCGGCAACACTGCGCGCCGCCCGTCCCCGCCGGGTGATCCTCATCCACTGGGATGACTTCACCCGCCCGCTCGCTCTGCCCCTGCGGCCCATGCTCATCACCCCGGCCCAAGGCCTGCGCCCGCTTTTCCCCCCAATCCGCCGCCTGAACCTGAGCGGCTTTGCCCGCCGCCTGACCCGCCTGGTTCCACAGGTAGAAGTCATCATCCCGCGCCTGTTCGAGGCGGAACGTCTGTGAAATGCCTGTTGAGGAAGGGAAAATCCTACGGGGGATTTCCCTACCCTGTTTTTAGACGTCAGGCTGTTTATAATGAACACAGTTTGGGTTTTTATTGAGGTTTTATTGACACTGCCTGGGGGTATGCATGGAAGATCACAAAATTAGAGTGTCGATTGTGGATGACCATCCGGTTATCCGCTCGGCGCTGCGCATGTTCTTAGAGCGAGTCCCCGAAATCAAAGTGGCTGGCGAAGCCGCAAATGGCAAAGAAGCCATTCAGATGGTGCAGAATGACTGCCCGGATGTGATCATTTTGGACTTATCCATGCCTGGCATGGGCGGGATGGAAGTGATTCGGGCACTGCGGCAGGTTGGCAACAGCGTGTACATTATTGTCTTCAGTGCCATTAACGACCGCGAAACGATTACGCACATTCTCAACAGCGGCGCGAATGAATATTTCGTCAAAGATACCGACATTCACCGGCTGGTCAGCGCCATCCGCAAGGTGCGCGTGAATCACTAGCGCGGTTTAGAGAGCGAGAATTCCGCCGGGCGGATCGTCAGGGCGGCGGTAATGGTTTCGGCGGGATGGCCTCTTAAGGCCGTCCCGCTGAATGCTTTAAAGCGGTTTGTGCAGACACCCCGCCCCGCGCAGGTTGGGGCGATAACGCGGGGCTAAAGCCCCTGCTCAGAACATGAAAACCCCTGCGGGGCTGAGGATGAGAACCCCGTGAGGGGTTTCCATGAACTGAGGCGGGGGTTTTGAACCCCGCCATTCCCGCCGGACGGTATGCGGAGCCGCAAGCGTAGGGGCGGGGTTTCCCCGCCCCGCGCAGGTTGGGGCGATAACGCGGGGCTAAAGCCCCTGCTCAGAACATGAAAGCCCCTGCGGGACTGAAGATGAGAACCCCGCCGGGCGATCACGCGGGGCTAAAGCCCCTGCTCAGAACGTGAAAGCCCCTGCGGGGCTGAGGATGAGAACCCCGTGAGGGGTTTCCATGTACTGAGGCGGGGGTTTCAACCCCCGCCGATCCCCGCCCGACGGTATGCGGAGCCGCAAGCGTAGGGGCGGGGTTTCCCCGCCCGCGGAGGTTGGGGCGATAACGCGGGGCTAAAGCCCCTGCTCAGAACATGAAAGCCCCTGCGGGACTGAAGATGAGAACCCCGCCGGGCGATAACGCGGGGCTAAAGCCCCTGCTCAGAACATGAAAGCCCCTGCGGGGCTGAGGATGAGAACCCCGCAAGGGGTTTGCAGGTGCTGAGGCGGGGGTTTCAACCCCCGCCAATCCCCGCCCCGCGCAGGTTGGGG
>DAOUAC010000133.1:0-52994 GCA_034434155.1 Anaerolineaceae bacterium
TAATCGAAAGCCAGCGAGGCGTCATCGGGGTAGGCGGGCAGTCGGTTGAAGAGGGCGGCCGTCGCGGCGGCCTCTCCGCCGCGCGAATGGCCGGCCAGGGCGATGCGCTCCAGGTCCACCTTGCCGTAAAAAGGCGAAGCCGGGTCGCTGTTCCAGTCCTGCCAGACGCGCAGGTGTTCGAGCAGAAGCCAGGCGCGGGCGTCGTTTTCTTTGTGGAACCCCTCGAACAAGTCAATCACACCGCTGTTGAGGAAGTTCTCATCCACCGACACGCAGATAAACCCGCGCGAGGCCAGCAGTTCGCCCAGGTAGGCATAGCCGGGGTCAGAATAATCGGCCATGAGGTGGTTGCCGTGGGCGATGAGGATGAGGGGGAAGGGGCCGTCTCCCTCAGCGGGGAACCAGACCCGCCCGTTGAGGGGCAGGTGGTCTGGCCCAAAGCCCCACCAGCGGGTGCGCAGTTGGCCGGGCAGGCCGGCCCAGGAGCTTGCTAACAGCTTTGAGCCGTCCACAGGCCGGGTGCGCAGGCTGACCTGTGCACCGAATTCGGGGCGGCTGCGGTCTGTGCCGGAACCGTAGGTGAGGGCGGCTACCGGGTAGGGGCCGGGTTGTGCGGGATTGGGCAGGGTGACGGCGGCGGTGGGCGCGCCGGTCTGCGCGGCGTTGATCACCGTTGGGGCGGGCGGGCCGGGCCAAAGGAACCAGGCCAGGCCGCCGGTCAGCGCCGCCAGCCCGACGACGAGGCCGCCGAGGGTCAGGGCCCGGCGCAGGCCGGTTTGGAGCTCGGTCCCGCCGCCCGTCAGCGCCCCAATGCCCCCGCCGACCAGGGCGGCGCCAACCAGCAGCAGGACCAGCACTGCCAGCAGGCCGGGGAAGGGCAGGTTTAACATCATGGCGACCAGGTTCAGCAGGGCCAAACTGCCCAGCGCCGCCCAGCGCAACGGCCAGGGAACGCGCGCCAGCAGTTCGATCAACTTGGCGATGCCCTGCCCCAGCCACAAAAGCAGAAGGCCGCCTACAATCAGACCGGCCAGGGTGAGAAGCAGGGCCATCAGCGGCCCCTGGGCCGTGTCTATGGCAAAGATCAGATAGATGAGCGCGGAAAGCAGGAGCATGGCACGGGCGGCGCCCCGCAGAGCGCGCGGGCCGGGGCGCACCTGCCGCCAGGCATGTGCCAGGGCCGGGCGGAGGGCCAATCGGGGGCGGAGAGCGGCAAGGAATCGGGAAATTTGCATGACGGTTCTCTTTCGGTGGGGTGGGTATTGAAGGATGGTATCTATGTTAGCATGGCTGTGGGCGGCTTGCCAAATGGCTTGTAAAATGAAGGATGGATTCTGGGCTCAGTTCGATGCGTGGATGGGGTAGTGTTTCAAACGGGGCAAGATGAGACGGTTCAATATAACTCAATTTCGATCAAAGACACCTCTTTTCCGTTACATCCGTCTTAAAATGGCTGCTGCTGTTCAAAACAACCTATAATGTTAAATATCCTTAATGTTTTGGCGAGCGGCGCGCTCTGCCCAGGGTGAATATCAACATATGAGCCATCTTACCGGTTTCGTCTTCAACATCCAGCGTTTTTCCATCCACGATGGGCCGGGCATCCGCACGACGGTCTTTTTAAAGGGCTGTCCACTGCGCTGTTTTTGGTGTCACAATCCCGAAGGGTTAAAAGGTCAACAAGAAGTGCAGTATTTTGCTCAGCGCTGTATTGGCTGTGGAGCCTGCGCGGCGGTTTGCAAGCAGGGGGCGCATACCCTCACCGCTGAAGGACATTTCTACAACCGCGCCCTGTGCATCACATGCGGCGCGTGCGTGGCGGAGTGCTGTGCCGAGGCTCTGCAACTGGCCGGCGAGCGCCTGACGGTTGAACAGGCCGCCGCTGAAGTCCTGCGCGACCGCGCTTTTTATGACGCCAACGGCGGCGGGGTGACGCTCTCTGGCGGCGAACCCCTTTTACAGCGCGAGTTTACCCTGGCCCTGTTGGAGCGTTTGCGCGCGGAAGAGATCCACACGGCCATCGAAACCACGGCTTACTTCCCCTGGGAACGCCTGGAAGAAGTGCTTCCCCTGGTAGACCTGGTGATGATGGACCTTAAGCACCTGGATTCTGAACAGCACCAGGCCGCTACCGGCGTACCCAATGAGCGCATCCTGGCGAATGCCCGCCGTCTGGCCGCCAGCGGAAAGCCTCTGCTGTTCCGCACGCCTGTCATTCCGACCGTCAACGACAGTCCCGCGGCGATTGGGGCCATTGCCGCCTTTGTGCGTGATCTAAACGCCCTGCGCCCGCCCGGCAGTGCCCGGCTGTCGCTCGAACTACTGCCTTTCCACCGCCTGGCCGGCGATAAATACCGCTCGCTCGACCTGGACTATCGGGCCGCGCGCCTCGAAGCGCCGGCCAAGGATCACCTGCGCGCGCTGTTGGACGAAGCCCAGCAGTTCGTGCCGGATGCCATTTGCCGGTAGCCTTGCCTTTGCGCTCTGCGCGCTCCATTCTTTGTTTTGTGTGAGGGAATATGCTGGATGCCACCTTAACCACCGAGTATACCTACGCCAACCGGCTGGCGGCCCTGCGCGCCGCCAAGCTGGAACAGACCCGCGAGAAGATCGAACTGACGGGGTCGAAGGACCATGACGATCACGCCATCATCCTGCCGCCCGTTGACCGCCGCGAGATCGTCAAAACGATCAGTTCATCGGGGATGCCAATCACCGACTGTTTGTTATCGGGCTACCAGGTGGAGAGCAATCACCCATCGGGAGGGTTCTTTGGCCCGCGCATCTGCGGCGAGAACTTCCGGCGTCTGCTGGATGCTCACCCCCCTTACGTAGACCCGAACTCGGCGCTGGCGGGGGCGTACATGGCGAATTTTATGTCGTACCGCAAGCCGCACTGGAACCCCGACCTGCGCTTTGATCACCTGCACGAAGAACAGCGCAAGTACAACCTGGCTCCCGGCATTGGGGCCACCCAGCACTTCTGCCAGGACCTGACGATTGGCCTGCAGTTGGGCTTTGGCGGGCTGTTGGAGAAAATCCACCGCTATCAGGCGGTGAATACCGACTCTGAGGCCCAAGAGTTGTACGCCGGGTTAGAAGCGGTTGTCTTGGGCTTGCAGTCTTGGGTGCGGCGCACCGCTGAAAAGGCTCAGGCGATGGCTCAGGAAGAGGCCAACCCTGCTGTGCGCGCTAACCTGGAAGCCATAGCCGAGATGAACTTTTACCTGGTCGAGGGCGCGCCGCGCACCTTCCGCGACGCCTGCCAGTGGATTCTGTGGTACGACATGGCGGCGCGCATGTACAACGGTTCTGGCTCACTGGGGCGGCTGGACGTGATCTTACAGCCCTACTATGAGCGCGACGTGCAGGCGGGCATTCTCGATGACGAGGCGGCTGTGTTCTACCTGGCCTGCCTGCTCATCCGCGACACGGCCTATTTGCAGTTAGGCGGGCCAGACAGTCACGGGCGCGACGTGACCAGCCGCGTCTCGTACCTGGTGTTAGAAGCGGCCCATCAACTGAAAATCCCGGCGAATGTGGGCGTGGCGGTGGGCGATACCACCGACCCTGGTCTTCTGCGGCGCGGGGTGGAGATCATGTTCGAGGATAAGACCGGCATCCCGAAGTTCTTGGGGGTAGATGTAACCGCCCGCGGCTTTGCCAAAAACGGCTATCCGTTAGGGTTGGGCTACGAGCGGGCTTACTCTGGCTGTCACTGGAGCGCCATCCCCGGACGCGAATATACCCTGAACGACTGCGTAAAGATCAACTTTGCCGCTGTGTTTGAGGCGGCCTATGATGAGCTTGTGGCGGCGGGGAATCCTTCGGTGGCCGGGCTGTGGGAGTGCTTTGAGCGTCACCTGTGCCGCGCGGTGGAAGTGATCGCCGAGGGGTTAGACTTTCACATGGGGCACATGTACGAGGTGTTCCCCGAACTGGTGCTCGATTTGCTCTGTCACGGGCCGATTGAGAAGGGCCGCGACGCTTCGCACGGCGGAGTGGAGTTTTACAACCTGTGCGTTGACGGCGCGGCGCTGGCGACGGTGGCCGATTCCTTCGCGGCCCTGGAACAGCGTGTGGAGCTGGAAGGCCGCCTGACGTGGGAAGAGGTCACGGCGCATTTGCGCTCGAATTGGGCCGGGCCGCAGGGCGAGCGCGCCCGCCTGCTGATGAAGAACATCCCGCGCTACGGCAGTGGGGGGTCGCGGGCAGATGAATGGGCGGTGAAGATAGCCAGGACCTTCACCGAGGCGGTGAAAGCCCGGCCTACTCCCGCCGGGTTCAACATGATCCCAGGGTTGTTCTCGTGGGCCAATACCATTCCGATGGGCAAAGTGGTAGGGGCCACCCCCAATGGGCGGCGGAGCGGCGAGCCGATTTCGCACGGCTCGAACCCCGATCCGGGTTTCCGCAAAGACGGCGCGCCTACGGCCATGGCGGCGGCGATTGCCTCGGTCCAGCCGGGGTGGGGCAATACCGCGCCCATGCAGATCGAACTAGACCCGGCCCTCTCGCGCGACCGCGAGGGCGTAGAGGCCATCTGCAACCTGATTGCCACTCACTTTAAGCTGGGCGGCACGCAGATTAATATGAACATCATGGACGCCGAGCGGGTGTTAGAAGCCCACAAAGACCCCAGCAAATACCCCGACCTGGTGGTGCGCGTCACGGGCTTCAGCGCCTATTTTGCCAGCCTTTCGCCAGAGTTCCGCCAGTTGGTGGTAGACCGGATGATTAAAGAGGGCTAACGGCCTTAGCAGGGACGCCAGCGGGTGGCGGCGATGTGGCGCTCGCGGTCGGGCGCGGTGTTGAAATAATAGACGGTCAGCAGGTCACCGCCGGGGAGCAGGACGGTGCGCGGGTAGCCGAGGTCGGGCGAGCCGCCATCACTGCGCAGGACGATTTCCGTGCCCCAGGCGGCCCCGCCATCCGCCGAGAGACGGGCGCGCAGACCGTAGGGCGGCAGGCGGTAACCGTACACCAGCGCCAGGCGGCCATCGGGCAGAAGAGTCAGAGCAGGTGGGTTGCTGACGCGCCCCGCAAAGCGGGCCGGGCGCGAGAGGAAGCGCCAGGTGCGGCCCAGGTCAGAAGAGGCATAGACTTCAACCGCGCCAGAGGTGGCCGTCTGGCAGCGCACGGCGGTGCGCAGTTCATTTCCGCCCAGGTGCGCAGTGGCCGGCATGATCTTAAATCCTGTCCCGCGCGCGCGGGCCACCCAGGCCAGGCGCTCGAAGCTCTGGCCGCCGTCTGTGGTGCGGGCGCAGAAGACTCCACTGCCCTCGCCGCCGGTGCGTTTAGAAGCTGTCAGCAGCAGCAGGGCTTCGCGGGGGCCGGTCACAATCACATCGGTGCGGGCCTCCACCCCGGCCAACCCAAAAGAGGGCAGGCGGTAGGGGCCCTGCCAGGTGTGACAACGGTCGGTGGAGAGGTAAAACCACGCCAGCGTGCCTTTGCCCAGCCCGGTGCGGGCACACAGCCAGGCAAAATCGGGGTGGGTGAAGTCTATCGTTCCTGGGCAGGGGGCCGGCAGGGGCGGCCGGCCCTGGCGGATGGCCTCCGCCGCTTGCAGAGCGGGGATCATATGCTCGTCCGCCGAAATGCCCGTCCCGCCGGGCGACTGCACGGGCATGGGTTCCACCGACCAGGTGCGCCCACCATCGAGAGAACGGGCCTGCATGGGCAACATAGGGCGGGTGCGGTCACGAGCGTGGAAAGGGGCGTTGGGGTCGTGCCAGCCGAGCGCGAACCCCACCACTACTTCCTCGCCCCAGGACCAAATGCCATAATTGGCCGGCCAGCCGGCAAACCGGCCCGCCTGTTCGGTTATAATGATGTGCGTAAGTGATTCCATAGGGTTTCCAGGTGAATAGAATGAAGCGATCTCCGGCGGTTTTTCTTTTGGCTCTGTTAACCGGCCTGTTGGCGGCGGCGCAGTCGGCGGTGGGGCTGTTCTCTGAGGGTGGGAGCGGCCCGTTTACTTTTACCACGCTGCGCGGTCAGACGGTGCAGATGTACGGCCAGGGCATTTACGCCCTGGATACTTATTTTAAAGCGCCGATCCTGCGCGGAACCGACGCTGTGACCCTGTTCCTGGGCGTTCCTCTGCTGGCGGCGGCTCTATGGCTGTATCGGCGGGGTTCGGCGCGGGGCGGCCTGCTGTTGGTGGGCGTGCTGGGTTACTTTTTGTACAACGCCGCTTCGGTGGCGCTGGGCGCGGCCTACAACAACCTGTTCCTGGTGTATATCGCCTACTTTGGAGCCGCCTTGTTTGCCTTTATCCTGGCGTTTACAGCCGTTGACCGCGCAGAACTGGCCGCGCGCCTGGGGCCGGACCTGCCCCGCCGGGGAATTGCCATTCTGACGTTCATCTCCGGCCTGGCGCTGTTGGTCGCCTGGCTGGGAGATATCCTCGGCCCGCTCTTCGCGGGCGGCGCGCCAGAGATTGCCAGCTACACGACGGAAGTTACCTATGTGTTTGACCTCGGCGTGATTGCCCCGGTGGCGTTCCTCACGGGGGTGCTGGTACTGCGCCGCGCTCCGCTGGGCAACCTGCTGGCCGCTCTGATGCTGATTGTACTGGCGATCGTAGGCGTCATGGTGGCGACGCAGACGGTCTTTCAACTGCAAGCCGGAATCGAACTGCCCCTGGGGGCGTTCATCGGCAAGGCAGGGTCGTTCATGGTGCTGGCGCTGGCGGCCGTCTGGCTGACGGCGCGCATGTTCAGGTCAATTCGATCTTGAACACATAGGCATGGTCGCAGGGTTTTTCAGGGGGAACCTGCACCTTTAGCCCCTCTTCATCCTGCCGCCATTCGAGCGGCTGGGGGCGGCCCAACAGCCAAACGCGCCGCACCTGACGGGTGCAGTACGGCGACCCACTGCGCAGTGAGCGGATGACCAGTTCTGGGGCGGGCCAGGCCAGCGCGGTAGCGTAAAGGGCGCTTCCGGCGGTGGTAAAGCGGATGTCGGCGGGGGTGTAGGGCTGGCGGCGGGTGTCGGTGAAAGAGCCTTCTGGCACTTCGGTAGGGCCTTCGCCGTAGATGCGCCAGGGGCGGGTGTTGTAGATGGCTTCGGCGTTCAGTTCCAGCCAGCGCCCGATTTCCAACAGCACTTCCTGTTCCGTTTCTGGGATGGTCCCATCGGGGCGGGGGCCGACGTTAAGCAGAAGAGCCCCATTTTTACTGACGATGTCTACCAGGTCGGTGATGATGTCGCCGGGGTGCTTGTATTCCTGCTCGTGGACGAACCCCCACGAGTTTTTGGAGATGGAAGTATCGTTCTGCCAGAAGAACGGGCGGATGTCTTTGAGCTGTCCGCGCTCGATATCCAGCACGGCACTGCCCTCGGCGAAAGCGTCTAACTTGTAATTGATCGCCACTTCCAGCCCCCACTCTGCGGCGCGATTGTAGTAGTAGGCGGCGAATTTTTGCAGGTAGGGGGCAAACGCCTGTTGGTGAATCCACCAGTCGAACCAGAACAATTGGGGGCGGTAGCGGTCTACCAGTTCACAACAGCGGTTGAGCCAGTCTTCCAGATAGGCCGGGTCGGGGCGGGGCTGCCAGTCACTGCTGTTCCAATCGGTGGTGGTGATGGGCGTGGCCGGACCGTAAAAATCGGCGTAGGCGGGGTCGTTCACATCTGATTCAAAGGCACGTCCGCCGTTCATAAACCACCAGTGTTCGGCGCGGTGGCTGGAGACGCCCAAAACCATGCCCGCGCGGCGCACGGCTTCGCCCAGTTCGCCGAGGATGTCGCGGCGCGGCCCCATGCGGGCGGCGTTCCAGCGGGTGAGGGCGGAATCGTACATGGCGAAACCATCGTGGTGTTCGGCCACCGGTACGACAAAGCGCGCCCCGGCGCGGCGGAACAAATCGGCCCAGGCGGCGGGGTCGAACTTTTCGGCAGTGAAGCGCGGGATAAAATCTTTGTAGCCAAAGCGATCCTGCGGCCCATAGACGGCCCGATGGTGTTCAAATTCTTTCGTACCCGGCAGGTACATATTGCGCGGGTACCATTCGTTGCCAAAAGCTGGCACGGAATAAACGCCCCAATGGATGAAAATGCCGAACTTGCCATCCAGATACCATTTGGGGGTGGGGTGCGTTTTGAGTGAGTTCCACTCCGGTTCGTAGGCGGGGGTGACGTTGTTTTTCATGGGAGCAGAGGCTGGTTTTTTGAAATAACGCGCCCGCTGTGGCAGAACGGGCAGCGGGCGCGCTCATTGTGGGCCATTAAGGCCACAGCGGTACGGTTTCTTTCTCTCGCATCAGGGTTTCCATCTCTTCGGTGGTGGGGATGCGCTGAGGATCAAAGTTTGCGGCGGCTTCGAGGAAAGCCGGCAGGACGTGGATGTCGCCTGAAGAGTTGAGGAATGCGTGGGGCTGTGTGCCAAGCGCCCACCAGACGGCTTTGTTGACCGATTCCTGATCGGTGAACGGCTCGTACCAGGTAGAAGCGAAGCGCTGGCGGCCTTCATCCCACTTGCGGCGCTGGTTGGTCTTGATGAGCTGTACGGCCACGTTCTGTTCCCGGCAGATTTGCATCAGGGCGTTGAAGTCGGCCATGTATTCGGGGTTTTGGGCCAGCATGTAGTTGTAGGGGAGCAGGACCGAGTCGAAGGGGAAGCGTTCCAGGCTCTTTTTGTGCATCATGGGGGCGCGCAGAGAGTGGCTGGTGATGCCGATGAAGCGCACCAGGCCCTCTTCGCGGGCTTCTACGGCGGCTTCGAGCGCCCCGCCGGGGCCGAGGGCGGTTTCCCATTCTTCATCTTCGATGACGGCGTGCAGTTGGATGAGGTCAATCTGGTTGGTGCGCATGCGCTCCAGCGAGCGGCGGATGCTGGCTTTGGCTTCGGCATATTTGCGGTCGCCGGTTTTGGTGGCGAGGAAAACTTTACTGCGGTTCTTTTCGAGCCATGGGCCGAGGCGAAGTTCAGAGTCGCCGTAGCTGGCGGCGGTGTCAATGTGGTTGATGCCGTAGCGTACGAGCAGGTCCATGGTGCGGTCAGCCTCTTCCTGGGTGACACCGCCCAGAGCGGCGGCTCCAAAGAGAACCCGGGTGCTGACGTGTCCGGTGCGGCCAAAGGGTAAAGACGGAATCATTACAAACCTCCCTTGTGTGATTATACCGATCAAGATAATTATAGCCGGTTTTCGGCGAAGAATGAGAACCCAGATGAAAGTAGGGCGCATTTTTCTGTTGGGGGCGAGTTGGAGCGGCTTCTTGCGTCGGGTTCAGGGCGCGCCGGGGTGAAGGTTGGCGCTGGTGCATGGTCTGGCAACCTTCTTCCAGCCCTGAACCCGACCTATGGGCTGGATGCAGAGCGTGGGTATGAGGAAACCCGCTCTCAATCCGCTCCATCCGCTCCTCGCCCATTTTTATGGGCCGAAATCCGCTGACAGCTTACATACCCACCCATGCGACAATCAGCCACGCGGAGGAATGATTAACCACCATGCCACTGAATCACTTTTTGTCCAATCAGATACCACTTACCATCCTTCTTTACGAAAATATCTTCCTCTAGAGCATACTCCCACTTCTGGGTGACGGTGAAGTGTTTTCTCGTGGGCATGGTGTGTTTAGTTTACACCTTATTTTTGCCCATTTTCGTGTCTAAATTTTGTTAGCCACTATAAAGGTTTTTCTGTATCCTGGTCTGATACAGGTTTCGTATTTTTTTCCAGAGGAAGTTCTGGTTGAATATTGTTCTTTGGGGTATGATCGTGTTCTGATGATGGGGTTTTATGGTCAGAACGTTGGGAATCTTCCTCAGTAATAGAAGTGGTATTGGTAATAACTGGAGATTGTTGCGAGCCCTCCTCTTTATCTGAAGCGTTTCTACTCATGCTCAGAACGCTAGATTGCTTCCTAACAAATTCTCCTTCTAAAATTTCTCTAGCCTGAGGTGGAAACTTGGCCGCCCGACAAAAATAGTTATAAACTAGCATTCCAAATTTTAGAAGCAACAAATCCTTATCGGAATTGTAGGTGCCTAGAAAAGGCTGATCAAAGAGCACATTAATCGCAGCATTTCTAAAAAGAATCGGCAGAGAGAAAGCCAAAGCGGGATACTCTAATAAACTTCGAACTAATTGCATAAACCTTTCCCATTCAGGAAGTGCTAAAGGCGTAGCAGGGGTTCTTTTTGCAGCAATTAATTCATTCCGTAATCTTGCAACAAAATCATACTGACTCCGCCCTCCCCACAATAAGTACTTAAGGGATTCATCAAGCTGCCCATGAGTACTGGGTTTGAAATATTGTTTAAAGATTATGCCGACACATTCTGCTAACCCAATAGAAAAAATCGCACATGTATCAAGAATAAGGGCCAAGTGTTCTTTTATTGATGGATCTATTTCTTGATAGATTTGCTGTGCCTCACCGATAAGTTTTCGTACTATATCAATGAAGTTGTTTTCATTCCAGGATAAAATGTACAGATATTCAACTAGAGGTTTGAGTTTGGGATAACGAACCTGAATATTTATGAGACGCTGAATTTGATTGAGCGTCAGTGGATAATTAGATGAGCCATTAGGATAAATTACAGCTTTATCGTACTCATCAAACTCATTCTCATCCAATAAAGTTACATTGAAGCTAGACGCAAAAAGTTTATGGTCTGCTTCCATTGGTTGTTCTTTCTTCAACACCAATAGACCTTCTGATGCGTTGAAGAAGTTCATTAATCCTCTCAACCATAATGCTCTGTTGGCTGGAGATTGCCCCTTCAAAGTTTTGCAATCCCCGAGAACTAGCTCCCAAGAAAGATCTGTTCCGGGGCGTAATGCCAGTACATCAATATCTGTAATAACCTTTTTTTGTTCGTTGACACCTCCTTTATGAAACACAACTACTTCAGGTTGGGCAAACCATCCTAGTGAATAGAAGTGCTTAAATAGCATATCTTTTTGACTGGAATCTTTGTTCATTCTCTACCTCTCAAAAGGAATGTGTCTATGGCTTCCTGTGTCTCCTCGTCAATTTCAACGGGTTTATTCTCCAGAATTCTTTTCCTTCCAATTAATGATTCTACATATTTTTCGCCTTGGCGAAGAGATAATATAATATCCTCTCTTGCACTTACTTGCGGTTCTGATCCACTAACCATAGTAATGGCCATATCGACTGCCTCTCGATTTTCGGGTAAGTCGATTAAATGAAGCTCTCCCCAATTATTCTCTACTTGTATAATTCGTCCTACTCTTAAGGCTGCAACCTGGCGATATTGTTCTAATGCTTCAGTATTTGCACGAATGTATCCTCTGTCTCTAAATGCTGATAACAAGGCGATTGGAGAACGAATTGCATACTTGGCTGGTAGCAGCTGCCCTTGTCTAACAGATGCCACTAGAGCCATGGCAGCTTCATAAACGGGCCTTTTTTCTGGAGGTAATTGAGTTTTTCCAGGACGTGGGCCAAAAAGAAATGAATTAACGCCTGCATGTGTTGTCTCAATTGCCGGTGGAGGTAGGAATCCTTCTCCTGCGAGCATTTTTGCCACCTGAATCTCGGTATCATCAATTGAGATTTGCCCGATCGCTCTCTCTGTTTCAATTTTGATCAGAGGCCAACCCTGATTTTCTTTTAACAATTCCAAAACTCTTTTTACCTTGTGCGCACCATTTGCAGCCACCAGGTCACTATATGCGCCAACATTCTCAGGAAAATATGTAGGCGAAAGCAACACAGATCTCCCACGAGCGCGCCGGTTAATCAAATAGTTGCCTTTACTACCAATGTCGATAACTCGATCAACTAATTTCTTTTCTGCGCCCGTTTGATAAACATGGTCAACAAGCATAGGAGAAGCCGATAGTTTTTTCATCAAAGTAAGCGTCAAAAATTCGGGTTCCGATATTTTACTTTGACTAATGGCTACATTTCCCAAGCTTGTAAACACATCTTCATAAAACGGTATATCTGGAATTACGGTTCTGATCGTTAAGCCTTCCGTATCAAGCTTTACAAATTCAGCTTCAGCTAGTAATTCAAGTACTGGTTTTACGACTGTTGATGAAGGGAAATCGAGCAAATAAACCGCAACATCTCGAATTGTGGGGTATGAAACAGCTTGCACACCCCTTAAATGGAGAGCCAACCTCGTTGCCATACCAAGAAGGGAAATGAAATCAAATTCCGGTACTGTGGTTCTTTCTAAGCAAACAGTGATGTCGTGAGCCCGGATAGCTAAATCAGTTGTGGTCAATTGATCATCTGGTGCGGCCATATAAATTCCTTTCCTTTAGAAGATCAGTCTTGAGCCCTGTTATATGTGCCCTTATTAAAATAGTTAGCCTACCAGCCACCTTTCTACTGGAATACCTACTTTAGGGATGCGGATGTTATTGACAGGGTTTATGATCAATATTCCTGTACTCATTCGACGGGTTTTCATCATCGAACCTCTTATCATTGAATAATTATATACCAGGTATCAAAACTACAATATTGATCGTTATAACGAAGCGGAACACGCCAACATTTGTATGTCCATCAGTCAATACACGCGGCTTTCGCGCGCTGGTGCGCCGAGCCGGAGATTGTGAAGCGCTGGCTGCCGCTGAAAGACGCTTTGCGCGCTTACCCGGTCACGCGCGATTGTTATGGAGCGATCCACAACGATTTGCACCAATGGAACTTCCTTTATAAGGAAGGACCGGGTGGGGGAACGCTGACGATTATTGACTTCGATGAGTGCGGCTATCACTATTTTAATACATCGGTATCGTACAAAATTTCGTAGCCGTAGCCCTGTTCGGTGAGGAAGCGCTGGCGGTTGGCGGCGAAGGTCTGGTCAATGGTGTCGCGCGTGACGAGGGTGTAGAAATGGGCCATGGAGCCGTCTTCTTTGGGCCGCAAGATGCGCCCCAGGCGCTGGGCCTCTTCCTGGCGCGAGCCAAACGTCCCGGAGATTTCAATCGCCACGTTAGCATCGGGCAGGTCAATGGAGAAGTTTGCCACTTTTGAGACGACCAGGGTTTTCACCCGGCCAGCGCGGAAGTCTTCGTAGAGTTTTTCGCGCTCGCGCACGGGGGTTTTGCCGGTGATCAGCGGGGCGTAGAGCATGCGGGCGATTTCTTCTAATTGATCGAGGTACATGCCGATAATCAGCGTGTGGGCCCCGCGGTGCTTGCGAAGCAGGGCGGTGAGGACGTTGATCTTGGCGGGGTTGTGGGCCGCGACGGAATACTTGTTGCGCTGTTCGGCCAGAGCGTACTCCATGCGCATGCTCTCTTCCAGGGGGATGCGCACCTCGTGGCAGATGGCGGTGGCAATCCAGCCCTGGCGTTCCAGGTCTTTCCAGGGAACGTCGTGCTTTTTGGGGCCAATGAGCGAAAAAACGTCTTCCTCGCGCCCGTCCTCGCGCACCAGCGTGGCCGTCAGCCCCAGACGGCGGCGGGCTTGCAGTTCGGCGGTGATGCGAAACACCGGGGCCGGCAGAAGGTGAACCTCGTCGTAGATAATCAACCCCCAGTTGCGGGCATTGAATAGTTCAAAGTGCGGATATTCATCCGCCCCATCAGCCCCGTTCTCTTCTTCCAGGGGTTCATCCAGGCCCGTGCCGTAGTCAGAGCCGTTCTCGCTAACGGCGGCGGCTACCTTTTTGCTTTTGCGCTTGCGGTAGGTGATGATCTGGTAAGTGGAGATCGTCACCGGGCGAACCTCTTTGAGCAGGCCCGTATATTCGCCGATCTGATCGCCGTGCAGGGTGGTTTTATCGAGCAGTTCATCAATCCACTGGCGCACGGCCACGGTGTTAGGGGTGAGGATGAGGGTGGACGTTTGCAGTTTTTCCATCACCCCCATGCCCACAATGGTCTTGCCCGCTCCGCACGGTAAAACGATGGTCCCCGATCCGCCCTGGGCTGAACCGCCCGCGTGGAAGAGTTCAACGGCTTCTTGCTGGTAATGGCGCATGGCGAAGGGCCTGCCGCGCTTTGTCACCTGGCGGAGCTGGATGGGCAGTGCGTCGCCGTCCACGTAGCCGGCCAGGTCTTCGGCGGGGTAGCCGATCTGCACCAATACCTGTTTAATGTGGCCGCGCATAGCGGCGCGGACGCGCAGGCGCAGCGGGCTGACCTGATCGAGGATGTACAACTGCATGCGCTTGTGACGGGCGATCTCGGCGATCAGCACCGGGTCATCGCTGACCAAAAAGAGATCATCTTCTTCGCGCACCAGCTTGACGCGCCCGTAGCGGCCTACGTAGTCTTCGATGTCGCGCACCACATTGCCGGGCAGGTCGTACTTGGCAAAGGCCGCCAACTGCGCCAGGATATCGGCGGCGCGCATGCCGGTTGAGGCGGCATTCCACAGCGACAGCGGCGTGATGCGGTAGGTGTGGATGTGTTCGGGGGATTTTTCTAACTCGGCAAAGCGGGCTAAGGCATCGCGGGCGGCGACGTATTGGGGGTTATCTACCTCTAACAGGGCCGTTTTATCCGATTGGACGATTAAGGGGTTATCGGGTTGATACATGGGTTATTTTTGTACTTGAATTTGAAACCGATCTGCTACGGCCTGGAAGGCCTGTTCTAAGAGGGGATCATACTCTTTGGAAAAGAGGATGGTCAGCTCGCGGTCAACCGTCTCGAAAGGCACGCGCAGTTCGGCCAGCGCCATGCAGATGGCCTGAAAGGCCGCCGGCTGGCCGTTAAAGCGCAGAATGACGCGTTCCTCGCGCTTCACCGTCACCGGCTGGACCTTTGGCTCTGCTGTGAGCGGGCGGGCCGGGGTGGCAAAGGCGGTCTGGGCCTCATCTGGCAGGGTGGCAAGGACGTGGTCGTGGTGGGTGAGAAGCAGTGCCACGGGGATGCCCGCCTGGTTGGAGGCGCGCAGAACTTCTTCGGGCCGGCGCACCACCCGCAGGCCGGGGGCGATTTCGGCCACGGTAAATTCGGCCAGCGCGTTGGGGGGCATGGGATGGGTGGTTTCGAGCAGGCCAAAGCCGTCGTACAGGGTAAAGACCTCGGAATGCTGTGTCCACTCGCGCAGTTCGGCGACGACGTTTTGGGCCAGTTCCTGCCCGGTAACGCGCCGCAAAAGGGCGATCACGTCCAGGTTGGGGCGGGCGGCCACCTGCGCCGCCACGCGTTCCTTCTTCAGCCGCAGAGTCAGCACCGAGGGGCCAGCCTGGCCGGTGCTTTTCGAGATCATCTCGCCCAGGGGCAGCAGTTCGGCCAGCAGGTCGGCGGGGTAAATTTCGGAGACGATCACCGCCTCGAAGTTGGGCTGGACCGTCACACGGACTGGAGGGGTGATGCCTTTCTCGAAGTGCAGGAAGCGGTCATTGACGCGGAAGGCGGTCAGCAGTCCGCGCTGGGGGTAGAGGGCGTGGGGGGCGTTGGGGGCCGCGCGGTTGAGGTCTGGCTCGTAGGCCAGTTCCACGTAACGCATCAGCAGGGGCAGGCTTTCGAGGAAGCGTTCTACAAAGCGCCCTTCGACCCGCTCGAAGCTGTCGGGGTCGCTTTCGTTAATTTCCGCCTGGCTCCACTGGTTTGAGGCTTTGCTTTCGTTGAATCCCATATAGCGCCCAAAAATGCCGCTGCGTTTGGCCGAGCGGATGGTCTGGGGCAGAAGGAAGTAGCGGTGATTGGCTTTGAGGTAAGCGATCAGCCCGCTGACGCTGAACCACTGGCCGGCGGGCAGTTCGGCCAGCAGTTTCAGCAGAAGGCGGCGCGCGCCGGGGAAGTCTGCCAGGGCCGCCGAGGAACGGCTGCGCCCCCAGTCTAAGAAGCGGTCCAGCCGACCTACCGGAGAGGGGTCAAACAGTTCGTTATAGGCTTCCAGCGGCAGGGTGATCAGCGTTTCGCGGATGGCGCGTTCCTGTTCGGCGGCGGGCTTGGCTAGAAAGGTGCGCGCCTGTTTTTCGTTAACAGTGACGTAATTGTCGGGATGGCCGTAGTCTGCGATTAGAAAATCGCGGGCGTAGTTCGTCCCGGCCTGGAATGAGACCAGCTTCATGTGCAGGGCAAGGAACTCGACCAGGGCAATCCACTCGCTGACCCCCTCTTCTTTGATCTGGTCGGCGGCCTGGGGGTTCGTCAGCAGGCGGGCCAGGTCGCGCAGGGTGGTTTTAGGCAGGCGGTTGTCGCGCGAAGAGCGCTTGACCGAGCGCGAGCCGACGTAATCGAGGTAGGCCACCAGGTCGTGGTGCAGGTCGGCGGGGTTGGCGTGGAGCGTCAGGCCGGAGACATCCGGCAGGGTGGGTAGCTGGAGGACCGTCTGGCTCATGGGCGCACCACCTTGATGACGAACTCACCTTTCTTCACCAGCTTTTCGACCTCTGGCAGCAGGTTTTTATGAAATGCCACCCACTGCTCGCCCAGGCGGACGTAATCTACGCCGGGGCGGAAGGCACGCTCGAACTGCACCATCAGGCCAAAATCGCTGATGCGGGCCAGGTGCAGGTTTTGGTGGATGATGGTCTTGCCCCAACTGGCCTGAATTTGCCGGTAATGGGCCTGGTAATCGGGCAGATGGGCGAACAGCCATTGAGCGGTGGGGTTGGTTTTAAGCTCCAGGTAGTAGCTGGCGATTTTCGTCTGTTCAGGGCTGAAGTACAGCCGCCGGTCCATGAGTTCGAGGCGCGAAGTCTGGTTGAGGGCTACCAGAACGGCGGCGGGGAGATTGTCGAGCGAGACGGACGGGCGCGCGCCGGGGTTGGCCTTCAGGTAACGGGCCAGGTCTGGCGCGGGTGGAAAAACGATCCGATTGGCTGAACCGCGGACCATGCGGGGGCTGTAGTAGACCTGGTCATTGTGACGGCGGCGGGCAAATACGCCCCACTTCCAGCCTTCTTCGAGCATGGCGTCGGCGGGCGGGTGTTCGATCCCAAAACAGCGCACCGCCAGGATGGGGGTAAGCTGGCGGGGTAAAAACCACTCTTCCGGCGTCAGGTTCTCCACCGCCGCGAGGATTGCCAGGGCGGGATGCTCGGCCTGGGTGGATGAGAGCAGTCTGGCGGGGATGGATTTGAGCCAGGAATTGCCGCACCACTCGTACACATGGCTTTCGTTCAGGGGCTGACTGCCGGCCCAGAGGGTGCCATCCTGGAGTTTAAGCCGAAAGCGGGGTTCTTTCGCCAGCGGGCCTTCGGCTGGCTTGCCGAGGAGCTGTTGAAGCCAGCCGTTGAGGGCCTGGGGGTTAACCTCTTCAGCGGCGGGCGGTTCGGGCAGGCGCGCGGGCTGGAGGGGCGGCGGCAGGCGTTCGATGAAGTTGGGCGGCAGGCTGAAGTTCCACTGCTCGATGCGCGCTCCCCCCATGAAGGGGTTGATGTCCATCAGCAAGATGCCGCGCCGCACCAGGCGCTCGCGCACGGTTTTCAACACCTCTTTGTAGCGCTGGTTGAAGGTCTGCGTGTAGGCAGTTTTAAAGGAGAAATCGGGGGCGTGGTAGATTCGCTCGAAGAAGGAGACGTCAACGCTCTCTTCTAACCCGGCGAGCATGTGCAAGGCGGCGCGCTCTTCCACCGTCAGCCCGGCCAGGGCTTCTTCTACGCCAACGGAGGCGAGGAACAGGTTCTTAACCGTTGAGCGCGAGGCTCCACTGCCTTCGGGGAAGCCCCGACTGCGGGCAATGGCTTTGACCTCGGCGTCGGTCAGGATTTGATCGAACATGCGATCGAGTGTATGCGTAATTTGCAACTTGCCGCCTTCATAAGAAGCATTTTGTTTTTGTTAACAAAGGATCATTATAATCCAGCGAATCAAGGTTTTCAAATTTTGTTGGGAACTGCTTAATAACCCTGCGCCAGCGGCCGGCGGGGATCGGCGGGGGTTGGAAACCCCCGCCTCAGTACATGCAAACCCCTGACGGGGTTGTGGTTCTCCAACCCGCAGGGTTTCCACGTTCTGAGCAGGGGCTTCAGCCCCGCGTTCGCCCGTCTGCGCGGGTGAGGGGGAGAGCTGTCAGCGGATTAAGCCCATTCTGATGGGCCGCCCATCAGAATGGGCCAGGAACGGATTGAACGGATTTCTTGTAGGTCGGGTTCGGGGAGGAATGCAAGCGCCAGAGCGGCGTACAAGAACGCCCCTCCGCCAATCTGCCCCCGAACCCGACATCTTCCACCAGGATCGGAGCGAAAGTGTCGGGTTCAGGGCGCGCAGGGGTTGAACGCCGCGACCTGTGCATGGCCCGGATTGGATTCTGTGCCCTGAACCTGACCTGCAAGAGAAATCTGTTCTCGGTCCATCGGAATGGGCGGCTTATTCCGCTGACAGTTCTCCCCTGCGCGGGCGGGGAAACCCCGCCCCTACGGCCGCCCTCAATCCGTTCAATCCGCTCCCGGCCCATAAGAATGGGCGGCCCATAAGAATGGGCTTAATCCGTTGACAGCCCTCCCCCCCCAAAAGAAACAGCGGTCAGCTTTAAGAGGCTGACCGCTGTTCGCTCCATATTGTTTTACCCTAGCGGGTAGCGGGTGATTCTGACACAACATTTCTCTAACCGGCGTGACCTGGAATCCAGATAGGTCTTAATACCCTAGCGGGTAGCGGGTGATTCTGACCCAACGCGGACCTGCTGCGCGACTGGAACGGGTTTTGTCTTAATACCCTAGCGGGTAGCGGGTGATTCTGACCCATCATTGGGCAACCGCTGACGCAGGTAATAGACGTGTCTTAATACCCTAGCGGGTAGCGGGTGATTCTGACCTGTTACCGCCCAAATTGTCGCTCATCGCGACTTAGGTCTTAATACCCTAGCGGGTAGCGGGTGATTCTGACTGGAGATTGTAAGCCAGGAGAACATTGTATGGCCTACGTCTTAATACCCTAGCGGGTAGCGGGTGATTCTGACTCGGAGGGAAAGAAAAATGTTACGTAAAGATTTATTAGCGTCTTAATACCCTAGCGGGTAGCGGGTGATTCTGACAGCTCATGTGTGGCGTTGGCGTTGGCGCAGATACGCGCGTCTTAATACCCTAGCGGGTAGCGGGTGATTCCCCTCACCCGGCGGTGGGAAAACTTCCCAACCTGCGATCTGATTATACAACGCCTTTGCCTGGTTTCGCAAGTCTTTTCCCCTGGGTTTCTCCATTTTTCGTGTGTTTTCATCTCCCTTTCCCAAGTCGGGGAATTTTTGCGGACCCCCCCTCCAAAATGGCCCAAAAACGGCGGTTTTAAGAGGGGGGGTTCGCAAAACTGCGGCGATCAGCGGCGGCGCAGGAGGTTCTAAGCCGCGATGAATTTCTCGCTCAAGACGCGAGGGTCTTTGTTGGCGGCCAGCAAAGCGGTGGCGAGTTCTTCGATGACCGCGCGCAGGGCGATGCCTTCGATCCAATCAGCGGGGATAGCGGCTTTGCCGAGGATCAATCCCAGCAGGTTGCCGGTGATGGCGGCGGTGCTGTCGCAGTCGCCGGAGTGGTTGACGGCCAGCAGTACGCCCTCGGCGAAACTGCCGGCCCGCAGTCCGATCAGGGCGGCGTAGAGGCTGATCGCCAGGGCTTCTTCGCCGACCCAGCCCGCGCCGAGCCGCTCGACCGTCTCTGCGGTGGGGGGAGTGTGAGGGTCTTGGGCGGCGGCCAGGGCGCGGCGCACGGCCTGGGTGGTCTCGGCATGATGGGGTTGGGCGGCCAGCAGGTCGAGGGCGGCATGCAGTGCGTCTTCAAGCGGCTGTCCGCCGACCAGCCCGGCGATGACCTGGGCCAGGAAACCGGCCGGCAGGTAGCCAGAAGGATGCCCGTGCGTGATAGCCCCTGCGGCACAGCCCAATTCAAAGGCGGCGCCGCCAAACTGGGCGGCGTCGAACAGCAGGCCGACCGGGGCCACGCGCATGACGGCCCCACAGCCCTTAGAGTGGTTGAGCGGCTGGGCCGCGCTCCCCATGACGCCGCTGCTGAGGGCCGAAAGGCAGGTGTTGCCGGGGGCACGGCGCTTCCACAGGCCCGGCTGGCGCAGGAGGTAGCTGGAAGGCCGATCTGCGGTGGGGAATTCGCTGTATTGGGTGCGGAGCCAGCGCCGGTAAGCCTGGTAGATGGCCTCCACGCTGGCGGCGGGGTCCGCCTGGCCGGCGCGCGCGGCGGCGTCCAACAGGCCCTCGGCGGTAAAGAGGGTCATCTGCGTATCATCGGTGAATTCGGCCTGGCCCTGGGCATTGCGTTCGAGGTAGCCCGTCACCCCGCGCGGGCCAAGCTGGCGGCGGATGGCCTGCAGGGAGTGAAATTCAACGGGTGCGCCCAGGGCGTCTCCGATGGCGCCGCCCAGCAGGCAGCCGGTAAAGTGGTCGAGGTCTCTCATAGGCGTTCCTCTAAGACAGATTGGAACTGCTGTAAGCGTTTTTGGAAGCCGCTAATGTTATGCAGGCGCACCTGGCGCAGTTCGCCCCCCAGCGCGGCTTCTACGAGCAGGTCTCCGGTATTGATGCGGGCCTGCAGCCAGTTCTGGCGCGGCGCGAGGCGCAGGATGTGACGGATGGGGATCTCTAACCGCCGCCCTGGGGCGGTGACGGCCAGCCGCCGGGTGGTCAGCTCGTAGCGGGTCAGCGCCATGACGATTAACAGGTAGGCCATGACCATGCCCAGACTACTGCACATGAGCGTCGAGAGCGCCAGTTCGAGCAGGGCGCTTTCTTGCAAGAGACCGTTCATCAGCCAGACGATCAGCGCCATAGCCCAAAACCCGCTGAGGGCCTGAGCGAGCGAGGGCCGCGCGCGGAAAACCGGACGGCCGGGCGGCTCTGCACCAGAGACGGGCAGAAAGCGGGCGTTGGGGTGGCCGGGCCGTTGGATGGCAGGAACGGCGGGCGCCGGAGAGGGGGGGGCGGCTTCTGAGGGGGCGGGCGGCGGGGGCGTGGGAGCGGCGGCTTGGGATGGGGGTTGGGTTTGGCGGTTGAGAATCTGCGCCAGGCCGCGCTGTGCGGCCTGGTTGGCGGGGTCTAGCTGAAGCACCTGGCGCAGGCAAAAAATGCGTTCAGAATCGCGCTCCACCGCGCCCGACAGCCACAACCAGGCTTGGGGGTCATTGGGGGCCTGGCGCACGTAAGCCCCCAGCAAGCGGCGGGCGGCGGCCCGGTCGCCGGCTTTGAGGGCGGCAACACCTTGCCGGAAGTTCTCGTTCATGGGCGGCTCCACGTTTTTCAATGGGTCGTTTCCGAACGGCACATTCCACTAATGTAATTCTTTGAGGCACAGCACCAGGGCCCGTTTTAGCCCGTCTTCGGTGGCGGGGTAGCGTTTACCGTTGACGAGGATATGGTCACTGCCCGAGGCTTTGACCGAGAGGTAGCGCCGGACGTCGAACAGGGGGTCCGTCCACACCAGGCTGAGCTTGCCGGGGGCTTCTTTAATCTCGCCTTCGTCACGCAAGAGGAAATGCTGTACTTCGGCAAGATAGCGGCGCACCTGGATGCGCTCCAGGGGGTCGGGTGTATCGGGGGTGGGGATGGACTCGTCTTCTGCGCTCATGCGGGTTCGCTCACTTTAAGCATTATATAGCGTTTTGGCATTGAGCGGGCGGCGGATGGGGGGTAAATCGCGTTGTTCCAGCACCACGCGGCAGTGCGGGTAGCGGCTGCAGCGGTACAACACCCAGGCGGGGTTGTCAATCAGCCGGAAGGGGCGGCGGAACATGGGGGCCTGACAGCGCGGGCAGATGGGTACGCCTTTGGCCTGCGGCCTGAGCGCGTCTTGCAGGGAATGGAGCCATCTTTGCAGGAAGTTTCCGCGGGCGCGGCGGCGGGCCTTTTCCATCAAGTTCAACAGCGCCTGGCCGTCCACCAGGTCAATCGGTTTGTGGCGCGCCCATTTTTCGGCGGCGGGGGTGATCTCGGCGCTCGTCACCAGTACGGCGCGGTCGGCCTTTTCGTGCATCAGCACGCCGTACAGCTCGCGGATGGTGGACTCGCCGACCGAATCACGGTAGCGTTTGCACTGCACCACCCAGCGCTGTCCGCTGAGGGTGCGCATCTCCAGGTCAATGCCGTGATCGCCAGCCTTGCCCACCCGCCGCACCCAAAACCCCAGTGCCCGGTAGGTGACGGCCACCAGTTCTTCAAAGTAGCCGGGATCGAGCCGCTTAAGGTCTTGAACGGCGCGGATGCGCTCGCGCTGGCGCTGGCCGCTGAGGTGACGCTTGAGGGGGGGGTAGGCTTCGGCGGCGGTCAGGATCAGCAGGCCGCCGAAAAAGAGCAGGCTGTTGGCGGGTTCGGGCAGCAGGCCGGGGATAGGCTCTGGGTCGAGCCAGGCAGTGATCCAGAGAATGAAGAGGATGATCCAGGTGACGAACAGCCCCTGCCGGGCGCGGCGGATGAAGCCGCGCACGCCCCCCTGCCCGTAGATCATCATAAAGAGGACGATGATGATGAGAATCGGCCAGATGACGATCAGGATTTTGGCTATGGAGATGAGGATGCCCGGCATGGGTTCTATCTTACTCAAATGCAACCAGAAACGCAACCCAAATATAGTCATCCGTCACCTTGAAAGCGTGAAGAACGCCCCAGGAAGGGGGCGAGAGATCGCGCTATAATTCACAATGTGAGGATTATGAAGTTGGAGTTACAGAACGGATGGATCGTAAAATACGCGTGTTAATTGCTAAGCCCGGGCTGGATGGTCACGACCGGGGGGCGAAGGTGGTAGCGCGGGCGCTGCGCGACGCCGGCATGGAGGTGATCTACACCGGCCTGCGCCAGACCCCTGAGATGATCGCTGAGGCGGCCCTCCAGGAAGATGTGGACGTGGTGGGGCTGTCTATTCTTTCGGGGGCACACATGGCGCTGGTCCCGCGCATTGTGGAACTGATCCGCGCCAACGGTCAGGAGAACGTTCTGGTGATCGTGGGCGGAATTATCCCGGAAGAGGACATCCCCGCGCTAAAAGCCGCCGGCGTACATGCCGTGTATGGGCCGGGGTCGTCAACGGAACAGATGGTGGCAGATATTCAACAGGCCGTGGCTGGCATGAAAGTCTGGTAGCAAAGCATGGATTTGGTGAAGGAAGTACTATCTGGCAGCCGGCTGGCGCTGGCCCGCCTGCTGACCCAGGTGGAAAATGATACCCCCGAAGGGCGGCAGGCGCTCAACAGCCTGTTCCCCTATACCGGGCGCGCCCATCTGATCGGCGTGACGGGCGCGCCGGGGACGGGCAAGTCGTCTCTGGTGGGGCGGCTGGCGCAGGCCTTTCGCGCGGAGGGCGGGCCGCAGGCCCCCAGGGTGGGGATCATCGCGGTAGACCCTACCAGCCCGTTCAGCGGCGGGGCGATTTTGGGCGACCGGGTGCGCATGCGCGACCTGGCCGGCGATGAGGGGATTTTCATCCGCTCGATGGCTTCGCGGGGCGCGTTGGGCGGGTTGGCGCGCGCCACGGCTGGGGCCGTTCAGGTGCTGGATGCCGCCGGTTATGGGGTGATCTTGATTGAAACGGTGGGGGCGGGGCAGTCGGAAGTGGATATTGCCCGCCTGGCCCATACGGTGATCGTGGTGGAAGCCCCCGGCTTGGGCGATGACATCCAGGCGATTAAGGCCGGGATTCTGGAAATTGCCGATATTTTAGTGGTCAACAAGGCCGACCTGCCCGGTGCGGACCAGGCCGTGCGCGCCCTGCGCAGCATGCTGGACCTGGCGCACCCCGCTCGGCTGATGCGGGGCGGCTGTGACGCGCGTGAACTGGCCCTGGCGGCGGGGAACGGCAACGGGCACGGCGGTCACAGCGGCGGCAACGGCAGTCACGGCGGCGCGGCAGGGGCCGCGCTGTCGGTTTGGGAGCCGCCGGTGCTGAAAACCAGCGCGCCGTTGAATGAAGGCATTGCTGAGGTGGTGGCGGCGATCCGCGCTCACCGCCAATACCTGCAAGCCAGCGGCGAACTCCAGCGCCGTGAGATGGAGCGCCTGCAAAACTGCCTCGACCGGCTGCTTCAGGAAACTCTGGTAGAACGCTGGTGGTCGGGCGTCTCACGAGAGACGTATGCCGAGGTGCTGGAACGCCTGGCAGGGCGCAACCTGACGCCCTACGAGGCGGTGGAGGAACTGCTGAAGCCGTAGCCGGGCGGCGTGGGCACGGCATGGCAAACCGGCGCGTTCTATGATCTCGAAGGACAAGTTTTGATCGGATAAAACGTTTGGGGCGGTTTGCCATTGACAGAAAAGCACATCCTCGTATAATACAATCATGGGTTCCTTGAAGAAAGCGAAAGGCTTTTCAGGGAAACGGGTTCAAGCAGATCATTACGCGAGAATAACGCAGATCACTTCATCCTAACGCGGGCGTACTTGGCACTCCCATTTACTGTTTGTAGCGAAATACTTTTACTGTTAGCGGGACTGTGAGCCAGAGGAAGTAATTAACGCGAGTTAGTGAAAGTGGGCCGGCGCTGGTTTGGCTTTGGCGCAGGTTCCAACGGCAGGTGTTCACGTTCGAAGACCAGGGTGCAGGCTGTGAGGTTACAGCTTGCGGCACTGTTGGTTGGTTTGCTGGTTGCTGTCCTGGCAGCTATCTTTGACTGAGGAGGAGGTGGTGATATCGCAAATCGAACCATCGGTTTTGCAGTCTCGTTTGTGTCTGTAAGAGAACGCTCACTCAGATCAAAATGAACCATTCGGGAGGAAAAATGTCGCAAAATAAGATTAACCGCCGAAACTTCTTGCGCCTTTCGGCTATGTCGGTTGGTGGCCTGGTCTTGGCCTCCTGCGCTCCGGCTACCCAGGCTCCTACGGAAGCCCCTAAGCAAGCAGAACCCACCAAACCGCCTGCCAAGGTAGAAGCCACCCCCACCCCGCGCCCGGTAGCTGAACCCACCAACACCCTGGTTCCTACCGCTGCGGCAGCGAAGGAAGCCCCCGCCCTGGCTGAACTGGTCGCCGCTGGCAAACTGCCCCCGCTGTCTGAACGTCTGCCCCTCAACCCCCTCACCCTCAAGCCCGTCAATACCATTGGCAAGTATGGCGGCCGCTTTAAGCTGTGCCACTGGTGGCACGCGGGCGGCATGGCCGCTGGCATGTACGGCCACTCGCCTCTGCGCTGGGTGGATGACGGCCTGGGCGTGGCCCCCGGCATGTGCGAATCGTGGGAATCGAACGCGGATGCGACCGTGTGGACCTTCAACTTCCGCAAGGGTCTGAAGTGGTCTGATGGCTCGCCTGTTACCACCGCCGACGTGCTGTATTGGTGGAATGACATGGTGCTGGATCCCGATCACTCGGACCAGGTTCCCTCGGAACTGCCCGCCATCGAAGGCATACTGCCCAAGCTCGAAGCGGTTGATGACTTCACCCTGACGATTACCTACCCCAAGCCGGCTCCGCTCACCGCCAAACGCCTGGCGATGTGGGTGAACGGCCAGATTGGCCCCAAGTGGATCGTCCCCAGCGCCTTCGCTAAGAAATTCCATCCCAAGTACAACCCGGAATACAAAGACTTCGTTGAGCATGACCGCCAGATTGACTACAAGATCAACCCGGCCTGCCCTGTGCTGACCGCCTGGATGCTCAAGGAATTCAAGGAAGGCGAGTACTCCACCTGGGAGCGCAACCCCTATTACTATGCGGTGGACCCCGAAGGCAACCAACTGCCTTACGTGGACGGCGCCGATGTGAAAGCCTCGCCCGATGCGCAGTTCTTCCTGCTCCAGACTCTGCAAGGCTCCGTCACCTGGGAAGTCTACACCTATCAGTTGACCCTGGGAGACATCGCCACCCTGAAAGACGGCGAAGCCAAGGGCAATTACGAAGTCCGCTTCTGGGATACCGGCTCTGGCACGGGCCAGATGTACTTCTGGAACCATGACACCAAAGACCCGAAGAAGCGCGAGCTGTACCGCAACCCGAAGTTCAAGGCCGCTATGTCGCTGGCGATTGACCGCCCGTCGATCAAGCGCATCGTGTACTACGATACCGGCATCCCCACCACCGGCACGATGAGCCCCAAGGCCATTGAATTCAACTTCAACGAAGCCGCTCAGCAACACTATGAAAAGTTCCGCAGTCTGTACGTGGATTACGATCCCGAACGGGCCAAGGCCCTGCTGGATGAGATCGGCGTCAAGGATGTGGACGGCGACGGCTTCCGCGAGTATCCTGATGGCAGCAAGCTGGAAGTGAAGGTGGACCTGCAGGCAGACGCCGGCCAGGAATGCTTGAAGGTGTTGGAAATCACCCAGAAGAACTGGAAGGACATCGGCCTGAACATCATCATCAACCAGATGCCGCCCTCCGAGTTCGGCCCCGCCTGGCGCGCCGGCACGCTCGAATTCCGCACCAACTGGGAAGTGGGCGACGGCCCCGATCACCTGCTGTACCCAAGCTGGGTTGTCCCGGATGAGACGGAACGCTGGGCTCCGCTGACCGGCCAGATGCGCCTGGTAGCTGGCACCGATAAGGCCGGCACCGAGAAGGACAAATCGCCGTGGGATCGCACGCCGCCGCGCTTTGAACCCGATGACCCCGACTACGTCAACTCGGCCATGCCCAAACTGCATGCCCTGTACGACAAGGCCATCTTCACGGTGGATGACGTGGAACGCATGGAGCTGGTCTGGCAGATGAACGAGATCCACATGACGGAAGGCCCCTACTTCCTGGGGACCGTGGCGAACACGCCGCGCATCATCATCGTCAGCAAGGACCTGGATAACGTTCCTACCCGCGAACAGCTCAAGCTCGGTGGTTTCTGCAACCCCTGGATCATCCCGTATCCGGCTGTCACCAACCCCGAAACCTACTCCTTTAAGAACGTCTAATCCGCACTGAACGATTTGGGAGGAGGGGAGCCAATCTCCTCCTCCCTTTTAACAGGCAAAGCGGCCATGCGCCGTCTGATGAGGCGGGCAGTAAGCGGGCCGGAGGGGGTGAAGTTGCTGACGGCGCAACGGGCGCGCACGTGATGTTTACGTGCGCAGCCGCCGCGCCGCCCAGCCCCATCGGTCAACGCCGGTAGTTTATCAGTGGGTGTATGCATTAATACACTATAATTAATATAGATGCACCTGTTGAAATGCTGCCGGCAGCTCGGAGGAGTTGAAGAAAGGAGCAAGATATGATCAATTATATTTTCCGACGCATCGGGTATATGTTGGTGACGTTGGCGATTATTGCCGTCCTTGGCTATATCATCGTCGAACTCCCGCCCGGTTCGTATGTAGAATTTGAGATCAACCGCCTGCGTCAGCAGGGCGGCAACATCACGCAAGATCAGATCCGGGCGCTGGAACTGCGCTACGGTCTGAATGACCCGGTGTACATCCGCTTTTTTAAATGGATTAGCGGGTTTGTGCGGGGCGATTTTGGCGAATCCTTCCAATACCGCCAGGAAGTCAAAAACCTGATCGGCCAGCGTTTGGCCTTTACCATAGGTATTTCTGTTTTCTCCCTATTATTGTCATGGGGGATCGCCGTGCCAATCGGCGTTTACTCGGCCACCCACCGCTATACCATTCCAGACTATATCATCACCGTACTGCAGTTTTTGGGGTTATCCATTCCCAGTTTTTTGGTAGCCCTGGTGCTGATGGTATTCGCCCAAAACGTCTTGGGCCAGCAGGTGGGTGGGCTGTTCTCGGACCAATTCCAGGATGCCCCCTGGTCACTGGCAAAATTCGGCGATATGCTGGCGCATTTGTGGATTCCGATTGTGGTGATCGCTTTCGGCAGTACCGCCGGCCTCAGCCGCATTATGCGCGCTAACCTGCTGGACGTGTTGAACATGCAGTACGTGCAGACGGCCCGCTCGAAGGGGCTGCTCGAAAGCACCGTGATCTGGAAGCACGCCGTCCGCAATGCCATGCACCCGCTGATTATGATCCTGGGCGGTTCACTGCCGGGGATCATCTCCGGCGAGACGGTCGTAGCGCTGGTGATGAATATTCCAACGGTTGGCCCGATGTACTTTAACGCCCAACTCAACCAGGACCTATACCTGGCCGCGACCTTTCTGATGTTCCTCTCGATCCTGGGCGTTGTCGGTAACCTGCTGGCGGATATTGCTCTGGCGTGGGTGGACCCGCGCATCCGGTTCGAGTAGTCAACCAAGAGAGAGAGGTAAACGATGGCTGAATCTGTCCAACCCGAAGCCCGGCCCCTGCCCCAATCTGCTCCTGAAGCCCCGGCCATTTTTGACGAGCCCGTTAGCGACGTCGGCGATCTTTCACAATGGCAGTTAATGCGCATTCGCTTCAGCAAGAACAAGCTGGCGATGCTTGGTTTTTGGGGCATGGTCGTCATTTACATCGTTGTATTCTTGGGCGAGTTCATTGCCCCGAACTGGTATCAGTACCAGAACCCCGATTACATCTACGGCCCGCCCACGCCCATCACGCTGCGCAGCGCCGATGGCCGGTTTGGGCTGTTCACTTACCCGGTCACGACCGTGTTGAACCAGGATACATTTAAGTTCGAGCAGCAGTTCGACCGCACTCAGACGATCCCGATCAAGTTCTTTGTGGACGGCGACGAAGTCTCGGTGCTGGGCTTCAAGACCAAGAAGCACCTGTTTGGCGTAGAGGGTGGTCAGCGCCTGTACGTCTTGGGCGCGGACGGCCTGGGGCGCGATATGTTCGCCCGCATCCTGGTGGGCGGGCAGATTTCCACCACCGTCGGCCTGCTGGGCGTGGCCCTCAGCCTGGTCCTGGGGTCGATCTTGGGGACGGCATCCGGGTACTACGCCGGCATTATTGACGATATCATGCAGCGCATCATCGAGGTATTAGGGGCCTTCCCGCAGATTCCGCTGTGGGCGGCCCTGGCGGCGGCCCTGCCGGATATTTCGCAGAACTTCACCGTCATCCACCGTTACTTCTTAATTACGGTAGTGCTGTCGGTGGTTGGGTGGACGGGTCTGGCCCGCCAACTGCGCGCTAAAGTGATGGCCTACCGCAGTGCCGACTTCACCCAGGCGGCCCTGGCGGCCGGCGCGAATGACTGGCGCATCATCCTCACCCACATGGTTCCCAACGGGGCCAGCCACATCATCGTGATCGGCGCGCTCAGCATCCCCGGTATGATTTTGGGCGAGACGGCCCTCAGTTTCCTCGGCCTGGGCATTCTGCCTCCGGCGGTTTCGTGGGGCGCGCTTCTGCGCGACGCTCAGCAGGTGAGTGTCGTTGTCCAGCACCCCTGGCTGCTCATCCCGGCGGTAGCGGTAGTGGTGACGGTGCTGTTGTTCAGCTTACTCGGCGACGGTCTGCGCGACGCCGTTGATCCTTACTCCATTTAGTCTGGCGGAAAGGCGGGCTGTAAATATGAACCAAACCCCCGAATCTGTGGCAGAAAAGACCGGCGCCATGTTTGAAGGCGAGGATATTATCATCCGCGTGCGCGACCTGCACACCTACTTCTTCACCGACCTGGGCATTTCGCGTGCTCTCAACGGCGTGAACTTCGATATTCCGCGCGGCAAGGTGATGGGCGTGGTGGGCGAAAGCGGCTGTGGCAAGAGCGTCACGGCGCTGTCTATCATGCGCATGGTGACCAAGCCAGGGCGCATCGTGAAGGGGCAGATCACCTTTTACCGGCAGGACCGCGCCACCGGTAAGCAGGTGGAAGAGATTGACCTGACCAGTTTAGACCCCAACGGCCCGAAAATGCGCTCACTGCGCGGGGCCGAGATGGCGATTATCTTCCAGGAGCCGATGACTTCGCTCAACCCCTCGTACACCATCGGCGACCAGATTATGGAAGGCATTATCCTGCACCAGAAAGTGGATGCTGCTGAAGCGGAGAGACGCGCCATTGATATCCTCGACCGTGTAGGCATGGCGAACCCCAAGCTGGTGGTCAAACGCTATCCCCACGAGCTTTCGGGTGGGATGCGCCAGCGCGCGATGATCTCACTGGCGCTTTCCTGCAACCCTTCGGTACTGTTTGCCGATGAGCCGACCACCGCGCTGGACGTGACGACCGAGGCGCAGATTTTGGATCTGATGCGCGAGCTCCAGGCGCAGATTAACCAGACGATTGTGTTCATCACCCACAACCTGGGGGTGGTGGCGCAGATGTGCGATTACGTTTCGGTTATGTACCTGGGCCGGGTGGTGGAACAGGCCACCGTAGATGATATCTTCTACAACCCCAAGCACCCCTACACGTCTTCACTGCTGCGGTCCATCCCGCACATCGGCAGCCGCACCAAAGAACGCCTGCAACCCATCCGCGGCGTAGTGCCAGACCCTTACTCGAAGATCAAGGGTTGCCCGTTCCATCCGCGCTGTGATAAGGCCATGCGCGGCATCTGCGATGTAAAAGTGCCCGGTCTGACCATGATCGGCAAGAACCACTCGGTGCGCTGCTTCCTGCACTCTGACGTTGTCGAGGAGACCGCCAATGTCCAATGAAATGACCATTAATAGAGATGAACTTCTGCTGGAGGTGAAGGATCTGAAAAAGTACTTCCCCATCCGCCGGGGGTTGATCCGCCGTTCCAGCGGGGTGGTAAAAGCGGTCGATGGGGTTAACCTGTTCGTGAAGAAAGGCGAGACGCTCGGCCTGGTGGGCGAGTCGGGATGCGGCAAGACGACCGCCGGGCGTACCATCCTGCGCCTGTATACCCCCACCGGCGGCGAAATTCGCTTCAATGACCCGAAGTTAGGCTGGGTGAATCTGGAGAAAATGGACCGCGAGGAATTGAAAAAAGTGCGGCCCAATATGCAGATTATCTTCCAGGACCCGTTCTCTTCGCTGGATCCGCGCATGACGGTGGAGCGGATTGTTTCAGAGCCGCTGGCGATTAACAATATTGGCACGCCCGCCGAGCGCCATGCGCGCGTAGCCGAACTTTTGCGCATTGTGGGAATGCGTCCCGAATATATGAGCCGCTATCCCCATGCTTTCTCGGGCGGACAGCGCCAGCGCATTGGCATTGCCCGCGCCCTGGCGCTGAACCCCAAGCTGATTATTTGCGATGAGCCGGTTTCGGCGCTGGATGTGTCCATCCAGGCGCAGGTGTTGAACCTGCTGGAAGACTTACAGCGCGACTTTGAACTGACCTATATCTTCGTTGCCCACGACCTGAGCGTAGTGGAGCATATCTCGGACCGGGTGGCGGTGATGTACGTGGGCCGGCTGGTGGAACTGGCTAAGACCGAAGAACTCTATTACAGCCCCAAGCACCCCTACACCGAGGCGTTGATGGCCGCCGTCCCCAAGCCAGACCCGCGCCGCCGCGACCGGCCGATTAAACTGCCGGGTGAGGTCGCCAGCCCGGCCAACCCGCCCAGTGGGTGCTACTTCCACCCGCGCTGCCGCTATGCCAAAGAGATCTGCAGAACGCAGACGCCGCCTCTGCTGGAAGTCGCGCCGGAGCATTATTCGTCCTGCCACTTTGCCAATGAGCTGAACCTGCGCGGCGTGTTATAAGCCAACCAACAGCAGACAGCTTTCAGCGAACTACAACAGCGGTCAGCCTCAACGGCTGACCGCTGATTGCTTTTTTACTTCAGGAAGAGAACTTTCCCCTCCCGGCGGCGGGCTTTTCTATTCTCCCTATCGCGCCGCTCTAAGTCGGGCTATAATCTGCAATCTAAGGGAGAGAATGAGCTATGCCTGACTTAAGTGATTCTTTCGAGCAGTTAGATCACTGTCTGATGCGGCGGATGCAAATGGCGCGCAACCCGGCCATGGTGATCGCTCTGACCGACCGCTTCGATACCATCCGCCTGGCCGCTTATGGATATTCGAACCTGGAAGGATTGGAACCGGCCCAACCGGACCATTTGTTTGCCATTGGTTCGATTGGCAAGAGCTTTACCGCGCTGGCGATTTTGCAGGCCCAAGAGGCCGGGCTGATTGACCTGCACGCCCCGGTGAGCGACTACCTGCCCTGGTTCCAGCCCCGTTCTGTCTATGGGCCGATCACGCTCCACCATTTGCTCACCCATTCTTCCGGGCTGATTGCCGGCACCGAGTTTTCGCCGGACCCGCGCGCCGAAGTCTTTGCCCTGCGCGACCTGGAGACCGGCTTTGAACCAGGGAGCCATCTTTATTACTCCGACGTGGGCTATAAAGCGGCCGGCCTGGCTCTGGAGGCCGCGACCGGTAAATCGTACGCTGAACTGTTGTGGACGGGCATTTTAGAACCGCTGGGGATGCACAATACCTACGCGGTGACCACCAACGACCTGCGCCCGCGCGCCGCGCGCGGCTACCGTTACCTGCACGACGACCGCCCCCCTCATCCGGGGCAGGCATTGGTCCCTGCCGGGTGGGTGGAAACCAATTCGGGCGACGGCTGTATTCTGTCTACCGCTGAGGATATGGCCCGCTACGCCCGCTTTTTCCTCAATGACGGGCGCAACCGCGGCGAAACGCGCTTGCTGTCTGAGGCGAACTTCCGCAAAATGGTAGAACCGCAGATTGAAGAGAACGGCGAGCAGTACAGCTACGGGCTGCACCTGTTTGTTGACGAAGGCATTCATCACGCCGGTCACGGGGGCGATATGCCGGGGTATGAGTCTTATCTGTGGCTCGACCTCGACAACCGCCTGGCGGCCGTTACCCTGATGACCACGCCCCATACCCCACGCGCGTCGTTTCTGGCGCTGGAATACCTGCGGGCCGTCTACCTGACGGATTCCCCTCCCGAAACGCCGCCCCTGCCCGACCATACCCTTGTCGTCAACGCCGAGGAATACGCCGGAGTCTATCGGTCGGGGCAAGAAGCGTTAGCGGTAGAGGCGCATAATCATCACCTCTATCTGACGTGGGATGAAGGCCGCCAGCGCGTTATGCTCGAAGAGCGCAGCGGCGATACCTTTTTCGCTGACCATCCCCGCTTCTACCGTTTTCTAATCGCTTTTGGGCGCGACGCCGCCGGGCAGGTGGTGGAGCTGACCTGCGGGCCAGAGTGGTTTTACCACGAGCGTTATCAGGGGCCGCGTACCTTTCAGACGCCCCCCGAATGGCAGGCGTTTGTCGGTCATTACCGCTCGTATAATCCCTGGGAGAGCAATTTCCGCGTGTTTGTCCGCAAGGGGCAGTTGATTTTGTGCTGGCCTTCAGGTGAAGAAGAAGTCCTTGTACCGCTGGGAGATGGCCGCTTTCGCATCGGCGAAGAAGCTTACATCCCAGAGCGTTTGGTGTTCGATCAGCTTGTGGGGGGCCAATGCCTGCGCGCTACTCGCTCTGGCTGCCCGTATTACCGCCATTTTATGCCGTAACCCCTCGGTGGAATGGGGTAGTATTTCAAATTTTGTGTAAATTGCAGGCTGCGCCCTGCAATTTACACAAAACTCGGTAAGCGACCGGTGGAATCACAGATTAAATAGATGAGCACAGATCAAAAATGAGAGGATCTGTGCTCATCTGGAGTTTCTCGAACTGGTTGGTTAAAATGCCGCCTTATTCAATGGGGTAGCCGGCCTCTTGCCATGCAGAGAGACCGCCCTGAATGGCGACAACGTTTTTAAACCCTTTGCTCATTAAAATAGACGCCGCACGGGCGCTGGTTTGTTCGGCGGGTCAGGTGCAGTAGGTGATGATCCATTGGTTCGGGTCTAACTCGCTGGCGCGGGCTTCGATCTCATCTACGGGGAGGTTGATTGCGCCGGGGATGTGGCCTTTGGAATACGAACCGGCGTCGCGCACGTCTAAAAACAGGGCGGTTTGCTCATCCAGGGCCTGCTTGGCGTCTTGGGGGGCAATCCGGCTGACTTCTGGAAAGGGCAATCCAGCCTGGGCGGCCTGGGTCGCGGTTGGCGGCGGATTTTGAGCGGTGGAGCGGGAGCGCATCGCCTGCCAGACCAGTACGCCGGTGATCAACAGCGCGCCCAAGAGGATCAGAATCAGCGGCATCAGCGGGCGGCTGCCGGCGGCGGCTTTTTTCTTCTGTTTCAAGGGTTTCCCTCCTTACAAGAAGTTAATTTCCAAAATTGTACCCGCTGGAAATTAAAAAAACAGGAGAAGGTACAGGGTTCTGTGCCTTCTCCCATTTGCGTGGCAAAGCGTGATTACGGCTGTCCGGTGAGCTCGCCGCGCACCCAGTCGCCGATCAACCAGTACTTGAAATCTGCGCCCTGGCTGGTCTGTATGGCGGCGATGATGCCGTAGACGGGGGCGATCAGCGGGATGAACGAGAGCAGGCAGGCGAAGGGCATCAGCAGGAAGCCGATCAGCACGACCGACAGCAGTCCTGTGACGGCCCAGGCCGCCCCGATGACGACGCCGCCGCCCACCCAGACGATGAGCTGGAGCAGTAAAGACTGCATGGCGTGGTAAGCGACGTAGCGCGAGCGGTCTTTGTACACAATGTAAATCACAAACGCGGCCACCGGGCCTAAGATGCCGGTAAACAGGTTAATCAGCACGCTCAGGTGGGCCAGCATTGCCCAGGTGCGCTCGTCAGAGGGGCTCAGCGGCTGCGCGGTGGGGGTGGGGGTTTCGTAGATGGTCATGATTTTTGACTCCATTCAGTTTCTGTTTTCATAACCATTTACGCAGAGACGGCCCAAAGGTTGCAGTCTTCTCTACTGGTTCTTTTCCAGCGCAAACAGGGCGAACCCCACCAGGCTGACGCACCCGCCCACGATTAACGCCGTGCTGATGCCAAACTGATCCGCCAGCCACGTCCCTAACAGGGGCGCTAAGATGGAGGACAGGTATTGGATGCTCTGAGCCGCGGCCACAAAGGTGGCCGAGTACTGCTCTGGCACGCGCTTCATCAATTCGTCGAAGAACACCAGGTTCAGCCCGGCGTTGAAAATGCCTGCCATCCCGGCATAGATGGGGATGGGCCAGACGGCGGAGGTGACGCCGGTGAGGATAGGGTAGAGGGAAACGCCAAAGGTGGTCGCCAGCAGTACCGCCCGCGAGCCGCGCCGCTTCGACTGGTTGGTCCAAAAGAAGTACCCGATGATGAGGATGGCCGTGGAGGCGGTGTTGATGGTGGCGATCCAACTGTCGGGTGCGTTGAGGACGCGGACGAAGTAAATGGGGAACAACGGGGCGGCCAGGGTGGTGCCGGTGAGAAAGACGAAGCGGTGCAGGGTGAAGTTAACGAAGGGCTTTTCGGCCAGGATCAGGCGCAGGTATTCGCGCGCGCGCGTGCGGAAAGAGCGGCCCTGGATGTCGAGCGGTTTGGTGATCTGGCGCAGGTGCAGACGGCTGGAGAAGAAAAAGCTGATCACCCCGCCGGCCGACAGGGCGATAAACACGATCTGATAATTGAGCGGGAAGGGCAGTGCGTCCAGCACCTGGCCGATGAGGATGACCGTGACCGAGGTGGTGAACCCTAAAATGGACCAGCGGTGCGTCATCAGTTCGTAGCGCCCGGCGGGGCCGGCCACCGCGTTCATCACCACCGAAAAGGTGATCGAAAGGATGGTCTGCGGGATGGTGACAATGGCCCACACCGCCAGCACGGTCAGCACGGTGATGTTGTTGGGCATGAACATGGACAGAATGCCGGTGAGGGCGTAGCCGGTGAGGACGGTGAGGCGGGCGAAGCTAAACCAGGGGATGATGTTGCGCCGCGTCTGCAAAAACTGCCCCAGAGGGATGGACAGCAGCAGGCCAGTGATGGCGGGCATGGTCGTCAGCAGGCCGACCTGTAAGGTGCTGGCCCCCAGGCGGGTGAGGTAAACCGGCAGGAAGGGCGCGGCGGCGCTGGCTAACCCGACGCCAACCGCATCAATTTGCACGTTGCGGAAATTGGTCGGGTCCAATTCTGGAGAGTGGGGCGTAGTGAACCAGCTAATGAATTTGCGTAACAATGGCGATGTCCTCGAATTTAAAGTTCAATATCAAATTCTCCCAGGGGAATTTTGGTGACTTCGGCCACCTCAATATCGAAGCGCTGGCGAAAGCGGTGCAGATGGTGGGCAAAAGTCAGCCACTGGCGTTCGGGGGCGCTCAGACCTGGGTCTTCGCTTAATTCTAACGCTTCTGGGGCCAGACCGCCCCCCTGCGCGGCGGGCGATTTTGCCCATTCCTCGGCCGTCAGGCGGATGGCAAGGAAGGCGCGCAGATCCCAGATGAACAGGCGTCCGGCGCTGTCGGCGCTGTAGAGGGTCTCGCCTGAGCGGGAGAGGGCCAGCGCGGTGACGGTCTGCCGGTGGCCGGCGAGCCGGTCAACCAGTCTGCCGGTGGAGAGGTTCCAGATCAGAATCTCCGCTGGCGCATTCTGGCTCGGCCCGGCGGCTGCGCCGATGATGATCTGCTCGGATGGATGCAGGCACAGAGCGGTAAGGGGGCCGCCGGGGTGCGCCATGACCTGCACCTGCCGCCCGCTGTGGATATTCCAGACGCGCACGGTCTGATCGCGCCCGGTGCTGACGATCAGATCTCCGGCGCCAGAGGCCAGGTGCGTGATGGTATCGCTGTGACCCGTCAGGGTGCGCAGGAGCGCCCCATCGGGCAGGGACCACACGCGGATGACCCCCTCGGCTCCGGCGGTGAGCAGGCGGCTCTCACCGGCGCTGATCGCCAGGCTGAAAATTTCGGGGTTCTCTGGCGCGGGGCGCAGCAGCTTAATTTCTGGTCCAAAGGGGAAGCGCCATAAGCGGATGCTGCCATCGAAGCCCGCCGAGGCCAGCAGGCGGCCTTCGGGATGGATTGCCAGGGCGCGGATGAGGGCGCGGTGGCCTTCGAGGGTTTTGACCAGACTGCCGTCGCTCAGGCGGAAGATGCGAATGCGGTGATCGCCCCCGGCGGCGGCCAGCAGAGAGCCATCGGGGCTGTAAGCGAGGGCGCGCGTCACCGGGGCGGGGCCGGTTAGTTCGGGCGCGGCGGGGGTCAGGCCGGGGAGATTCCAGCGGAAGATGGCCTGAGCGGCGCTTCCAGCGGCCAGTTGGGCGTCATCTGGGCGCAGGGCCAGGGCCGTCAGCGGGGCGGGCGCGGTGGCCTGACGGCGCGGGCGGATGGCAAGCGGGGCGGCCAGGCAGGCGCACGCCAGGCGGCTGAGGGCGGCGAACTCATCGTGGTCGGCGGCGTCGGGCGGCAGCCAGCCCTGATCGGCCAGGCGGTTGATCATCGCGGCGCTCCACAGCGGCGGCGCGGCCTGGGCTAACTGCCAGAGTTCTTCCCAGCGGCCCTGCTCGCTCAGACGGCGGAGGGCCAGATCCCAATCGGCGTCGGTCAGGTCGGCGGACCAGCGTACCTCGGCGGCGGCCTCGGTTCCCCGCAGCCATTCTAAATAGCCGGTGCGCCGGGCGTGTTCCAGCAGGCGGCGGCGAAGGGTCTTACTGCCGTATTCATAGAGGCCCACCAGCAGAGCGTGGTTGAAGTCGAGGGCTTCGTACTGCGGCCAGGCCTCGGCCAGAAAGAGGAACAGGGCGCGCTTTTCGGGGTCTTGGGGCAGGTAGCCGCGCTCCAGGGCGATCTGGCGGGCGCGCGGGTCGTCGTGATCCACGAACAGCCGGGCGATGGCCTCTTGGGCGCCGGCGCGGGCGGCTTCTGGTCCCGACTCGGCCAGGCGGGCCAGGCGGTTCAGCGCCAGGCGGCGTTCTGGCTCGCGCAGGGCAGGGTAGCGGGCGAGCAGTGCTTCGAGCATCTCTCCGGCTTCTGCGCCGGCAGAGATTTGGCTTTCGGCGGCAACGATGAGGGCCCAGTTTTCCAGGCCCTGGGCGGCGCTGGCGGTCAGCAGGCGCTCGCGCAGGGCGGGCGAGGCTTCTTCAAAGAAGCCCTGGGTCAACTGCTCCAGCCCGGCGGCATCGGCCGGGGGCGCGGCGTAGAAAAAGTCGAACAGGGCGCGGAGCGGCGGGCGGGTGGGCTGCCAGCGGTGCGCCTGAAGGGTCTGGGCGACGGCCAGCCGCGCGGTTTCGACCGCGAGGCGGTAGAGGGCGTTAATGGCCGGAGCACTGCCCTGTTGAGCCAGCCGTTCCAGGCTGGTTTGGGCCTGGCGCTGTACGGTTGGGAAAGGGTGAGCGGCGGCGGATGCGTATAGCAATTCAACGGCTGGCTCGCCGCCGTCTGCTTCGAGGGTAACGATCACGCCCTTGCAAAGCAGTTCCAGCCGTTCATCTTCTGAAAGCCCATCCGGGGGCGTTCCCCCCGGATAGGCAGATTGCAGGATGCGGGCGTAGGTGGTGAGATGCTCCAAGGATGGTCACCAGGTGAGCGGGTCAATGCCGCTGAGGGTAATTTCACCGTCCGGCGCGACGATCACCTCGGCTTCGGGCGTGCGCGCCAGGTCGGCGGGGGTGTAGCGGTCGGTCAGGAAGATGACCTCTTTATTGGCCGAGCCAATCAGCCCGCGCGCCAGCCGCTGTGAAGCGTCGTAGCGCCCGGCAATGAGGACATCCACCTGGTTTAAGAAAGGCTCCATGCCGGGCATTTTTTGAATCTCCGCGCGGGTGAAGCCGGTAAAAACCAGCACCGAAAGGCCACTGCGAGCGCGCACTTCCTTTAGCATCGAGGCCAAAACGCGGTGCTGTAACAGCGGCTCACCGCCGGAGAGGGTTAGCCCCTCAAGCGCGCCCCCGGCCTGCTCTTGGGCGGCGAGGATGCGCTCTACCGCCTCCGCCGCCGTCCAACGCAGGCCGCCGGTGAAGGCGTGGGTTTCGGGGTTAAAACAGCCGGGACAGCCCAGGGAACAGCCCTGCACCCACAGCACGGCGCGCAGGCCCGGCCCGTTGGCGCGGCTGGCCGGCTCGAAGCGGTGAACGTTCAGCAGGCGAGGACTCTTCACGATGACAGGCGGTTGTTTAACTGTTCGTCCTGGTCAATTTCCTGCCCGGCGGGGGGTTCTTCCAGAGCTTCGGGCATCATCACGCGCGAGAGGATATCACCGCCCAGGGCTTCTTCCAGTTCACGGGTGAGGGCCAGGCACTTGGTCCCCTGCACGCCGCGCACCTGAATCTGCACCTGACCGTCTTTGCCGATTACGACTTCGATTTCTTCGAGTTCCATCGTAGGCTCCTTCTTTTTCAGGCCATGCGGCGCAGAACCAGGCGGATTTGCCCGGTCTCTTCGACTTTTTCTTCCACCAGGTTAAAGCCCTGTTTTTCCAGCTTGGAGCGGGCGGCGTGGTAGGCATACCGCTGATTGAGACGCTGGGTAAAATCCTGCTGTTTCAGGCCGCGCACCCCAAACCAATCGGCTACGATCTCATAGGCGTCGCCCTGGCGGCGCAGACCGATATCGTAGCTGAGTTTCAGGGGGATTTTAATATCCACGCGGGTCTTTTGGCCGCCAAAACCGCGTACTTCCAGGTCTTCCCCCACTTCATATTCGAAGCCCAGGTCGGCGAGGGCTTTAAAGACCAGGTCTTTATCCACCATCTGCGTGCGGATCCGCGAAAAGTGAGACATGCATTCTCTCCTTAGGTTAATTTGACAACCTGATGGTTGTCATAAATCAGGCGGCCGGTCAGCAGGTCGTAGGCGGTGATCACCAGGCGCTTGTTCTCATCAATACGGAATTCTACCTTAAAGCGGTTTTCATTGCCGCGCGTGGGGGGCTGGGCGGGCAAAAAGGTGCGGTTCTTTTCGTTCATCCAAAAGCGGGCGCGCTGTTCCTGCTCTTGGGGCGTGAGGGTTTGAATGCGCGCGGCCCCGCTGGTATCAAACACCAGCTCGACCGGTCTGGTCGAGGGGCGCTGGTGCTTCTCGCTCAGTTCAAAGATATCCACGCCCAACTGCACCTGCCCATCGCGCACCGATTTGATTTCCAGCGTCGTTACCGGCTCGACGGTGGGGTACTTCGTCCCCTTTTCGACGATTTTGCGATAGCTGTACTGCCCGGTGCGCGGGTCTACGTAGCGGATGGCGTAATCGTGCTGGATGTGGTCGTAGAAATCCACCCCGGCCACGAATGCCGCCGCGCCGCGCGCTACCGCATCCAAGGGGCGGTTGAAGCGCACGCGCTCGCGGCCAAAGCGGTTGTAGAGGGTGCGTTGTACTTCGGGGATCTGACTGCTGCCGCCCACCATCAGCGCGGCCTGGATGCTGTTTTCGTCGTAGCCGTGCTCGGCGGCCCCGTTAATGGCCGAGCTGAGCGTCTGATTGATGTCGAGGATGAGGTTGCGCTCTTCGAGCATTTTTTCAAAGCCAGCGCGGGTGAACTCTGCCGAAAAGACCGTGCCGGTCTGGGGGTTTTCCACCTCTAACCGGGCTTCTTCCTCGAAGGTCAGGCGTTCCTTCACGCGCTCGCACTCTACCAGCAGTTTGGCGCTCACCTGGCGCACTTCATCATCGTAATCGCGGCGGTGATTCAGGCGCAGTACTTCCTGGTAGAGCCACTGGTCAATGGTGGCCCCGCCGATGTCGCGCCCGGCTTTGCCCAGCACGCGGCAGCGCCGCCCTTCCAGGCTGGATTCTTCGGCTTCGATCAGCACCACGGCGGCGTGCATCGTTCCCCCGCCGAAGTCAAAGAGCAGGTAGATGTTGCCAGGCTGGATGTGCGCCCCATAACCCAGCGCGGCGGCGGAAGGCTCGTCAATCAGCCGCAGGCGGGGCATGCGCGAATTTTCGGCTACGGAGATGAGCCAGTTTTCGTAATGTTCAAAGGCTTCTACCGGCACGCTCAGGGCTACTTCTTCGTCCTGCAGATCGGCCAGGGCCGAGGCCGAGAGCAGTACGCTTTGTAAAAAGTCCTGCCCGGCCATGTAAGGGGTGATCTCGCGCTCGCCCAGGCGCACGCGCGCCGGGCTGCGGTGGCTGATGTAGCGCTTCATCCAGCGGAAGGTGCGGTTCGACTGGCGCAGTCCGCGCTCGACCACCTGCTGACCCACCCAGGTGGTGCGCTCGTCTTCAGCGTAATGAATCAGCGACGGGATGATCGAGAGGGTTTCATCCCCCTGGTGGCTCTGGTGGCCGTATTCGGGGATGTGCAGAGGAACGCCCTGTCGTTGGGTTTCATCCCACACGGCGACGACGGTATTCGAGGTTCCAAAATCAACGGCTAATCTTCCGGCCATAAGCAGTGAATCTTATTCCTCATCAATGACGATATCAAACTCTCCGAATTGGATTGACGGAGCTTCTTCGATGTGGATATCAAAGCGGAAACGGTATTGTAGCAGAAGGCGCAAAAATTTCAAGCCGTTGCGGATCGGCTCTGGCAGGGTGCGGTATTCGCCTAGGGCCACGATGGTATCAATCTGGTCGTGGGTGGCGGCTCCCAGGGGCCGCGCGAACAGTTCGGGGATGTCGAGGACGCGCAGGTCCCACAGGCGCAGAGCGGCCTCGTTGGTTCCCGTTGCCATAAAACTGCCGTTGTGCGAGATGTGCAGTGAGGTCAGGCGGCCCTCTTCTGGTCCAAAGGCGGCGTGGATGGTGCCCAGGGGCGTCAGTTCGGGCCAGCGCAAGAAGCGCAGGTAGCCTTCGGCTCCGGCAGTGACGACAATGGGGTGGCGCGGCAGGAAGCGAATGCCGCGCACGGGCTGTTGAAAGGTGGTGACGACCATGCGCGGGGGGCGCTGGGTGAGGGAATTGTGAAAATAGAGCGCCACTTGACCGTTGTGCTGACCGGTGAGGATGTATTTGCCGTCTGGCGAGAAAGCGGCGACCTGGGCCTTGCCCTTTTTGTACCCGCCCACGCCTCCACGCGGCGCGATGAACGGCTGGCCCGGAATGGGGCGCAGGTCGGGCAGGCGGTATAACTGCACGCGGTCTTCGAGCAGGGCAAAAGACTGCTCGTCTGGGGCGACGGCGGCGTTGCGCGCCCAGCCTTCGGGCAGGCGCGAATCTTTCACCAGGCGGCGGTTGAACAGATCCCACAGCACCAGCTTGCCGTCGCGCGCGGCGGTCAGCAGGCGCTCACTGCCGACCGGCTCTAAGACGGTGATACTGCCTTCGTGGGTGTGGAGCTGGTAAGATTCGCCGTCCTGGTAAATGGTGATGGCACAGGGAGCCAGGTGATTGGTGCGCTCGCCGCACGCCAGAATGCCCCCAGGCGTATACGTCACCCGCCCGACGGAATGGCGGAAGCCTTCCAGTACTTTTTCGACGGCGGCGGTGTGGAAGTTCCACAGCACCACTTTGCGGCTGCTGGCGGCAATTGCCAGCACCGGCGCGCGGGGCGCGAAGGCCACTTCGTTGACGCGGCCCTGCACCTTGAGGTGGGCGCGAGGCAGGGCCTGGGGCAGGGCGCGGGCCAGTTCTGGGCCAGAGACCAGCAGGGGCTGGCGGGCCAGCGCGGCCAGTTCGGCGAAGGCCTGGCGGTCTAACTCATCCTGCGGCCGCCAGCCAGCCTGATCTAACAGTTGAATAATGTGGACGCCAAAAGGCAGGGCCAGTTCGGGGGCTAATGCCCATAACCGCTCCCATTCCTGGTTTTGGGCCAGCACGCGGATGAGCAGGGCGGCCTCGCTGGGGCTGACTTCATCCGCGCCAGAGTGGTAATCCATGCCGGCCAGGATGGTGAGATACGGGGTGCGCCCGGCGGCCTGCACGCGCGCGGCGATGCGCTGGCGCAGGTCGTGACCGGCGGCCTCGTAGACGGCGCGCATTAAGCTCTGGTCGTAATCCAGTTCGTCGTAGGCGGCCAACTGCCCGGTGAGGAAGAAGAACAGGGCGCGCATTTCGGCCTCGCGCGGGGCGTACCCGCACGCCAGCGACACTTCGAGTGCGAGGGGGTCGTTCGATTGGATCACGCGCATGGCGAGGGCGTCTTGCGTATCCTCACGGCTGAGGCGTTCGAGGGCCTGGCGGGCGCGCGCGGCGATTTCCGCGTCGGCGTCGCGGGTGGCTTCCAGCAGATCCGGCAGTCCTTCGGGTTCTACGGCTTCGGCCACGCCCGCCTGCCCGGTTTTGAGGGCCACCAGCAAGCGCACGCGGATGGGGTGATGGGCCCGGTAACCGGCGCGGCGCAGGACGTCTTCTAAGAACGGGTCGCGGCTCTCGCTCCACAGGCGGCAGAAGGCGTCTACCGCTGGTTGGATGTTCAGGTGCAGCAGCGCCTGGCGGGCGCGTGTGGAGATTTCCTCATCCGCGTCGCCGCACGCCTCGACAATGGCCGGGACCAGTTCGGGACCGGCATTCATCCAGATATCGGTTCGGTTGACCTTCAGGGCCGAGTAGGCGCGGCTGCGGGCGGGCTTGTGAGCCACATAGCCGGCCTCGCGCATGATCTCCACCAGTTCGGCCCGGCGGCTTTCCAGCCAGATGCGGCAGAGCGCATCCACCGAGGCCGGGTTGCGCAGTGCGCGGATGCCCCGGCGGGCGCGCCCGGCGATGGTCGGGTCGGCGTCGTGGGTGGCAGTGATCAACGCGGGGACGAGGTCGGCACTGCCGCGCGTGACCGTTTCCATGTCGTCCAGGCACAGGGCCGAAAAGAGCCGCACGCTGGCCGGGTTGAGGGCCGGGCGCTGTTTTTCCTTTAAAATCTGCTCCAGCGCCGGGCTGCGCGTTTCCAGCCAGACGCCCCAGGCGGCGTCTATACCAGAGCTGAAATTGACCTTGCGCAGGGTTTGCGCGGCCAGCCGGCGCACATCGGGCTCTTTGTGATGGGCCAGGGCCATGGCAATGGACTGCACGGCCAGGGCGTTGCCGCCCAGGGCCGACTCGGCCATAGACAGCAGTACGTGCTCGTGCATCCAGCCGCCGATGATCGGCACGTCCTGGTTGAGCAGCCAGCGCCAGCGTTTGATGCGGTCAGCTTCGGGGTTATTTAACCCGTTATAAGGGGACGAGGCTTTCTTCGACACGGGCTAGATCCGGGGTTTCAATTCCAGGCGCACGAAATGATCTTCGGCTTCGCGCGTTTCCTGGAAGGAAGCCGACTGCGCCCGCCCCTCGCGAAGCCATTCGCGCAGTGCGCCGATGGCTTCGCGCTGTGAGACCGACAGCGGAACCTGGCGTTCCAGCGCGGCGAGGATGTCTTGTGTGGTGAATTCGCGCTCCTGGTTGAAGCCGATGTACATGGCGTCAATGATGGCCTGCTCGATCTCGGCTCCTACGTAGCCTTCGGCGTGGGCGGCCAGCAGGTCTAGATCGTAATCTTCGGGCAGGCGGCGGCGCTTTTTAAGATGCACGCGGAAGATTTCTCTACGTTCCTCGATGGTGGGCAGGTCGAGGAAGAAAATCTCGTCAAAGCGGCCTTTGCGCAGTAGTTCGGGCGGCAGGCTGGAGATATCGTTGGCAGTGGCGACTACGAACACCGGCGCGTCTTTTTCCTGCATCCACGTCAGGATGCTCCCAAACACGCGCGTGCTGGTGCCGCTGTCTAGCCCGCCGTGCGCCAGGGCCTTTTCCATTTCGTCAATCCAGACGATGCACGGAGCGATCGTCTCGGCCAGGTGCAGGGCGCGGCGGGTGCGCTCTTCCGATTCGCCCACCAGACTGCCAAACAGTGCACCCACGTCCAGCCGCAGAAGGGGCAGGCGCCACATACTGCTGATCATTTTGGCCGTCAGACTCTTGCCTGTGCCGGGGATGCCCAGCAGGGCGATGCCCTTGGGCATGGGCAGGCCGTAGGCGCGCGCTTTTTCGCTGAAGGCGCGCTCGCGCAGGCGCAGCCAGTCTTTTAGCACGCGCAGGCCGCCCACATTGTCCACCGTTTCGGTGACGGAGAAAAATTCCAGGGCCTCGCTCTCGCGGATGATCTGCCTTTTCTCGTCGCGCACCAGGTCAATATCGCGGTCGTCGAGGATGCCGGCCTTGCCGACAATGGCTTTAGAAAAGACGCGCTGGGCCTGCGAAGAGGTCAATCCGAGGGCGGCCTGTACCAGTTTTTCCTGGCCCAACTGCGGCAGGTTGACGCGCGCGCCCGACGCGCGCACCAGGTCGGCCAATTGCCTTTGCAGTTCATCTTTATCGGGCAGGGGCAGGGTTTCGATGACGGCTTCATTCTTTAGCTCTTCTGGCACGCGGTTGATGGGGGTGGTCACCAGGATGGATTTGGCGGTGAACTTCAGACGCTGAGCCAGGTTGCGCAGTTTGCGCCGGATTTGGGCGTTGCTCCACGAATCGTGAAAGTCTTTCAGTACAAACAGCGTAGCGAGGTCGGGGTCCCAGTTATCAATCTGCTCAAGGGCGGTTTTAGGGTCGGCGGCATTGGGCAGTTTGCCAGACGGCTCGGTGATCCAATTAAAGCCATCGGCTACGTCCCACGAGATGCACACCCGCTTGCTCTCTTTGCAGGCGGCGGCGATGAGGTTGAGGGCGCGCTGTTCTTCTTGCGTCACCAGTACGATGAGGGTGAAGCGAGCGCGCAGGTAGGTATCCAGTTGTTGGTTAAAATCCAGCCGATCTTCCAAGTTCACTCCCGTTTTGCGGTAGCGTATCCTATAGAATTGATTACTTTTGTCGTCCTGGCGGGTGATGAAAATTGAAATCTTACGGATCGTACCGTCATTATAATAAGAATATCTGGGAACCCCAAACTGCCAGGCGCGATTCTCCCAGATAGGATATTCTACGCTTTTTTTGGAAAAAGTCAAAAAACGCTCCGGCTATAAGGAGAACCCGTTATGCAATCCCCCTCTATTGCTGAGATGCGCGCCGCCCACCAAACCCTGGCGGAGTGGCGCTACGAGTTGCGCCCGGTGGAGCGCGGTTACGCCAACCGTACCCTCTACGTGAACCTGAGCGACCGCACCATTGCCGCGAAGCCCGTCACCCAGCAGATGAAAGATACCTTCACCGGCGGCAGGGGCTTTGGCCTGTGGCTGTTGTGGAACGCCGTGACCCCTCAAACGCGCTGGAATGACCCCGAAAACGAGCTGATAATCGCGGGCGGGCCGATTGGGGGCATCACCGCCTATCCGGGCAGTGGTAAGCTGACGGCGGTAACGCTCTCGCCCCTCACGGGCGTGCCCATCGACTCGAACAGCGGCGGGTATTTTGGCCCGTACCTCAAATTCGCCGGCTGGGATGCGCTTGAAATCCAGGGCAAGGCCGACCAGGACGTGATTGTCTACATTGACGGCGATGAGGGCGTGGTGCGGATTGACTCGGCTCCCCTGGAAGCCGTAGATACGCACCTGCTCAACCGGCAGCTGACCGAAATGTACGGTCTCAACGCCGCCGGCGAGGTAGACGATCGCTCTCGGCGCAGTATTTCGGTCATTTCGGCGGGGCAGGCCGCCGATCATAACGCCATCTGCGGGCTGAACGTCAGTTATTACGACCCGCGCCGCAAAGAGGTGCGCATTAAACAGGCGGCGCGCGGCGGCTGTGGGTGCGTTCTGCGCGATAAGAAGATCAAGGCCCTGGTGGTGCGCTATTCTGAGACCGGGGCCGACAGCAACGGCGTTGCCAACATGGAGCTGATCCGCCGGGCCGGGCAGCGCATTAATAAAGAAATTGCCGACTTCGATGCCTCGCAAAATGATATGCGCCACACCGGCACGCCCTACCTGGTAGAGATTATGAACCGCTTCGACCTGCTGCCGGTGCAGAATTTCCGCTACGGCTCGGACCCGGCGGCCACGCGCATCGCCGGGGAAATCTGGAAGGGGCTGTTCGATACTTCTGCCCCTGACGGCTGTTGGTATGGCTGTACCATGTCCTGCGCGCATGGCGTGCCCCATTATCACCTGCGCACCGGCCCTTATCGGGGGCAGGCTGTGCTGGTGGACGGCCCCGAATACGAAACCCTGGGCGGGTGCGGCTCGAACCTGAGCATCTTCAACCCGGTGGATGTGCTGGAGATCAATTTTTATGCCGATACCTACGGCATTGATACCATTTCGCTGGGCAATTCGGTGGCCTTTGCCATGGAATGCTACGAATACGGCATCCTGACCCCCGAACGCACCGGCGGCCTGGAACTGACGTGGGGCAACGCCGATGCCGTGCTGGAACTGATCCATCAGATGGCGCGCGGGACGGGCTTTGGGGTGATCGTAGGCCAGGGCGTGCGCTTTATGAAGCGCTATTTCGCCGAACACTACGGGGCAGACCCGGCCTTGCTGCAAGACATCGGCATGGAGATCAAGGGACTGGAGATTTCGGAGTATATGACGAAGGAATCGCTGGCCCAGCAGGGCGGGTATGCCCTGGCCTCGAAGGGCCCTCAGCACGACGAAGCCTGGCTGATCTTCATGGAACAGGTCCACAAGCAGTTACCCACCTTCGAGGCCAAAGCCGAGGCGCTGCATTACTTCCCTATGTGGCGCACCTGGTTCAGCCTGCACGGGTTATGCAAGCTTCCCTGGAATGATATTATTCCCGTGAGCAACAAGACGGCCAAAGAACCCCACAAAGTGCCGGAACACGTGGAAAACTACACCTGGCTGTATGAGGGCGTGCTGGGCAAGAAGGTCACGATTGACGATATTATCCTCGAATCGGAGAAGGTCTACAACTTCCAGCGCCTGTTTAACCTGCGCATGGGGTACGGCACTCGCCAGTGGGATTATCCCCCCTACCGCGCCGTTGGCCCGGTGACGGCGGCGGAGTATGAGTCGCGGGCGGAACGCTACGATAAGAGCCTGCGCGAAGAGGTGGGCCTGGATATTACCGGCATGAGCACAGAAGAAAAGATGGCCGCACTGCGTAAATTCCGCGAGGGGCGCTATGAGCAGTTGATGGATGCCGTCTACCAGCGGCGCGGCTGGTCGAAGAACGGCGTGCCGACTCTGGAGACGGTGCGCCGCCTGGGGATTGATTTCCCCGAAGTGGTGGCGTTGATCGAAAAGAATTCCTGAGAAGGCGCGTAAACCCCGCTGGACGAAACGACACGCCGGGCGCGGGATTGAAGCCCCTGTTCAGAACATAAAAAACCCTTCGGGCTGAAGAATTTAGCCCGAAGGGTTTTGATGAATTAAGACGGGGGCTTTTGGCCCCGTCTGGTTGAATGGCTTACTTCTTCTCGATCTTGGCCCACTCGTCCTTCAGGCTGACGGTGCGGTTGAAGACCAGGCGGCCAGGCTGTGAATCGGGGTCTACGCAGAAGTAGCCCAGGCGCTCGAACTGGAAGGTGTCGCCGGGTTGAGCGTCGCGCAGGCCGGGTTCGAGCATACAGCCGGTGAGGATTTGCAGTGAGTTGGGGTTCAGGTCGTTGATAAAGTCGCCGCTTTCTTCGGGGTCGGGAGTGTTGAAGAGTCGGTCGTACAGGCGCACTTCCGCGCTGATGGCGTGGGCCGCCGAAACCCAATGCAGTGTGGCCTTAACCTTGCGCCCGTCGGGCGAGTCGCCGCCGCGCGTGGCGGGGTCGTAAGTACAGCGCAGTTCGACGATCTCTCCCTTTTCGTTTTTGATCACGCGCTCGCATTTGATGAAGTAAGCTCCGCGCAGGCGCACCTCGCGGCCCGGCGCCAGGCGGAAGTATTTGGGCGGCGGCTCTTCGCGGAAGTCGTCTTGCTCGATGTATATCTCGCGCGAGAAAGGCACGGTGCGCGTACCGGCGGCGGGGTCTTCGGGGTTGTTAATCACTTCAAAGTTTTCCACCTGGCCGGCGGGGTAGTTTTCGATGACGACTTTGAGGGGTTTCAGCACGGCCATTTTGCGCAAGGCGCGCTTGTTCAGGTCGTCGCGGATGCAGGCTTCCAGCAGGGCGATATCCACCATTACCCCGGCGCGCGCGTTGATCGTGCGGGCCACGCCGGTGCGGGCGATAAAATCGCGGATGGCTTCGGGGGTCACACCGCGGCGGCGCATCCCGCGCAAGGTGGGCATACGCGGGTCGTCCCAGCCGGAGACGTATTTTTCTTCCACCAGGCGGCGCAGTTTGCGCTTGCTCATCACTGTGTAGTTCAGGTTCATGCGGGGGAACTCGATCTGGCGCGGTTTGTGTTCCAGTTCCAGTTCGTTCAGGAACCATTCGTACAGGATGCGGTGATCTTCGTACTCCGCCGAACACAGCGAATGGGTCACGCCGTGCATGGCGTCGTTCTGGCCCTGCGCCCAATCATACATGGGGTAAATGCACCACTGTTTGCCGGTGCGGTGATGGGGCGGCTCGTGGATGATGCGGTACATGATCGGGTCGCGCATGTTCATATTGCCGTGCGCCATGTCAATCTTGGCGCGCAGGGTGCGCGAGCCATCGGGGAACTCGCCGTTCTTCATGCGCTCCAGCAGGTCGAGGTTTTCTTCGACCGAGCGGTTGCGGTAGGGGCTTTCGACCCCTGGCTCGGTCCACGTCCCCCGGTTTTTGCTCACCTCTTCGGGGCTTTGATCGTCTACGTAGGCTTTGCCCTTTTTGACCAGTTTAACAGCCCATTCGTAGAGGGTGTCGAAGAAATCGGACGCAAACAGCAGGCGATCCCACTGAATCCCCAGCCATTGGATATCTTCCTTGATGGCTTCGACGAACTCGGTATCTTCTTTGGCGGGGTTGGTGTCGTCAAAGCGCAGGTCGCAGTAGCCGCCAAAGTCTTTGGCGATGGTGTAGTCAATCAGGAAGGCTTTGACGTGACCGATGTGCAGGTAGCCATTGGGTTCGGGTGGCAGGCGGGTGCGCACGTAGGTGAAGCGCCCGGTTCGCAGGTCTTCTGCAACGGCCTCGTGGATAAAGTCGGTTGATCGCGTGGTTTCTTCCGTCATTTAAAGTGGCCTTTATCTAGGGCAGTGTAAATTTTGCCATGCTTCTCGATGATTTTTAATGGGTGTATTATAACGTGAGATGGTCGTTTGTGGGGGATTATTCGGTGGGCTGTGGTTTACTGCCAATTTCGACGATCTGCACCTGGACCTGGTAGCGTTTGCCGTCAATTTCGATTTTGGTGTTCGCGTAGAATCCGCGCGAGCCGGTTTTGAACTGCTTGGGAGGGGCGGCAATCTGCCCGAGGGATTGGCCGGTGTCGGTTTTGAGATCGGCAATGATGATCATGGGGTTTCTCCTGAGATGGCTTGAGATTGAATGCTTATGATTATACTCGCCGTCTGGGTGTGGGAAAATCCCCGCGCCGCGCGATGGGGCTTCCCGCTTGCCGCCGGGGCGTAGGCGGCGTATAACCAGGTCAGTCGAAGGCCGGCAATAACAGGCCAGAAGGATGGAGCGATGAATCGGATGGCCGGGGCGCTGACCAGGTTGAAGGGGGCTTATCAAAAACTGGACCGGGCCGCAGGGGGGCGGTTGGAACTGGCGCGCGAGATTTACGTGCGGTTTGTGGAACTGCGTGGGCCAGAAGCCGCCGCGGCCCTGGCGTATTATGCTCTGTTTTCGCTCTTTCCATTGGCGCTGTTCCTGATTGCAATCCTGAGTTTTATCCTCTCGAACAGCGAGCAGGCGTATTACCAGACTCTGCTGTTGGTGCGCACGGCGATGCCCGTTTCGCGCCGGTTGATTGAAGAGAACTTACAGCAGGTCTACGAGCACCGGGGTTCGCTGGGGGTCATCGGCTTTGCCTGGTTGTTGTGGTCGGCTACGGGGTTTTTTCACGTGTTAGCGCGCAACATTAACATGGCCTGGCCCAGCGCCCGCCTGCGCAACGTGATGCAAAGCCGCCTGGCGGCGGCGGCGATGGTGGGAGGGCTGTTTGTACTGCTGCTGCTGTCGTTTGTTTCCACTTCGGTGGTCCAGTCGCTTCCGGCGGTGCTGGTGGTGCTGCGTCTCGACCCTGGAATTTTAGAATCTCCGTTATGGCGGGCGGTGGCGCGGCTGGCCCCTGGCGTGTTCACCTGGTTGATGTTCCTGGCCCTGTACCTATGGGTTCCGAACACGGCAGTGCACTGGAGCGCGGCCTGGCGCGGCGCGCTGGCGGCTGCAGTGGGCTGGGAACTCTCGAAGGATTTGTTTTCAACCTACGTGAGCAGCAGTCTGAACAGTTACGAACTGCTGTATGGTTCGCTGGGCGCGCTGGCGGCCCTGCTGTTCTGGATTTTTATCAGCAGCGTGATCGTGCTGTTGGGCGCACAGATGGTGGCGGTGCTGGATATCCGCGTGATCCGCGCGGAAGAAGCGCGCGCCGGAGCCAGCGGCGCGTTTGCGGCGCCGGCGGCGAGGACCATCTCCGCGCCCGGCTATGACGCCGATGACCCTCCGCGCCGCCCGGTGGAATGAAGGATTACGAGAATGGGTCGTGTATTTTGGGGGGTAGACTGCGGCCTGTAATCTACCCACACGCTGAAATACGGCTAGAAAGGAAAGAGCCATGCCGTTAGAAGACAATGGAATTGAAGAGGTTGTCACCATCCTGAGCGACTATTATGGTGGCCGCCGGGCTTTTTTACAGGAGCAGTACGGCGAGCAGGCCGTACTGATGGCCCAAGAGATGGGCGAGGCGCTGGGCGAAATGCTCCACAACGCCACGCCCTTTGCCAGTCTGTGGGATGAGTACGTGAAAAACCCTGCTGGCAGTGAGGCCGAACTGATTGGCGCGCTGGAGGTGTTGGAAGAGTCGATGCCGGAAGTCACCATCCGCTTAGAGGGTTACTACGCGGCGTTTGTCGAAATGCAAAAACAGCAGGGCGACGTGGGCGAAAGCTCTGAGCCGGAAGATACCGTGAATATTGAGGAATTGGGGAGAATCAAGAGCGTGGACGACGGCGACGATGACGATGAGTACAATGAAGAGAACACTTACCTGGTTGGAAACGTAGAAGACCGTTCGACCTCGGCCATGTATTATGAGGATCAGGATACCAACATCGAGCCGAACCAGGTGGAAGAAGATTAAAAACGGGCTTACGAAGGGTTAAGCAGAGCGCGCCAGACAGTTAATCTGCCGGCGCGCTCTGCTTGACGTGATTTAATGGCTAAGACGTTCGGGTGCTCTACTACAGTGATTTAATGGCGAAAAATCACCTAAAAAGCTTATGGATTGTGAGGTGGACTATTTATTTGGGAATTGCTACTATTATTTATACGCCCTTTGCGGACGGAATAAAATAGGCGCTGTCTATGAGTTTATAGACAATTGTACTGATTTGCCGGGCGGGTGGTTGTCTTGCTTGCGAGATCGTGGTAAGGTAAATGGTGGGCTGCGCCTGCAATTTACACGCGATATCGTATCGTAAATGCTCTCATGCAAGGGTAACTCACGGATTCCAGGGGAGGCAGTGGTGAATAAGAAAATACGTGTGGTTATTTTGGATGACCATCCATTAATTGTGGCCGGGTATTTAGCGCGATTACAAAATAACCCGCTGGCGGAAGTTGTGGGAACGGCTGATACAGGAGAAAAGCTGGAGAACCTTCTGGCCGAGACGGACGCAGACCTGGTGCTGATGGACGTGAAAGTGCCGGTGCGAGAAGGCAGTGAAGAACCCTATCCCATCCTGGCGGCGATCCCGAATATCCTGCAAACCTACCCAAACCTGGAAGTGCTGGTGGTATCTATGCACGATCAGCCGGCGCTGATCCACGCACTGCTCGAAGCCGGCGCGAGCGGCTACGTGCTCAAGGAAGATCGTCATTTCCTTGAGTCCATGCCAGAAATCATCAGTCTGGTGGCCGAGGGGGGCATGTACATGAGCCCGGCGGCGCGCCAGCGGTACTTCCGCCAACTTGGGCAGGGCCCCCAATTGACGCCGCGCCAGTTACAGGCGCTTTCTTTGTGCGCCTCGTTCCCCGAAGCCAGTACCGCTACGCTGGCCGAGATGATGCGGGTGGCGGGGTCAACCCTGCGCAACCTGTTGTCGAACGCCTACCTCACCCTCGACGTTCACAGCCGGGTGGCGGCAGTGGCGAAGGCCAAACAGTTAGGGCTGATCACGCCGGATGAACCCAAGATTGACCTTAATAGCCTGAAGTAGCCTTATTGCCCGATTGTAAACGGCGGTGAGGCCGCCGAGGCGGGCGTGCCGCTGGTGGTGATGACTACGACCGTCCATTGTTCCAGAGGGTTGTTCACTTCTGGCACGGTGATGGATGTAACCAGCGTACCGGCGGCGTCAGTAATGCCAGCATTGACGATCTGATAACCCATGCCGGGCCTGCCGATGCCGATGTTCACCGGGGCGTTGGGTGGGAAGTTGATCACTTTGACCTGTACGTTGGTCCCTGGTGGGATGGGGGAGATGGACGGAGAAAGGACGATGGGGTTCACCTGCACGGGCGCGGGGGTGGGAGCCACTACCGGGCCCGTAACCGGCACGCCGCTGGTGTTGGCCGGCGGGTAGACCCATAAGACCTGGTTGGGGTAGATCAGGTTGGGGTTAACGATGTAAGGGTTAAGGGCGAGCAGAGCCTGAAGGTTGGTCCCACAGGCGCGGGCGATGCGCGAGAGCGTATCACCATATTGAACGACGTAGGGATTGGTGCAGGCGCCCGTTACCGGCACAGGCGGCGGGGAG
>DAOUAC010000134.1:0-22567 GCA_034434155.1 Anaerolineaceae bacterium
GCCTTAGCCCGTAGGGCTTTCTCAAAGTCGCTTGACTTTTTGAAAATCGCTCGTCTTGTAGGAAGGGTGTGGGGTTTGGCGGCGCGAATGCGCCGCCAAACCCCACGAATCTCTGGTTCCCCGCCCCCCTCGAGGGGGGCGGGGCCAGGGGTGGGGGGACTTTGAGAAGGCCCTGCCTTAGCCCGCGCGCTGTTTTGCGCGCACTCCCGGAATCGGGTACAATAGGGGAACTTTAAAGCGGAGGATTCCGGGTGAAGAACCTGTTAAAAAGCTATTCTTTTCTATTCATCATCAGCGGCATCATTATTATCGCTGACCAATACACCAAGTCGCTGGTGCGCGCCAACCTCGCCATCGGCGAAATGTGGTCGCCCTGGGATTGGCTGGCCCCCTACGCCCGCATCGTCCACTGGTGGAATACCGGCGTGGCGTTTGGGATGCTCCAGGGCATGAACGCCGTGTTCGCCGCTCTGGCAGTGGCGGTATCCATCGTCATCCTCTACTACTTTCCGCGCGTGCCGGCCAGAGAGACGATCCTGCGCATGGCTATGGCAATGCAGTTGGGCGGGGCCGTCGGCAACCTGATTGACCGCCTGACCATCGGCCATGTGACGGACTTCATCTCGGTGGGCACTTTTGCCGTGTTTAACGTGGCGGATGCCTCAATTTCGGTGGGCGTGGGCGTGCTGATCCTGGGCGTGTGGCTGCAAGAACAGCGCCAGAAGCAAGAGGCCGCCCGCCGCGCCGCCGCCCTCGAAAACCGCCCGCTGGACGAACTGGCCTCTGGCGATCACGAGGCTTCGGGCTGATGACGCTCCCTGGACTGCATGCGTTTACCTTTGAAGAAGATCACCCCCAGCGCCTGGATAAATTCTTAACGCGCTGTCTGCCAGAGCTTTCGCGCGCGCGTCTGCAAAACCTCATCGGCGAGGGTCGCGTGCAGGTCAACGGCGCGGTCGCGGCCAAAAACAGTTATCTGCTCCAATGCGGCGACCGGGTGCAGGTGGAGATCCCCCCCACCCAACCCGCCGGACTGGCCGCCGAAGACATCCCCCTGAACGTGGTCTTTGAAAATGACGACCTCATCATCATAGACAAGCCTGCCGGCATGGTCGTCCACCCGGCGGCCGGCCACGACCGGGGAACGCTCGCCAACGCCGTGCTGGCCTACGCCGACGACCTGGAAGGCATCGGCGGCGAACTGCGCCCCGGCATCGTCCACCGCCTGGATAAAAACACCTCTGGCCTGATCGTCGTCGCCAAAAATGACCACAGCCTGCACTGGCTGCAAGATCAATTCCGCCTGCGGCAGGTGCGCAAGATTTACCTGGCCCTCTCCGACGGCCACCCCCCCACCCCCACCGGGCGCATCGAGGCCGCCATCGGGCGCGACCCATCTTTGCGCAAGCAAATGGCGATCACGCCAGACGAAAAAGGCCGCGAGGCCATCAGCGAATACCGCGTGATCGAAACCTTCCCCGCCCACACCCTGTTTGAAGTCCACCCCCTCACCGGGCGCACCCACCAGATTCGCCTGCACCTGGCCTTCATCGGCTGCCCCATTGTGGGAGATACCCTCTACGGGCGCAAGCGCCCCAGCCTGCCCCTCAACCGCCACTTCCTGCACGCCGCCCGCTTAGAGATCACCCTGCCCGGTGAATCGTCCCCCCGCGCCTTCCACTCCCCCCTGCCGGCAGAGTTACAGGCCGTATTAGAGGGGCTGCGGGTTCACTAACCAGCACGTTTTTCGTGATATAATGAAACCGGGCCAGCTTAGCTGGCCCGCTGACAGCAGTTCTCGCCCTCGTAGCTCAATTGGACAGAGCGCCTGACTTCGAATCAGTAGGTTGTGGGTTCGAGTCCCGCCGGGGGCGCCAGATACAGCGGTAAGTCTACGCCGCCCATCCCCATCTCTGGGGGCAAGAGCCTGACCCCAATCAGGCTCTTATTTTTGGGGCAGTCCGGGTTTTCTCACTTGCTCGCCCCTATGGTAAACTTGCCTTAAACTTCTTCAATAGGACAAAAATTCTTCTTTACACACGAGGAGAGACCCAGGTGAGCTTGGTAGACCCAGGTACGCGATATAGCTTCGGCGGGCACGAGAAGTTCGTCTTCCGCCACGGATGGCTGAAGAAGGGGGTCGATGCAGCCAGAAAGGACCCCTTCATTTTCACCCGCGAGGATGCCCTGGTGACCCTGGGGGTTGGCAAAAATATGGTGCGCTCCATCCGCTTCTGGTGCATGGCGACGGATTTGCTGGTTGAGGCCCCCAACAGTAAGAGCCAGGTTCGCCCGCTCCAACCCTCAGAACTGGCCGACCGTCTGCTGAGTGAAAAGGGCTGGGACCCATTTCTGGAAGACACCGGAACGCTGTGGCTTTTGCATTGGCTGTTGATTTCAAACCCGATGCGCACCCTCGTTTGGCGGCTGACTTTTTCCACCTACCTGGTTGCGGAGTTTACCAAAAAGCAGCTCATGGACTACATTGGCAGACAGCTCGATCACCTCGGCATCCGCACCACGCCAGCGATGATCGAACGCGAGGTAGACTGCTGCCTGCGCACCTATGTCCCCGCCAGACTGAAATCCGGAGCCCTTGGAGAAGAAAGCCTCGACTGCCCTCTGGCAGAACTTGATCTGATTCGCTTCATGCCGGAGGATGCCATTTACCGGTTTAATGTGGGGCCCAAAACTTCTCTGCCGGTAGCCGTCTTTGGGTATGCCTTAGCAGACTACCTGGAGAGAATCATTACCACCCGGCGCACAGTGGCGGTGGACGAGTGCATTTACCAACCCGGCAGCCCCGGCCAGGCCTTTAAACTCGATGAAAACAGCGTTGTCGAATACCTGGAAAAGCTCGAAGAGCAGTATCCTGACCGGCTGAGCTTGCGCGATACCGCCGGCCTGCGCCAGATTTATTTACAGAATGCTTTAACATTAAAATCCTTCGGCCTGGACGTTTTGAATCAATACTATGAGCGAAATTGAACGCCAACAAAATTCCCCTTTAAATTCCCTGGTGCGCATCCGCCAGAACAACGTGCGTTCTGTCAACATCGAACAGGACCTGAACAACAGCGCCATGGCAAAAAACTATATCGTGACGGCCCAAAGCCATGCCTGCCTGGCGCGAATCCTGAACCGCATGAACGATACTGCTCCGGTTCGCGCCTGGACGCTGACCGGCCCCTATGGCTCTGGAAAATCGTTCTTCGGGTTGTTCCTGATGAACCTGATGTGCGCCTCGCAGCCTGCGCACTCCGATGCGCTTCAACGGCTCCATGAGAATGATCCCATTTTGGCCGAGCACTTAACCGCCCAAGCCAGACTGAGCGACACCGCCGGACTGCTTCCGGTCCCCATCACGGGTTTTCGCGCCCCGATTTACGAATGCTTGAAGCAGGGTTTCAGGCAGGCACTGAAGCACCTGGAAGAAAATGCCAGGCTGTCTCCGCTGCTTGCTACCCTCGAACAATGGTCCGCCGCAACCGACAGCCGCGCCATCCTGCGTTGGATTCAATCACTGCGCGAGGTAATTTCACACCCGTCCCTCGCTTATGCCGGTCTGCTCTTAATTTTCGATGAACTGGGGAAACCCCTCGAACATGCCGCCCTGCATGCCGACCGCGCGGATGTATACCTCTTGCAAGAGATGGCCGAGCTGGCAAACCGCAGTGAAAAAACGCCCTTCCTGTTCATCGGCATTCTGCACCAGGCATTTGAACGGTATGCCGCCTTGTTAGACAGTACCACCCAACGGGAGTGGTCCAAAGTTCAGGGCCGCTTTGAAGATATTTCCTTCCAAGAGCCGCCCACCCAGCAGATGTGGCTGATCGCCAATGCTTTTGAATACACCCAACCGGAACGGGTGGAAGAAGGCGTCCGTTGGGCGCGCGCTTACGCGCAGGAAGCCATCCAGCAGGATTGGCGCCCGGCCATGATCCAACCGGAGGATTTTATCAACCTATGCGCCAGGGTGTACCCGCTTCACCCCACCGCTCTGGTGACCTTGCCCTTCCTCTTCCGGCGGCTGGCCCAAAATGAGCGCTCCATCTTCGCGTACCTGGCATCGTTTGAGCCTTTTGGACTGCAAGAGTTCCTCCAACAGCACCGCGTACCCGAAGTCGTGCGCCTGGCAGACCTGTTCGATTATCTATCTGCCAACTTTCAGGGCCGGCTGTACGCCTCGGGTCGGGCGCGCGCGCTGACGGAAGCCATCGAACGACTCAACAACTCAATTCACCTGAACCCCACCGAGGCGGCTGTGTTGAAGACCATCAGCCTGTTAAACTGGCTGGGAGAAGTCAGCCACCTGCAGGCAACCGAACCCATGCTGATGGCCGCTTTACGCGGTCCTGAAATGCCAGATGATCTCATCCGCCAGACCCTGCGCAGTCTGCAAACCCGCTCGCTGATCGTCTTTCGAAAATTCAACCGCACCTACACCATCTGGCAGGGCAGTGACGTAGATATCGAAGAACGCCTGGATGCCGCCCGGCAGCAGCTTACCGCCGCCTTCAGTATCGCAGAGGCTGTACAGCGCTATCTGCCGCCGGCCCCGCTGGTTGCCCGCCGCCACAGCTATCAGACCGGAACCCTGCGCTATTTTGAAGTCCGCTACGTAGATCTGGTCACCCGCGCCCAGGTTTTACTCACGCCAGGCGCCGGCGCGAGCGGGCTGGTGCTGCTGTGTCTGCCCGCCAACGCCGGAGAAGTTGAGCAGTTTACAACCTGGGCGCAAACCCCACCCCTCTGTGAGCGGCGCGATATTCTGATTGGCATCGCTGGCCGCACCACCCGGCTGGCGGAACTACTGCACGAAATGCGCTGCCTCGATTGGGTCAAAGACCATACCCCCGAACTGCGCGATGATCCCGTCGCTCGCCGCGAACTGCGCGCCCGCCTCTCCGAAATGGAAACCCTGATCCATATCGAACTGGACCGCAACCTCAGCCTGCACCGCCTCTCCGACAGTGCCGGCCAGTGGTTTCATCAAGGGCAGGCCCTCTCGCTCCCCGTAGGCCAGGGGTTATCGCACCTGTTATCTAACCTTTGCGGCGATCTTTACGACCAAAGCCCGCGCTTGTGGAACGAACTCATCAACCGGCGCGTGCTTTCCTCGCAAGGAGCCGCCGCCCGCCGCAACCTCATCGAAGCCATGCTGCTGCGTGCCGATCAACCCGCTTTGGGTATTGAAGGCTTCCCGCCGGAACGCAGTATGTACGAGAGCCTGCTCCGCAGTTCGGGCCTGCACCGCCCTTCTGAAGACAATACCTGGATATTGGGCGATCTTCCAGAAGAGGACCCACTTAACCTCAAGGCCGTCTGGAAGACGATCTCAGACTTCATATTTCAACCCCCCCCTGAACCCCGGCCCGTCAGCGCCCTGTTCCAAATCCTCAGCGCCCCGCCTTTTGGCTTGACCGATGGCGTACTGCCGGTATTCCTATGCGCTTTCATGGTCGCTCACCAACATGAGACCACCCTCTACCGTGAGGGAACGCTACTGCCGGAACCGGGCATCCCCGATTGGGAAGTCTTACTGCGCCGGCCCGAATTATTTGCCGTGGCCGGCTGCCGCATCACCGGCGCGCGCCAGGCCTTGATAGAACGCTTTGCCAGGGCCTATCATACCCATGCGGCGGTCATGCCGGTGGTGCGCACGCTGATCCGACAATTAAAGTCGCTCCCAGAACATGCCTGGCGCACTCAGCGCCTTCCCCAAACCGCCCTGGCCGTCCGTAAAGCCGTAGAAGATGCCCGCTCCCCCGAGCGCTTCCTGTTCCACGATCTGCCCATCGCGGTGAACGTTGAACCCTTTACGCAAGACGTGCTGGAACCGGCGCATATTGAAGCCTTTTTCAGCGCGCTCAGCCGGGCTCTTGAAGCCCTGAACATGGCTACGCCTAACCTGAGAAAGTGGGCGCGCGATGAGTTCTTAAAATCCTTCGGCTTTGAGCCAGGCGAGCAAGGATGGCAGCAGTTTGTGGAGGCCGCCGGAGAAATGGCCCCCCGCGTAACCCACCCCAGTTTGATCCCCCTGCTCAAACGGGCCACCGAAGCCGCCGACGAGCGCGCCGCGCTGGAAAGCGTTCTGGCCCAGGTCGCCAACCGCCCCTTAAAAAATTGGGGCGACGCAGACCGCGAACGCTTTGCCAGCCAGGCCCGCTATTTGGGCGGGCTGTTCCAGGCCGAACGCGACGGCGGCCCCACACTCCAGAGCGCGATCCCCCCGTTGACGCCTTTACAGCGCATCCGCAGCCAGCAGATCGCCCAGGACCTTCAGCGTTACGTTCAAGAACACTTTGCCGATGACCCCAACGTCTTACGGGCGGCCTTACTGGCGATTTTAGATGATGTTTATCCCCTAACGAAGTTGTAAGCCTGCCAAACAGGTTGCTTTACATCTTCCTTGTTCTATAATAGTATTCTAGAGCTTACGGAAAGAGGGGTGTATGCAAGCTTCGGGTGACAACCATAACGTTCGCCATATCTTATCGCTTTCGGGAGGTAAGGATAGTACCGCTTTAGCCATCCTCTTGCGGGATCGGATCCCTGACCTTGAATATGTGTTCTGTGATACTGAAAAAGAACTTCCAGAAACCTATGAGTATCTTAACCAATTAGAGGCCTATCTTGGAAAGCCAATAGTTTATTTAAAACATGACGGCAGAGGGTTCGACGAGTTACTTCAGGCTCGTCGTGGGTTTTTACCATCCCCTCAAGCTAGATGGTGTACTGAGTATCTGAAAATTAAGCCTTTTGAGAGATATGTAGGGGATAGCATTTGTTTCAGTTATGTTGGAATCCGCGCTGATGAACCTCATCGCAAAGGCTATATTTCAACTAAACCCAATATTATTCCCAAGTATCCTTTTATTGAAGAAGGTATCACTAAAGCTGATGTAATTCGCATCCTAGAGAATAGTGGTCTTGGGGTACCTAAATATTACGAGTGGCGATCCCGTTCTGGTTGCTTTTTTTGTTTCTTCCAACAGAGGGCTGAGTGGGTGGGGTTGCTTGAAAATCACCCGGATCTCTACAGAAAAGCTATGGAATATGAGAAAGAAGATAGCGTAACAGGCGAAAGATACACCTGGAGCCAACGAGAAAGCCTTGAGGAGCTAATGCAACCAGAGCGAGTCGAAAAAATTAAACAAGAGCTAGAACGAAGAGCAAGCAACGGTAAAACCATCTTTATACCTAACGCCCCCTTATCCCAGCTTTTCGAAAACGACAACTCATCGGATGAGGATGGTTGCTTAATTTGTCACCTGTGATTTTTCCTTGTGGACAAGTCAATTATTGTGAGTTGTGAGGAAATGAAATGAATAAAAATTTTCAAACCCAGGATGCTGAAAAAAGATTAAGCTTATCCTTTCATAGAACTTTTGCCTTAAGTCGAGACTCTATAAGGGTGATCCTTGACCTGGCAAGTTCCGAAGATGGTGGTAGCCCAATAACAAACCAACAGATACTTGAGCAAAGCAACTTAGGAACAATTTATGTAGAGGCCATGCCTCGTTATGCACAAGGATGTGGATTATTGTCAAAGGAGCGTTATAAGACTCCATTCGGCCAGATTTCCAGCAAATATGATCCTCTTTTAATAAATCCATCTACTCAATGGCTAATGCACTATTACCTGAGCGCTCCCCATGGGCCAGGGCCAGTGTTCTGGAATAAGTTAGTGACAACCCTTTTCATACCTGGTCAGGAATTTACTGTTGAAGATTTGCTCTCGTGTATAAGAGAAGGGAATGAAAGTATAAAGAGTGATACCCTATCGGAAGCAAAGACAGCTTTTATTGGCACTTATACCAAGAAGGACGGTCTCGGAAACCTTGAATTGATTTCCGAAAGTGACGATAAAAGAAAATATCAAGTAAATTATCCTTCTCCCCCACCCCTATGGGCAATGGCAGTGGCCTTTATAGACTACTGTCAGGCGCAGTATCCGGGCGCCAGCGTGATCAACTTGAGCAGTGTATTAGATGAAAGCGACTTTGCGAAAATCTTTATGGTAGGGGTCCGGCGGATCAACCTCATGCTCAGCCGAATGCAGGAAATCGGCTACGTGAACCTGTTTACATCCGTCCCCCCTTACGGGATTGCTTTACTCCAAACCGATCCTATCCCCTTACTGGAAAAAATGTATGTCAACGAAGAGCCTGATTGAGCTGATTGAGCGGCTTTGCCAGCCGGGTCAGCGCGCGCGCACGGGCATTTGGCTGGTGCCAGATGGCGAACTTGGCCGCGAAGAGGACATTCTTCAGAGGATGAGCCGCACCTGTGACGTAATTGACCTCAGGCAGGCGGTTTTGAAACGCCGGCCTGCTCAGACGCAGTATGCTGGCATCAACCCAGAGAATATCCATAAATGGCTCGACGACATTTTGGAAACCGAGGTATCTACAGACTGCGCCGTTCTCCTGCATTTCGACCTGCTGCTGGCCTATTTACCTGCCCCAGAGCGAGAACGCACCTTAGAAATACTAAAGATCTCTTTTATACGCCGTGGGAAAGCCATGGTCATTGCCCTGCCCAAACGAGCGGTGGGTCTACTGTTTAAAGAGGAAACCGCCGCCGCCTGGCAGGCCGAAAAACGCCTTGTAGACGATGAAAATGAACGTAGAAAAGCAAACGAGGGAATGCTATGACTACAATTGGACAGTACGTAAAGTTAGATACAGACGCAGAATTTCGCAGTGACGTACAGCTATCAGCTTACAATACCGCCTATAATCTGCCGCTTTTAAAAAGCTATCTTTTCACCGCTACCACGCCAGCCGGTAACTGGTATTCATCTCTCAGCATCTTAGACATGGTCATAGACACATTTAACAACAGCCGGCTGGAAAACCGGATGGTGACCATCGCGGATTATGGGCATGGCAAAAGCCACCTGGCGCTGGCGCTGGCCAATTATTTTGGCCGCCCGTACCCGTCTGAAGAAGTCAACGTACTGCTGTCTAAAATCGAACAGACCCTCAAAGACAAGGCCAGTTATACCAAATTCCTCTCTTTTAAGAAGAACGGCAGTCCTCATATGGTCTTATGCCTGCGCGGCGATGTCGCTGGCAACATGCGCAGCCAATTCATCCGCGAGTTAGAGCGCGTGATCGAAGCAACTCCCGAAATCCGCGGAACGCGCATGCCCTTCTGGTTCAGCCAGGCGGAAGACCTCTTGAAGAAGCTGGAAGGCAGTGCCCTAGAAAAGGCCAATGCCTATCTGAGCCAGTTCAATACCGATGTCGCCGAGTTGATTGACGAAGTTCACGCGCGGAACATGCAGATGTACGAGCGCTGCATCGAAGCCATCCGCGCCGCCTACGGCTTTGCCCCCGACCTGGGCAGCGAAGTCAGCCTGAAGCAAATCCTGGCCTGGGCGGTGGAGAAGTTCTGCGGAGCCGGTCGTCCGTTCCGGGGCATCCTGATCCTGTTTGATGAGTTCACCCTCTACCTGTATAACTACGCCGCTCGCGGCCTGTTTAACGAACTGCAAGACCTGATGAATGGGGTCTCAGAACACCCAACCAAGGTAATCTTCCTGGCCTTTGCCCAACGCGATCCATCCGAGTACGTGAAGTTGATTATGGATAAAGGGGACAATCTGAATTCCGTTCTCAAAGAACTGGACCGCATCCCCCGCAAGCTCCTGCTCTACTCGCTGATGGAGAGCGTGATCGACTCATATCTGGTTCAAGACAAAAAACTGTGGGATATTCTCCTGAACGACCCAGACCTAAAAGGCTGGTTTAGCAGTGCCTGCGATATTACTTTTGACGCCTTTGCCTCGCGCTATCGCACCACCTTGCGCTGGAGTTATGAAGATTTCCAGACAATTGTCGCGAAGGGCTGTTTCCCCCTCCACCCCATGACGACCGCCCTGTTGTGCAACGTCAAAATCCAGGCCATTGCCGGCACGCAATCCCCGCGCACCATCCTCGGTTTTGTGTTTGACCAGTTGAACCAGCGCAAAGACCAGCCCTTATCCGTCAATGGCCGCATCAACTGGATTATGCCAGTCGAACTGGTTGACTTCTTTAATGAACAGCTCGCCGGCGAGCGCTTCCGCCTGTACGATAATGCCCGCCGCATGATCGGCCCAGACGCCTCCGATGAAGAAAAGCGCGTGCTGAAAGCCCTCCTGCTGGTAGATATTGCCGAGCTAAAAGGCGGCTACAATGAACAAGTGGATCACATTGCCACGATGGCAGGACTGCCCAGCGGCACGGCCAAGGGTATTTTAAAGAAGTTAGTCGAACAGCGGGTAATTCGTCAGGATGCGACGAACCGGCGGTTTTCTTTCTTCGCCGGCAACCTCGACATTTCCGATTACGACCGCCTGGTTCAAGAAAAGCTTCAAACCATCCAGATCAGCGCGGAAGATATTCGGAAATTGGGCGATAAATTCGTTCCCGATGTCCCTCCCACAATCGCATGGGGCAAGGCCGAGGACTGGCAGGCGAAGAGCATCTTACTGCTGGCCGAAGATTTCACCGTCGAAAACCTAAGCAAAGAAATTGTGGGCTACCGCACCAACCAGACCACCATCTCTCCCGGACAGCGAGGGCTGATCTTCTGGACGCTGGCAAAAACGGAAATCGAACGCAGCAACCTGATCGCCACTGCCCAAGGGATCCTTGATAAGGCCACAGAAGGAAAGTTTGCTCTTCCCATCCTGGTGGTTTTGCCTCGTGATGCCTCCCCCAATCTGATAAGCGCCCTGCGGCGGCAGAAAGCACTCAACGCATTCACGTTCTCCGAGCGCGAAAAATACAAAGAAATGCATGCTCAGGATGCCGCATCGGTGGAAGTCGACATTGTCCGCGAGCTGAGCGCGCTGAGCTACCACAAAGACAACTACACGGTGATGCGCCCGAAAAGCGCCTATATGACCACCACCCGTTTAAGTACGGCGCTCGTGGGCATTGGACAGGCGGTTATAAGCAGTGTGGTTACACGGATCTACGATGCGGCGTATAAATACCACCCGCCTGTGTTTTATACGCAGTATGGTGAAAACGGAATCAACCTGAAGAATGCGACGAAACTGTTGGCCGCGGCCCTGTTAGAAAACAGCGTCGGCAGTCATGTTTCCGTTTTAGAAAATAACTCCCTGGTCAAACAAATGATCGATTCGTTCCTGGTGTCTAAATGGGGACTGCTCAACCCTGCTACCCGGCGCATCCAACCCCCCAGCAACGCCCATATCCAGGCCGCCTGGAACCTGCTTGACCAAACCTTCGCTCCGCACAACGGAGAAACCAGCGTACAAGAAGTGCTGCTGGCGCTGTTCAACCCTCCTTACGGGTACGATTTCAACACGCTCACGCTTTTATTCAGCGCCTGGTTTGGTCACAACGCCAGGGATCTAAAGATCAGCATCGGCCCGGCAAAAAAGACCCTGGAAGATGTCCGCAAGTTGCTAGAAGCCGGCCCCAAGGAATTCATCACCAAAATTTGCGTGACCGACAAACTCTTCCTGGCTCGCCAGGACCTTTCGGAACTAGAAAAGAAAGCCCTGGATGCTATTACCCGGGTCGACACGGGCGGCCTCACAATACAACAGGCCGAAGCACTACTGCCCGAACTGCACAAGTATAAAGATGACGACCGCTTCGACCCTGCCCGCCGGAACAACGCCCAGTCGGCCTATCAGTTGTTGGAAGAAGCCGTGGAGAAGGCCAAACAGCACCAGGAAGAAGCGGAAAAGATCCGCAAAGAAATTGCCAAAGCCCGCAGCCTTGACACTCTGTTCAACCTGCAAAACAGGATCAAAGAACTCCCGGCCTGCACCATCGTACTGCCCAACGGAGCCGGGCGCACGGAACTCAGCGCCGCGCTGAAGGACCGGCTCGAAAAGCTGGTCGAAGAAGCCTGCCTCGAAGCGCAGAAATTGGATGACCTTTACAACTACGGTCTGCAAAAAAGCCAGCTCGAAGCATTAGGCAAGCAGTTAAGAGCAGAGCATTTCAACGCCCTGGCTGAACGAACTGTGCTTGCCCTGCAAGAATTGGAGCGCCAATTAGCCAGACTGGAGAAAAGCCGTGAAGAAAAAATGCTCCGGCAGACCATCGAAGCGATGGATACCAGATCCACATCGCTTCATCTGTTGTATGAATACCGCCAAAAGCTCGAGAAGATGGAAGAGCTCCCCCCCGTTGTCGAGGTGGTGAAGGAAAATAAACTCAAGTACATCAACGAGCGGATTGCAGAAATTGAAAGCGCCGCCAAAAAACTGCTCGCCGAGTTTAACGAAGTCCGTTCACTCAGCCAGCTCGACCAGTGGCATCACCGTTTTCAACTCTACAAAGAACGGGTCGTCCAAACGCCGCTCGAAGAGGAATTCCAGGCGGTCTCAGCCTCTTTTGAGGATCTGAAGCGCGCCTGGGATGAACTGATGATCCTCGATAACCAGCCGATCCATAAACCCGAAGATGTAGAGTCCATCGCCAGGCAGATTGACGAGCTTGAGAAAAGCTTCCAGCAATCTCAAACGGTTGGGGTCAAGCTTTTATTCCAAACGAGCCGCGAACTGCTCCAAAAACGTCACACGGACCTGATCCATAAAGCGGTGCAGTTATACGAGAGCATTGAGAACGACTTCCATGCGGGCCGGCAATCGCTGATGCATCTGCTGGACCGGTTAGAAAAACCGCCGATATTCCTGCCTGAAGATTGCGCGCGCAAGTGGGCGGAACTGCGCACAGCCATCAAGACCAAAATGGATCAGGATTTGGTTGGCGATATCGTACAGCGCTTTGAGAGGATCAACGACGTCAAAACCCAGGCGGAACTGGTGAAAAAGTTGATCACCATCCTGAAAGCCAAAGGAGTCTAAATGGCTCAAATCATCCTGGACCCGAATAAACTCGCTGAAGTACAGCCCGGCTTCACTCCGATTAATACGGAAATCGAGTTTCTACGCCATGCCGATGAGCCAAGGCTGGTGATTCGGGGCGGGTTGTGTTCATGGGCAGAACGGTATTATCAGGCGCGCGGCATTTCTGTTTCTTATGCCGTTTCTCGAGCCGGTTCGATCGTGCGCGTCTGTCCGGGCTTATCCGAAGCGCAGGCCGAAGCCATCCTTCAAAAATTTGGCGATAAAATACCGGATCAACCCATCCAAACCCTGACTGACCTTCTGCAAAAGATTTGTCCCGCTCCCCTATGGGAAGAAGCGCCTTCCATTGATCACCTGGCGCGGTATTTCCTGTGGCTGTGGCAGAATGACCTTGATGATGTATTACAGCCGCTGATACGCGCTCAGGCCGAGATATGGGAAGCTCAGTATGCCGGGCCTGTTCCACTACCCTACCACTGCGCGCATGATAAAACCTCCGCCCTGGCAGCTCTGGAAGAATGGGTGGGCATTCGGCCCTCCGACTCTTGGAATTTACTCGGAGGGTTCCCCAGGCCGGTTCCCACCGCCATCAAAAATCGAGCCATCGAGGCATGGAAGCGCGAAATCATCACCACAAAAGGGCAGATCTTCTACCAGCTTCGCGACCGCAATGTTCCTTACAGTTTACTGCGGGAATGCGCCCGTGAAACCGCCCACTATCTGATTGCGCATCCAGATCTGCTAAACGAAACATGGGTGGCCCACCTGGTGGATTATCTCTCGCCTGAATTAAAGGCCGAATTACGCGAAAAAGTACCCCCGCCCGTCCCCGCCGATTTGCCCACCGACGAAAGCCGCATTCCAGTCTGGTTTGTTCAACAATACCTGCCATACCGCGAGTGGCAGATTGCAACGAACAACGAAGAAGCCCATCGGGTCGTAAACCGGTTGGCGCGCCAGTTCGCCGAGTGGTACCTCGAAACCTTCCCCGAAATGCTGTTGGGGCATCCGCTTCAACCGATGCTGGGCTTCCAGAAAATGAGCGATCTGGTGCAGAGCCAGCGGCCCACCATCACCCTCATCCTCCTGCTGGATGGGCTTAACCTATCTGATGCCCGGCAGTTAATGACCCTGATTCAGGAGCAGATCCCTAAGCTGAAAATTGTCCAAAACAGTACGGCTTACAGCGTATTACCCACGGTGACTTCCTTTTGCAAAGAAGCGCTCATTCGCGGAGTTCCACCCCGCCATACCGCTGAAACGGAAATCATTGGCAGGCTGATCCCCGCCAACCGGACTCCGGTCAGCCTGCTGGCAAACGCTCAAAAAGGCGAGGTCTACATCTGGAGTATTCTAGAACCAGATGAAACGTATCACAAGTACGCCGACAAATCCGTTTTACAACGCAACGTAGAAAGCCAGTTGGGCAGCGTTGTCAAAAAATTAAGTGATGTCGTTGATGAGCTTCCGCCCAACCTTCCTTTAAGCATCATTGTAACATCCGATCATGGGCGTCTGCTCACCACTTCGCCGCGCAAGTTAATCATCCCAGAAGGAATGGAAAGCCACGGTCGTGCCGCCTGGGGACCGACCCGGGTTGAATTCCCGGCCAGTGGATATGTTATGATCAACAATATGGTCTTCTTACATGCCGCCCGGTTTGGCCTGTCAGAAGATGTGATCCTGCCTTTGGATGAGAGCACTTTCCTTACATCCGATGGAAGATCGGGGAACGAATCCTATTCCCACGGCGGTTTGTATCCTGAAGAGGTGATTGTACCCTGGGTGGAGTTGGCCCGAGACCTCGTGCGTCCAGACATTGAGATCACCATCACCGGTTCGGGGATCGCGGAGCTGAACGGCACGCTTACCTTCACCATCCTCAACCTGGGCGATGATGAGATTGAGGTAAAATCATTGGAAGTGTTCATCCCGAAAGCGCAGAGCCAGAAAATTGAGTTAAACTGGCTCATGCCCGCGCGAGAGCAGATCACCCGAGCAATCCCTGTATCCTGGTGGCCTACCCAAAAACAAGCCAGGTCATTGGCAGGTGAACTGACCGTTTGCGATCACCAAGGTGTGGAGTATACCTACGCCTGCAACCTGACCCTGGAGGTTGAAGAAATGTATACCACCGATACGCCTGATATTTTTGCAGATTTACAATGAGTGATCTAGCCAACTCTACAGATCCTCTTGCTACCGAAAGAACGCGCCAGCTTGAAGAAAAAGCAATCAGCGTTTTTGGCCGTTTAGTGATTGATAAACGCCGTCTGCCGGCCAGCCAGTTACAAAAACGCGGAGTGCCGGCCTATGTTGGAGAATGGATCCTCGATTCCGTTGTTCCAGGGAAAGGGCCGTTAACGCCCGAAGAAGCGGCAAGGGTCCAGGCCTGGGCCGACAAATATATCCCTCTGCCTGGCGAAACCAATATCATCAAAAACCGCCTGCTCGATGGCGAGGTGGTCAAAGTCTTAACACCCGTCGTCGTAGAAGTGGAACTGACGCGCCGGCGCCAGGAACGCGTCGCCAAGATGAGCCTGTTAGGCATCGGAGATGCCTTTATTCCAGATGGGATTGTGCAAAAAAACCCCGACCTGCTCAAACAGGGTATGTGGGGGGTAGCCGAGCTGTGCAATACGAAAGAAGGGGTTGCTGTCACCTCATTTAACCCCATGCAGGCCAGCGTCAACGTTGGGTTATATAAAGAAGCGCGGAAAAAATTCACGCTGTATGAATGGCGTGATTTAATGTTGCTTTCCATGGGGTACAACCCCCACGTTTTTACGGAACAAGAGCAGCTATTAATCCTCTGCCGCCTGCTCCCCCTGGTTGAGAAGAACATGCACCTCATCGAACTGGCCCCCAAGGGTACCGGCAAGAGCTATATCTTTGAAAATATCAGCCCGCGCGTTCGTTTGGTGAGCGGCGGTAACGTCTCGCCAGCCGTTTTGTTTGTCAACAACATGACAGGCCAATGGGGATTATTGGCCCGCTTTGCCGTCGTAGTTTTGGATGAGGTCCAAACCCTCAAGTTTGAAAAACCGGAAGAAATCGTCGGCGGATTGAAGGGCTATCTGGCCAATGGGCGCATCACTCGCGGGGGCTTGCACGAGACAGCCAGCGACTGTGGATTGGTACTGCTCGCCAATATCGCCTTAGACAGCCACCAGCGGCCCGTTTGCAATCCGCTCGTACAAGAACTACCCGATTTTTTACAGGAAACTGCCTTCCTTGACCGAATGCGCGGGATGATACCTGGCTGGAAGGTCAGGAAACTGAGCAGTGATTGCTTTGCTACCAGCGTTGGGCTGAAATCAGACTTCTTTGGCAATGCCCTGCTGGCGCTGCGCAACGACCTTGAACACGATCAATATTGCGCTCGCCGGATCGAACTCAAGGCGGCCAAGCCCTACAAACGCAATGAAGACGCCATCCGCTTAATCGCCAGCGGATTGATGAAAATCCTGTTTCCGCATGGGATAATTACCGACCAGGAATTTCGAACCTACTGCGTCCAGCCAGCGGTAGAACTTCGCCAGATCATTTGGGACCAGTTACAGTCGCTGGATGCTGAATACCGGCAGTATGAGAGCGAAATCGCCTGCAACATTTTGCCAGGGGAATAGGCCAATGGCACTCTCTTCTTCCATTTATCTCGACTACAACGCCACCACGCCTTGTGATCCGCGGGTGGTAGAGAAAATGCTGCCCTTCTTCACCCAGATCTACGGAAACCCCGCCAATGGGCTACACGTTATGGGGCGACAGGCCAATAAAGCGGTGGATCAGGCGCGCGAGCAAGTCGCCGACCTGATCGGCGCTCAACCTTATGAAATCTTCTTCACAGGAGGCGCTACCGAAAGCGATAACCTCGCAACGCTCGGCGTAGCACGAATGGCCCGAAATGGTCCACGAAAACGCATTATTACCACCCTGGTAGAACATAAAGCCGTGCTGCTGCCTTGCAAAAAGCTTCAAGAAGAGGGCTATGAAGTGATATTCTTACCCGTCGATTCTCAGGGACGGGTAGCTATCGAAGACGCCAGAGCTGTCATTAATGACCAGACTTTGCTGGTATCTGTTCAGACGGCCAACAACGAAATCGGCACGCTCCAACCTATCCTGGAAATCAGTCAACTGGCTCACCAGCATGGCGCTTACTTTCACTCCGATGCCGCCCAGGCCGTTGGAAAAATTCCTGTAAATGTTCAAGTCTTGGGCATTGACTTAATGTCCATCAGCGCCCACAAATTCTACGGGCCAAAAGGAATCGGCGCGCTCTATGTGCGTGGGGGAAGGAGAAGCATTCCCATCGAACCTCTGGTGTGGGGGGGCGGCCAGGAGAATGGCCTGCGATCCGGCACATCCAACGTCCCTGCCATTGTGGGAATGGGAGAGGCCAGCCGGATCTGCGCAGAGATGCCGCCAGAAGAAAGCCTGCGCATCTCATCACTACGTCACGAATTGGAAGAAGCCGTGCTAAAGTCAATCCCTGGCCTGAAGATCAATGGAGCCGAGGCAGAAAGGCTGCCCAATACCAGCAGCCTGGTCTTCCCACAAGTTGATGCCGATGCGCTCCTGCTCAACCTCCCCCGTCTGATGCTCGGCACAGGTTCAGCCTGTACTTCCGGAGCGATGGAGCCTTCCCATGTACTACAGGCCATCGGGTTATCGCGAGAAGAAGCTTCTTCGACAGTCCGGGTCAGTCTTGGAAGATTTACTTCCGCTCAAGAAATCCACCTGGCCGCGAAAGAAATGGCCCAGGCCTGGCAGATGCTCAGCGAAAAAGCGCCTTAAACCGAAACGCCTTCCCCTTTTTCATCCCGACCGAGGCTAATAATCCTCTATCGGTTTGCCTTTATTCCAATATTCATTGAAGTTTTCTACCGTCGTGCGCGAAGGTGTATATTCGCTTAAGTGGCGGTGTTTCCCAAAAGCGCCTGCAAAAGGGGGCATATTGATTGCTCCGGCTGGATAGTAAAGGAACCGGTCGTGGGGAAGTTCTTCTCCAGGTAAGATGCGCATTGCGAAGTCAACCCCTTTCGTTTTAAGGTACTCTTTTAAACGCACGATAGAATCTGGCCGCAGAGAAGGTGGTTTCCCATAGAACGATTTAACCTGGCGTTCAGCAGTCATCAGCCGGATTTGCTTCAGTTTGGGGCTGCGGCCATCGTCATACAGCTCATCGAAGAGATCCACAATTCCCTGATCGAAGTATGGGTCGACCCAGTAAATATATTCCTGGCAAGACTCGATAAAACGGATTAAGTTCGTCCGGTTCGCCTCGGGATTTGACGGATCGAGCAGAGCCCCCAAGAGTTCCACCCTCTCGCCATTCAGCAGAGGCAGCTCGCTGATTTTCTCAACAACTCCGTGGAGCCGATCATGAATATATCGCGCCAGACGGTGATAGCGGTTCTTCGCCGGCAGACCATAACAGAAATTAAAATCCCCTACTATGATCAGGCTTACCCTGGCCCTTGTGATTGCCACATTCAGCAGATTGTACGTGTCTTCCAGCCAGTTCAGGGTACCTTCAGGAATACCATCCGCCAGGACGGGGGAAAACAGAATCACATCGCACTCATCCCCCTGGAATTGGTGTGCCGTTCCAGTCTTGATACGGGGATTGCCTGGGAATGTCTTTCCCAGCCATTCCCGGAGCCTGGTCTCCTGAGCACGGAATGGCGTGACGATCCCAACCGTTACGTTTCGATAACCGTCTCGATCAAGGGTTGTAAGCAACTGTGGAACGAGTAATGCAACTTGTTTTAATTCCTCATCGTTATACCCACTGCCATTGGGCGGGCGCCGAAAATGACCGGGGACTTTCAACCAGCATGCACCACCACGTTTATTCAAGAACTCTTTTGGATATCCTCTCCGTGTTAAGTCGGTTTTGATGATCAGTTGATTTTCATAAAATTCTTCATTGGAAAAACTGACGATCCGCGGATCCGAACGGTAATGCTCATTGAGCAGAATTGGGCCCGGATGAAAGCCAACACTCTTTTCCCCTAAATCATACAGAGAGTGAGTGACGTAAGAGAACGCATCCAGCCCAATCCCGTACTTCTGGCCGATCTGTTTATCCAGGTTGGCCGGCAGGGTCGCGACGTGGCGAAGCTGGTTGGGATCGCCGATAATGACCACTTTCTTTGCCCGGTAAAGCAACGGAATCGCTGAAGGTATATCGCATTGCGACGCCTCATCAATGATAACCAGGTCGAATAACCCGGCATCCAGTGGAAAGTTCGTCTTGGCGGTAAGGTTGGTGATTGCCCAAACCGGAAACATCTCTAATGCAAAAGGGAAATTCCGGCGTTCAGCGGCTTTCAAGGCGTTATACAACCCCGGATCCCGGCCATAGTCTAACTCGCTCAACTGCCGAACCGCTGAAATATAGTTTTTGGTTCCCTCAAACACCGCATTAGAAACCAGCCCAGCGCGGCGGAACCAGGTTGCGCGCATCAGGTCTCCGGCCAGAGAAAAAAGGGCCTGGCTGGCCTCCTGGTATGCTGCCAGGGCGGCCTCTTCTTTAGGCAGACTGGCAAGCTGGTCCTCACTGTGTTGAATGACCGCATTGGCTTCCCAAAGAGCCACCACTTTTTGCCATAAACGAACCCAGGCAAACGCCTGGTTCTCATCTATCACGGCGCTCAAACCAAACGCTCCCCCAGCCATGTTAGCAGTGGTGCGTTGCAGCGCTTCCAGGGTGGGTATCTGATGGATATTGTGGATAAAAATCGCACGGATACGCTTCAAAAGTTCCATTAACTTCTCTGCGTTTGCTCTTGCTTTTTCTTCCACTTCCCTCAAGATATCAGGCAGAGATTCCAGTTCAAAACTCGCCAGATTCAACCGGCCAAATTCGTCCAGGTAATCCTTCAATACCTGTTCAGACGCCTCCTGGAATTTCGCTTGAGTCTGCGCGATCAACTTTTGGAGGCGTTGTATTTCTCGCATCAGCTCTGCCGCCTTCACAACTTCCGCCAGGGCTTCAACCGCTTGCTGTAGAGCAGGCAGGCCCACATGCCCCGACGCCAATTGAGTCGCTTTCATCCCAAGCACGGCGCTTCGAGCAGTGACTGCCTTAGATAACTCTTTCTGGGGATTGAATAAATGAAGAACGATGGCAATTTTCTGGAAGAAAGAGAACTGGTTTTCAGCGATCCGTTGCAGATCGGTTTTCCACTGATCTGTTTGCCCTTTAATTTGCTCGAATTCCGCCTGTGAGTAATTCTCCAGCAGCAGAACAGCGCCGTTTTGTTCGTCCGTTAAGCGCTCTGTTTGGGCATCGAATGCTTGTTTTAACTCATGATAGCTCCGCTGGGCTTCTTGCCATTCCTTTTTTGCAGCAATGCAGGCGAGCAATTGTCTAACTGCCTGGCAGTATTCCAACAATTGCGCCAGGGACGAAATGGCATCTGGGTGCAGCATCCCGCCGGCAAAGTGCCCCCATTGCCGCTCATACTCCCGGATTACCTGTATCGCCGGGTATTTCTCCTCTCTGTCCGCAAATACTTCGCGCAGCGCCCCAATCAGTTTTTGCCGCTCCGCTGTCAGCGCCCGTAAATCTTCCGCCAGGTTCGACAAAAGCGCGTTGATCTGAATTTTATCCTCTTCAATGAAAGGGAGCTGTAAGCCCGCGAACTGTTCTCGCTGAGAGTCGGTCAGCCTCTCTAGAATCTGTTCTCTCTCCAACTGGTAAGAGCGGATTTTTCCGTGAAGGTCGCGAATGAGATTCAACTGGTCGTTGGTCTGCTTCAATCGCTGTTTGCCTGCGCGATAACGGTTTTCAAGATCTCCAATCGCCGGCCGGTGAACCTGTGCAATAGCGCTCTCCATCTGTTCTACGGTGCGCTTGCGGTTAGCAGAGTTTCCGGTGCGAATTGCGCCTTGAAACCGCGTTTCTTCTTGCAGACGATCCATAACAACATCTACCGCTTTGTTGTTATGGCTTGCGAATAAGACCTTCTTTCCCTCCAGGTAAGCCTGGGCAATCAGATTCAAAACCAGTTGCGATTTTCCTGTTCCTGGAGGCCCCGTTACAATGGTCACCGTATGCTCAGCTACGGCACGAGCGGCTTTCCGCTGCTGTTCATTGATATTGGTTACATAAAACTGGTCATCTTCGACAAAATCTGGCGCCGGCGCGTGCTCATGCTCTGGCATTCCATTTAACAAATGCTCAAGTGGTTCAGGAGCATCCAACCAACGGCCATCCGCCCGCAGTTCTTGAAGTTCAGCAATCAGGTTGCCAGTAAATTCACTATTTGCCCAAAACAGGCCTGTTCCATCAAAAATTGAATAATCAGCAATGGTTGCCAGAGAATAATCTTCGTGTGAGAAGACCGGCAGCGGCCTGGAAAGTCGGGCTGAAAGCGATTGCGTAACGAATTCTTCGATCTCCTCAAGCGAGGGTTGATTTTCAATGAATGTACTGAAGCAGTTTAAGAAGTCGGCAATCTCATCCGCGTCAAACCCAAGATTCATCAAAGCGGCGTAACTCAGGCTGTACTCTTCTGGTTTGAAGATCACCGTATTGGAAATACCCTTCTCCATCGTGACCGGGATAAACAGCAGTGGAGAGATCTTCTCCGCGTTCAAATAAACAAACGACTTCCCCAGGCAGAGTTGTTGATTCCGACGGTGAGAGTTGTCCAAAAAGGCTCGTAGACGATCGTTGGAAGAGTCAAACCGCAGCTCGATGCTTTGCCGGCCAGCCAGGAAGGAATAGGCAAGTTCGTCTGAAATCTCCCAAATATACAAGTCAGATCTATTGAAGCTAAACTGATGTTGATATTCGTAATTTAAGCACTCTCGAAAGTACCCAAGCAGCCGCCCCCACTCATCAGCAGACTTCACCCGGCTGAATGCTGGTTTTGGCGTATTGACCATTGGGGGCGTCCTGTTGGGACGTGGAGTTATTCGAGGCGCTCCTACCTGGGCGCTGTTCTTCGAAGCCAACTGCTTTTCGGTTGTTTCCGGAGGCGTAAATGGTTCCCCGCTGATATCCAGGATGTTGTTCAGGTTGAAGTTACGCTGATCGTTTCTCAGGTGACAATGAGCGAGTAATTTTCCGGGTTCAACCCATTCTAACGGGGAAATGCGGCGTTCCGAAATATTGCCATGATAGTCTCGATAACGAATATAGAGGGATGAACCCGATTGGATCGCCTCATCAATTGCTCGTTGTATTGTAATGCGATCTACCACAGAATGCTCCTAATCATTGGAGTTACTGAGAATGCGCGGGAACTGAATCTTGAATATCTTCGCTGTTCCGAGAGCCTGAATCGCTAAATAACGCACATTCCATCGCCTGCGGCTCTTATGTGGCGCGTCATTTCCTAACTTAAATGATCCTGAGGCAGTTTATAGACTATCGAAAGAGGTATCGTAAATGCCCCACCTACCAGGCAGTGAAAAGTTCACTTTCTTCTGCTATCGAATACCTCTCCTAATACAATTGCCTTTACGGTTGCCCCTGGCTATTATAGTAATAGCCTTCTTCTCGATCAAGTCGTATGAATTAACGGTTATGCAAACCGAATAGCAGTCAATGAACCAGCGAACTTAAAGCCCATGCGCCTTGCGATGGAACCAGACGGCCCCGGCCCCGGCCAGCCCGGCGTGGATGCCGATGGCGGCACGCACCAGGCGCGTTTTTTCGGAGGGCACCAGCCCACAGCTTGTGCGGATGGTCTGCCG
>DAOUAC010000135.1:0-10897 GCA_034434155.1 Anaerolineaceae bacterium
AAGCGTAGAGTGGGCGCGCCGGAGACTTGTTGACCACGTACATCAGCAGCAGCGGAATGCCCAGGCCGGTAACGATGAGCAGGGGCTGGAGTAAGATTTGATGTGCCAGCACCCAGGGCGCCAGGTGATAGGCGGCGCGCGACACGACCTCCATCACCGGCGAGTGAACCAGGTAGATGCCAAAGGATTTGCTGCCTAACTCTTCCAGGGTTTTGGTATTCGCCAGCTTCACATTCGCATAGGAAAGGAAGAGCAGGATGAACACCGCGCCGTAGAGAGCGTCCACCAGCGTCTCGCGTGTTTCAATCCAGGGCTGTCCCGACAGGCGCACGAGTGCTTCCCATTCGAAGAAGCCCACGATAAAGAGCAGAACTAGCGCCGCCAACAGCGGAACGCGGAAGCGTTCCAAGGTTCCTTTGATGTGGCTTAGGTGAAAGCCTGTGGCGATGCCAGCGGTAAACCAGAAGATGCGCACCAGAAAGAACCACTTGGGCAGCCACCCCGCAATAGTCAGAAGCGTCGGGTTGTCAGTTCCGATGCTGACGGGGTACTGCATTAGGTACACCCCAAGTTGGATGATCCCTGTGACGACCAGCGTGGGAACCAGAGCTTTTCTGATTAACTGTACCAGCAGTGGAGAGACGATGTAGAACTGGATCAACAGCGGCACAAAATAATACGCCGGGTTAGCCCCGCCGGTCAGGAACATGCGCGCCAACGTCAGAGGCGAGAACCGGTCGCCGTCGAGAAGGACGTTCACGGCGACCAGGATCACCGACCAGACCAGGTAAGGGATGACCATGAGCTTCATCCGCGCGCCAACGATTCTCCAACTGAGGGCAGCGCGGTCGCGCCCGGTGAGAAACGCCACAAAATAACCGGACACGAACAGGAAGGTAGGGATGGCAAATTGCACCAACTGCTCGATCAGGCGCAGGGCGTAGTACGCCGCACTGCCAGACTGGCTGAAATCTGGGGAACTGACCGGCAGGTAGCGGTGCGCCCAGAAAAACATTGATGTAAACCCCCAGCCGGCGGCATGGAAGAGAATGACACAGCTAATCGCGACGCCGTTGAGCATGAGCAGCCTGCGAGCCATCAGTTATACCGTCCCCCGCGCGATAATATCGTCAATCGGTATGTCTCCCAGCGCGTTGTGGAAGATATGGTTTTCGGATTTCTCGACGACCTCAATGTACTTGCGCATGGCATCCAGCACTTCAACCTCTTTGCGGTCAAAAACATCCCCTTGCAGCAGCCGCTTGACCTGCCCCCGGTATTTCTTGGACATAATAAAGTGCGTAAAGAGGGGAAGCAGGCGGTAATACAGGCGGATGAATTCGTACCAGATGCTTACGCCCGCGCGTATGCGGGTTTCGTAGGGCAGTAAAATTTCGCGGCTGAAGTTGTTTTGTTCAAAAGCTTTGACGATAAACTGCGAGGCATAACGCGAGCCGTTGAGCGCAATACTCACCCCAGAGGAGAAGATTGGGTCTACAAAGCGCGCCGCATCACCGACCATCAGCCAGCCGTCGCCCACGAAGCAGTCCATCATATAACTATAGTCGCCCTCGGTTTTCCATTCATTATAACGCCGCGCGGGTTTAAGCGCCTTGGCGAGCGCGGGGTTAGAAAGGGCATAATGGTAGAAATAGCCTTCGTAATCCTTGTTGGCTTTGCGGAATACCTCGCGCTCAGCCACAATCCCCACCGACGTGATCGTATCGGTAATCGGGATCTGCCAGGCCCAGCCGCGCTCGACGGGCAGGAAATGGATGTGAATCCAGTCCGCCGTTTCCCCTTCGCCGCGATCCAATCCCTCGAACCAGGCGTGTACGGCATATTGGTTAAAGATGGGGTCCATCCGCTTAATGTTCAACTGACGGCCCAGCAGTGTCCCGCGCCCGCTGGCATCTACTACGAGCGAAGCCGGGATTTCAACGTCTTGCCCGGCGATGCTGGCAAGCACGCCGCAGGCCTGGTTGCGGCTGTCGAATAATACCTGTTTGACCTGTACCCCCTGGTACACTTTCGATCCCAGCTTTTCAGCGTGCTTGAGCATGAGCAGGTCAAACTTGCCGCGATCTACGTGATAGGTGTAGGACTGAGTAATGCCTTCTTCGATGAAGGGTTCAAAGTCAATGCCGGTTTCTCTGCCAGAGTGATCGTGCCAGGCCGCGCCGTATTTTTTGACGAACCCTTCTTTTTCCATCGTTTGCAAAAAGCCAATATCCATAAAAACGCGCGTGGTAGAAAGCACCAGCGATTCGCCCACGTGGGCGCGCGGATGATTGGCGCTTTCGAAGATGGTGTTGGGAATGCCAGCCATGGATAAGTAACTGCCCATCGTTGAGCCGGCCGGGCCGCCGCCGATAATAATGACGCCGTTATTCATACGTTTACCCCTCTTTGTTACCGTAAGTACTTTGTTTGGCTGACCGGCGGCGGTTTATGACTGCGCCTGGGCGATGATATCGTCAATGGGAATATCCATCAGCGCCTTGTGGAATACGTGGTGCTCGTTCTTTTCGACCACTTCTATATACTTGCGCATGGCGTCCAGCACATCCACTTCGCCGCGGTCAAAGACTTCCCCTTGCAGAAGGCGCAGCACTTCCACCCGATATTTCTTCGACTGAATAAAGTGCGTAAAGAGCGGCAGCAGGCGGTAATAGAGGCGGATGAATTCGTACCACACACTCACGCCGGAACGCAGCTTCAGCTCGTAAGGCTTCAGGAATTCCTTGCTAAAATCGTTACGGGCAAACGCCTCGGCAATGTGCTGTGAGGCAAACTTGGCGCTGTACAACGCAATCGAAACGCCCGAAGAGAAGATTGGGTCTACGAAGCGCGCCGCATCGCCGACCATCAGCCAGCCGTTGCCTACGAAAGAGTCCATGACGTAGCTGTAATCCCCTTCAGTTTTCCACTCATTGATGCGCGTGGCCGGGGCCATGGCCTTAGCGAGGGCCGGGTTCGACTGCACATAGTAGTTGAAATAGCCTTCCAGATCCTTATTGGCCTTGCGGAACACCTCGCGCTCGGCCACAATGCCCACCGACGTGATCGTATCGGTAATCGGGATCTGCCAGGCCCAACCGCGCTCTAACGGCAGGAAGTAGATGTGAATGTAATCCCAGGATATTTCTGGACCGCGGTTAACGCCCTCGAACCAGGCATGAACGGCGTATTGGTTGAAGATGGGGTCCATCCGTTTAATGTTCAACTGGCGGCCTAACAGCGTTCCGCGCCCGCTGGCATCCACCACGAACTTGCTGGGCAGGTCTACTTCCTGCCCGGCAATAGACACGCGCACTCCACAGGCTTTTTCGTTCTCGTCGAACAAAACCTGTTTGACCTGCACCCCCTGGTAGACCTTCGACCCCATGCTTTCGGCGTGCTTGAGCAGGTCAAGGTCAAATTTGGTGCGGTCTACGTGATAGGTGTAAGGCTGGTTGACTCCCGGCTGAGGAAACTCTTCGAAGCGGATGCCGTATTCTTTCCCGCCAGGCTCGTGCCACGAAGCCCCGTACTTGTGCGGAAAATGCTCTCTTTCCATGACTTTGAGGAAATCCAGCTCCGCAAAGATGCGGGTTGAAGAAGTCACCATCGATTCGCCTACGTGCGCGCGCGGGTGGTTGGCGCTCTCCAGAATCACATTTTGAATACCAGCTTTGGAGAGAAAGCACCCCATCGCTGAGCCAGCCGGACCGCCGCCGATAATAATTACGTCGTTCATGCTATTTCCCCTTCTGTTTCGATCTGACTATCTGAACGCAGGCCGGCTAGACCGGCTTACGCGACTGTAAATAGCGCGTGAGCGCCGATACACTCATGAAATTCTCCAGCACCACGTCCTCATCTTCGATGTGGATGCCGAATTGATCCTCGATGAAGGCAACCAGTTGTAAAATGCCCAACGAGTCGATGATGCCTTCGCTCAACAGGTCATCGTCATAACCGATGCGGCTTTTGCGCCCTTTTGCCAGTTCTTTTTCGATGTATTCTGCCAGGATCGCTTCTGTAGACATTGCTGAAATCTCCTTCCTTTGAAACATTGGATAATAGATCGTGAGACTACCGCGCGGCTGCGCGTTCTTGCAGTTCGCGGCGGTTGATCTTGCCTGTAGAGGTGCGCGGAAAATCATCCGTGAGGATGATTTTGGCAGGAACCGCGTAGGGTGGAAGGCGTTTGGCGACATGCTCAACCAGGTCGGCGGGGGTGATGTTCGCATCGGGTTTTAAAATCACCCCGGCTTCGATCAGGTTACTGCCCTGCCCGTCGGGGACGGGGTAAACGGCGGCCTCATGTACCAGAGGATGACTGAGCAGGGCTGTCTCAATTTCATCCAGTTCCACGCGGTAGCCGCGCGTTTTAATCTGGCGGTCCTTGCGCCCCAAGAAGCGATAATTGCCATCAGGCAGTAACTGGACAAGGTCGCCGGTGCGGTAAAAGATGTCTTTCAAAAAGCCGTGCGAGGTGCGGATGTAGAAGCCGCGTTCGGTCAGGTCGGGACGGCCCCAATACCCCTGCATAACCACGCCGCCGCGGATAAGCAGCTCACCCACCTCGCCGGGCGCGACGGGATTATTCTCGGCGTCCACCACCAGGTCTTCGACGTTGGCGCACGGCTCCCCAATCGGGATGGGTTCATCTGAATCGGGCGGCAGGGGCGGCACATGGTAATAGGTGCAGACGTTGGTTTCGGTTGGCCCATACAGGTTGCTAAAGCGCGCATGGGGAAGCAGGTTCATAATGGCCCGCAGGTGCTTGGTTGGGAACGGCTCGCCGGCAAACAGCACCCAACGCAGGGCGCTCAGGTCGCGCGAAGGCAGGTTGGCGTGTTCCATCAACTGGATGAGCGCAAAGGGGACCGAATACCATATCGAAATGCGCTCGCTTTCCATCAACTTTGCCAGACTGACAGGCAGGCGGGTGACGGCTTCGGGAATCACCACGGTGGTGGCCCCTGCAATGGCCCCGGCGTACAGGTCGAAGGTGGAAAGGTCAAAGTGGAAGGGAGCGTGGTTAGAGAGGACGTCTTCGTGGCACACCGCGTAGGTATTCACCGCCCATTGGGCAAAGCTCAACCCGCTGCGGTGAGTGTGCATGATGCCCTTGGGCGTGCCGGTGGAACCGGAAGTGTAGAGGATATAGGCCAGGTCTTGTTCGGTGATGCGCGCTACGCGCAGGGGTTCGTGGGCCAACTGCTGCACCTCATTCCAGGGGATACAGCGGGTTGGGAATGTTTCGCGCGGGGCGACGCCGATCAGGCATTGCAGGCCGGTTTCTTCCTGGAATAACTCTTCCAGTTGAGCGGCTTTGCCTTCACTCGTGACCAGGTGACGGATGCCGCAGTCGCGGATGACAAAACGCACGCGCGCCACCGGGGCGAAGGGGTCCAGCGGTACGTACACTGCGCCGGCCATCATCGCGCCGTAAATGCCCGTTACCGCCTCAACGCTCTTGTTTAGATAAATCCCCACCCGGTCGCCGGGCCGCACGCCCTCTGCGGTGAGTACGCGGGCAACGCTGTTTGCCTGGGTGACCAATTCCTGGTAGGTCAGGCATTTGGACGAACAGCGGATGGCATCGTGGTTGGGGTAACGTTCTGCGGACTCAAGAATCGCTTGTGGGAGTAAAAAAATGCTGTTCATCAGATCCACTCAATCTATCCCATATGGAATTGAAGCCGGGGTTTCCTGGCAGGTAATGCTTGATACCCGTCAAAACGGGCCGCTGATTATTTCGCTTCGATCTATTGCTGTGTTTAAACGGTCAGAATCCCCCTGAAGCCGTTGTTGTTGACCGCATCCACGCAGGATAGTGCTTTTCCTGCCTGTTAATATCGTATTGCGTTCCTGTTCCACCGAACTACGGATTATTGTAGCACTATTCTGCTAGAATGAAGACCTGTTTTGTATAAGGATTTTTAAACAATGGCTTGCAGGTGTTCTTCCAGCATATCCACTGCGCGCTCCCAACTCCACTGCGAGGCGGCGTAGGTACGCGCGTTTTTTCCATATTCGGCCGCCAGTTCAGGGCAGTCCAGCAGGCGCAGCACGGCGCGTGCGAACTCCTCTTCACTGCGGCTGGTTAACAGGCCCACCTGCCCATCCAGCACCGTTTCGCGCACGCCGCCTTCGCTCACCGCCACCACTGGCGTTCCGCAGGCCATCGATTCAATTGCCACAAACCCAAACGGCTCGCGTATGGGCGCATAGACGGTCAGCGCGGCCTGGTTGTACAGGTCCACCAGGCGCTCATCACTGATGCCATCCAGCAAGATCAACTGCACGCCCAGGTGCAGGGCCAGGGCCGTCAGATATTCGCGCTCCGGTGGGTTCTGGAAGTTGCTGGCGATGGTCAGGGGTGGGCGGCGCTCGGCAGGGATGCACCCCAGGGCGCGGATGAGGAAATCAAAGCCCTTGAGGGGCGTGAGTGACCCCACCGACAGCACAAAAGGCTGTCGCGCGCCGCCGGTGGGACGAAATAACTGCGCATCCACCCCCAGGCGGCTGACGCGCGCCTCCACCTGGTAAATGCGCCCGACCGACCGGCGGATAAAATCGGAATTGACCAGCACTACCTTGGCCGCGCGCAGGTTGCGCGCATCGCGCCGTTTTAATGCCTGGCGATATAGAGTGGGCAGCGGGTCCAGGCGGTTAGCAATCTGCCGCAGGCGTGATTCCTGCCCATCATAGGGGCGTGGGGGCATTTCTTCATAAAGCAGCCGCAGTGGTTCCTGGCAGTAGAAGGCCGAGGGCGTTTTTTGCAGAAAATGCAAAACTGACGGGCTGTTTTCTACCAGGCAGGGATGAACAAAGGCAACATCATAACCACCTTCGTCAATGTCGCGGGCAATCTGGCGGGTAATCTGCTCAATGCGCGCCAGGTCGCGGATGCGCACCAATTGGTTAAGCCGGCCAAACGGCGAGCGGAACAGCCGTCCTGTCTGATACGGGTATATCCGGTGCTGATTGACAAAGGGGCGGACATCTGCAAAGACATGGTTGGCCGAGGTGAGCGTGAACACGTCCAACTGATGGCGTCCGCTCAGGCGGCGCGCGAACTCAAACAGGGCCCGCTTGGCCCCGCCGGAAGGCAGGTTGTGGTAAATGGCGATTTTCATACCCGCACCTCTGGACGTCTTTTGGCAAGCATACGGCGGCACAGCGCCGGGCTAAGATGATACACACCCACCAGCAGCAAGGTGCGCGGATCGGTGGGGCGCAGGGCCAGGGCGCGCTTAAACCACTGCCGAGGGAAGGCCGGCTCTACTCCGGCCACCAGGGCACTGCCGGCCATCAGCCTCAGCAGGCGGGCCTGCTCACGCCTGGGCAGCGCCGCGAACTGTTCCCACTCGGTGACGCTCTGCTGGCGCTCTGGGTGGCCGGTCAGCAGGTTGACCAGCAGGTCGTAAAAGGCATAAGCGCGTACTGCTTCAGAGCAGGATGCAAAGCCGGGCAGGCGGATGGCTTTTTCGCGGCAGAGGGCCAGGTACATGCGGCGGCGTTCCTGATTGGTCGCAACGCTGATGCTGGTGGGATGCAGGCGGTAGAGGCAGGTGGCGGCGTTAATATAGCCAAAGGTGTACTTTTCAGCAAAGCGCGTCAGAAAGTCCCAATCGGGGCCGATCACAATGCGGGTGTCGAATTCGAGGCGAGCCGCGCGCACCTGGTGATGGCGCAGGGCCACGCAGATGGGCGGCCCAAACACGTCTGATGCGCGCACCACCTGCTCGAAGATATTTCCTTCAAAGGGACCGCGCCGCCGGTTTGAAAGCGGCTCCAGGCGGTTGCCCTGCGGGTCAATGTAAATGCCATCAGTATAAACCGCATCGCGCTCTGGGTGGTGTTGCAGGTATGCCGTCACGCACGCCAGATGATCCGGCAGAAAGCAGTCATCGGCGTCCAGAAAGGCGATCCACTCGCCGCGCGAGCGCGCCAGGGCATGGTTGCGGGCCGCCGACTCGCCGCCGTTGGGCTGATGGTACAGGCGGATGCGCGGGTCGGTGTAGGCCGCCGCCGCTTCGCCGGTGCCATCGGTGGAGCCGTCATTGACGATAATCAGCTCCCAGTGCGGATAGGTTTGCGCCAGCACGCTTTCGATGGCCTGACCGATGTATTTGGCGGCGTTATAAGCCGGCATCATCACCGAGACCAGTCCCGGTTCGAGTTCAAGGGGCGCGGAAGAAGGTGCTTCAGGCATGGCGGTAGTTGGTGAGGGAGAGAAAGGTTTGTTCTAGTAGTTCAACGGTATGGTTCCAACTATGGTTTTGTTCGGCATCTAGGCGGGCGGCCTGTCCGAGCGCGCAGCGCAGGGCCGGGTCTTGCGCAAAGCGCAGCAGAGCGTGATACAGCGCGTCTTCATCGCAGGGGGGGATGATCCAGCCGGTGCGCCCATGTTCCAAGGTGTCGGGCTGACCATTCTGCCCAGAGGCCACAATCGCCAGCCCGGCGGCTTTGTAATCGAAGAGTTTCATGCCCGAAAATTCTTTCCACCCGCAGTACGGCGAGACGCCAACACTGGCTTCGGCCAGCAGGGGGGCGTATTGCTCTGCCGGCAACTGGCCGGTAAACTGCACGTCTGCGGCAATGCCGGCTTCACGGGCCAGTTGCTTGCACGGCTCCAGGTTGGCTCCCGCGCCGATGAGCGTCAGGCGGGCGGTGATGCCCCCGGCTCGCAGGCGCGCGAAGGCGCGCAGCAGAATTTCGACGCCGTGCCAGGGATAGAACCCGCCCAGGTAAACAATGTGGAGCGGTAGGGCGGGGTCTTGGGGCGAAAACGCCCGTAAATCCTCGCGCCGCAGCAGTTCTACCAGCGCCGTGCCGTTTTCAACGGTGCTGACGCGCTCCGGCGCAACTCCATAGCGCCGGATAAATTGTTCGTGCCAGCCTTTGCCTGATGCAATGGTATGGGCCGAGCGCCGCACCGCGCCAGCCATTAGCGCCATTGAAAGTCGCCGTTGCAGGCCCTTAGGGGCCATCCCTTTGGCTTCCAGGTCGTGCAGGTGATCGCCGTTGAACTCCAGCACCAGCGGAATCTTCATTCGCTCCGCCGCCAGTCCCGCGCCGTAGCCCATCCAGCTCATGCGCTCGTAGAGCAGATCCGCGCCGGATAGTTCCTGCCGGATGGCGGCGGCAAAGCGGCGGCTCTCGAACCAGCCAGCATAAGGCAATCGCAAAAGCGTCTGAATGCGTCGTACCCCACCTTCAACCCGCCGCGCGATCCCTTGATCGGTAGACTGCACCACGACCGGCTCAAAAGATTCCAGGTCATCCGAACGCCAGATTCTCCCATCCAGGCCGGCCAGCACCCGCACGCGGTGTCCCCGCGCTATCAGATGGTGAACCACGTGACGCACGTGGTTCGCTGGCCCATCGAAGGGAGGGCGGCGAATTTCGGGGGCTTGCTGCATCACGTAGCCAATGTACATTCCGTTTTACCTCCGCGCTTGGGCCGCTTCTTCGATCACCTGACGGATTTGAACCTTGATGTCATCCAGGTTAAAACAGCGCGTCACGCGCTCGCGCAGGGCGGCCTGCCGCTGGCGCCGTTCCTTTTCGGATAGGTCGCAGTAGTGGAAAATTTTATCGGCTAACTGCCGGTCGGTCAGGTAGATATTTTCTGCCGGGAGCAGTTCATCGGCCCCGTCCCAATTGTGCGCCAGGCAGTAGCAGCCCGATGCAATCGCTTCCATCGGCGAAACCTGCAAGCCCTCCGAATAACTATTGGAGATAAAAATATCAATCTGGTGGTACCAGTTCTGGGGATCAGAGACCGGCCCGTAAAAGATCACTTTATCTTGCAGGCCCAGTTTTTTCGGCAGCGCCAGCAGCGCCTCGTAATAGTCGCCGAATTTGGGATGTCTGCCGCCGCCGATGTGCAGGCGCAGTTCCGGGCGCAATCGGCTGATCTCGGCAAAGGCCAGGATCAGTTCGTAAACTCGTTTGCGCGGCGAGAGGTGGCATAAAATGCCAATGTCTCCGTTGAAGGGGCGGTTAACAGGCTGAAAGCGTTGGAGTGAAATCGCTTCGGGAATAACGATCACCTTGTTGGCCTGGGTTGGGAAGCGCGCGGCAAATTCGCGTTCCTTGGCGCGGCTGACCAGAATCACCCGGGCGACCGCCTCCCAGCGGATGTGATCGGCCCACTGGTACATCTCGTAGCGGTGCAGGCGGGTAACCAACGGCGGGGTCTTATCCAGATGAGTGGCCTGCGCCAGCCGCTCGCCGGCCCACTCAAAGAACACTACATCCTGCGCCCGCAGAAAAGACTGGTAATCTCGCTGGAATACCGCGCGGTTCAGCCGCTCGCGGAAGAACGGAAAGCGCACTTCGCGGGGCTGGAACAGGGTGGTGCGATGGTGTTCGCTCAGGTGGTCATATACTTCCCGAAAGAAGGACCAGGTTTCATTGATAACAACGCCCAGGTTAAGCATCTGGCTGTCCATGAATTAATGCGGGTCAATGTACTGCTGATGCCACAGCTCAATAGCCATCAGCGCGCCAATGCGGACGGCGTGATTCTCGCCGGCCAACTGCCTTTGCACCAGGTTTTCGAGAAAGCCCGGCCGGTAGTAGCCCCGCTGGAGCGAAGCGCGGCTGAGCAGGGTTTCCTGCATCCATTCGCGCAGTGCAGTACGGAACCACAGGTTGTAATCTTTATAGGGGCGGCGGTCCGGGCCGAGCCATTTGCCCAGGCCGCGCTTGCGCAAATGCCAGCGGATCATCTGCCAGAAGCGCATCCGCAGCTCGCGCGCATCTGAGACCATCGGCAGGCCGGTGTGTGTGTTTGGCACTCTGGCAAGCTTGGGGAACGCCTGAATGAATGCCTGCGTGATCAGCGCGCGCTCGAACTTCATCCACGGCGGCATGGTCTGGGTGAATGCTA
>DAOUAC010000136.1:0-30623 GCA_034434155.1 Anaerolineaceae bacterium
GGATTGGATGTGGGTATAACCCATGCCGTGCCGGCAGGTGTAATCTTCGAGGGGCAGGCGGGTGGGCTGCCAGGTCGGCGACCAAAACGCGCCGGTCTCATCATCGCGCAAATAGAGGTAGCGCCCGCCGCCATCCAGTGGGACGTTATTGTAGCGGTAGCGGGTCAGGCGGCGCAGGCGGGCATCGCGGAAGAAGGAATATCCGCCGGCGGTGTTGGAGATCAGGCCAAAATATTCCTCACAGCCCAGGTAGTTAATCCAGGGCAAGGGGGTATCGGGCCGAGTAATGACATATTCACGGCTGTTGTCGTCAAAATAGCCATAACGCATGGAGAACCTCGCTTGAGAACCAGGATGCCAGGAGTCCGCTTGGCGCGGAAGGGGCCGGATAGAGAGTTAGATAAGATTTGGGAGCGCTCTCAAACAATTCTATGACAATCGCCCATGCATGTCAATACGTTTCACTGGCGGCTTTAACCGCGCGCGGCCTGTAGATGCAGCGAGGCTTTGCCTAGATCTCTTCCCCGCGCAGTCGGCGTTGATAGGCTTCCAGTTCGTCCCAGCGCCCTTCAGAAGCCAGCCGGCCCTGCTCCGGCCAGTGGGTGGGGTCAATGTATTCCAGGTCCGAGTTGATGAGCATGTCTTTCAGAAGGGTTGGGGAAGATTGGGCCAGCTTTTCGTAGGTGAAGATGCCGGCTGTGTGCAGGATTTCTTGCAGGACTGGGCCGATGCCTTCGATGCGGGTCAGATCATCACCGATCTGCCGGCGTTCCACTTCCTCGACAATTTCATCCGGCGGGACGCTGATCACCTGGCTGGCGATGACCGCCGCTTCGCCGGGCGTAGTCGTTTCTGCTCCGGTCGAGGGGATCGCGCCAGAAATCGGCGAGCCAATCTGACTCGCCGCGATCTCTTCCAGTTGTTCTTCTTTGGCTTTGCGGCGGCGAGCCGCCAGCCAGGCGATTAAGAAGATTACCGCCACCAGAAGAAACGCCCCTAACAACCACGCCAGTGCGCTGTCAGACTGCCCGCTCTGAAACCACAGATATTTGGGTGGAATAATGAAAGGAACGTGCATATTCGCTTCTCCTTTCCACCAGCGTACCGGATTTTAAACCATGGAAAAGTGGGGATGTAACGCTGCTGTGGGCTGAATCTCCCTACCGGGAGATGGCGGAAGTCGCCCATGCTGGCAATATTTAGATAATTTTAATCCAAAAACAGCAAATTTACGTATGCATTACTAGGTTCAGTTCGGTTCGATCGTTCCTGAAAGGAGGGTAATAACGAGCGATTGAGCGACCCTATTTTTTACAATTCCTATCAGCAGTTCACCGGAAAACCAAATCAACACCTTGTAAACCACCCATAGTGAGAGGAGTGTGTGATGCAAAAGGAGATTTTCACCGTGTGGAAAAACCGCTTATTGATCATTGCGCTGTGCGTGCTGATTGCTTCTGGCCCGGTTGTGCCGGCGGCGGCGCAAACGCCCGTGCCAGAGGTATTAGATACCAATCTGGCCGTGCGGGCCGTCACCACGGGGTTCATCACGCCTATTCAGATGGCGTTTATTGGCCCCAACGATGTGCTGGTCATGGAGAAGAACAGCGGTAAGGTCTTTCGAGTGATTGACGGCGTGGTTCAGGGGGTAGTTCTGGACCTAGCCGTCAACTTTGGCTCAGAGCGCGGGCTGTTGGGCCTGGTGCTGCACCCAGACTTCCCTGCTAACCCCGGCGTGTATCTGTACTGGACGGAAAGCTCCACCGGAGAGGATACCAACGTGTTAGCGAACACGCCGCTGTTGGGTAACCGGGTAGACCGCTTCGTCTGGGATGGCGCGGCCCTGGCATTTGACCACAATCTCATCCAGCTTCGGGCCATCCAGCAAGATGCCGGCCAGCCGGAGCGCGGCAACCATGACGGAGGGGTACTCACCTTTGGGGCGGACGGAAAACTGTATATCTTTATCGGTGATGTGGGCCGGCGCGGCCACTTACAGAACCTGCCGTGCGGGCCAACCCCCACCTGCCCTGGCCCGACTGTCGCCGATGACCAGTTCGGCGGCCCAGAGCCAGACGACGCCCATCTGACCGGCGTTATCCTGCGCCTGAACGACGACGGCTCGACCCCGTCGGATAATCCCTTCTACGCGGCGGGGGCCGCGATGGGCGGCGAAGTGGGCGGGAATATCCAAAAAATCTTTTCCTATGGTCACCGCAACAGCTTCGGCCTGGCGGTGGATCCAGAATCGGGGATGCTGTGGCTCCAAGAAAATGGGGACGACTCGTTCAGCGAGCTGAACCGGGTTGACCCCGGCATGAACGGCGGCTGGGTGCAGATCGCCGGCCCGGTGAAGCGCATTGCTCAGTTCAAACAGATCGAAACCACTTTTGGCGCGCAGGCCCTACAGCAGATCCGCTGGCCTCCAACCCTGATTGCCAACACGCCTCAAGAAGCCTTGGCGCGCCTGTATATGCTCCCTGGAGCCACGTATAAAGACCCTGAATTTAGCTGGGTATGGGAAGTGGCCCCTGGCGGCATAGGCTTCCTGAACAGCCGCGCTTTAGGGCCGCAGTATGAAGGAGACCTGTTCATGGGGGCGGCTACCCCGGTCCTGCAAGGGGGGTATCTCTTCCACTTCAATCTGACCGGCAACCGCAAGCGCATCGCTACCGACGACCCGCGCCTGCGCGACCGGGTGGCCGATAACCTGGCGAAGCACGACGTCACCGAGAGCGAAAGCCTGCTGTTTGGGCGCAACTTTGGGGTGGTGACGGATATCGTGACCGGACCCAACGGCAACCTGTTTGTCGTGTCCCTCACGCACGGGACCATTTACGAAATTTACCGACCCTGACCCGGTTAGACTTCAATTCTAAGGAGCAAGATCATGCGCAAGATTCGGATTACCCTTCTCGTGGTTCTGGCGCTGCTGGTATTCACCAACGTGGTATCAGCAGACATGGAGATGTCAAAATTCTTTGTCGCCAGGTTAAGCGGGGCCAATGAAGTGCCGGCCCGCGAAACCGGCGCGATTGGCAAAGCCGGGTTTGTCGTCAGCCCGGATGGTTCGTCCATCCAGTACACCCTGCTGGTATCGAACATCAACAACGCGTTTGCCGCGCATATTCACTGCGGCGCGGCGGGGGTGAACGGGCCGGTGGGCGTCACCCTGTTCCGGGGTACGGCGGGTTCTGGACCGGCGGAAGGCGTGTTAGCGAGCGGCGTGATCACCGCGCCCGATGCCAATAACGCCTGCGGCTGGACCACGCTTTGGGACGTGCTGGCCGCGATTATGAGCGGCGATACCTATGTGAACGTCCACACCAACGATAACGTTCCCCCAACCAACACCGGCCCCGGCGACTTTGCCAGCGGCGAAATCCGCGGTCAGATCATTGAAGTGACCAAGTAAGCACCCACGCAGGTAGATTCAGCACCCAGGGCGGCGTTTATTCAGGGCGCCGCCCTGGAACTCTATCCCCCTGATGCGGCGCTCACCCGGCGGGGTCATTGTAATAAAACCAGCGGGTCAACAGGTAAGCGGCCAGCCAGGCCAGCAGGTTTAATCCGATGAAAAAGAGGATGATGTTCCACAAGCCGCTGGAAAAGATGGGCGAGGGCGGCGGGTGCATGATGTTTTCAGCACGGGCGAACATTACCCGCAGGGTGACGATGAAAGCGATGTTGGCCGCTGAGGTGAAAGCCGGCCTGCGTAGAATCCACAGGGCCACCTGGAGCAGTACGCCAGCGATGGCAAAGTTCGCGGCGAAACGAAAGCGCGGCTCAGCCAGGAACAGGCCGTTCCAGTTGGTTTGCATGGCCCACAGCGAAAGGGGCAGATAAGTGACCCAAAAGACGATGCCGGCCCTCCCCAGCGCCGCAGACCAGCGGTGCAGGGCGCTTTCACGGGGGGCCAGGGGCGGCAGAAAGCGCGCCAGCAGTCCGCCCGCGCCTGCCAGAGCCGCGGCCACCCATGCTACTTCAGCCGCCAGTACCCACGCGCCGTGCAGGTAGACGACGCGCACATTCGACCCCAACGTCTTTTCTTCGGGGCCAAACCACGTGACCAGCGCGATGACGGCCAATACGGCCAGGAAAGTGAGCAAAATTTTCTGGTTTTGCGGCAAAGAATTGAACGGCTTCACTTCAACAGCCCTCGGTTCCGGTAAACTTCTGCCGCCTCGCGGATGAACCCGGCGGTGTTGGGGGCCTGATACTGCTTTTCCAGGCGGGCGGCAAGCTCTAAAAGCTGCTCGCAGGTGGAGCGGTTGGGGCGCAGGGCCTCATACATGGCGAGCAGTTCCGCATTTGGCACGCGGGTCAGCTCGGCGGCGCGCAGCAGGTTGGCGGCCAGCCGCTCGTAGCCGGCCTGTCGGGCGATCTCTGCCTGGGCTTGCAGTGTTTCGGCGCGGATGCGCAGGTCTTCCGCGGTGATGGTTCCGCTTAAGACCGCCTCCATCGAAAGATCGCGGAAGGCCCGCCCGCTGGCGGCCTGTAAGTCGTCCGCGGCGGTCTCGCCGAGGGGGTAGCGGCTGCTGTGATTGGCGCTCATACGTCTGGCTCCCAGTTGAAGAATAATTCCACCGGCGGCTGACTGCGCACGGCCTCGGTCTCGCGGCGGTGAAGCAGCGCGGTTTTGACGATCAGGCGCAGGCGGGCGGTGTTGTCAATCTTCACCGCCACCGGCTTGGCCGGCAGACCCAGGGCATAGCGGGCGGCATTGCGGCCGATGGCCTCGTAAGTCTCCAACGTCAGGCTGGGAGACTGGGGGAAGAGTTCGAGGTTGTTGAGTGGGGCGAGGCCGCGTTTTTGGATAATGGTCGTACCGCGCGATTGCAGTCCAACGGCAATGCCGCTGCCGCTCATCTGCGCGCCGATGTGACTGATGCGGCCGAGGTCGGAACTGCTGTAAACCTTCATAATTCGCCCGATTAAGCCTTCTTTGGCGATGCCGGTCAGGATGGCCGCCAGCACGTCTTCATGGGCCAGACCGTTGATCGTCCGCGACAGATCCGTACCGAAAGCCGGTCCGACGGCGACGACCACCTCTGGCCCACTGCCCGGCTTGAACGGGCCAATTTCGACCAGGTTTTTACACGGTTCGCCGATGCAGTCATCAATCACCGAGCGCGGCGATTTGGCCTGAGGAATGCGCTGAATTTCCTGCCAGCGGCGGCCCTCCAGGCGGTAGCCGCTGCCGGGGCCGGTGTAATCATTGGGGTCATTGATGGCGCTCAACACGCGGAAGTTGCGGTCGAAGATGGCGGCGGGCTGTAAATAATCTCCACAGACCCGCTGTCGGCCCATTTCTAAGAGGCTGGCCGCCGCCGCCTGAAACCCGCGCTGGTGCAGGGCCCGGATTACGTCAATCACAGTCTTTTCGCCGGTTAAAAAGCGGCTGGCGGCTTCCAGGTCGGCTACGGGGTCACGTTCAGGCATATCATCGCTTGAATGAGCCGCTGTAGCCGCCTCAACCTCTTCATCCGTAATAGCCGGGAAGCCCATCTCGGCATAGACTGCCTGGATCGCGCGGGCCGCCTGGCGGCGAACAGCCAGCGTTTCCTCTTCCGTCACCGGCCTCAGACCGCCATCCACGACCATGTCGCGCTGAAGCACGGCATAGTCGTCAAAATCTTCGGCGTCAAAGTTACCTCCGCCGAACAGGTTATCGCGCTTGGGAATGGCGCTGTAACCGGAGAAGATAAAGTCGGTGCCGGGAAGGAACTGGAGCATCAGCTTGGCGGTTTTGCGGATGCTGGAATGCGACGCCAGAGCGTCGTTGCCCGAAGCGACTTCTGACCCAAGCATTGAGGCTAACAGGTTCTCGGCCAGCACGACCCGCACCCCGCCGGGCAGTGATTCGGGCAGGGCAATGCAGGAAATCGAGCCGTTCTGCACCCCCTGACTGCCCGCCCCGCGCGTGACCAAAAGACAGCGCGCCTCCAGGTAGAGCATGGAACAGCCTTCTGCCAATCCCATCAACGCCTCTGACCCACTGCCCGAAGTGAAGCGGACTTTCACCCCGCGCGAGGCATAGGCCGAGGCCAGGAAGGCTTTCGACCAGGGAGTATCGTCTCCGTCAACGAAACTGCGCTCCGTGCCGTATACCGAGAGCGTTTCGGCGTAAGAGGTGAGGCCCTTCAGCGCCAGGCTTAGCCCCAGGGCTTCTTCAACCGCGCATTGGGTCAGCACGCCGCCGCGCCCGGTCTGACTGCCCACCAGCACCGCCAGGGCGGTGAGCGGGGCCGAGCGGGCGACCCGCACGGTGGTTTCAACCTCGGCAAAGCCGCGCAGGGCGGCTTCGGCCGCGTCGGCGGCCAGCAAGGCCGGGTGTTCGCGCCAGTTGGTGACGTGCGCCTGGTTGGCCGGGGTGCGGCGCACGCGCATTTTGCCCAGCCCTACCATCATCTCCAGCACGCTCAGCGAGCGCACGATCTCCACCAGTTTGGCCGGCGTACAGCCGCCGGCCAGGCGCTGAATGGGCGCGCGAGGGACGTTAATATCCACCAACATGCGGGCGATCTGTAAGGCCGGGGTGGACATAGCCTCTGCGGCTGTGCTCAGGTCAATGCTGTGGTCGGCGATGAAGTAATCGAGGGCGTCAAAATCCTGGCGCGGCCTGCCGTCCATCTCGACCACGCGCCCGCCCTCCATGCGCAGAGAAGGCCGCGGATCGTAGGGGCTGTCGGCCACGCATAAGCCGGCTTCGGGCCAGGGTTCCACGAAAGAGTCGTTATGAATATCGCGCTTGGAGAGGATCGCAAAGCGGCGGGAAGAAGTCATGGCTTCATACCTTTCCAATCAGCGCCAGGAAAAACCGCTTCACCTTAAACGGCTGGCCTGACAGAAGCAGTTGCGCGCGGAACATGCCTGCCGCCACGCGGATAACCCCATACGTGGTGAGAACCAGCCCGGCAAGCGCCACCAGCGGCTGCCAGACCGGCACATTGACGGCGGCCAGGCGCAGCATCATGGTGGTGGGAGCAGTTAGAGGAAAGAGACTGAGGCCCACCGCGATGCCGCTGTTGGGCGATTCGATCAGAGAAGAGATCAGAAACAGCGGGACCATCAGCGGGATGACGACAATGACGGTTACCTGCGAGGCTTCGCGCAGGTTGGGAACCAGCGCGCCCACCCCGGCCATCAGGCTGGCATATACCAGGTAGCCGAGGACGAAGAACGCCGCTCCCCAGGCGACGGTGCTGAGCGGCAGTTCTACGCCCGCCGGGATGGTGAAGTTCTGCCCGGTGAGCGTCAGCAGTACCGACGAACTGACGAGCCAGATCACCATTTGGAACAGCCCTACCAGCCCCAAACCGGTGATTTTGCCCATCAGCAGTTGCAGCGGCCGGGTAGAAACCAACAGCACTTCCATAGTACGGTTTTCTTTCTCTTTGGCGACGCTGTTCAACAACAGGCCCGCTGACCCCAGGATGTTCATGTAAAACAACATCATAATTCCGTAAGGGAGTATGAAAGACCACATATCATCGCGGTCGCGCGCGGGGCTTGCGGCAGGGGCAATGCTTACATGTTCCACTTCGGCCAGCGGGGAGCGCACTGCCCGCGCCAGGGCTTCATCGCCGCCGAGCAGGTTATAGGTGATCAGCGCGGAGAGGTTCGCGGAGCGGTTTGTGGTGTTGATCAGGTTGTATTCGTGCGCATACACGAAAACCTGACCTTCTTCAACATAATTTTCTGGAATGACGTAATAGGCGCTCAGCCGGCCAGCCTGCAAGTCTCGTTCGGCCTCGGCTTCAGAGGCATAACCGATGAGCTGATCTTTGGAAAATTCGCGCGGGAAGGCGGTAATCAGCCCGGCGCGGTCTACGTACCCCTGAGGGCGCTCATCTTCTTCTTCGGTGAACACTTCGCGGACCTGCTCGATAGGCAACATCGCGCCGACGTCGCCTGCCCCGGCCTGACTGTGGTTGATGAGCACGGCCCCGCCCCATATCAGAAAGCCGATCAGCGGAATGCCTAACACGCCAAACCAGAAGGAAAAACGGCTGACCAGTATATAGATTTCGTGACGGAGTACAAGGAAGGTCTTATTCATCTGGCACTCCTGAACGAAGCAAGAAGTTCTCTCCAGCGGATGCGCTGTCCATAGCGGAGCATCCCCAGGCGGAAGATGCGCCCCGCCAGCCACAGCGAACCCACCGCGCTCACGATCAATAACGCCGCCCCCGTTACGATCTGCCAGGTGGGAACAGTAGCAACGGCCATGCGGATGAGAATGGTGAGGGCCGAGGTCAAGGGGAACAGGCTGAGGGCAACCGCCATTGGACTGCCCGGGTTGGTGATCAGCGCGCCTATGAGCATATAGGGCAGCATCACCGGCAGTGAGACCAACCCCGTTATCTGCTGGCCTTCGCTTGCCTCGATTACAGTGGCGCCAATGGCGGCCATCAGAGCGGAGATCATCACAAAGGTGGGCATAACCAGCAGGAAAATCAACCCCACCAGGCCCCAGTCTATGCTGGCGCGGAAGGCAGGGAGATAGGCCGCCGCCAGCGCCACGCCAACGGCCGGTACAAGGCTCCACGTGAATACCTGGGTTAAACCGACGGCCATCAGCCCGATGATTTTGCCGGCCATAATTTGCATGGGAGAAAGCGAAGTCACCAGGATTTCCATGGTGCGGTTTTCTTTTTCTTCCACCACTGCCTGCATGAGATAGCCGCCGGTCGAAAACACCACTGTGGCTAAAATGACGCCGGCGGCAGCGGGCGCGAAAATTTTCATCCACTCTTTACTGCGCACCTCACGGCCCTCCTGCTCGGCGCGGATTACAAACTCTGGCCCATCCAGGATGCGCTCCGCCACCGTTTCCGGCTGTCTGGCCAGCAGGCCGCGCCGCACAAAAGCGCTGAACTTGTCTTCAATCCGGCTGGAAGGTTCTTCTTTATACACTAACCGCGCCCGGCGTGTTTGCAGATAATCCTCTGGTAAAACGTAGTATGCCTGGATGCGCCCCGCTTCGAGGGCGGCGCGCGCCTCGTCTTCGGCGGCAAAGGGCAAAATGGGAATATTGGTGAATGGACTGCCTTCTTCGAGGTCAATTGGCACAGGGTTCGCCAGCACGCCCGAATAATCTACATACCCCAGGGGCGTGCGGTTGGTCATCAAAAAAACCGCCAGAAAGGCGGCCGCAATCATCACGAGCAGCCACAGCGGCACGCTGAGCAGTGCAAAGAGAAAACGCTTGCGCAGGACGTGCCTTGAATATTCATAAGCCATAACCCGCCACATTTTGTTCATTTAGACGCTCTGCTCCTGGTCGCGCACCACGCGGATGAAGATTTCATCCAGCGTGGGGAGGGCAATTTCAAACTGTTCCACGGTGATGTTGCAGTCCACCAGATATTTGAGAATCTCTTGGGGGGTGGCGGTAGAGGTCAGATTCAGGCGGTGTGCGCCGTTAAGAGCTTCCACGCTGATCACGCCGGGGAGGTCCGGCAGGCCGTCGGGGGTGCGCACCAACAGGGCGTGACCCGAAAAGCGCCGGCGGATCTCTGTCAGCGGCCCGTACAGCATCACCCTGCCGTGATTCATCAGCAGGATGCGCTGGCACAGTTCTTCTACCTGGTGCATCTGATGGGTGGACATGATGATGGTTGTACCCTGGCGGTGCAGGTCGCGCAGCAAGTCCTTGACCATTTGCGTATTCACCGGGTCCAGGCCGCTGAAGGGCTCGTCAATAATCAGTAGATCGGGGTGGTGGATAATGGTAGCGATGATCTGGGCTTTTTGCTGCATGCCCTTGCTTAATTCTTTCACCTTTTTCTTGCGGTGCGCGGCCAGGTCAAAACGCTCTAAATACTCACCCAGGCGAGCGCGGATTTGGGCAGTCGTGAGGCCCTTCAGCGAGGCCAGGTACGCCAGGGCGCGCTCCAGAGGAATATCCTGGTACAGACCGCGCTCTTCGGGCATATACCCAATGTGATTCTTCTTTTCCTCGGTCATCGGCCCGCCCATCACCGCAACAGACCCCTGATCGGGCTTGAAAATATCCAGCAGGATGCGGATCGAAGTGGTTTTCCCCGCCCCGTTGGGGCCGAGCAGGCCAAAAAATTCTCCCTTGCCAACAGAGAATGAAACGTCATCCACGGCCCTGACCGCGCCAAAGGATTTGCTAACGTGCGAGAGTTCAGCGATAGACATTCGTAATTCTCCAGTTAATATTGGAGGTAAGTATACATCATTGGGATTGGGGCAGGGAAAGATTGGCGCGTAATTATTCCCTGGTTGGAGCGGCAGGGAGTTCTACCCAAAAGGTTGAACCCTCGCCAGGGACGCTGTGGACGCCGATACTGCCCCCGTGCGCGCTGACAATAGTTTTGGCAATCGCCAGCCCCAGGCCGCTGCCGGTAGAGGCCGGGCCGCCGGCCGGTGTAGACGTTCCGGCTGGCCGGCGCGGCTCGACGCGGTAGAAACGCTCGAAGATGCGGGCCTGGTGTTCCCAGGCAATGCCGACGCCCGTATCCATCACTTCCAGGCGGACAAAACCGGGCTGATGTCCCGGACCGAGCGCGATCTCCACCCTGCCGCCCGGCGGCGTATTCTTAATAGCGTTATCCACCAGGTTGTCTAACAGCCGCCGCAGGCGGTACGGGTCGCCCCAAACGAGAGAAGGCCCCCCCGCGCTGCGCGTGGTCAGGCGCAGGCCGGCCTGCTGTGAGCGCGCTTCCCAAAAAGAGACGACCTCGCGGGCCAGCTCCGCCAGGTCTACCGCCTGGGGTGCGCCCAGGTCGCCGCTTTCTAACTGCGAGAGGTCGAGCAGGTCGCTGACCAGCATCCCCAGCCGATCCACCTCACTTTCGATCTGCGACAAAAACCGCTCGGCGATATCCGGCTCATCAACGGCTCCGGCGCGCAGAGCCCCAACCTGAAGCTTGATGCCGGTCAGCGGCGTGCGCAGTTCGTGGCTGGCATTGGCGACAAATGTCTGCATGGTATCGAGGGTGTTCTGCAGGCGCGCGGTCATGCGGTTCAGCGTAACAGCCAGATGAATCACTTCCAGCGGCCCCTGGGGGTCGGCGCGGGCGGTCAGGTCGCCTCTGCTGATGCGCTCTGCTACCTGCGCGAGGCTGACCACCGGCCTGGAAAGGTAGATACTGCTCCGCCAGCCCACCCACAGGATGACAAAAGCAATCGAGATGCCCACCAGCGCGATCACCGCCATGGTGCGAAATGTGGGGGCCATAGCGGCAAAGTAAGGGATGCCTAATTGCAGTACAGCGCCCGGCGCGCCAGCGCTTCCCACCGGCACGGCCACGAACACCCGCCGCACTCCGCTGGCATCACTGCGGATGGCAGAGGCCGCCGGGCGAGAGAGCGCCTCTTGCACCTCTACCGGCAGAGACGAGGGCTGGCCTCCGCCCCCCGGGCCGGGAATGTTGGTAATCAGCAGCTTTCCATCGGCGCGGTAGAGGGTATACTGCACGTCTGTGCGCCGCGCCAGGTGAACGTCAATGGTTTTGCGCAGCGTTTCCAGAGTGGGCGCGTCGAACTCTCCAGCGGCAAGGCGCTCTGGAGGGTAGGTATTTGCCAGCATTGCGGCGATGACGTAAGCCTGATCCTCGGCTTCGCGCACCAGGGCGGTCTCGCCGCTTTTGAAAATGGCGTAGAGGGCCGCGTTGGCAACAATGCCAACGCCAACCGCGCCGATCAGGAAGTGCGATAGAACCAGGAAGGTTGTAATGCGCAGGGGAAAGGGTTTCCTCATTCCAACTCGTCTGGCCCGATGAAACGGTAGCCATAGCCGCGCACGGTCTGGATAAAGCGGGGAGAGGTGGGATCGTCTTCGATCTTCAGGCGCAGCCAGCGAATGTGAACTTCGAGCGTGCGGGGGTCGCCGCCCCAATCGCTTCCCCATACCCGCGCGATCAACTCGTCGCGGCTGATGGCGCGCCCGGCTTGAGACATCAATTGATAGCACAGCTCAAATTCGCGCGCCGAAAGCTGAATTTCCGTGCCGCCTTTAAACAACCGGCGGCTGGTGGGGTCCATGCGGAGCGCCCCCACCTGGATGATGGCCGGGCGGTTGGTGCGCTGGTCCAACTCCACGCGGCGCAGCATTGAGCGGATGCGCGCCAGCAGTTCGCGGAAGGAAAAAGGCTTGGGGAGATAATCATCCGCGCCGATCTCCAACCCTACCACGCGGTCTAATTCATTGCCGAGGGCAGTGAGCATGATGATGGGAACCGTGCTGCGCGCGCGCAGTCGCCGGCAGACTTCCAGCCCGTCAATCCCAGGCAGGCGAATATCCAGCACCACGAGGTCGGGCTTATATTCATCGAACAAATTCAATGCCTGGGTACCATCGCTGGCAACAGCGACTTCAAGCCCCTCGCGGCGCAGGCTGTAAGCCAGCGAGTCGGTAATCATCGGCTCGTCATCCACCAACAAGATTCGAGACATACAGGCTCCAGATGTCACAAAAACGGTAATTTGCCACTCTAATTATAATGGAAGGGAGACAGGTACATCATGTGACTTAAGACACAATTAAAATGTCATTAAAAGAACCATTCCTCGTTATTGGCAACGAGGAATGGGGTTGATAACTTCACCATGCAGAGAGAGATTACTCTTTCGGAAGCTCCACGCGGATGTGCAGTTCTCGGAGCTGTTTGTCGGTAGCAGGGGAGGGGGCATCGGCCATCAGGTCGCGGGCCGCCTGGTTCTTGGGGAAGGCGATCACCTCGCGGATGTTCGGCTCGTCGGCCAGCAGCATGACCAGGCGGTCAATGCCGGGGGCCATGCCGCCGTGCGGCGGCGCGCCGTATTCGAAGGCCTCGAGCATATGGCCGAATTTTTTCTGAATATCCTCTTCGTTCAGGCCCAACAACTGGAAGATGCGGAACTGAATATCGCGGCGGTGAATGCGGATGGAGCCAGAGGCCATTTCGTAGCCGTTACAGACCATATCATACGCATCTGACAGAATCGAGCCGGGGTCGGTGTCGAACTTGGGCAGGTCTTCCATCTTCGGCATGGTAAAGGGATGATGGGCGGCGTCCCACTTCTGTTCTTCCTCGTTCCACTCGAACATGGGGAAGTCTACGATCCAGGCAAAGGCCATCACGTCTTTATCGGCCAACTTCAGGCGGTCACGGAAGAGCAGGCGCAGGGCAGAGAGCGTTTTGTTCGCCACATTCTTCTGATCGGCCACGAACAGGATCAGATCGCCGTCTTTCGCCCCGGTGCGCGCCCGCAGCGCGGCCACTTCTTCTGGCCGGATAAACTTTTGCGCCGTACCCTTCACGCCTTCGGCGGTCAGCGCCAGAGTTGCCAGGCCCTTAGCGCCCTGTTCTTTGGCAAAGTTGGTGAGGTCATCCACCTCTTTGCGGGTATACTCGGCACATCCCGGTACGACCAGGCACTTAATGATCCCACCGGCTTTGAGCGTATTTTGAAACACCATAAAGCTGCTGTTGGCGAAGATATCGCCCACGTTATACAGCTCCATGCCAAAGCGCAGGTCGGGCTTATCGGTTCCAAAGCGTTCCAGGGCTTCGTTGTAAGTCAGCACCGGCCAGGGCGAAGCCAGCAGACGCTTGTGCGGGGCCACGGCCGGCAGCATGGCTGTAAACAGGCCCTCGACCACTGCCAGCACGTCATCGCGGTGGACAAACGACATTTCGAGGTCTAATTGGGTAAATTCGGGCTGGCGGTCGCCGCGCAGGTCTTCGTCGCGGAAACAGCGGGCGATCTGGAAATACCGCTCGATGCCCGAAACCTGTAAGAGCTGTTTCAACTGCTGGGGCGACTGCGGCAGAGCGTAAAAACAGCCGGGGTGCACACGCGAAGGGACGAGATAATCGCGCGCGCCTTCGGGAGTGGTTTTAAACAGGATCGGCGTTTCGACTTCGATAAAGCCCTGACGGTCGAGGTAATCGCGCATGAATTTGATCACCTTATGCCGCAGTAACAGGTTGCGCTGCATCCGCTCGCGGCGCAGGTCGAGGTAGCGGTACTTCAGGCGGACGTTCTCATCCGTATCTTCGTCCTTGCTGATCAAAAAGGGCAGAGGCTTGGCCGGGTTAAGCGCCTGGCAGGTCTTTACCTCGACTTCAATCTCGCCGGTGGGCAGGTTTGGGTTCTCAGCCCCGGCTGGGCGGCGGCGCACCTCGCCGGTCACTTGCAGCACCCATTCTGAGCGCGCATCCTGAATGACCTGGGTGTTAGGGTCGCCGGGATTGGCGACAATCTGGACGATGCCGAAGCGATCACGCAGGTCGATGAAGGTTACGCCGCCGTGATCGCGCTGGCGGTGTACCCAACCGGCCAGCGTTACCGTCTGGCCGATATGCGAAGCTCGAAGCTCACCGCAGGTATGGGTTTTATACATAAATATTGGCCTCTCATTGTATAACCAGAATCGAGGCTTATTTTAACACAAGGGGGTTGCCAAAAGCATATAATTTAGCTACGAACATCCGCTCTCCATCGGCAGTCTTTGCCGGGAAGGTTTTCAGGCGATGAGTGACCAACCCAATCCACCGCGCAGAACGCCCCGGCGCGCAGGAAAAAGTGGAATTTCGATCCGGCGGACGCTGGCGCGCATGGACCCAATTCCAACCCCGCCGTTTCGCCGTCTGCGCGGTTATGCTTTTGATCCCAGCCTCTCGATTCAGTTGGAGACGATGGGAATCAACGAGATTGTATTTAAAGTCCCCTGGGAGCCGAACCTGCAAAGCGGCCCGGTCGGCGAATACCTGGAGGTGGTGGACTACGACCCCGCCAGCAACTGCTTCTACGCTCCGGTAAACCTGGATCACCCCAGTTTGATGGCTCAAGATGGGCTGGCCCCGTCGCAGGGCAACCCGCAGTTTCACCAGCAGATGGTGTACGCCGTGGCGATGACCACCATTCGCAATTTTGAAAAGGCGCTGGGACGCAAGGCTTTGTGGCGCTCGCACACAGTAGAGAAAGACGGGGGCGGCGATGAAGAATTTGTCCAGCGGCTGCGCATTTACCCCCATGCCATGCGCGAGGCCAACGCCTATTACAGCCCCAAGAAGAAAGCCCTGCTGTTTGGCTACTTTCCGGCATCCTCCAGCCAGCCGGGCGCGCAGTTAGCAGGGGGAACGGTGTTTACCTGCCTGTCGCACGACATCATTACACACGAGACGACTCACGCCCTGCTCGATGGGATGCACCGTCGTTTTATTGACCCCACCCATCCCGATTCGCTGGCCTTCCACGAGGCTTTCTCGGACATTGTTGCTTTGTTCCAGCACTTTACCTTTCCAGAAGTGCTGTACCACCAGATTGCCAAGACGCGCGGCGATTTGTCTGCCCAGAACCTGCTGGGGCAGTTGGCGCAGGAATTTGGCACGGCAGTGGGGAGTTACGGTTCACTGCGCGATGCCCTGGGGCGCGTCAACCCGCAGACGGGCATTTGGGAACCGCTGAAGCCCGACCCGGCCGATTATAGCAAGGTGTTTGAACCCCACGCGCGCGGCTCTATTTTGGTCGCGGCAGTGTTTGACGCTTTTACGTCCATTTATAAAAGCCGTATCGCCGACCTGATGCGCATTGCCAGCGGCGGGACGGGCGTACTGCCCAGCGGGGCGCTCCACCCCGACCTGGTCAACCGCCTGGCCGAAGAAGCCGCCAAAAGCGCCCAGCACATCCTGTTGATGTGCATTCGCGCGCTGGATTACTGCCCGCCGGTTGACCTGACCTTTGGCGACTATCTGCGCGCGGTCATCACAGCGGATTCAGACCTGGTCCCTAACGATGAGCGCGGCTATCGGGTGGCGTTTATCGAAGCATTCCGCCGCCGGGGCATTTATCCGCAGGATGTGCGCAACCTGTCTATCGAGAGTCTGCGCTGGCCCAGTGCCCGACCGGCTGAAAACCAGGATTTTGAGCGGCTGGCCAGCCAGTTGCAGTCTGTGCTGGACCGCTCTCACATCTTTCGCTCGCGCAAAGATACGTTTGACCAGATGAAGGCACTGCGCAACCATCTGCATACCATCCTACAAACCAGCCTGCGCGACCTGCCTACCTTCGAGCGGCTGACGGGCCTGGTACTCAAACCGCCCAAAACGCCGCTGTTTGGCCTCGAAACCAATCCCGATGGCACGCCCCGGTTTGAAGTCCACTCGGTGCGCCCGGCTCAACGGGTTGGACCTAAAGAAGAACTGCTCTCGCAGCTGGTAATTTCCATCATCCAGGCACGCCAGATTCCGTTTTACCCCGGCGTGGCGGGCAGTCCGTCCATCCAGTTCCGCGGGGGCTGTACCCTGATCCTCGACCTGGATGATATGCGTCTGAGCTACCGGATTGTCAAACCGATTTTCGACGAAGAACGCTTACAGCGTCAGCTTAACTTCGCCAAACAAAACCTGAGTGGAACCTTGCGCGCTACGTACTTTTCGCCCTACGACCGGGCGGCCCTTCAGGAACCCTTTGCCCTGCTGCACCGTGATTGATTCATAAGGAGTACCGCATGGCTGATCGCCCTGTCCGCATTCGCATGTACCGCCAGGGGTTTGGTGACTGCTTTTTGCTCACCTTTCCCTGCGCCGAGGCCGCGCCCAGGCGGGAGTTTCATATGCTCATTGACTGCGGGGTATTATCGGGCGTTGAAAACGCCCAGGCGCGGATCAATGCTGTGGTAGATGATATCGCGGCTGTGACCGGCGGCATTTTAGACCTGGTGGTTGTCACGCATGAGCATTGGGATCACGTTTCTGGCTTTCTGCTGGCGGAGAAATTCAAAGAGATGCGCGATTTGCGCATCGAAAGGGTATGGCTCGCGTGGACAGAAGACCCCGACAACCCCACTGCCCAGGCCCTGATTGCTGAGCGTCAGGAAAAGATCAAAGCTTTACAGGTAGCCGTCCAGCGCATCAACGCGGGGGCGCTGGCGGAAGATGGCGAGAGCATCCGTCAGATTTTGGGCTTTTATGGCCCACAGGTTGAAGAAGAAATCGAGCGCGACCCCGACTGCCCGGATTTGTCCGCGCGGGGTAGGGGAGGGGGAACGACTCGCGAAGCTCTGCGCTACCTGACCGGCTTGAAAGACGCGGAGGTTCATTACTGTTACCCAAGCCGCGAGACCCCGCACGAGTTGGCGGGGGTTGAAGATGTGCGCGTGTACATATTCGGCCCGCCTGAAGATCTGACGCTCTTGAAAATGAGCGACCCTACCCGCAAAGGCAAAGAGACGTATGGCGCGGCCTCTATTCGCGCCGAAGACAGCTTTTTTGCCTCGGTGCTGCCCTCCAACTCAGGTTCGCTGTATGGGCGCATCCAATCACAGTGTTACCCGTTTGACGAGTTTTACCATATCTCTCTGGAAGAGGCCGGGACGGATGGCTTTTTTCAGAAATATTATCTCTCCGACAGCAACAGCGAAAACGCCTGGCGGCGGATTGACAACGATTGGCTGAGCGTCACCGGAGGGCTGGCGCTCAACCTTGACAGCGATACCAACAATACCAGCCTGGCGCTGGCGATTGAGTTGGGCGCGCCGGGGGCCGGCAAGGTACTGCTCTTCCCGGCAGATGCCCAGGTGGGGAACTGGCTTTCGTGGAAAGGCCTGACCTGGTCTGTAGACGATGGCCGCGGGATGCCGGTGGCCGTTACGGTGGAGAGTCTGTTAAAACGCACGGTATTGTACAAAGTGGGCCATCACGGCAGTCATAACGCCACGCTGCGCGATCAGGGTTTGGAGCTGATGATGAGCGAAGATCTGGTGGCAATGCTGCCGGTAGACCGTGCTACCGCCGAAAAGCGCCGGTGGAATATGCCTTTCCCAGACCTGTACGCGCGCCTGCTGCAAAAAACGCGGGGGCGGGTACTGCGCCTCGATACGGGCCTGCCCACGCGCGAACAGGCCCGCAGTCTGACGGATTTGCAGTGGCAGGCGTTTGTAGAATCCACCCGAGTGACGGATTGGTACATCGAATACTGCATAAATCTGCCCCCCACCACCTCGAAGAGGCACTAAAGATAGATAAAAAATAATTTACATTTTGTAACTATAATTATTACATCGTATTATATCGGTGGGTGGGGTAGGGGAGGCTGCTGGGAGAGGGGTTGGCAGGGCGTTCCGGCTGGCGCGGTTGGCGCTCTCAGAAGGGAGTATTCCTATGGCGGGCGGCGTACAGGGAGAAAGAATGGATGGCCGGCGCTTCTGGCATTCTCGCGGCCTTTCAGGCCGGCTGCTTTAAGAGATGAAGGTCTGTCAAAGTGTTTCCTAGAATGTTTTTGATAATGATAGCAAAGTTATCGAACCAATTTCATACATATCGAAACAGATAAGGCGGGGTCGTCCACCTGGGCGGCGGGGTGAGAATGAGCGAACCCGGCTGGTAGACGCGGCGGTTCAGGAATTGATAGGGGTGGAGTGGGGGGCCGCTGAAACGGTCGTGAGGGCGGCTATTCAGGCATTAGAGCGGGTATCTCAGGTACAAGGCGTATCTGGGCGCTTGTGGCTGTTGCGGGCGGCTGAAAGCCAGCAAACCTATGCGCGGGTTGTGCGTGAGGTTGTCAAGCGTGCTGCAAGCCAGCGGTGCTATACTGGGCGTATGGAAGTACCGTTCGAGTTGATAGAGCGTTTGCGGGGTGGTGAGAACTTGCCTGCGCCTGACCCGTTAGGCAGGTCAAGGGCGGCGAAGCCGTCCGCGCCAGCGGATCGGAGCGAAGCGAAGACCCTTGACCGACCAGGCGCCAGACAATCGTCTGCTTCCCAAACGCGTCCAGCGTTTGGGCCTGCCTCCGCGGCGAGCGGCTCTGATGCCAATATGAGTACCAGTCCGGTCACGCTGAATACACCCCCCCCTGATAATATGGGGGTGGAGTTTTCGGGCAAGGGATCAGGCGGCGCGGCTGACGCTATAAGTATGGGGGTGGAGTTTTCGGGTAAGGGACCAGGCGGCGCGGCTGATGCTATCGGCGCGGCTGACGCTATAAGTATGGGGGTGGAGTTTTCGGGTAAGGGATCAAGCGGCGCGGTGGATGCTATCGGCGCGCTTCCTGCGGGGATTGAAACAGGGCGCGCGGCTGGACGTGAGGAAGCCGCGCGCCCATATGCTTTTGATAATGATAGTTATCAAAAGGATCAAATCCCATAGAGCCCGAATTACTTCTCCCTCGAACTTGCCCCACCCTCAGATCGAAGTTGATATGATAGGATTGATAGAAACACCTCGTTTTTTTTGAAGGGTCTGGGGCTGAAATGCATTCTATTTTACAGAATGGTAACGACCTGTATGGCCGATCTCGATGACCTCATCCGGCAGGCATCTGGAAGTGAAGAAACAGCCAGAGATGAGCCGCTGAGCCTGCAACCGCGCATCTGTGAGGCGCTCATGCTGGCTTACTATGATTTTGTCTATCACCTGGCCTGTTCTCTCCTGGGAGACCCTGATGATGCCGACGATGCCGCCCAAGAGACTTTTTTGCAGGCCGCGCTGCATATCCGGCAGTATCATGTTGGAACCAGTCTCAAGAACTGGATTGCACGTATTGCCGTTAACACCTGCCGGATGAAGTTTCGCAAGCACAAGGCGCGCCAGCGGTTGGAGCAGGTTCTTAAACTGGTTACCCTTCAGATGAATGCAGCTATGCCTTCTCCAGAAGATACGGTCCTCAAAACGGAACAGCAGCGGATGCTTAAACAGGCGGTTGACTCGCTCGATGAGAAGCACCGCCTACCGGTTTTACTGCGCTACGTTCATGGCTTATCGGTGCCGGAGATCGCCCAGGTTTTAGAGGAGAAAGAAGGGACGATCCACTCTCGTCTCCACTATGCGCACCATAAATTACGCAATCGCTTAGGCAGTCTTGCAGAGCAGACATTCCACAACCAGGCAGGGATTCAATGAGCCTGAATAACCACACTTTCTTCCAGGATCAGATCCAATCGGGGCGCAAACTGACGCACGAGGAACAGGCCGCGCTGACCGAACACCTCGCCGGATGCCCGGAATGCCGCCAATATGCCGCCTTTCACCGCCAGCTCAGTGAAGCACTGCCGGCGCTTTATCCAACGGTACAGCACTCACCGAAAGATATCCGCGCTAAAGCCGGGCGCGTACAGCAAAAACTTCAAAGACGCCGCCGCACCACGCGCTTCATTCAAAATGCGCTTTCTCTATCAGCCGCCGCCACCGCCCTGGTACTGCTGCTTGTCATTTTCAGATCCCTCCCCTACTGGATGCCCATCGGCCAGCCAGCCTCAGATGCCGGCCCCGCGGCGGCCGCTACTGCCCGGCTGGATGACGATGTGCCGGCCCAGAAGGCCATGACAACAACCGCCGCCGACACCCCCCCTCCCCCACCCTCTTCCACGCGCGCGGCCCAACCCCCTGCAACCGGCCTCACCCGTGCGGCACCCACCGCGACTGTAGCCATACCGGAGATTACCATCATACCGTCCATACCGTCCGTTGCCAGGGATGGGCAAACGGCGTACTTGGGAACCGGCAACCGCCTGATTGCCGTGGATATCAGCCAACCTGAAGCGCCTCAATGGAAAGCTGAAAGCCAGGAATTACCGGGCCGCGTTTTGAAAGTACTGCCCCTTCCGAATGCCCCTGGCGCCCGGGTCGTAGTCTCCGCCGGGCGCTACCTGGTCGTGCTGAGTACCGATACCCCCGGCGATCTGGGATTCATCACTCAGAGCAAACTGCCCGGCCCAATTTACGCGTTGATCCTCGATATCAGCACCAATCGTCTCTATGCGGGCGGTGCGCTCAACAGCGACTCAACCAAAGGTTTTGTGGTCATTATGGACCCCTCGCCAGCGGATACGCTGGACCTGCTGGGGACCATCCAGCTAGAAGCCCCGGTACAGAGCCTGGCGCTGACCGGTTCGACCCTGTTCGTTGCTCACAACGGCGGCCAGCCAAAGGTTACAATCCTTCCAGTAGGCGGCGATCAGTTTGGCGCGCCCCAAGACCTGCTTTTCCCCGGTACGCCGGTCTACAGCATGACGATTACCGGCGGTGATACTCTGGTGATCGGCTCGGCGCAAAAACTGGTGATCTACCGGGTCACCGCCCCATTGACTTCCGGCGGGGCATGGCTGTCACAGCGGGTGGATGAAAAAGGGCTGCCCGGCCTGGTCTTGGGCTTCGAACTGCGGCCCACGCGCATCTACGCCGCCGGCAAAACCCTGGACGGGAAGCGCTTCCAGCAAATCATCGCCCTGACCCAATCTGTTCAGTCCGGTTCCGTGGTTGATGGGGCCTCGTATGTATCGGTCGGCGACGGGCTGATGCTAACTGCCGGCGATCCGCTAGAAATTTACAGCATCCTCGACCCAGAAGATCTGCCGCTGTTGGGAACCTATCCACAGAAATCGCCGTAAAAAACACGAGACGATCAGACCTCCTGGCCGGCCTGCGGGGCGAAACGTTCCTGCCGCGCCGCCAGCCAGGCTCCCACTCCCAGGGCTATCAGGAACGGCAGGACCAGTGCCGCCAGGACCGGCCAGCCGGCGGCATGGAGAATTGCACCGGCAGAAAGCGAAGCCAGGGCTTGTATCCCAAACACGGAAAAATCGTTAAACGCCTGGGCGCGAAACCGCTCGGCTGGCCGGTAGCTCTCGGTCAGCAAGACCGTTCCGCCGACAAACAGGAAGTTCCAACCCACTCCCAACAGAACCAGGGCAAACCAGTAATTCGTCAGCGCGCGGCCGCTCATTGCAATGCCGACGCAGACCGTTAGAGCGGCGATGCCAACCCCCAACAGCCGGAGCGGTTTGAGCCGGGCCAACAGCCAGCCTGAGAACAGCGATGGCAGGTACATTGCTACAATGTGGCTCTGGATGACCCAACCGGTCGCTTCCAGTGAATGCCTGTCCATAACGTGCATACTGATGGGCGTAGCCGTCATTAACAAGACCATCGCGCCGTAGCTCACCATGCCAGAAAAGACTGCCAGGCGGAAGAGCGGCCGGCGCAGGATCTCACTTAAAGGCCGGGCTGTGCCTTCTCGTGGGTCATAGGTGGTTTGCGTCTGAATGTCGCTGAGGGCCAGTAAAATCAGGATGGTGAGCAGATAGACGCCCGCCAGGGCCGCAAAAGATCCACTGTAAGCGGCCGCCGGCAGCCAGTTCCAGGTGATTTTCCCAATCTGCGGCCCCAAAAAGCCGCCGGCAATCCCGCCGGCCAGAACGGTTGAGACAGCCACCCCTACCCGCTTTGGAGCCACGCTTTCTGCGGCGGCAAAACGGTATTGCTGTACAAAGGCCGAATTCGTGCCTAACAGCAGTACGGCGGCGCAGAACATCACAAAGTTGTGTAAGAGGATAGCTCCAGAAGCCGCCAGCGCGCCTGCAATGGACAGGCCCGCGCTCATCAAAAAGCCCCGCTTGCGGCCAACCTTTGCCATGAACAGCGACGCCGGGATGGCCGCAAGAGCCGTACCGATCACCATCATGGTTACTGGCAGAGTTACCAGGGCCGGTGACGGAGCCAGTTCCGTACCCGTCATACCCCCAACAAAGACAATTAATGAAGAACCGGTGGAGCCTAACGCCTGCCCCAGGCTTAAAAGCACCACATTTTTCTCCGGCAACTGCATTGCAGCCTCCCATGCGAGCCTGAATGATGATAAATGTTGCGAATATTCACAGATCTATTATCGCATTAATCCGCAATCGAGATTGCCCATATTGTTCATACATCTCAATAAAAAGCTGGTACAATTACGCCACTTTGGGGTCGCGCAGATCAGGTTTTCCCCTGAAAAAACTCCCGCGTACCTTGTGCGCTACAGATCGAGAAGTGTCTTTAGCACAGCAGTTGATTACGCATGACGACTTTAGCGTTTGTAGATGAAATCAATCAATCCGTGGTCAATATTCCGAGGGCGGCGCTGGTTTTTGCCCGCTCGATTGCTTACCCCAACCTGGAAATTGACGACTATCTGACGCGTCTAGAACGAATGGTTGCACTGGCGCGCCGGACTGTGCCCGCGCGCGCGCCAATCGAGGACCGGGTTGATGCGCTGTCGGATTTTCTTTTTAACGACATGAATTTTCGAGGCAACCGCGAAGCCTACGATGACCCGCGCAACAGCTACCTGAATGAAGTCCTCGACCGCCGCCTGGGGATTCCGATCACTCTTTCGGTTTTGTGGATTACGATTGCCCAAAAGTTAGGACTGCCAGCCTATGGGATTGGCCTGCCGGGCCATTTTATTGTCGGCATTTTTGAGCACAGCGACAATACCGCAACGCAGATTTACATTGATCCCTACCATTCTGGCGTGCGCCTGACGGTTCCAGACTGTGACCGCCTGGTACGCGAAAGCACCGGGTATAAAGGTCCTTTCCAGACCAAGTGGTTGAACCCCATCCGCCCGATTGACCTGCTGACGCGGATGCTGAATAACCTGTGTTATGCCTACATCCAACGAGAAGAGTGGAACTGCGCGATCTCGGTCATTCAACACCTGCTTCTGGCCCAGCCAGACAGCTATGAACACCTGCGCGATCTGGGGTATGTGCATATGTACGCCGGTTCGTTGCGCCTTTCTGCCCAATACCTCGAAGAATACCTGCGGCGCGCCTCTAATGCTCCCGACTTTGAAACCGTTCGCAATAGTTTGCGCATCATTGCCGGGCGGCTGGCGTTGTGGAACTAAGCCGCGAAAGGATGGTAGAGCGTGAGTCTCTACGAGCCAGACTCGCCTGCCAAAATCCAGGATGCGGTTGAGGACTTTCATCGGGCGCGCCAGAAGGCCGCGTTAGAAAAGTTCCTGGCGAGTCTGACGGGCCGCCCCGCTGATTTGCTTTCTTACGATGAAGTCCGCACCCGACTGCGCGCGATTGAATCGGCCTCGCGCCGGCTGGAAATGATCCCCCTCAACGCAATTGTTGGCAGTGTCAACCGCTATACCGATTTTTCGCGTTCCTTCCTGCCGCGTCACGAATCGGACCGCGACCGCTGGACGCGCGTGCGTTTGGGCATTGATAAAATGGAAGGACTGCCCCCGATTGAGGTCTATCAGATTGGAGAAGCCTACTTTGTCCTCGACGGCCATCACCGCGTTTCAGTCGCCCGCGAATTGGGGTTGGAAACGATTCAGGCCTATGTCACCCAGGTGCGGACGCGGGTTCCCCTTGCGCCTGGCGACCGCCCTGATGATGTGATCTTGAAAGCAGAGTATGCCGATTTTCTGGAAAAAACGCGCATTGACGAGCTGCGCCCTGGCGCGAACCTGCTGGTAACGGCTCCGGGACAGTATCAAAAACTGCTGGAGCATATTGCGGTGCACCGCTATTTCATGGGGATACAGCTTAAGCGCGAAGTCTCTGAAAGTGAAGCGGTCCTCGACTGGTATGACCAGGTATACGAGCCGGTCGCCCGACTCATCCGTCAGCGCAACCTTCTGCGCGATTTTCCTGGCCGTACCGAGGCCGACCTGTACCTGTGGATTATGGAGCACCGTGTAGAGCTGGGCGGCGGCTTTGGTTGGGAGGTTTCTCCACAGATTGCGGCGGAGGATTTGACCTCACGGTTTTCGCCCACAGCACGCCGGCGCGTGCCGCGTCTCTTGCATCGGCTGCAAAAATGGTTCCTGCCAGCGCCTTTAGAGAGCGGCCCCCCCAGCGGGCATTGGCGGCGCGAACACCTGGAACAACCGGCGGCTCCGCCGCATCGCATTGACCACCTCTTCGATGACATTCTGGTAGCCGTCCCCGGGATGCCAGCGGCGGATACCCAACGCTGGCCGGTGGTTGACTTCGCGATTCAATTTGCCAGGCGCGAGGAAGCCCGCCTGACCGGGTTACACGTGACAGCCAAAGACCAGGATTCTGAAGAACCGGCTTTGGGGGCCATGCGCGAGGAGTTTGTTCGCCGCTGTGCCGCCGCCGGGGTGGCTGGACGCCTGTTGGTTGACACCGGCTCCGCCGCCGGGCAGATTTCGGCCCATTCTCACCGGACGGACCTGGTGATCTTCCGTAATCGCTATCCGCCGCCGCTAAAACCCCTCGTGCGGCTGCGCTCTGGGGCGCGCCTGCTGATTCGCCAATCTGGAGCGCCGCTCTTACTACTGCCCGGCGGGGCGAGTTTCGCCAGCGGCGCGCAGATCAACACCGCTCTGCTGGCGTATGGGGGTGGGCATAACGCCGATGAAGCCCTGTTCGTCGCCGCTTACCTGGCGGCGCGTTGGGGGGTGGCACTCACCGTGCTGTCGGCCGAGCGGCCGGGCCGGCTTGGGCCACAACAATTATTAACGCGTGCCCGCGCCTATCTGGAAGACAAAAACATTCGGGCCGCTTATATCTCCGCGGATGGCGACGCCGCGCGCCAACTACTGCTCTCAGCCGAAGAACGCCAGGCCGACCTGATCCTGATGGGCGGCTATGAGGCCGGGCCACTGCAAGAATCTTTCCATCCCAGCACAGTAGACCGCGTTCTGGCCTCAACCCGCCGGCCGGTGCTGATCTGCCATTAGGCCGTGGTTTGGCGAGGCGCTCTCACCAGACCTCTTACCATCACGTAGTCATCCTGCACTTCCTGGCCCAGCGTAAAAGTGGTCGTCCCGGCAATCTCAAACCCCCATTTGCGGTAAAAAGCAATGGCTTTGGGGTTTTTCGTCCAAACACTTAACCAAAGCGCATCGTAGCCCCCTGCACAGGCCAGGTCAATGCTGTACTGTATCATCTGCCCCCCTACCCCCTGGCCGATCCAGGGGCGCAGGGTGTAGATGCGCACCAGTTCCAGCGGACGGCTGGCGTTGACACAGCCTGGGGCCGGGCAGTCGAGCAGACGTGCATATCCAACCGGGAGGCCGTCTTTTTCAGCGATCAGGAAAGTGGAGCCGGGCTGAGCCAATTCCTGGCGCTGCCTGGCGGCGGAAAAGGATTCGGCCAGGTAAGCCGCCATATTTTCTGGGGTGTTTTGCCCGGCATAGGCCTCAAAAAAGGTGCGGCGGCCGATCTCGGCGAGTAAGGCTGCATCTTCAGCAGTGGCGATACGAATATGAATGGAGAGTGTTTCTGGCTTCATAATGATGTTACAATTATACCCGGTGAAGGAATCGACAAATCATTCCTGGAGAGAAAGAATCAATTTATGCAGCGACCTGACTTAAGCAATGTCGATCCGGCGGTTGTTGCCTATATCGAATACCTGGAACGCAAAGCAGGGGTCAGGCCAGGGGAAGGGCGGCCTCTGGCTTCGCGCGCCGCGGTGCGAGAGGAAGAACCGGCTGTGCCGGAACGGGCTGAGCCGCTGCCCGCGGAACGCGAGACGACCGCCAGTATTATTACGATCACGCGTGAAGGTTACGCCAAACGGACCTACCGGCATTTATTCCACCGCCAGCACCGCGGTGGAATGGGCGTTTTTGGTATTGATCTGATGGGCGACGATGAACCTGCCATCCTTTCTTGTGCTGAGGAAAATCAGAACCTGCTGTTTTTTACCAGCCGGGCGCGCGTCTTCCGCCAGCCGTTGAGCGTGATTGTTGATGGGCCGCTCAATGCGCGCGGCAGCTCGCTGGCCGGGCGCTTTAACCTGGAACAGGACGAAACGCTGGTTGCCGTTCTGCCGGAGCAGGCCAGAGGCTACGTAGCCCTGGTAACGGCAAGCGGGCGGGTGCGGAGCCTGCGCCACCACCTCTTCGGCGAGCATATGCGCCCGGGGACGGCTATGTTTAACTATAATGAGGTGGGACCTCTGGCCTCGGTTTGCTGGACCTCTGGCGATGGGGAACTATTCATCCTTACCCAAGAGGGTATCGGCATCCGCTTTGCGGAGAAAGCCATCTCCCCGCAGGGTGATCAGGGTATTCGCCTGTCGGGCAGTGACCGGGTGGTGGCGATCACTCCGGTAAGCGAAGACAGCGGCGTATTTATGGTCAGCTCGGATGGTCGGGGAACGATCCGCCAGATGAGCGGGTTTGCGGCCAATAAATCGCCGGGCGGGAGCGGTAAGACTGCTATCAAGAGCAACCGCGTGGTAGGCGCGGTGACAATCGAAAGGAACGATGATATTTTCCTGTTCTCGCGCCTGGGAAAAGTGGTGCGGTTCCCGGCGGATGAAGTGCCCACCACCGAAGGCGTCGTCCAGGGTGTGAACTGCATGGGCCTGCGTGGAGATGAAGTGGTGGCGGTGTTGAAGAGCGGCCCAATTTACTGAGAAGCGATCTCTTATGAATATTTTTACACTCCCTTATGGCAAAGAAGCCCTGACCCTGCGCCTGCCTGAACATTTTCAGGTGGACCGGATCGAGCCAGCTTACGTTCCCGCGGCCGCCGACCCGCTGGCGGTGGTGCGCGCAGCGGTTGAACATCCGGTGGATGGGATTCCTCTGGCCCACTATATCCAGGGCGCCAGCTTCCCTGGGTTCAGCGTGGCGATTGCTGTCAACGACAAGACCCGGCCCGTGCCGCATGAACACATGCTGCCGCCCCTGCTCGATCACCTGGCTTCCCTAGGCGTTCCAGACAGCGCCATCCGCTTCTTCATCGCTACCGGAACGCACCTGCCTATGCCGCCGGACGAGTTCGAGCGCATCTTGCCCCGTGAAATTATCGAGCGTTACTGCGTGGTCTCGCATAATATTGACGGGGCCGAATACGTCTCGCTGGGCGTCACGTCGCGCGGAACGCCGGTGCAGGTAAACCGCCTGTTTTACGAATCGAGCTTAAAGATCGTCACCGGCAACATCGAGCCGCATCACTTTGCAGGGTTTTCGGGAGGCTACAAAACGGCGGCGATTGGCCTGGGGGCGCGCGCGACCATCAATCAAAATCACGCCATGCTGGTTGATCCAGATGCGCGCATTGCCGAGTTCGACCGCAACCCACTGCGCCAGGACATTGAGGAGATGGGCGACCGCATTGGCGTACAGTTGGCCCTCAATGTGATCCTCAACGGCGAGAAGAAGGTCGTGCAGGCCGTGGCGGGCGCTCCGCGAGCGGTGATGAACACGGGCATTCCCATCAGCCGGGCCATCTGCCAGACCCGCGCACCGGGCGAGCGTTACGACCTGGTCATTGCTTCGGTGGGCGGCGCACCTAAAGACATCAATTTTTACCAGTCGCAAAAAGCTATCACCCATGCTTCACTGCTCACCCGCGACGGCGGAGTAATTCTGCTGGCCGCGGCCTGTCCGGAAGGCAGCGGCAGTCAGAGCTACGAGCAGTTTATGGAAGGGGTTTCTTCTCCGGCAGAGGTTTTCGAGAAATTCCGGCGCATGGGCTTTAAGGTTGGGCCGCACAAAGCCTTCCAGGTGGCCCGCGACGCCGCGCGCGTCCACATTGTACTGCTCTCGCAGATCCCCGCCGGCCTGGTCACCAAACTGCTGATGACCCCCGCCGCCACGCTGGACGAGGCGGTTGAAAAATCTCTGGCCCTGTTGGGGGCTTCTCGGCAAGACCGCCTGCGCGTGGCGGTACTGCCGCGCGCGACGAACACAATTGCAGTATGACCGTAGTATGAATATAATTGCTTCATAAGCTGTAGTAAGATATGGAGATTTCATCCGCATCTGTGGAGAGTTAATGGATCATAACGTTCGCCCACCTGGAAAGACAACGATATCGCCTGATGTACTCACGACCATTGCGCGGTTAACGGCCAGCAGTGTCGAGGGAGTCAGCCATATGAGCACCACGGCCGCTGACGTCAACCAATTTTTAAAGAGAGGGTTAACCGCTGCTGAGGGCGTGCGCATTGACGTAATTGATGACGCTGTGTATGCCGACATCTACGTGGTGATTAAGTGCGATTATAACGCCCGTGAGGTCAGCCGCCAGATTCAGGCGCTGGTGGCCCGCTCCATCTCGGAAATGGTTGGCATGGAAGTTGGTAAGGTCAATGTCCACATTGAGGATATTGATTATTCATCCAAGGCCGAGTCGTAGCCTATGAAGTCTCGAACCAAGGCGCGGAGTCTCGCCTTGCAGGTATTGTACGAAATTGATCTTTCGGGGCATTCACCTGCGGTGGCAATAGATGAGCGCCTGACCGCTGAACCTTTAGAAGATAACCTGGCAGACTTTGCCCGGCAGATCGTCTACGGCGTCCTCCCCATTGTTCAAAAGCTGGACGACTTCATCGCACAGCACGCTCCCGAATGGCCGTTGGATCAGGTAGCGGTTATTGATCGTAACATTCTAAGAATTGCTCTGTGGGAGTTCGGTGTAGAGGGCTGTACCCCCGTTAAAGTCGCCATTAATGAGGCCATTGAGATGGCAAAAATGTTTGGGTCTGAAAGCACTCCCCGATTTGTCAATGGGGTATTAGGATCGCTGGCTGCTCGTAATGAAGAGATCCACAAAGCCTTCAGAACCCCGAAATCGAGCTGAACGCATGCTCCCCTTCTCAGGGGGTTGATTACGAAACTGTACTGTCGAAAGGGGAAGCTCTATGCCGGCGCATAATCGCTCTACCCACCGTCTCACCGCCATCCTGCTGCGCCTGTTATTGATGACGTTTCTGGTAACTTCCTGCTCGGTCGTGGGCCAGCCGCAAGTTGTCTCTCCATCTACCGGGCCGAATCACCCCGGTTCCTCCATTCCCCAGGCAGAGATCAACTTTACCGTCAGCCTGCCAGAGCCGTTAGCACAGGGGCAGAACCTGTTCATTGAAATTCTGGATGAAGTCACCGGCCTGGCGTTAAACCCAACCCGTATCAAGATGGAAGCAAGCGGGGCCCGGTCGTATACCGGTAAGGCACAGTTCGCAGTCGGCTCAGTCGTCAAGTACCGCTACATCCGAGACAATGACCCTGCCGCCCCCATCGAATACACGACGAGCGGCCAGCAGGTGCGCTACCGCATGTATTATGTGGATGGTCCTGGAACCGCCCAGGATGTCATTGCTGGCTGGCGCAATGCCCCATCGAAAGCAGACTTAGGGCGGATTCGCGGGCAGGTCTCGGTGCGCGGCAGTAATTCCCCTATCGTCAACGCATTGGTCGCCGCGGGAGGGATGCAGACCCTGACGGCGTCTGATGGCACTTTCCTGTTAGAGGGCCTGCCCCCCGGAACGCACAATTTGGTCGTTTACAGCCTGGATGGGACGTATCAGGTCTTTCAGCAGGGCGCAGTGGTCGCGCCGGATTCCACCACGCCGGCTTTCATCCAAACCGGGCAGGCCAACCTGGTCAACGTGACTTTTGTGGCAAAACCACCGGCCGGCAACCTGAAGGGCGTGCCGGTGCGGCTGGTGGGCAATACCTACTCACTCGGCAACACTTTTGCGGATCTGCGCGGGGGTGTCAGCGTCACCGCGTCGCGCGCCCCGCTGATGGCCGTGCAGGAAGACGGCAGTTACACGCTCACGCTCCAGTTGCCCGCCGGGCTGGACTTGCGCTATAAATACACCCTGGGAGATGGCTTCTGGAACGCCGAACACCGCGCCGACGGCAGTTTTATCACCCGCCAGTTGATCGTGCCAGATCAAGACGTGGTGGTGAACGACAGCATCGAAACCTGGACGGTCAACGACATTCCGCCGGTCACGTTCACGGTTACTGTCCCGGCAGATACCCCGCTCAACGATGTAGTCTCCATCCAGTTCAACCCCTATGGATGGACGGAACCCCTGCCGATGTGGCCGGGGGGGAACAACCGCTGGTTCTTTATCCTGTACAGCCCACTGCACTTGCTTAAAAACGCC
>DAOUAC010000137.1:0-35230 GCA_034434155.1 Anaerolineaceae bacterium
AACCTTCTCCGGTTTCCCCATCTGCGAACCCCTTGCCTGACTACGCTCCCCCGCCGCAGCGACGCCACCCCTGGCGCTCTGGCCCGGCCGTCCTCCCCTCAAAAAACTGAATCACACTCAAATCCTTTAAAATTCTTGTATAAATGAATGGATTATGATATACTTTTAGAGTACCTTTAGAAAGATGATTGCCCGCCATCTTACTTGAGTGGCGGGCTTTTATTTTTCTGCAAGGTGCGGCCCTCAAGTGAGGGAATGATCCATCATCGTAAAGATGGAGTGAACTAGTGATGGCATCGCCGGATGGTTATGCCGCGAAGGAGACAAGAAATAATGGAAGTCAAGCTTTATGTAGGAAACCTGTCCTACGACACAACGGAAGATGATATTCGCACCCTTTTTACCCAGGCTGGAACGGTCAGCGAAGTGGCCCTCATTAAGGACCGCGATTCAGGTGCTTCCAAGGGATTTGCTTTTGTTACCATGGGCAGCCAGGATGAGGCGAAAAAAGCAATTGAACAATTCAATGGAAGAAGCCTGGGTAACAGAGAATTGACTGTGAATGTAGCCCGTCCTCGTGAAGAACGCTCAGGCGGTTATGACAGCAACCGCGGTGGTGGGTATCGCAGTAACAGTGGACGGAGCGGTGGCCGAAGCGGTGGCGGCAACCGTCGGTATTAAACCTAGTTCACAATAAACTGTAAAAATGTCTGATAACCCGGCCTGACCCATTCCGCTTAGCATCGCCGCTGATTCAGGCATAAAGAAAAAGAACATCAAAGCCTAATTGACCTGAAAAGGGATGGCTTTGATGTTTTTTGTGCCTGTTTTTCGCAGGCGCCAGTATTCGGAAGGCCGTTTGACGACCGATAGGATGCTGTCAGGGGAGATTGGGTAGAGGTAAAGAATGGATTACAAAATTGGTGATACTGTAATTCACTGGACCTATGGGGTTGGGTGTGTGGTTGATATTCAGGAAATTCATCTGGCCGGAACAGCCCAGTGGTACTATGTGATTGACGTCGAAACGCTTAAGGTCTGGGTGCCTGTAGATGAAGCGGCGAAAGGTGCACTCCGTTTACCGCTGGAAAGCAATCAATTTAAACGTCTTCTCGAAATTTTAAGCAAGCCCGGAGAGCCGCTGCCTGACCGGTATCCTCAACGAAAAATTGCTTTACGCAGCCGCATGGAAAAAAGAACATTGGAAGGATTGTGCCGGGTGATCCGCGACCTGACAGATCGCTCGCGCAGTCATTCATTGTCTTCGGAGGACTCTTCCGTATTGTTCTCTGCGCAAGAACACTTGCTGGACGAATGGGTGATTTCGCTGGGTACAGAAAGATCAAAAGCACTGCGCGAGATGGAGATCCTTTTGCAATCCCCTGTTATATAAATTAAACGCCTGCGCGGGCAGACCGGGCGGCTTTACCGTCCGATCAACCCGCGCACAGTTGATTCGCAGTTATAACTGTATCTGCCCTAACTGCACATCCAGTTGATCCAACACCTCATCCGGAATGCGCGTCATCCACGAGCGCCCCAGTTCGCGCAGTGTCATCGCGCCCAGGCGGCCCATATCCGCCGGGTCCATCTCGGCGGCCCGTGGGAAGGCCTGGATCAAGATCTCACGCGCCTGCGGGTGAACCACCAGATCCGAGATAGGCAAATGGGTGCTGAGGAAGAAGCGGTACTCGCGCCCTGGCCGGTAGTGAAAATCCCAGCGCCCGGCCGGAAGCTCCACCCACGTATCTGTGCCGTCAGCCCGATAGCTCAATCCACTCTGCGCCAGGGCTGAACCATTGAGCGTGACCGCATCCGGCGCGGCATCCGGCAGGCACAGCGAAGCTGTGGCATTGAAGGGGACGAGGAAATGGTAGGTTAAGCCGCCATCTTCCGAGTTAATCGCCCATTCGCTTTCATAGCGCCCGGCGGCGGTATTCACGCTGGCCTTCACCCACTTCAGTCGGCCGTTGGGCTGTGGGCGCAGGATGGCATGGCGGAAGCCCGGCTTTTCCTCAGACGGACGAATCCCGGCGGCGTTGCGGTAAATCCATTCCACGATTGAGCCATAGGCATAGTGGTTGAACGAATTCATCGTCAGGTCGCTGATCTTCCCATCCGGCAGCAGCGAGTTCCACCGTTCCCAAATGGTCGTCGCGCCCATTTTGACTTCGTACAGCCAGCTTGGGTAATCATCGTTGAGCAGCAGCTTATAAGCCAGATCATTACTGCCGTTCTCTGAAAGCGTCCGGCACAGGTAAGGCGTTCCCACGAACCCGGTCTTCAGGTGGTAGCGGTCTCTGCGGATGCGCGCGCGCAGCATTTCTTGCAGCCGGGCGCGGTGCTCCGGCGGAACCAGATCCATAAACAGGGCCAGCACCATAGCCGTTTGGGTGTTAATCGCCAGCCGTCCGGTCGGGGTAAAATACTCAGCGCGGATCGCCGCGCGCACTTCCTCGGCCAATTGGCCGTATTCGCGGGCAATCTCCTCTTTACCCAGCACGGCGGCGGCTTTTGCCACCAGCCCGGCTGAGTAGCAGTAATAGGCCGAGGCAATGAAGAACTCCTCCGTCCCGCCCATCGGGCTTTTCGGGTCATCGCCGTCCAGCGCCAGCCAGTCGCCAAAGTGAAAACCACTCTGCCACAGCCGCCGCCCGCCGGCTTCTTCATCAGCCCGGCGGATAAAATCAACCCAGGCTTTCATGCTCTCTAACTGTTGAGCCAGGATGGCCTTGTCGCCAAAGTGCAGGTAGACCACCCAGGGGATGATCGTGGCCGCGTCGCCCCAGGCGCTGGAGCCGCCTCCGCGCAGGTTCACCGCCGGAACAACCATCGGGACCATCCCGCCGCGCGTCTCTTGTTCGCGCGCCATATCATACAGGTACTTGCTGAAGAAGGCGGCGGTATCCATGTTAAAGCTGGCCGTACCCGAGAACACCTGCGCGTCGCCGGTCCAGCCCATGCGCTCATCCCGCTGCGGGCAGTCCGTCGGCACGTCCAGGAAATTATCCTTCTGGCTCCACAGGGCGTTCAGGAACAGCCGGTTCACCAGCGGGTTCGAGGTCTCGATCTGGCCGGTCAATTCCATATCGGAATACACCACGCAGCCGGTAAAGTCATCGGGGTTCAGTTCGCCCGGCCAGCCGGTGACTTTCACGTAGCGAAAACCGTAGAAAGTGAAGTGCGGCTCTACCACCGCAGGCTTACCGTTGGAAATATAGCGGTATTCGGCCTTGGCCGAGCGCAGATTCAGGTTGAAGAAGTTGCCGTCTTGCAGTACTTCGCCGTGCTGCAAGAAGATTTCCGTGCCGGCCGGAGCGTCCAGCTTAAAGCGCACCCAGCCAACCATGTTCTGGCCCATATCCAGCACAGTTTCGCCCGCCGGGGTGTGAATAACCCCCACCGGCTTGATCTGCTCCTTAATGACCACCGGCAGACTGCGGCGCGGCTCTAACCGCTCGTAGCCCAGGTCAATGGTACGCGTAGCCTGCCAGCCCGAGTCGTCCAGCCCGGCAGTGGACCAGCCGGGGGTCTCGCACGTAGCGTCGTAGGTTTCGCCGTCGTAGATACTGCTCGCCAGCACCGGCGCGCCGGTAGCCTTCCAGGTTGGGTCTGTGACGACCACCACCGTACTCCCATCGGCGCAGGTGACGGTCAGCTCGCACAACAGCGCAAATCGGTCGCCGTAGAGTGAATCTTTATGGCCTTCAAAGCCAAAGCGGCCTTTGTACCAGCCGTTGCCCAGCATTGCGCCCAGGGCATTCTCGCCAGCTTGCAGCAGAGAGGTGACGTCAAATGTCTGATATTGAATCCAGCGGTCGTAAGCGTTACAGCCGGGCGTAAAATACTCGCTGCCCACCCGCTGGCCGTTGATTTCCAGCTCGTACAGCCCCAACCCGCAGACGGCTACCCGCGCCCAAACCGGTTTGGCAGGCAGCGTAAAGCGCTTGCGCAAGAGCGGGTGGCGCGCCTTATCTTCCCAATCTGGCGTAATCCACTGCGCCTTCCAGGGTTGGCCCATGCGCGCGGTTTCAAACCAGGCCGTATCGCTCTCGGCCACCTCGCCGTTGTCTGCCCATACGGTGACCCGCCAGAAATAGCGCGTTGAGGGCTGTAACGTGATGGGAACCTCAAACGCCAGGCTGTCAATATCTGCCCGCCGGCCGCTGTCGTACAAGATGTTGGCAAAGGCGCTGTCTGCCGCCACCACCACCTGAGCCGCCGCTTGGGCGCGCGCGTTGGTGTCTTCTACCACCCAAGACAGGCGCGGCGTACCCAGGTTAAACCCAAGCGGATTCGTCACGCGGTTGGTTTTCATGCGTGTAATGATCATGGAGTTGCTCTCCTTCTCAATAGCGTTCCGGTTCTCTAGGTGGTTATTCGCTGTCCGGTACGGCTGGTAATCCGATGCAGGTTGAATGCCAGCCAGAAGAACAGTCCCGTCAGCATGGCCTCCACGATGGGAAGCGCAATGCTCAACCAGCTCTGCGCGGCAATATCCGACCGCAGAATAAATGAGACCGCGTGCGAAATGCTCAGCACCCCGCACTCTGTGCCTGTCACCAGGAAAAACTTCTTCCAGACGCTCCCGTCCGGCACGCCGGTGCGGTAGACATGCTCCAGGGCCACCAGCAGGATGATCACAATCAGGCCGATGACCACGTAAGACCACTGCGACACAGCCCCAATCCGCAAATTCTGGTAGAACTGCTCGCGCTGAGTTTCATCTTTGACGGCATACACCATGGCAAACAAAACGGTGTCCCGCGAGATGCTCAAGACAAGCGCCCCAAACAAGACGCTGAATGTCAACATAACGTAAGCCAGCGCATACGTGATGATTTGACGTTTTAGGCTCATGTTCGTTTTGGTGACACGCTTTCTTTCTAGACGGCTGCGCCGCGGATGCCGGTTAACTCCAGTTCGTCCGCCAGGTGACAGCTCGCAATGGTTCCCGACCCCAGGTCGCGCAGTTCGGGCGGCGTGGTTTTGCAGACTTCTTTAGCGTAGCGACAGCGCGCCACGAAGACGCATCCAGGCGGCAGGTTGCCCAGGTCGGGCGGCTCACCCCGCGTCACCCCTCGCTTGATAACCCGCCGTTCCGAGAAGCGCGGAACAGCGTTTAAGAGCATCTCGGTATACGGGTGCCTGGGATGAGTGAGAACTTCGGTTTTATCTCCCAATTCCACCAGACGGCCGGCGTACATCACGGCAATGCGGTTGCTGACGTAGCGGATGACGCTCATGGCGTGGGAGATGAAAATATAAGTGAGCTGGAACTTATCTTGCAGTTCTTGTAACAGGTTCAGGACTTGAGCCTGAATGGATACATCCAGCGCGGAGACAGGCTCATCGGCGACGACCAGCTTGGGTTGGACCACCAGGGCGCGCGCAATGCCGATGCGCTGGCGCTGTCCGCCGCTGAAGCTGTGCGGAAAACGGCGCAGGTGTTCCACGCGCAGCCCCACCTGAAGGATCATTTCCGTCACGCGGTCTTCCAATTCGCGTCCGTGCGCAATATTATTCACCAACAGCGGCTCGCCTACCGTCTCCAGAATATTCATGCGCGGGTTCAGCGAGGAATACGGGTCCTGGAAGATGGTCTGCGCACTGCGCCGGAAGAGCTTGAGATCATCCCCCTTGATTTTGGTAACGTCGAGAACCCGGTCGCCAACGCGGAGCAGGATTTCGCCGCTGGTCGCCTCATACAACCGGGTGATGCACCGCCCCAGCGTGGTCTTGCCAGAACCGCTCTCGCCGACCACGCCCAGGGTCTCCCCCGGCTGGACGGTGATGTTGACCCCATCCACGGCTTTAATATAACCTACGCCGCGCTGGAAAAAGCCTTTCGAGATTGGAAACCATTTTTTCAGGTCTCTGACTTCTAACAAGGGCTCTTCTGTGTTTGCCATGCCCACACCTTCCTCAGTTGTTGCCTGCCGCGTCGTTCCCTTGAGAAACGGCGGAGGATGTACCATATAAGAAACAGCGCACCTTATGCCCAGGTTTCGCTTCGATCAGCGGCGGCAGGGCAGCGTCGCAGACACCCTTCATGCGTGATTCACAGCGGCTGAAGAACGGGCAGCCCGGAATCACCGCATAGGGGCTGGGCAGCGTACCGCTGATGGGCCGCAAGCGTTCTAGCTTCCCCTCGACCTTTGGAATAGAGCGCCACAGGGCAACCGTATAGGGATGCAGGGGATCATCGAAGATATCATCGGTTTTGGCATATTCCATCGTCATGCCCATGTACATGACCATGATTTCATCCACCATCTGACCTACAACCGCCAGGTCATGACTGATGTACATCAGGGCCATGCCGAACTCTTCTTGCAGGTCTTTGATCAGTTCGAGTATTTGGGCTTCGATGGTCACGTCCAGAGCGGTGGTGGGCTCATCCCCAATCAGCAGGCTGGGACCGCATACCAGGGCCATAGCGATCATGGCCCGCTGGCGCATCCCGCCGCTGAACTGGTGCGGATAAGCGTCCACCAGGCGTTGAGGGTTCGGAATGCCCACCCGCGCCAGCATTTCAATCGTCATCAGACGAGCCGTTTTCTTATCAATGTTCTTCTCATGGATCAGCACGGCCTCCATAATCTGGCTGCCGATGGTGTGCAGCGGGCTGAAAGAGGTCATCGGTTCCTGGAAGATCATGCCAATTTTCTTGCCGCGGATCGAGCGCATTTTCGCGCTGTTGGGCGGCAGTTCCAGCACATTGACCACCTCTTCTACATTACTATCTTTGCTGCGCAGGTGCAGCAAGATCTTGCCGCCCACTTCGCGGCCAGGGGGTGAGGGCACAATGCGCATCAGCGATTGAGCCGTCACCGACTTGCCGCAGCCCGATTCGCCGATCACGCCGAGCGAGCGGCCTTCGCGGATCTCAAAACTCACCCCATCCACCGCCTTCACCAGACCTTCGTGCAGGAAGAAGTAAGTTTTTAGGTCCTGAACCTCGATCAGAAGAGGGTTTTTGGTTCCGTTGGTATTGACTGCCATACGATCTCCCCAGCCTTTCTCAGCGCGAGTACGGGTCGGCTGCATCGCGCAGGCCGTCGCCGACGAAGTTGAACAGCAGCACCGTGCCGATTACCCATAACCCAGGGATCATCAGCCAGGTTTGCTGGGCCACTGCCACCAGGTTTTGCGCATCTTGCAGTAGCGTCCCCCAGCTCACCGCGGGTGGTTGAATCCCCAGGCCCAGGAAGCTGAGGGAAGTCTCGCTCAAGATCATCCCCGGCACGTTGAAGGTGAGGGACACAATCAGGTGGCTGGTAAAGCCGGGTAGCAGGTGGCGGGTGATGATCCGCCAGTCGCTGGCCCCCGCGCCTTTGGCGGCCAAAACGTAATCTTCCTCGCGCAGTTGCAGCAGCTTGCCGCGCACCACGCGGGCCAGGCCCGTCCAGCCGAGGATAGAAAGCAAGATGGTAATGGTGAAGTAGAGTTGCAGCGTGGGCATATCGCGCGGCAGTGCCGCCGCCAGAGTCATCCACAAGGGCAGGCCAGGAATCGCCAGCAGGAAGTCAATGATGCGCTGGATCACATCATCCACCACCCCGCCAAAATAACCGGAGATGCCGCCCAGAATGACCCCCAGGATAAAGCTGATCATCACGCCAACCAGGCCAATGGAGAGGGAGATGCGCGCCCCATGCAGGGTGCGTGAAAGCACGTCGCGCCCGATCTTATCGGCCCCAAAGAGCAGAAGCGGCTGCTTGCCGTCAATCCCAAACAGATGCCAATCGGTATAGAACAGCCCCCAGAATTTATACCGCTCGCCCCGCACGAAGAACTTAATCGGATAAATCTGGCTGGTATCTTCTTTGAAATGGAAGCGGAATGTCTTGGGGTCTAGTTCCCGTTTAACGGCAAACACGTATGGCCCAAACCCACCCCCCGGTTTGATCCAGTGTACCTTAGAAGGCGAGGCCTGTTGGAAGCCATCGAAGCGCGTGTCCACCGTGTAGGGCGAGAAGAACTCAGCGAAGGTCGCCAGGATATAGATAATCACCAGGACGACCAGAGAAAATACGGCCAGCTTATGCCGGCTGAAGCGCCAGCGAATCAGTTCCCACTGGCTGGCGTAATAAAAACGCTCTTCAGCACTGACTTTGCCCCCTACCAGGACGGCATCTTCTAAATTTACCGCTTCAGGCTTTGCTACAGGCGTCGTCGCGGGAGTTTTCGTCGATTCGGTCATTTCGCTAACCTCCCAAAGCGGATGCGCGGATCCACCAGCACCAGGGTAATATCTCCTAAGAGCGCTCCGATCACCGTCAGACTGCTCAGCACCAGTACGATGCTGCCTGCCAGGTACATATCCTGCGCCAGGGTGGCCCGCAGCAAGATAGGCCCCACCGTTTGCAGGCTCAGCACAATGTCAATCAACACCGCCCCAGAGAACAGCCCCGGCAGCACCCAGCTTAAGGAACTAAGCAGTGGGTTGACGGCCATGCGCACCGGGTATTTCCATAACAGCTTCCATTCATCCATGCCTTTGGCGCGGGCGGTGATCACATACTGCTTATGGATTTCATCCAGAAGGTTGGCCCGCACGGTGCGGATGGTAGCGCCGGTGTTGGTCAGGCCAATCAATATCATGGGAACCCACAGATGTTTCAGCAGGTCCAGGAATTTAGCGGTGCTCCAGGGCGCATCCAGGTATTCGGGGGAATTGAGCCCCAACACCGAGAAACCAAACTGCGAGAACACCACCCAGGCAATGATCAACGCCAGCAAGAAGCCCGGTGTGGCTACCCCAATGAAACCGAGAAAGGTGAATAGATAATCGGCCCAGGAATACTGGTGAGTGGCCGAATAGATGCCAATCGGGATGGCGATCCCCCAAGAGAAAAGCAAGGCCGAGACTGAAATCACCAGCGTCATGGGCACGCGCTCTGCCAGGATTTCATGCACGGGCTTGTTCCACTGCAAAGATCGTCCCCAATAGCCCCGGGTGATAATCCCACTCACCCAGCGCCAATAGCGCACGATGGCGGGCTGATCCAACCCAAATTCGATTTTCAACTGCTCGGCCATATCGTCGGTGACGGTCACCCCCGACATGCGCATTTGGTTGATGCGCGTAGTGACGTAATCGCCGGGGGGGAGCTGGATTAAGAAAAAAGCCACCATCGACATGACGATCAGGATGGGGATCAGCATTAAAACTCGGCGTATGATGTATACCAACATTCTGTCTTCCTCCTTAAAACGCCCGCTGAAATGCTAAAAACCAGGTTCTTCAACGGCGTTGCACGGGCCGAGAAAGCTGCCGCGCTTATATTTGGAATGAACCCAATCTGTAAAAAAATCAGGCGCCGCAGCCGCAGATGCGGCGCCTGACTACTGCACAGGAACTGTCCGGTCAGCGCAGCAGACTGCGGTAGTCCAGACAGCAGGATGAAAATTACTGGTTATCGAAGTACATTTGCACCACGCTGAAGTTCGCAGCGATGGCGTAGCCATCAACCGGCACGTTCTTGAGGTTCTTGTTGACGATCAACGGATACTGGACGTATTCAACGTAGTTGATGTACGGCAGGTACTTGCGCGACCACTCCGCGGCCTCTTCCACATACTTGTTGTACTCATCCGAGCCGGCCACTGCCGCCCACTTCTTGGCGTCGCGGTCGTAGGCTTCCATGGCCCAATCCGGGGGTTTCTCCCCTTCTGCGCCATTGGTGCTCACATAGACGCTCCACAGGCGGCCGGCGCGGTCCACACTGCCGCTGGAGATATCATTGCCCCAGCCGATGTCATGGCTCCACATCACCGTGGACTGGATCTCATTGGCGGCCCATTTCTCACCCCACAGCGAGGGATCAATCTGCTTGACGGTCACCTTGAGGCCAATAGCCTTCAGGTACTGCGCGGTCAGGTCGGCCACCGGAGCAATATCGGGCGCGTGAGCGCCGTGCTCCAGCAGAATTTCGATGACGGAGCCGTCTTTATACTTGCGGTAGCCGTCGGCGTCCTTTTCGGTCAGGCCCATCTCATCCAGCAGTGCGTTGGCCCTGGCGACGTCAAACTTCGAGAACTCTTCGCCTACCGTCACCAGTGGCAGTGAAGCATAGCCGTAATAGATCGTGTCAATCAGTTCCTGGCGGTTGATTGCCAGGCTGACTGCCTGCCGGAAGCGGATATCCTGCGACACTTCGCGCCAGTTCGGGTCATCGAAGGTTTGGTTCAGGCGCAGGCCAGACGAGTCTACGTGCATATCCAGCAGTTGGACGCGGAAGCCGGCTTTTTCTTCGTTCTCTTTGTAGAGCGGGATCTTCACCAGGCCGGTGGACTCGCGCTGGAAGTCAACTTCGCCGTTGATGATCTTGAGCGTAACCATTTCCATATCATTGACCTGCTGCGAGGTGAGGTAGTCAATGTATGGTAACTGCTGGCCCTGGGTATCAACTTTGAAGTAATAAGGGTTGCGCTCAAAGCGCATGGCGCTCGGGTTGTCGGTGGGTTTGCCGATCCACGGGTTAAGGGCCGGGTAATCCACGCAGCGCGGGTTGGTCATGTCCCAGTTCTGACAGCGTTTGGCCGAGAACACCTGCCACCACTCATCTTTCAGGTTCAACGCTTCCAGTTCGGGCTTGAGGTCGTCCAGCGAGGTGTAGTTAATGTGATATTTCTTCAGGTAGTGCGCCGGTTCAAGCACCTGGGTATAGCCAACCCAGCCTTCGATCGTCAGGGCGCGCAGGAAGGAACCGTAGGGGCCGTCGAAAGTTACCCGGAAGGTGAAGTCATCAATGATTTCTACCTTGGCCGGCTTGCCCGAGGCCGAGAAACCGGTGCGCCACTGGTTCGGCGGGCCGCTGGGCGAGAGTTTTTCGTTGTTGCGGATGTCTTCCCAGGCGAAGCGCACGTCTTCCGTCGTCACCGGCACGCCGTCCGACCACTTCAGACCCTTGCGCAGGGTGAACTCGAAGACTTTGTTGTCTTCAGACACTTTATAGCTCTGGCAGATCGAGCAGACGATATTCTGGTCGCCAATCTTGGGCGCCATCAGGAAGGGCTCGTTCATCATCACGAAGATGTCGGGGTTCCAGTTGGCGACGCTGTGCGACGAGCGCAGGGTACCACCGTATTTGCCGGGGGTCCAATCGGGCAGGTTTTCGGTGGTCAGGTAAACGCCAGGGCCGACCACAAACGGCTCTTCGGGCAGGCGCTCTTCAATGGGAGGCAGTTTACCGGCTTTGACCAGTTCGGCCAGCATGGGCGCCTCGCTGTACTTAGAGGGGGGCGGCTCAGTGGCTTTGACCTCTTCCTTAGGCATTTCTTGCTTGGGTGCTTCTGTCGCCTTTTCTTGCACCACCTGCGTAGCGGGCGTACAGGCGCTCAGGACGAAGACGGCAATGACCAGAATGTAAAGCAGGGATCGCATTCTCATTGATTCTGTTCTCCTTCTAACCTCGGTAGACACGTGTTTGGTTCTGCGCGCGCACCGGCTTGACGGTGGCGCACAGAGAGGGTTTAGACGTGCGCTCGAATTGCTTCGTTTCCCGAAACCACCTCCTTTCTTGTGATCACTTGCTTTAAACAGTGAACAGATTGAGGCGTTTGCAGAACGGAAATCCAGCTACCAATAGACAGAGCATCAATAAGATAAGCTGATCCTATTCGTTGTCTTCCGAACAGTGATCCCTGTGAAGGAAACGCATGCATTACCTGTAAATGCATTCCGGCGGCAGTCCAAACAAGGAAACATTCCCTTCGATGCCTGCTGGTTATTAAATTGTTTCTACTGCGTTACGAATAAAAAGGGAAAAACAACCGCTTGAAAGATATTAAGGACTATTGTAGACCTATTAGTGAAATAGATCAAGCAAGATGTGATCGAACAGGCGGTTGCAAAGAATTGCATTCTCATTATAGCAAAACTGATCTGCTTGTCAATTGGTATCCACTATCGAAATTTATTCATGCAAACTGAATATGTGCCCACTTAATGACCGGTTTTACAGCAAATTCCTGTTTGCATATCGCCCCAGAATCCTTATAATAAGCAAAAGGCATGCCCAAAATGCCTTCAAATGCAAGATTTTCCTCCGTTTCATTCGCGATCGCCCATAATATATCGGTATCCTTCTTTATCTGTATACTTTACCGGCCAGTGAATGCAAGAAATTGCAAGGTGTGGGTCTTTCTGATCTGCTCTCTCCGCGTTTTAGGAAACCGCCTTGCTTTCATTCAAAAACGCGTGCCGAAGGTGAAGTATGCCCGTTACATTGAAGGAAATCGCCGAACTTGCCGGGGTGTCAGAGTCGACTGTTTCGCGGGTTCTGCATAACAGCCGCCTCATCAGTGAAAAAACGCGCGAAGCCGTGCTGGAGGCCGCCCGCAAGCTCAACTATCAGACTCGCCACACCCTGTTGGTGGGCGTCGTCGAGCCAAAAATCACCAACGCCTTATACAGTGAGATTGTTACGGCCATTGAGGATCAGGTTTACCAGGCCGGCTATGCCATGATCCTCTGTAACAGTGACTTCGACCTGGAACGCGAGCAGGACCAGGTGAGCTTTTTACTGCGTCTGGGCGGCGTACAAGGCATGATCTTAATCCCCATCGACACTGAAGCTCCCCACGTCCGCGCTCTGGCTTATCAGAGCCTCCCCACCGTCCTCCTGGGCACCAACTCCACAGCGGGCATTGATCAGATCAACGTGGATGCCGCCCAGGGAGCTTATACCATGACCCGCCACCTGTTAGAGTTGGGCCACCGGCGAATCGGTCTGCTCATTGGGCCAGATTACATCCTGGCTTGCCGCGAACGGCTTAAGGGCTACTGCCGCGCGCTGGCCGAATACCATATTCCCTTCGAGAAAACCCTGGTCGCCGCCGGCGAAGTAGATGAGCGCGGCGGCGTGCAGGCCATCAACCAGCTTTTGCCGCTCATCCCCCGCCAAATCAGCGCGGTGCTGTCTATCTCCGATTCCATGACCCTGGGCGCGCTGTTCCGTCTGCGCGAGGTGGGCATTCGCGTGCCAGAGGACCTCAGCCTGGCAAGTTGTGATGACATCCCGCTGGCCTCTCAAACCCAACCAGCACTGACTACCCTTTGGCAGCCCAAGCAGGAACTGGGCGCGCTGGCGGCCAAACTCCTCCTCAAACAGATCGAGACTCGCGCCGAGCGCGGCGAAAACTGGAAAACCCTCTATCCCTTTCAGAGCGTCACCTTTCAAACCCATATTGTTGTGCGCGAATCCACCCGCAAACAGACCCTTTCCCAGGGTGCTCCGGCATCATCCTCGTGATTTAAGAAAAGGACGAAATGGTCAACCCTCAAACACTGCGCCAAAAAGGTATCGCTGTACTACTGCTGGCAGTCCTTCTCCTGCTCCTGCTGGTGAAGATCAAAACCCCCTTTAATTTCTACGATGAGGGTCTGGTTCTCAACAACGCCGTCCGCGTTAGCCACGGCGACATTCCATACCGTAACTTTTGGGGGATTTACCCCCCAGGCCAGTTTTACATCCTCAGCGCGCTGTTTAAAATCACCGGCGAAAACCTCCTCCCTGCCCGGTTGTACGATACCCTGGTGCGCTTTGCTTTGGTCATTGCCGTCTTTTTAATCGTCCGTAAAATCGCCTCGCGCGGCTATGCCTTGTGGACTGCCGGCATCGTCGCCCTGATGCTGGCGACCATTGGCTTTTATACTTATCCGGTTTTCCCGGCTGTGGCATTGAGCCTCTGGGCTGTGTGGTGCTGGCTGAACTATGTGTATACCTGTCAGAACCGCTGGCTGCTCGCCGCCGGGGCTTTGCTTGGAGTCACTTCTCTGATCCGCTGGGATGTCTTTCTCTATGCCGCGATCAGTATTCTCATCACCGCGTACCTGTTTTTGCGCCTGTCTGCCGCGCCTGGGCCATCCTGGCTGAAACAACTCTTCGCCCCCCTCCCAACCCTGATCTGGCTGCTGGCCCCTATGTTGCTCATTTCCCTGGGTGGCTACGGACTGCTGGCACTCTACAGCGGTTGGGATAACCTGTTTCACCAGGCGTTTTACTTCCCCGCTGTTAAATTGCGCGAGGTCCGCCATCTGGCCTACCCGTCTCTCCTGCCCGCTGATTTTCCTCCCAGCGACGACTGGCGGCGCTTTTACCTGCCCATCTTCATCTTTGTCCTGGCGGGCATCACCTATCTCATCATCTTGTGGAGAAAGCGCGGTCGGGTGGACCCCGGCTTCTACGGCGTGCTTACCCTGATTCTGTGCGGCGCTTTCCTGTTCAATCAGGGCCTCAGCCGCTACGACTATATCCACGTTCTGCCGTCTTCCATCCCGGCCTTCATGGTCTGTATGATCTTTTCTTACCGCGCACTGCCTCAGATGAAAAACAGATGGATGAAATACGCCCTGTATCTGCTCATGGGCGTCTCCACGCTCGTCTACTTCAACCCGGCGGTCAAAGAACTGCGCCTTACCTTCCGTCATTTTGCGCCCTGGGGTTGCTATTCCGGGTTAGAAAGGGCCAGTTGCGCCGCGCTCGATGCAAACCAGGAACAGGCGGTGCGCTTTATTCAAAGCGTTACCCGGCCCAACGAGCGGATTTTCGTCGGCAACACCCGCCATGACCGCATTTTTGTGAGTGATGTCGGCTTTTACTACCTGGCCGCCCGCCCCGCGGCCACGCGCTACCAGGAACTTCACCCAGGCGAGGCCAACACTCTGCCGGTTCAAACCGAAATCGTTGGCGAACTGGAAGCCCACCAGGTACAGTGGATTGTTCTGGTGGGTATTTGGGATTCGACTGAACCCAATGACAGCGCCAAAAGCAGCGGCGTTCACCTGCTCGATGATTACCTGGCGGCGCATTACCAGACCGTCACGAATTTTGGGCAGTATCAAATTGCCAGAAGACGGTGAAATCCACACATCCTGTATTACAATTCAACAGATTATCCTCGAAAGGATTCTGTGATGCTTTCAGATCAACTGCCGCTGGCCGGCCCACAACGATCCTGGCTTCAAACCGCTCATGCCCTGCCGGCTGTCGTACTGATTGCCGGGGCGCTAATTAGTAGCCTTTCACCGTTGCAATTCCCCTGGTTCTTTCCGGTCTGGTTGGTGGTTTTCGCAGCCGCGGCGCTGGCTGCCGGCTGGCAGGGCGGTAAACGGCTTCGCTTTCCGCCCATCCAGCGGTTTGTGCTGAACGACCTCGCCCTGCTGGCGCTGATCGCCGCGGGAACCACCCAGGCCATTGCCGCTGTTGATCTGCCCTCTCCTTTTCAAAAAATCCATGCCACGCCGGGCATCGCCAGCCTGTATGTTGTGTTGGCTGGCCTGTTGGCCGCGGTTACGGTGCGGGTGGCCCTGCGCTATGGCAGCGCCGGGCGGTTGGGAGCCGCACTGCTGGGCGCTTGCCTGTTCAGTTCCACGTTCTATTTGCGCGCGCACGTGGTGGGTGAAGCTGGCCTGGGGTATGGGGTGGTTTTCGCTTTTCTGGCAGCCGCCTGGTTGATCGGTGGCGGAACACTGCTGGCCGCTCTGCGCAAAGGCGATACGCGCTTCTTCTGGGGCGCGGCGCTGGCTTTTCTCCTCCTTCTCCTCCTGTCGGCTTGCCTGTCTCCTGCGCCTGGAGACAGCTTGCCCTACTGGCTGCGTCTGGCCGTCACGTTGGGCTTAAGCGCGGTGACGGCGGTTACCGTCGCCAGATACCCGGGCATCAAACCCTGGCTCGTCTGGGCTGTGATCCTCCTGGCCGGAGCGGTCCCTGTTTTGCTCACCTTGGTAAAGATCATCACGCTGACCGCGGCCATAGATTGGGCCGCGGCGCTCTCCTACCGCCTGCACCTGACAGAATTTGGCGGCGGAAATCTGTTCGCCCGGCTGGTGCTGATAGCCGTTCCACTGGCCCTCTATCAGTTCCTGCTGGCCTGGCGCGCGCACGCGGGCCGGTGGCTCAAAATTGGGCTGGGGGTCTTGCTGGTCGGCATGGTTTTCGCCGTCTTCCAGTCGCTCTCTTTTGAAGGCAAATTCGCGCTCGCGGTTGCCGTCTCCCTGTTCGCCGTGTTGGCTGGCTGGCCGTTTTGGCGGCGCTACGCCGCCCGCTGGCTGAACGCCTGGCCCAAGCGCCTGCTCCTTGCCGCCGTTCTGTTAGCGGCTGGGGCCGCTTTGGCTGTGCTGGTCTACCGCTACGCGCCTGAGGTCAATGTCGCTTCTTTCAATGGTCGTCAAATCCATTGGAAGGCCGCCCTGCTCGTCTGGCGTGATCACCCCCTCCTCGGCGGCGGCCCAGGCAATGCTATGCTGTACACCCCCTATTACAACCCCGACCAACTGGGAGTCGTGTACGTCAACCAGCAAATCCTCGATGACCCGCTGTTTGCCAATGATCTGCCCAAAAGGCTAACCGACCATGCCCATAACCTGCTGTTAGAAATCGTCTCTTCCGCCGGTACCCTGGGCCTGTTGGCGTTTATCGCGGTGCTGGTCGAACTGGTCCGGGTGGGGTTAAAACGCTGGCAAACCGCTCCCTCCACCGGGCAGTGGCTGTTGGCGGCCTGCCTGGCTGGCATTGCCGGTGAACTGGCCTGGGGGGTGTTGGACGTGTTGCGGGTCATTCCGCCCTTCTTCAGCTTCCCGGTGTGGGTGCTGGTAGGAATCTTAATGGCCCCACCCACCGCGGCCCGCCCACCGGCCCCCGCGCCCCAAACCCGCCCGGTTTGGGTTTCGGTCAGCGCCCTGGTTTTTGCGCTGGCGTTGGTGCTGTTGCCCACCCTGGCGGCCAGTTACTATGCCGCCGGTTTTCTGGCCTTTCAAGATCAGCAGTGGCTTGCGGCGCGCCAATCTTTTGAATGGGCTTCGCGCTTCGACCCCCTCAACCCGAAATACCCTGAAATGGCCGGTGAAACTGCCGTCCAATTGGGGCAGTGGGATCAGTCCCAGCAGAGCCTGCGCCGTGCCTTGACCCTCCGCTCTGGATATTCGCCCTACCTGTACCGTCTGGGCTGGCTGGCGTGGATGCAAAATGATCTGGATGCGGCGCGCTCCTATTTTGAACGTGCTGTGCAGGAAGACCCCGGCGAAATCTTCCAGAAAAACCTCTATGCCAGCGCGGCGCTGCTCGCCGCCAACCAGGGACTAACTGAAGAGGCCGCGCGCTCTTTTGCCAAAGCCGCGCAGGTATCCCCGCAGACCCAACCGGGCGCCGAGTGGTTACGCGTGATCAACCCGGCAGGTGGTGTTGACCTGACCCTGGACCCCGCTTACCTGGGCGGCCCCTCAGACGCGCTCCGTCAGCGCATCGGCATGCAGTTGGGCGTCGCCAACCTCCTGCCCAGGCAGTTCAAACGAGTCGAACAGCCCGCTTCCTCCCTTTCTTATGCGCGGGTTCTAGAGCTGTTACAGCACTCTGCTCAACAAGAACAACGACCCTTCCAGGCATCCATCCAATCTGCAATCCTGTACGAGGTCAGCAGCCGCGCTGGTTTCGAGGATGCCGCCGAACAGGCTTTACGCAGTTTCCAATCCCTCACGCCCAACAGCGCCTACAGTTACCGCCAGTTGGCGAAAGTGGCCGCAGCGCGCAATCAGCCTGCCCAGGCTTTCGAACTTTTAACCCAGGCGGTAGCCGTCAGTCCCAAAGATTTACAGTCTCAACTACAGTTAGCCCAGTGGGCCATGGCGGAACAGGATTGGGCGCGCGTCAAAGAATACCTGACGCGGCTCACGGCTCAGATCGGCAGAGATGCTTACGATTGGCGTTTGCAGAGGACTGACCTCCATTCGATTTGGTTAGAGTATTACCGCGCCCGCCAGGATGGGGATAATGCCGCGGCCACCCTGCGCGCCCTCCTCGAGATTCGGGGAGAACCGCGGGACTTTTTGAATCTGGCCGCGGCCGAAAGGCAAAAAGGACGGCACTCATCCGCGGATCATCTCTGCTTCCAGGCGGCGCATGAGGCCATCCGCCGCTGGACGCGCCCCTATGACGGCCTCCTCTACGATATCGCCGGGTGCGTTGCCGGTTCGCCCCAAGCGCGCGTCATGCCCCAACGCCTGTCTCAAGAAGTCTCTGCCGCGCCGCTGGCCGGAAAAGTGCTGGTGGGTCATCTCTATCGGCTCATAGGTCTGCCTCTGCGCGCCCTCGAAACCTACCAGCAGGCCGAAGCTATCCGCCCAGAAGAAGGCGCGGTCGCTTTCTTTATCGCTGAAACCTATCAGGTTCTTGGCAACAGCGACCAGGCCGAACACTATTACCGCAAAGCGGCTGAACTGGCCACCTATGAATCTCTGCCTCTGGTGAAATTAAGCCAGCTTCAAAAAGCTCAGCAGCGCGATCAAGATGCTCTGGAGAGCCTGCGCAAAGCTGTAGAATTGACCCCCGGTTGGGATGAAGCCCAAATGCAGCTTGCTAATCTGCTGTTAGAATTGGGCGACCGCAAAACAGCCGCGCTTCACTACCGCATGGCTCAAGAAGCTCAATCGGGGTTGTCGCTGAAAACCTGGCAGGACCTGCTCTCGCTTTTCCCGATGGCAGAGCGGCAGACCGGGGAAATCGGCCAGATGTACGCAATGAGCTTTAACATTCAGGGCATGGCGTTGCCGGTATTGTGGATGCACCCGACTGCCGCGGCCAGTTATGCCATCGCTTTACCATCCGAGCCGAAAATGCAGTTTACAGCGCAGATTGCCCTGGCCGCCGATAGCTGGAGCCAGCCCGGCGATGGCGTGACCTTCACCCTGCGCCTGCGCCCGCCCGGCGGCCAAGAAACCGTCCTCTTCGAGCAGTATGTGGATCCTAAATCCAACCCCGCTGATCGAACCTGGCTGCCGGTCATGGCAGACCTGAGCGCCTATGCCGGCCAAACGGTGGTCATCACCCTGGCAACCGGCCCCGGCCCGGCCAACGATTACCAATTCGACTGGGCCGGCTGGGGCAGTCCGCGCATTGAGCGCCTGGAATAATCCGTAGTACCCGCCCGGATCTAATTTCGCATCTTAATAAACTTAGATCAATGCGGCCCCACCATTCTAAAGCTTGCAAACAAACTGTATACCCAGATGACAAAAATGGGCATGGCGCAAAATCGCCATGCCCGTTGGCTGTGATTAACCTTAGCCGTTACCTGACGGTGATGGTCAGAGGCAGACTGCACAGAGTCCGGCTGCCTTCCACCAGGGCCCAATTGGTCGTATAAGTGCCGGCGGTGCTGGGAGCCAGCATATCCACGCGGATGGTGAGCTTCTCGCCCGGTTTGACGGTCGTGGGCAGATCGTAGGCACTGCCGCGCTTGTGAATCTTTTCGCCGCTCACGTATTTATAATCCACCCCTGAAGATTCCCAGTTCTTACTGCCGGTGTTCTTCACTTCCCAAACTGCGTCAAAATCGTTGCGGGTGGGCATGCTGTTCGCGCGGGTAGGCGCCACCGAAACCAGCGTGCAAGACAGGGTCGTCTCTGTAGGAACCGGCGTGGGTTTGGGGTCCGTGGTGGCGTCACTGCTGCCGCTGTCTTTGTTGCTGAAAGCGTTGTAAGCGTAATACTTCTGGTCGCTGTCGAGCCGGATGGCAATCAGGTCCACATCTTTGACCACGCTGGGCAGCTTGACCGTGAAGCGAAAAGTGCCGCCCTCGGTTGACTTGAACGTCTCAACTGTCACCGCATCCTTTGAAAAGGTGTAGTACGGGCCAATGCGCACTTTCCAGGTCTGGTTTTTTGGAAAATTGACCGCCTCAACCACAACCGAATCGTTCTTCTTCACGCTGACAATGTTAATGCGGATCCCTGCGGCCGCCGCAGCGCCCCGCGGCAGCGCCATGACCAGCATGGCGAGCGCCAGAAAAGCGGCCAGCAAACGGTACGATTTTAAGACAGACTGCCTGAACATGCGGTACTCCTGTTAATCGCTGTGGATAATCGTTCTGTATTCTTGTTTTCAGAACGTGCTTTGTTCTTCTAAGCATAAAGACGATTCCAGCCCCAAAAGGTTCCCAAATTTGCCCCCGGTCTTGCAAAAAAACGCCGTTGCGGTCAAAATTAAAACAATGAACGACAATAATCGCTATGAATGGCTTTTCTTTGACGCTGATGGCACGCTCTTCGACTATGATCTGGCCGAAGACCGCGCCCTCGAAAGCACCTTTCAAGACCTGCGCCTGCCGTTTGTAGATGGCAGTCGTGAGACCTATCGCCAGATCAACCGTCAGGTCTGGATAGACTTTGAAAACCGCAAGATCACCGCCGATGTGCTTCGCACGCGGCGCTTTGAACTGCTCTTTGAGGCGCTCCACATCCACGCCGACCCGCTGGCCTTTAGCGCCCAATACCTCATCCGCCTGGCTCAGCAGGCCCAACTGATGACAGGCGCCGAGGCGGTCGTGCGGGCGCTGGCCGGCTCCTTCCGGCTGGCCCTTATCACCAACGGCCTCAGCGATGTACAGCGGCCCCGCCTGGCTCTTTCTCCCATCGGCGCCTATTTTTCGGAAGTTGCCATCTCTGAAGAAATTGGCGTTGCCAAGCCCGCCCCAGCTTACTTTGAAGCGGTCTTTGACCGCATCGCGGCGCGCTTTCCACGCCCCGCTAAAAACCGAGTGCTGGTCATCGGCGACAGCCTTTCCAGCGATATCCAGGGCGGGGTCAGTTTTGGCCTGCCGACCTGCTGGTTTAACCCCACCGGCCAGCCGCTCCCCAATGGCCTGCGGCCCACCTATGAAATCCGGCGGTTAGAAGAAGTGCTTGCGCTGGTCTTCGAGTAAAATAATCTCAATACAAAGCAGAGGAAACCACCCATGAACGCTCGCCAGCGCGTGCAAATGTCTCTCAATCACCAACAGCCCGACTGCGTCCCGCTCGATATCGGCGGCAGTGCCGTTACCGGTATGCACGTCAGCTCCGTTTATCTCCTGCGCCAGGCCCTTCAGCTTGACCCTCCCGGCACGCCGGTCAAAGTCATTGAACCCTATCAGATGCTTGGCGAAATTGCCCCCGACCTGCAAGATGCCCTGGGGGTGGATGTGGTCGCTCTGCCTGGCCCGCGCACCATGTTCGGCTTTTACAATGAAAACTGGAAGCCCTGGACCACTTTTGACGGCACTCCCGTCCTGGTTCCTGAGGCTTTTAACACCGAACCCGAACCCAACGGTGAACTGCTCATGTACCCGGAAGGCGACCGCTCGGCCCCTCCCTCTGGGCGCATGCCCGCCGGCGGCTACTTCTTTGACGCGATCATTCGCCAGCCGCCCATTGACGAAAACCGGTTCGACCCATTGGAAAATCTCGAAGAGTTCGGGCCGATCTCCGACCAGGATCTGGCGTACTTCGAGCGCGCCGCCGAAGACCTCTATACCCATACCGACCGGGCCATCCTTGCCAGCTTTGGCGGCACGGCCTTTGGCGATATCGCCCTTGTCCCCGCTCCCTGGTTGAAGAACCCGCGCGGCATCCGCGATGTTGAGGAATGGTACGTCAGCATCGTCAGCCGGCGTGACTATGTTTGGAAGGTCTTCGAGAAACAATGCGAGATCGGCCTCGCCAACCTGGAGCGCATCTACCAGGTGGTCGGAAATAAGGTGACGGCTGTGTTCGTTACCGGAACCGATTTTGGCACGCAAAACGGGCCTTTTATTTCCAAGAAGACCTACCGTAACCTCTTCATGCCCTTCCACCGCCAGGTGAACCAGTGGATTCACCAAAACACCACCTGGAAGAGCTTTATCCACTCGTGCGGGTCGGTCGCGGCGCTCATCCCAGACTTTATCGAAGCCGGTTTCGACATCCTCAACCCGGTCCAGACCTCGGCGGCGGGCATGGAACCGTCTGCCTTAAAGAACAATTTCGGCAGGTTGATCTCTTTTTGGGGCGGCGGGATCGACACCCAGCGAGTCTTGCCCTTCGGCTCTCCCGAAGAAGTGCGCGCCCAGGTGCGCGAGCGCATGCAGATCTTTGGCAGGGGCGGTGGGTTCGTCTTCAACCCTATTCACAACATTCAGGCCCGCACCCCGGTTGAGAATTTATTGGCTTTATTTGAAGCAGTCCAGAAGTACCGCGTTTTGTAATATGTCCAGCCCAATCCCACTCTTATATTCACCCGATCACGTTTTACATGCGCCTTTAAATGAGTTCGACCAGGGCAGAATCGTCCCGTACCGCGAGTCGCCCGAACGCATCGAGATGTTATACCGCTATCTGACAACGCGTGGCGTGGGAGTGCCCACACGCTCGAACCGCCAGGCTTCGATTGATGACCTCTTATTGGTTCACGATGTCGAGATGCTCGACCAGCTTCGCATGGTCTCTGCGGCCCAGGGCGGCGACCATTACCTTTACCCAGAGTTTTACCCCATCCGTCTGTCCATGGCGAATCTGCCCAAGACCCTGGCCGGACGCATGGGCGAATTTTGTACCGACCCCTACAGCCCAATTGGGCGCGGAACCTGGCAGGCGGCCCTTTCCTCCGCCGGCCTGGCTCTCTTGGGCGCTGAAATTCTACTGCGCGGCGAAGCCGACTGCGTCTACGCGCTGTGCCGTCCCCCCGGTCACCACGCCGGGCCAGATTTCTTTGGCTCATACTGTTATCTCAACAACGCGGCCCTGGGAGCGCACCGTCTGCTGTCGTTGGGGCGCGTCGCGATCCTCGATGTAGACTATCACCACGGCAACGGCACCCAGCAAATCTTTTGGAACGAGCCGCGCGTGTTGTATGCTTCGCTCCACATCGACCCCAACCTGGATTTTCCTTATTTCAGCGGCTACGCCCACGAAACCGGCGGCCCCCAGGCCCCCGGCAGTACGCTCAACTACCCCCTGCGCCCCGGCACCGATTCTACCGACTACCTCCTGGCGTTAGATACGCTGTTGACGACCGTGCGCGCTTTCCAGCCCGCCGCGCTCGTGGTCTCGCTCGGCTATGATGCCTACCACGGCGACCCCTTCAGCGCCTTCCGGGTGGATGCAGCCGTGTTTACGGCCATGGGCAGCCGGATCGCGGCGTTAGGACTGCCCACCCTGCTCGTGCAGGAAGGTGGCTATGCCGTTGAGATGCTTCCGCGCCTGGCCGAAGGCTTTCTGGAAGGCTATTTAGCGACCCGCCCAGCTAACCGTTAGAGCGGAATCTTCCCCGCCAGGCGGCTGCGCAGGGGCCCTTCTGGCAGTGCGCCTGCCCAGCGATCAACAATCTTTCCGCCAATCACCACCATCATCGTCGGGATGCTCGTAACCCCGTACCTGCCGGCCACCTGCGGGTTTTCGTCCACGTTGATCTTGGCGATCTTCACTTTGCCGTTCCATTCGCGGGCCAGCTTATCCAGCGTGGGCGCTACCATGCGGCAGGGGCCGCACCACGGGGCCCAAAAGTCCACCACCACGGGCAGTGGAGAGCGCATCACTTCCTGCTCAAACGAAGCATCCGTCACCGTCACCGGCCGGCCCTCTGTTCCAGTGGGGCTGGCCGGCCGCTGCGAGAAAACGGTTTCGGACCGGGGCGTCTGCGGCTGAGGTTCGGGCCGCGGCCCCTGGCCCAACAGGTAGCTGGCGTGGCGCTCCAGGTCTGTGCCGCTCGCCGGGGCCGCTTTGCTCTGGAGCTGGCCGTCTTTCACCGTGACCACTGCCGGAAAATCAGCAACGCCAAAGCGGCGCGCCGTCTGCGGGCTGTCTTTGCCGTTCACCTGCACGACCAACAACTTGCCAGCCTCTTTTTTCGCCAGGGCCTTCATGGCCTGCTCCAATCCGTGGGGAGTAGGCCCATCCAGAAATACCAGCACGACTGGCAGACCGGCATTCAACACCCGGTCAATGCTCTGATCACTGCTGTAGAGGGGAGTATCAAAGGTCTGTGACATCGAACCTCCTTACCAATATTTCAAATAAAACCTGCATATAGTTTAAGCCGTCTGTATTTGAAAAACGATAGACAAAGTTCAGAATAATATCAAAATAGCCCGGCGTTTGGCACGTGGTTCCAAACCACCGCGCCAAACGTGATAAACTTATGCCCGGATTTATCAAAAAAGGAAAGACTTACTGGTATGGAATCGATCAAAGAACTCTATCGCATTGGGCGCGGGCCTTCCAGCAGCCACACCATAGGGCCGCGCCGGGCGGCGGAACGCTTTCGCGAGCGTTACCCAAACGCAGTTGCCTTTCGGGTAACGCTCTTTGGCAGTCTGGCCGCCACCGGGCGCGGTCACATGACGGATATCGCCATTGAACAGGCCCTCTACCCCCTCCCAGTAGAAATTTTGTGGAAACCCGATGAGGAACTGCCTCTCCACCCCAATGGGATGGTCTTTGAAGCCCTGGATGGTGAGCGGCGCAGCTTGGGGATGTGGCGCGTCTACAGCACCGGCGGCGGTGCACTGCAAACCGAAGATGAAGCGCCTGCTCCTGTTCAAGCCGTCTATGATCTGACAACGATGCGCGATATCCTTAAATTTTGCGCCCAGCATGGCATGGCCTTGTGGGAATATGTCGAGGCCCGCGAAGGCCCCGGCCTGTGGGATGCCCTGGCGGAAGTCAAACGGGTAATGTGGGCCGCCATTGATCGCGGCATTCACGCGGAAGGCGTACTGCCCGGCGGCCTGGGCTTGCCGCGCCGAGCCTGGATGTACTACCGTAAAGCCGGCCTGCACGGGCCGAACTTCGTACAGCAGGGCTTTCTGCCGGCTTATGCCCTGGCGGCGGCGGAAGAAAACGCCTCTGGCGGCGAAATTGTCACCGCGCCGACCTGCGGCTCCTGCGGAGTCGTGCCGGCTGTACTGCGTCACATTCAGGAAAATGTGCAGTGCCGCGAAGAGGCCGTCCTGCGCGCCCTGGCGACTGCCGGGCTGATCGGCAATCTTATCAAGCACAACGCTTCTATTTCTGGCGCTCAGGTGGGCTGCCAGGGAGAAATCGGGGCCGCCTGCGCCATGGCCGCCGGAGCCGCCGCTCAGCTTTTGGGCGGCGCGGTGCGCCAGGTGGAATACGCGGCAGAAATGGGTTTGGAACATCACCTCGGTCTGACCTGCGACCCGGTGGATGGCCTCGTTCAGATCCCATGCATTGAGCGCAATGTGTTTGCCGCTACCCGCGCCGTTTCCTGTGCCAACTTTGCGATCTATTCCGATGGCAGCCACCGCGTATCTTTTGATGAAGTCGTGGCGGTGATGAAGCAAACCGGCCACGATCTGCCTTCACTCTACCGTGAAACGGCTTCTGGCGGTTTGGCGAAAGCCTACCGCTTCCCTCCACCCAAAGGGGAATAAATAAGGGGTGTCACTGCGGATTGCGCTCGCAGTGACACCCCGGTCATTCAAACGCCTTGGTGGCTTCAGTCGCTGGCGCAGGGAGCAGCAGACCGCTCGGTGACGAGATAGCGCGACTGCAAGCTGCAGCTCCAGGCGGTCAGCCGGTTGCCCAACCAGGCCAGCGCGTGGGCCAGCGGCACTGCCAGGGGGCGCAGACTCAGGTGGGCGGGGCGGGGGACGTAGGTTCGTTCTGCTTCCTTCACCAACCGGTAGTGAGCAGCGGCGGCCACGTCATCACGCCGGCGGGCCTGCTGGATGTAAACATCAACAATAGGGTGGTTCATAAAACGCTCCTCTCTTCGATCATCAGAAAACTTGCAATCGCGTTCAGCGTATCCTGAATGCGCTCCGGGTTGAGCGCGTAACATTTGGCGCCGTCACAGCGCCGTTCGATCAGGTAGCCGGTCGCGCTGAGCTGTGATAAGTGGCGCGATGCCGCCGACTGGCTTAGCTCTAGTAGTTGGATGATATCTTGTGAGCGCAGTTCCCCACGCTCGGCGATCAGGCGCAGAATCCCAAGCCGCGTATCGTCTGCCAGGGCGTTCAGGCGGGTAACCATCTCAGCCCGGCTGATCTCCGGCGTATTGGTCGCCAGTTCACGCGGCAGGCGCGCGCCGAAGAAGGCCACCAGCGTTTCTTCACCGGCGTCCTGGATATAGGCTTTGGAGACGTACGGGCCGGTATGCGGGTTGGGGACGAAGATCACCCGTTGGTTTGGCCCCAGGCGCTTTGCCCAGGTTCCAGGAATGTCCTCATGCCCGGTGATCAGGCGCACAGCCTCGCTTTGCGTCATGTGCCGGAAGTCCACCTGGCGGTAGGCGCGCACCACTTCTTGCAGCATTGGCCGGGTGCGCTCCCATTCATCCTTCAGGTACTTGCCCCACATATTCCACAGGTGTTCAACGATCAGCTTTTGCATGGCCGGCGGGTCAATAACGTAGTGGTAGGCGCGCGCTTCGATCTCTTCATCTACCGAGCCGGCGCAGAACCGCTGCTGCAAATAGCGGATGTAGTTTTCTTCGGACTGCAAAGCCTGTTGGCGGTGGATGACCTCACCCTCGGCGACCCCTTCCGGCGGCATTTCATCGTAAATATCAATCATGCGGTCGCGCAGCATCACCGGGTTGGCGCGTGACAGATAATCAATATACGCCGGAAAACTGTTCCAGCTTTCGCGTGGGGCCACGGCATAATGCAGCCCAATCACCACGAGCGCGTTGTTCTGCCGCTCGACCTCGCTCATCGTCTGATAGGTGCGGTAAACCCATTCGGGCAGCCCCGAAAGCTGGTCTTGCTTCACCAGCATCATCAGGCTTTGAAAAACGTTGAGCGCAGGTTCCAAAGCAACTCGAATGGCGGGCGGAGCCGCTGGCTGAAAGTCGTCCTGACCAAAAATAGGCATCCCTTTTTCCTCTCTTTCGCTTTTTTTGCATTTTCCAATTATCTGGATTATGCGCTAAAGCGGGTTACATGCATACTATAGCAAGAAATACCCCCAGAGTCAATAACCAATTTTTACTCCGCCCAGCCGCGCACACGCAGGTAGCCAATGCCCATCAAAATAGATGGGGGTATTTCAAATTGTGTGTAAATTGCGAGTTGCGCCCCGCAATTCACACACAATTCAGTAAACGACCAAATAGATAGATATGGGAGAGGCTCTCTGAAACAGAGAGAGAGGCGGTTATTCCGATTTTACCCAGCAGTTCCGGTAGTCTCGAATGTACTGTTCCATGCAAATCGGCTCGCGCCCCGTGATCCGGCGTACCGTGTTTGTCACCTGTGCGGCCATCCCGCTGCGCGTGTTGGCGTATAACCAGGTCGTCACCAGGGCGAACATCAACGGGCGCTGTCGCATCTGCCGCACAAAGAAGGCCGCTAAGGAAGGATTGCGGTAGGTGATCTTACGGCCCAATTCTTTGGTGAATAAATCCGCTACCTCGTAATAATCCAGCGCCTCTGGGCCGGTCAGGTCGTAAGCCTGGTTTTCATGTCCTGCCTGGGTTAGTACAGCGGCGGCCGCTGCGCCAATATCGCGCACGTCAATAAAGCTGGTGCGCGCCTTGCCCACCGGAATGTAGATTTCATCCAGGTCGCGAATCTCGGCGCGATGAGTGGTGTTGAGGTTTTGCATAAAGAACGAACAGCGCAGAAAAGTATAATCCAGCCCAGATGCCTTCAGATACTGCTCCACCTTGTAATGCGGAACAACCCTGTTCTGCTCAATCCCAATCAACGACAGGAATACACAATGCTTCACCCCGGCGGCTTTGGCCGCATCAATGGCCGGGAATAGACATCTTTTCACGTCTGCAATTTGGGGCGGGCGCAGCAAAAAAACGCGTTCAATCCCTTGCAAGGCCGCCGGATAGGTGGCGGGGTTGCCAAAATCGAAGGCCGCCACCTCAACGCCCCTGCCAAAACGCTCGCGGGCCTTCTCTGGAAATAGATCCCCGGCCCGCACAGATGCACCCTGAGCCTGTAATGCTTTCACCACTTCTGCGCCTGCATTGCCCAGCGCGCCCAATACCAGAATGTTCGCTGCCATGCCTTCTCCTTATTCCTTTGGAACGCTTCACCGATAGCCACATTATACGGTCAGCCCTACGCCTTGACAATATATAGACCGTTCTTTATACTCATGAACAAGATCATAAAAATTCGGTTGTGGCCCAGACGAATGTCATCCCACAACCTAATCCAGAGGAACCCTATGCAGCTCGCAATTTTTGGCGCAACCGGACGTACCGGTCAGCATTTACTTCGCCAGGCGTTAGACGCAGGCCATTCCGTCACCATCCTCGCCCGCGACCCGGCCAAACTGCCCCTCCAACATGACCATCTAACCATTATCCCCGGCAGCGTCACAGATCCCACCCGCGTTGAGCAGGTCATTGCCGGGGCAGACGCCGTCCTGAGCGTGCTGGGCCCCACCCATAACCGCCCTACCTTTGAGATCTGCCAGGGAACCCAGGCCATCCTCAACGCCATGCGCAAACACCGCGTCAAACGCCTGATCCTCTCCGCCGGGGCCGGCGTGGGCGACCCAGAGGATGCCCCAAAACTGTTCAACCGCCTCATCAACTTGCTTCTCAAGGCCGCCGCGCGCAACGTCTACGCAGATATGGCTAAAACCGTTGCCCTGGTGCGCGCCAGCGACCTGGATTGGACCATTGTGCGCGTCCCCATGCTCACCGATGACCCCAAAACCGGCCAGGTCAAAGTCGGTATGGTGGGCAAGGGCATGGGAATGCGCATCACCCGCGCCGATCTGGCCGATTTTATGCTCCAACAGTTGCATTCCAACCGGTATCTGCGCCGGGCGCCCGCGATTAGTAACTAAAGCCCCGAAAACCACCTCCATCTGCGCATCGGTTGTCATCCGTATTTACATAAGCAAAGCCCGTAGCCCCCAGACTTGACAAGGGTTTTAATTTTTTGCCATATAATACTCAGAATTGATCAACCACTTGTCCATGTTTGCGTGGAGGAGGTATCATGGCGATACAAGAGTCCGAAAAAACCATACTTGGCTTGTTGGATCTCGCTGGCGTTCAGGCCAATGGGCCCAACCCCTGGGATATCCAAATCCATGATAAACGCGCCTACGAGCGCATCTTGCGAGATGGCTACCTGGGCCTGGGCGAAGCCTACCTGGAAGGATGGTGGGACTGCGAGGCCATTGATCAATTCATTTACCGCGTTTTGAGCGCCCGCCTGGATACCAAAGTAAAAGGCAGCTGGCGGATCATGCTCCAGGTCCTGCAAAGCAAGCTCTTTAACCGGCAGTCCTCCAGGCGGGCCTATGAGGTCGGCGAGCGCCATTACGACCTGGGCAATGATCTGTACTGCGCCATGCTCGACAAGCGCCTCAACTATACCTGCGCTTACTGGAAGAACGCCCGTAATCTGGACGAGGCCCAGGAAGCCAAGCTGGAACTGGTCTGTAAGAAAATCGGCCTGGAACCCGGCATGACCGTTCTGGAATTGGGTTGTGGTTGGGGAAGCTTTGCCAAATACGCCGCCGAAAAGTACGGCGTTTCGGTGCTGGGGGTAACGGTCTCTAAAGAACAGGTGGCGCTGGGCACAGAATTGTGCAAGGGCCTGCCCGTTGAACTGCGCCTGCAAGATTACCGCGAGGTGCAGGGCAAGTATGACCGCGTCATCTCCATTGGCGTGATGGAACACGTCGGCTATAAAAATTACCGCACCTATATGCAGGTCGCCCGGCGCTGCCTCAAGGATGACGGCCTGGCCTTTGTCCACACCATTGGCGGCAATGTCAGCGTCACTGCCGCTGACCCCTGGACAGACAAATACATCTTCCCCAACGGTATGCTCCCTTCCATCGCTCAACTGGGCAAAGCTATGGAAGACATCTTCGTAATGGAAGATTGGCACAACATTGGCCCGAACTACGACAAAACCCTCATGGCCTGGCACGCCAACTTTGAGAGAGCCTGGCCCGGCCTCCGGCAAAAGTACGGCGACCGCTTCTACCGCATGTGGCGCTTCTACCTGCTCAGCAGTGCCGGCGGCTTCCGCGCCCGGCACATGCAGTTATGGCAGATTGTGATGACCCCCCAGGGTCAGCCTCAGCCCGATTGCCGCTTCAGCTAGAGGCCGGCGATGATCCGGACGGATGTTCTCATCGTTGGCGGCGGCCCCAGCGGCTCGGCTTGCGCTTGGCGTTTGCGCCAGGCCGGCATGGATTGTCTGATCCTCGACCAGCACGCCTTCCCGCGCGTTAAGCCTTGCGCTGGCTGGCTCACCCCTGAGATCCTCACAGACCTGGCTTTCAGCCCCTCCGATTACCCCCACGGCTTTACCACCTTCCGGTCTTTCCAGGTCTCCATTCGCGGCTTCACCTTTAAATTGCCCACTCATCAACACGCCATTCGCCGCGTAGAGTTCGATGACTGGCTGCTCCGCCGTTCTGGCGCGGAATTCCGCCAGCATACCGTCAAGAACATTACTCCCACCGGCGATGGCTATGAGGTGGATGGGCAGTTCTACGCCCGCTACCTGGTCGGCGCCGGCGGAACCTACTGCCCTGTTTACCGTACCCTGTTCAAAAAAGATAATCCCAAAGACCGGCAGCATTTAATCGTCGCTACCGAACAGGAATTCCCCTACGACTACACTGATGACCGCTGCTGGCTGTGGTTTTTTGAAGACCGCCTGCCGGGCTATGCCTGGTATGTGCCAAAAGCCAACGGTATTCTCAACGTAGGGGTGGGCGGCAAGGCCGAACAGCTCAACGCCAATGGGGATAATCTAAAAAACCACTGGAACCGCCTGGTTGAAAAGCTGGATCGCATGGGTCTCGTGCGCGGGCATACCTACGAACCCGAAGCGCATTCCTACTACGTGCGCCTCAAACTACCCCAGGTGCGCAAAGGCAATGCCTTCCTCGTGGGCGATTCCGCCGGGCTGGCTACCCTCGACATGGGTGAAGGCATCCGTCCGGCAGTTCAAAGCGGCCTGCTCGCAGCTGAATCTATCCTGAAGGATCGGCCTTATCGTTTGGATGCCATCCCGAAATACTCGTTTCGCTCTTTGCTGCGCTTGCGTTGAAGCACGCGGGCCGGCCAGCACGTCTGCCTTCTCGTTTGCTCAAAGATCGTGTTCCGTATTTTCCTGTACATTGAGGGGCCCTTCCCTCAGTGTACAGGAAGATAAGTGCCTGCTCAAACGGGAACCCCCGCGTACTGCTCCTGGACTTCGCTCATCACCACGCCGGGAATATCCTCGAATAAATGCGTCGGCCCCACCGCCATCCCCACCAGACTGCCGCCGGTGTGCGCGCCCAAAATCGGCGCAACCGTAACCGTTGGAGTCCACACGCAGTTCAGGCGCTTCGTCGCCTCTTCGCGCAGCAGAGCCAGGGCCTCCGGGTTCTTGCCATGCAGCAGTTGCACCCGCACCGGGCTGCCTTCCGGGTAAAAGCGAGCCGCCAGTTCCACCATCTTCTGAATGGCGCGTTTGGTGGTGCGCTCCTGCGCCAGCGTATAGTACTTCCCGCTGTCTTTCTCTACCCCAATCACCGGGCGGATTTGCAGTACCGAAGCCAACAGGCCCTTCATATGACTGATCCTGCCGCCGTGAATCAAATATTTGAGCGTGTCCAGCGTGTACATCCCCTCGCACGCCTGCCGGATTTCTCCCAGGCGGGCCAGCACGCGTTCCATCGGCCAGCCGGCGTTCAGCGCGCAGGCGGCCGCTTCTACCTGCCACGCTTCAGGGCAGGAAAGCGTTTTCGTATCCCAAAAGGTCACGTTGGCTTCAGGAACCATCGCGGCTGCCGTTTGCGCTGAGCTAAACGTTCCGCTTAACCCCGAAGAAACGTGAATAAAGAAGATATCCGGGTCTTCTTTTGCCAGCCGCTTAAAGATTTCCACAAACTCGCCCACCGATGGCTGTGAGGTGGTCGGAAAACTATTCGTTGTCGAGAGTAAATCGTAAAATTCCGCCGCGCTGATGTCTTCGCCGCTGGAATAGGTTATGCCGTCCAGAGTCAGCTTCATTGGGACGAAGTGAACCTTTAGCCCTGCCAACTGCTGTTCAGAAAAGTCGCTGCCTCGGTCAGTTAAAATTTGCATGCAAAATCCTCCGCTGTATGGTAGCTCAACCACAGGTCTTCTTAAATAAAATGGCTGAGCATCGGGTCTTATTATTGAAAAATCAGCGTGAATTTGCATGTGAGCGAGGTCATATTGACCGGTAGCCGAGGTCACATTTTCAGCACTCTGGCAGTGGGCCGCTCTCCAGCACCCGCCCGCGTTCCAGCCGCAAACAGTGAGTGATCGCCGCCGGTAGTTCTTCTCGGTAGTGCGTCACATAAATAAGCGTGATAGGAACCCGGTCGCAAATCTCATCCACCATCTGTACGAACCGCGCGTGGTGATCGTCGTCTAAGCCCTGGCAGGGTTCGTCCAGCACCAGCAGGGGAGGGTTTTTAACCAGCGCGCGCGCCAACAGCGCCATCCGCTGCTGACCGCTCGAAAGCGTCTCAAACGGGGCCGCCGCCCAGCTAAAGATTCCCAGGCCGCGCATCCACCCATCTACCGCCGCCGACTGTTCCGCTGTGGCCTGATGATACAGCCCCACCGAGTCAAAGAAGCCAGACGCCACCACGTCGCGGCAGGTGGCCGTCTTTTCGTAAAAGATGTGCAGCTCTGGCGAAACCCACCCAATCCGGCGCTTGATCTCCCAAATGCTTTCGCCGCTTCCCCGCCGCCGCCCAAACAGGGTGATCGCGTTGCGATAGGCCTGCGGGTTGTCTGCCAGAATCAGGCTCAACAGCGTTGATTTCCCCGCCCCATTGGCTCCCAACAGCGCCCAACGCTCGCCCTGCCGGACGGTCCAGTTGATGGCGCTTAGTATCTCGGTCTCGCCGTAGGCAACCGAGACGTTCTCCATCTTCACCAGCGCCGGCCCGCCGGGGTGAGCCTCGCCCTGCTCGCGCAGTGCCGCGGCGTACTGCTCCACCATCCCATCCAAAGCCGCGTGATCGTGAGACCCGTCTGGCCGCGCCGGGCTGTACCTTTGCGCCGTCAGGCCCCTTTCTCTCTGCGCGACCACGCGCCCTTCTTCCACCACCAGCACCCGGCCAATCCGGGCGGGTATCTCTTCGCCATGCGAGGTAATCAGCAAGATGGCAGGCTCCTGCCGCTCCAACAGTGTCTCTAGGGCCGCCTGCCAGCGCCGCCGCGTGCCTTCATCCAGCCCGGTGAGGGGATCATCCAGAATCAACAGCCGGGGTGAACGCAGCAGCAGACGAGCCAGAAACACCTTGCGCCCTTCTCCGTGTGAGAGCAGGTGAACCTTGCGCCCCAGCAGTGGCTCCAGGCCAAACAAGGCGATGATCTCCTCACGCTTCTGCCTGAAGCGTTCCACCTCACCCTGCGGCAGTATTTCGTACGGAGACTGCGCGAAAAGGCTCTGGTGTTCCAACAGCCCGGCCGCGGTGGGCGCAGTGTCTCCCTCAAAGCTTTGCCAGCGCGCCTGATAATACCCCGCGAACTGGCGCAAAAATTCGCGGTGCGTTTCGGCTGAAAAAACCGCTACCTCATGCCGGTTTAAATAGGGGCGGCCCGGCCCATCGAAAAAATAGAGGATTTGCCCATGCGCCAGCGGCAGTTGGCGCGCCAGCGCCCGCCCCAGCACCGATTTCCCCGCCCCCGTTGGCCCCAGGATGGCCCAATGCTCGCCCCTTTCGATGTCCCAGCACGTATGCTCAAAATAGGTTCGCTCGCCCACTCGGATGGCGATATCTTGAACCGAGACCAGCATCACCAGCCGCCCTCTTCTCTGCTATGCATCCTGCACGTCCAGCACAACTTTGATCGTTTGGGGGTCTGCGCGGTCCACTTTGGCAAAAGCCTCGCCAATCTCGCGCAGAGGCTGCTGCTCGGTGATCAACAGTTCGGGGTGCAGCAAACCCTTCGCCATCATCTTAATCGCCCGCGGAAATTCCCCTTGGGTAACGCGCGTAGCGATGATCTCTGCTTCTTTGATGACCAGCGTCTTGAAGTGCACCGGTGTCAACTGCTCGCCCAACCCGGCGGTCACAATCCGCCCGCCGTTGCGGATCATCTTCACCGCCTGAGCCAGCGGCGGCTCCTGGCCGGCGGGCAGGTGATAATGCCCCACGCATTCGATCACAACGTCCGCGCCCACTCCGCCGGTCAGTTCCATCACGTAGGCCAGCGGGTCCTGTTCTAATATATTGATGGCATGTTCGGCCCCTAGTTTGCGCGCCACTTCCAGCCGGAAGGGTTGCAAATCGGCCACCACCGAAGTCACCGGGCCGGCGCTGTGGCACAGTACATCCAACACAGAGAGGCCCAGCTTGCCCGCCCCCAAGATCACCACCGTCTCGCCCAACTCCACGTGTCCCCGCCGCAGCACGTGATTGCCCAGCCCATACATCTCCACCATTGGCGCATGCCGCATGGGAATGCTCTCCGGCAGCAGATAGGCGTGGCTGGCCGGCGCGGCTACGTACTGCCCGTAACCGCCGTCCAGGTCTACCCCCAACAGCTTGAGCGTCTGGCAGGCGTTGTGATGCCCCGTCAGGCAGGCCGGACAGCTCCCGCACCATAAGATCGGGTCCACTGCCACCCGGTCGCCCACCCGAAACCCGCGCACTTCTTTGCCCACTTCCACCACCACCCCACCGAACTCGTGGCCCAAAATGGCCGGAAAGCGCACCCGGTTGTGGAACTCACCCAGGTAGATGTGATGATCCGTGCCGCAAATCCCGGCAAACTGCGACTGCACCAAAATTTCATCCGGCTTAATCTGCGGGTCGGGGGCGCTCCCCAGGCCAATCTCGCAGTCATTGGTTAAAATACCGGCTTTCATCCTGCCGTCCTCCTCTTATATTCTAAAACCCTCTTAACTCCGTGCTGGAACGGCGCGGCAGTCCGGCTTTGGGTTCGCGTTTTAACACCCGGTATTCAATCCCGTGCGCCGCGCAGTAGGCGCGTTTTTCGGGCCGGTCGCCTTCTTCGTTGACGGCGTAAATGTCTGGCTTCAGCCGCTCCAGTTCCGGCTCGGCATCCAGCCAGCCGTGACCTGTAGAAATCAGCGCCTGGTCAACGTAGCGGATGGCCTGAACCATGTACAGGCGTTCTTCCTGTGGGATGAGCGGGTGGCCGGGGCCTTTTAACAGCGTGATGTTCGCGTCATGCCCCACGACCACCGTCAGGCGGCCAAAAGCAGAGACTTCTTCAAAGAAACGCACGTGACCGGTGTGCAGCCAGTCAAAACTGCCGGTCACGAGAACCTGCCTGCGCCCATCGTCCCTCCGAGCCGTCGGCGGATCCATCAGAAACCCCGCCAGCGCCTCATGACAGATCAACTCATACCCCAGGCCCATCTTCTGGCAGAATTCGCGCTTTTCAGGGTGATCTTCGTCCTGCTTCACAACCCAGAGATGCCCCCCCGCCGCCAGCGCAGGGGGCAGGGCGTGCGGCCCAGAGAAAGGATG